>NZ_RAXV01000052.1 GCF_003611465.1 Acinetobacter tianfuensis
TTCCTTTTGAGAGATTTCAAGTTCTTCACGAATAAGATGAAGCTGATTTTCTAGCAGTAATTCATCTGCCATTTTTTGAATACGGGCTTGGCTCTCTGGAGAGCGGCTAGCTAACAATTCTTGCAGAGTCTTAGCCATTAGATTTATCTCCTAGGGTGGTGAGATGAAGTTGGTATTGTTCATCTGCAATATCCAGCATGTCTTTATAAAAACGCTTTTTACTGCCTTTATCAGCAATACATAGAACAATAGCCTGTCGTAAAGGATCAAATGCGAAGAAAGCTCTCAGTGGTTTACCTCGATGTTGAACACGAAGCTCTTTCATGTTGGTAAATTTAGAGTCATAGACAGTATCTACTAAAGGGCGGCCTAAACTTGGTCCTTGCTGCTGTAGAACAACTAGGGCAGCCAGAACCTTCTCTTGTGTTGATTCGTCTTGCTGTTCAAGCCATTCATTAAATAGATCTGTCGTAATGACTATCCACATACCACAACCAAAATATAGATTATAGTCTATATTTTAGGAGCATTATGCTTGTTTTGCAAATGAGAAATGATAGGCAATAAAAAACCCCAGCATCCTGCCGGGGTTTTTCATATTGGGGTCGTTTGCGGGAAGGGGCGGAATCCTACGCTAAGGCTTTGGCCAGCGATATTCTCCGGTGAGATTGATGTGTTCCCAGGGGATAGGAGAAGTCGCTTGATATCTAGTATGACGTCTGTCGCACCTGCTTGATCGCGGCCGCGATAGCTAGATCGCGTTGCTCCTCTTCTCCATCCGCGTTCCAAGCTGCGGAAAGGCACCCATAAGCGTACGCCTGGTCGAGCAGGCGACGCGGATCGACGTCCAGCGCACGAGAGAATGCGTCCGCCATCTGTGCAATGCGTCTAGGATCGAGACAAAGGTCGTCTCTGTCAGCCGGATCGTAGAACATATTGGGGGCGCCAAAGCCCACTTCACCGACCAGACCGACGGGATCTATCACCAGCCAGCCGCGACTGGAGAACATGATGTTTTCATGATGCAGATCGCCATGTAGCCCACGCAGTTCCGAGGCATTGCTCATCATTTGATCGGCTATAATCGCCGCGTGGACGTAGTCAGTTTGACAACCTGCGTTTTGATCATCGCGCGCCCGCTGAAACAAAGCTGCAAAGCGATCCCGGATCGGGAGAAGGGCAGAAGGCAGGGGTTCCTCAGATGCGGCATACAGCTTCGCCATTAGTTCCGCTGCAATTTCGGTCGCCTGGTAGTCGCCGTGCTCGGCAACGATGTGAGAGAGCATTCGCTCCCCGGCATATTCGAGCAACATCAGATTGTTCTCACGACCGAGCAACCGGACTGCTCCCCTCCCATTGCGCCATACCAGATAGTCGGCCCCGCGCAGTTCATCAGCAATGTCTTCTATAGGTTTCAATCCCTTGACGATTGCAGGAGTCCCGTCTGGCAATGAAACTTTCCAAACGAGGCTGGAAAAGGTGTCCGCAATGAGAACAGGTTGCGAAACGTGCCAATGACAGTGAGCAGGAAAAACAGGCGGCATGAACATCAACCCCAAGTCAGAGGGTCCAATCGCAGATAGAAGGCAAGGCGTTCGCGGTCGGGGGCTTCGATCCCCAATACATTGAATAGGACAGCGAAGGCGCGCTCTGCTTCATCTGGCGCTGCCCAGTTCTCTTCGGCGTTAGCAATCATGAGTGCCAAATCGGCATAGCGATCTGCTGTTCCGAGCCGCCCAAGGTCGATCAGACCCGTGCATTGAAGAGTTTTAGGGTCCACCATGAAGTTCGGCATGCAGGGATCACCATGGCAAACAACCATATCGGTGCGCTCTTGGTCGAGCCGCACCGGTAGCTCTCGTTCGACACGAGCCAAAAGATCGAGCTGCGGCGTACTCTTGTCCTCGTCCGGTAAGAAGTCGGGATTGACGGCATTGCGGGACACCACATCAACGGCGCGTCCGAACATTCGCGACAGCCTGCGCTCAAACGGACATTGATCAACCGATAGGCTGTGAACAGCGCCAAGTTGCTGCCCCATTGACGGCCACGCTTTGAGCAAATCCGCTCCAGACAGATCAGCCGCCGGTACTCCCGGAATTGCCGTTATCACCAAGCATGCACCCTCCTGTTCCTCCTGCCAGTTGATGACCTCGGGGCAAGCCACACCTCGACCTTTGAGCCAAATGAGGCGGTCACGCTCTCCAGCGAGCTCACCGCGGCGGGAAGCAGGTGCGATTTTCGCGAAGGCATGCCCGTCACCACGTCGAAAAACAAAATCACCAGATTCTCCGCCTCTGACAGGCAACCAGTCAGAATGCGATTCACCAAAAAAAATATTAGTTCGATTCAATGGAGGTTCCTTCAGTTTTCTGAGGCTTTGTTGCACAAAGATTTGAAATGCAAAGCGCCCCTAATTGATCCAAATTTAAGGCGTAACTTGGGTAAGGTCGATTATCCTGTCGTCGGGTCGCCCTCAAAGGGGACATGCCTGCTGAACCGCGAATATAGAGAAATATCCCGAATGTGCAGTTAACGAATTCTTGCGGTTTCTTTCAGCGCCGCCAATACCGCCAGCCCGTCGCGCAAGGGGCGCGGCTCGTGTGTGCGGATGAAGTCAGCTCCACCTGCGGCGGCGGCAAGCTCTGCAGCGAGTGTCGCGGCCCCGACATCCCCCGGACCACGGCCTGTGAGCGCGCGCAGAAAGGATTTGCGCGAAACAGACAGAAGCACCGGCAAATCGAAGCGCAGCCGCAATTCATCGAACCGCGCCAGCACCGAGAGCGAGGTTTCGGGAGCAGCCCCCAGAAAAAACCCCATGCCGGGATCAAGGACAAGGCGGTTGCGTTTGATACCGGCACCCGTCAGCGCCGCGATGCGCGCGTCAAAGAACGCCGCAATGTGATCCATGATGTCGCCAGCGGGTGCCTCGCGCCGATCTGCCTGCCCGTCTTGCACCGAATGCATAACGACGAGTTTGGCAGATGATTTCGCCAATTGCGGATAGAACGCAGCGTCTGGAAAACCGCGAATATCATTGAGATAGGCCACACCACGCGACAAGGCATAGGCTTGCGTCGCGGGTTGATAACTGTCGAGCGAGACGGGAATGCCATCTGCCTTGAGCGCGTCCAGCACCGGCGCGATACGCGCGATTTCTGTGTCGGACGAAACAGGCGCGGCGTCGGGATTGCTGGATGCCGGACCGAGGTCGATCACATCTGCCCCCTCGGCCATCAGCTTACGCGCCTGCGCAATGGCTGCGTCTGGCGCCAGATACCGGCCTCCATCGGAGAAACTGTCCGAGGTTATGTTGACGATGCCGAAAATGATGAGCGATTTATTCATGGGGGCTTCTATAATAATAATAATCGAGCATGAGTCTCATACGGATGCTCGGGTCGAAAGGGAATCCCCAGGCGAGTAACCTGTTTGCGGTGATCTGAACCGTACCGGGTTTGTCGGAGACTTTTTTATTTAAGTTAGGCCACCTGACCTAACGGATTAATTTTATCATAGTACATTGCTTCAAAATCAAAAGGTGGCACATAACCGGATGAAAAAAGGCTTACTTTCATGGGCTTTTTGATTATCGATTTAACATAAAATCTCTTATGCGAAATTCAGTTGTAACCCCCAAATAGAAATGTCCGGTTTATCGATTGCTCGACCTAAGATCTCAGAACATAAGAATTTGATGATCACCCTGGTTCTCAAAACTCGATACTTTATTGAAAAGTTCTATCGAGGCTTATAAGTCCCTGAAACAAAAAAAATGCCTGAATTTCAGGCATTTTTTACGTCATCACTAACAGCTTAAAACAATCAAAAAACGAGAGTTTTATTCTTGTGAATACGACTTAACTTTTTCAAAAATTGGAAAGAAGTCTAATCCCTCATCTTTCATCGTAGAAATCAACGCAACGATTACAGCAATATGTGTAGGAACCACACCTTGTTTACTGTAATTCGTAATCGAATTAGGTTTCATATCCAATAAGGCAGCAAATTCCTTAATTGAAAGCCCTGCTTTACCGACAAGACGTTGAAATTCAGTATATGGCATTTAATTAAATTTATAGAAATGGTGTTTTGAGATTATAGCATAGGGTTATATTTACATAAAAACACATAAAATTATGTGGCAAACACATATTTTTATGTGTTATAAATAGCTTATCAAATAACCTATTTATCCTTACTATCGGAGAAATGTAATATGTACTCATACCCGGATTCAAACACTGAAAAGAAAATTGCGCTTATGATCATCAATGACTTTTTCATTCAAAAAGCCCATGAACTGTGGATTTTTTTACAACTCGACCAAAGCTTTAACGATTATGAAGCCACACTGATTTGGACTCGACGTTATCTAGAAGAACATCCAGAAGGTGAATACAGCGATATTCAAAAAGCATTCCTTTCTTGTTTCCCAGAACACTTCTTCAGCTTTGACTGTTAATTTATGATAGGCACGGTAAAAATCGTAATGGGTAAGTAAATCCCAAACAACAGCCAGTGCATACAACTGGCTTTTTATTGTCATTTATAAATCTAAGACTTTATTTAAACATACTAAAATTGATGTTCCACGGCTTCTAAACCATTGATTTAAGGTTGCGGATTCAGACATCTGTGACGTCACTTTAGGGTGTACTCTAAAGATACAAAAATAAAAACTTATAAAATACGATAAGTCAGTTAAATGATGCCTAATTTTTTGCGGAGCACTTCACCTAGTCCCGTTGGGACCAGGTGAAGTAGCTGTCCTCAAAAATTACGCATCTCTATTAAGTTTTTTGCGTCTTTCATCTTCTGAATGCAAGTAAAGCCCACCGCTTAAAGTATCTGTATCCAGAAAAATCTTCTTCTGATTCTGTTTCGATTGTGCCTGCACGAGTTTCAAAGTTAGCGCCAAAAACTGCTCTCTTTCACTTTCAGTCAAAGCAGATTCTGCTATTTTTGTTTCTGTGAAAACTTGAGAAATCACAATTTCACCAAGCAAAAATTTTTGATTTTTAATTATTGAAAGTTCTTTACTGGTCAAAGATGGTAAGCGATTATCGAGTTCTTTAATTGCTTTTTCAGCACGTTGTTGAATCAGCTTTAATGCTTTTTTTGCATCTTTCAATTCTGCATCAGACAGTTCACCACTTCCGATTTTTGCAATCAGATCCGATACGGCTTTTGCATCCTCTACAAGATTATTTTGTTGCTCAGACATTAGAATTCGTCTCCATTTTTAATTAATCAATAATTGATAATCGTGCATAAAATTTGATTTGAGTCTTTAAGTCTTTCACTTCCTCATTATTGAAATTATCACAAGTGAAAAAAAAACATACTAAACAGGTAAAAAAAATCGAAAAATAACACCAAATACAGGTCAAATTTTTTTCTAGTGTATAGTCGAATTACGTGACAACTTCATTCACGACATTTCACGTTTTCACAGTCAAGCGCAAGCGTAGACTGTGAAAACGTAGAAATGACGTAGAATGAAGCGCACTTTAACCCAAAACGTACATTTCGCTTCGCTCATGTTCGTTTTGAGTCGTGCGCCCCCTCCCAAAGCTAGGGCAGGGGGGGACTTTTAAGGCGTTCCGATGAGAAAGTAATTTATTGTGCTTTGCACAATAATTATTTTCATGTAACGTCTTAAAAGTAGAAAAGCAAAACCACCACTGGAGCATGATATGAGTGATAAAATCGTTATTCGAAATAGTTATTCTCATCGTGTTTCGACTGTCAAAAAATCAAACGGTCACAGTATATTAAGAATAATTGCATATATTAATGCACGTAAATTATCGAACAATTTAACGGGAGATGAGCATAATTTTTCTCATAAATCAGGTGTGATTAACACAGGTTTCTTTATGCCACACGGCATTAAAACAGAAATGAATGAAGAACAGTTTTATAATCATATTGAGAATAATAGTCACGCATCTACAAACATTATTGCATACAGTTCTATTCTTGCTTTACCGCCTGAATTATCACAAGAAGAACAAATAAAAGTTGTCGAAAAATTCTGTGAAGATTTCACAGAACAATACGGAACTTGTATTAGTTATGCGATACATGAAGCTGATAATTTGAAGCGTAAAAAAGCTCGATTAGAAGAAATTGAAAAATATAATTTGCCTGAAGATAAAGAAGATTTACAGTTACAGATTCAAAATAATCATGTTCATTTTGTGATTCCATATTGCAAAATTGAAGCACTTACAGAGCAAGATTTAAAGTCAAAACGTAAGAAAAAATCTCACGGAGATACATTTAAAATTGGCAGTCAAGTTAAAGATTTTAACCCGATAAAATTTGGCTCAGAGATTAAAAAAGATAAGCCAGACTTGATGAATATTGAGCAAAACTTTTTGCAATATATGCGTCAAAAGCCCTGCGATTTATTTAACAGTGCATTAGAAAAAAATAATCGAATTGAGCGTTATACACATAAGTCATATAAAAATTTGGGCTTGCAGATCAGCGCAACAATTCACGAAGGCGAGATGGTGAAAAGCCGTGTTGCGCAAGGCAAGAAGATGAACGTTCACGAATACAACAAACAGCAGAAAGCGAAGCAACAGACTGAATCTGACTATCTAAATTTTATCAATGTTCCACTACCTAAAGACCTTGCATATAAGATTTTAAGCGGTGAAAAACTTGCTGAAAAAGAGTTATTAGATAGCTTAAAAGCGCAACCAAAGTCAGAGCTTGAGCAAGCTCAAGAATTGCTTAATCAGATCAACAATGCACATCAGCTTATTGATAACAAACTTGCAGATCACGAGCATGAACCGCTCGATTTACGTGAAAAACTAGATCGTTTGAAAGAATCCAATAGCTCACCAGATGCAATACCGGCACCTGAAACGCTTAGTGAAAAATTAGAGCGTTTAAAGCAGAAGCAAGCTGAACAGGCGAAGCCATCGACAGAGCCAAAACAGCAAGACAACGACAACGACAACGACAACGACAACGACAACGACAACGACAACGACAACGATTATTCACCGTTTTAACTAAAAATTGGGAGCAGTCACATGACTGAAAACAGCGAAATTATTGATTTACTGACAGCGATTGTCAGTAGCATTGAAAGCCAAGAAACACAAGCCCAATCAGCCAAAACCGAGCTACTGGAGCAATTGAAGCTGCTTGCATCAAAGACTGATACAGTCAGTACCAACTTTCCGAAATTGATCGAAACGCTATCAAATTTTGATAGCAAGATTGCATCAAGTTTTGATGATATTCAAAACGTCAGCAAGCAGTTAAATAATGTCGTGCAGCAAATCTGTATTGCTGAAAAAGCAATTCAGACAGTGCAACAGCAAGCACAAAATCTACAGCTTAATGACACAATCAAAACACTGAATAATGCAGATCAAACTGCACAACAGCTTAATCGTTATTTACACAGCTCAAGCAAGACATACAAAGAAAATATGAATGCTGCAACTGATATCGCTATCAGTCAGATCAAAAAGTTGAAAAGCGAAGTCAACACAATTGCAGATAGTTTTACTGAAATCATTACAACTGATATTTCCAACAGAATTATTAATGATGTATCTGCAAAATTGACACAGCAAGTCGTCCAAAATTTAAAAGTTGAAATTGAGACAGGAGCCAAAGAAACGGCTGAAACACTTTCAAATAAAGCATTTCAGCATCTTAGTAAGACGTTACAACAGACAAAAAATGAAGTCGAAAGCGGTGCAAAAGAATTTCATAGAGAAGTCATCTCAACATATCAAAACGACTTAAAACAGCTCAAAGCGATAAGTTCAGAGATTCAGCAGACAGCAGATAAATCAAATAGAATCTATATGCAACGTGAAGAAGCATATCAAAATCACGTTAGCCAAGAAAAAGCCTCGGTTAAAAAGAACTGGATTTTAATTGCTGCCACAGTTTGGATCGGATTTACAGCAACTGTTGCAGGTACAGCTTACGCAACATCAAAATCAGCTGAAAGCGTTGTAAACAAAGCGACTGGCTATGTGGATTTACAGAATAATTGGATGAAAAATGGCTTTCGTAGCATCAACAAAGAAGAATGTAATGCGTACATGCCGAAGCAGCAATTTATGCAAAACCGTCCAATTGATTTTTGTTATTTCAGCAAGACACCTGCTCATCAAGTTCAAACTCAACATGGATACTTAAATATATTTACCAAGTAAATAAAACAGCTTAAAACTAAAAAGACACTTTAGTGTCTTTTTAGTTTTACAGAAGCTTGGCACGATAAGTCAGTTGCCGAAGAGCGTGAAAGACGTATGTACAAGGAGATTGAGCAACTCAAAGATAAAATTGACAATCTAACCTTAGCACTTGGCTATACACCTAAAAATATTCAGCCTGACAGTAAGCCTGACAGTACAAATGAACAAGTCCGTACAACTACAGACTTACAAGAAACTGTACAGCAATCACAAGTTACACCTATAGAAGATAAGCCTATTCAGCAAACTGCTACGATAACACCTGAATCTAAAAAATGAGGTTTATTCGGTCGTTTGGCGAAGGCTTTTTTTGACAATAAACGACCTAAAACGCTCACAAAGCGAAGTTAAACAGCAAGACCATAGAAAGTACACCAAGAGCCCAAAAACGCCTTAAATCGCAAATTAGAGCCATCTAGCCCTATTCTAAAACTTAGTCAGCCTGAAAAAAACAGGCTATTGCCGATTTTAATGTCCGTGTTTCAAAATTGGCTCAAGAGGTTTTTGAGAATGATTTAAGAGAAATTTTAGAAAAAATACAAGAATGCAAAGAATTAAGCTCAAAACTTCTTACTAAGATTGAAGTACATAAGCAAAACAAGCCATTAAACCCTTTCAAAATTGGGACTTGGAAAAAAGAACTTTCAGAAATGGTGAACCTGCATAACAACAACATCAAAGTAAAATGGGAAAACTTGCTACTTGAGTACAAGAGCAAGGAAAATCTAGGTGCTAACTACACTTATTACGAAAAAGCACATACTCAACTTTTCAAACAGAACCCAGACGAATACAAGAAAATTCAGGAGTTTCAAAAAGAAATTGCTGAAAATGAGCGACAAGAATCAATTAACAAAGCTGCAAGTCGCCAAAACAACAAAGAGCGTTGACATACTCCGTACTAAACCGTTGATTTAATGGGGAGCATGTCAGCCTTCATCGTCAGTTACTTGTCTTTTTGCATTGTAATCTGTTTTTCTAATTCAGCTATCCGTGCATTTGCATTAGTGAGTTGTGATTCCACATATTTGATCGAGCCTGATTTTTCGAGTAGCTGTTCATATTTGGCTTGCAAGGCGTTGTAGTCTTCTTTTGCCTTATCTGTACTAGCAAGAGCGACTTTCAGCTTGTCGGTGGTGTCATCAGTTTGTTTGACCTGTTCATCAAGTTTGATTTGCACCTGTTCCAGTTTTTCTGTGGTATCTGCAAGCTGCTTTTCCAGTTGTTGCACTGTTTCCGCATATCCGCCTTGTACTGCATCAATCCGTTCTTGCAATAGGGTTGCAATGACTTGTGACACGGTAACAAGTTCCGCATCTTTCAGAGTTTTTGCCGTAGTAACGGCTGCCGCCAGTTGCTCTTCAAGGATCTCTTTGCGGTATTTGTTGATAGTGGTCTTTGAGCCGCTACCAAGAACCGCAAGGATATTATCGTTAGTTGGGTTTGAGCCTTGTTCTGCAAGGGATTCGATGGCTTTTGCCACATCTGATTTAGTGATTGCCATGGGTTTATTTCCTATTGTGTACTGTACTGTATCGTATTTTAGTACATTACAGTACAGTACACAATCGATATTTTTATGAATTATGACTAGCTAAAACTCTCTGCAGCTGTTCGCTAATGTTTTCCAATTTAGCAAAAGCCGATAGAAGATGATTTTTATTAGATTAATTAAACAATAACAAGTATTTATTAGCGAGTGTCTACGAGCGCCACAACAAAAATTCGCGCCTAGACTCTCTGAAAAACAGCTTTTTAGGCTGTGAAGCCTAAATAAGCGTAAATCACATGTAAATATTTGCACCTAGATCGAGCGAAGCGAGCAAAAAAAGCTCTATGAGCGAAGCGAATTCATCGTGCTTTTGCTTTTTATTAAAGTCACAACGAGATGAGCCAAAAAATTGCCCCGACGAATCGAGCGAAAGCGAGATTCAATAGAGTTTGAGCGAAGCGAAAACCAAGGGCAATTTTTCATAACTTTGGCTTTTAATTACTTTTAAATGTTTTTAATGTTTTTAACCTTGATATAAAGCTTGATATATCTAGCTTTCAGAGAATATTCAACAACGTTTCCTCGGCTATCTAACAACGTTTCCTCGGCTATCTAACAACGTTTCCTCGGCTATCTAACAACGTTTCCTCGGCTTATAGCAACTTTTTTTTTATTGTTGCTATATTCTTAGCATTTATTAAAACATGGCATATGACAACGTTTCCTTGGTTAGAATCACTTCCTGTTTATGTCATATAAACCACTATACTTATAACTACTCTATAACGATAAATTAAG
>NZ_RAXV01000053.1 GCF_003611465.1 Acinetobacter tianfuensis
AGGTGTTGCAGGTGTTGCAGGTGTTGCAGGTGTTGCAGGTGTTGCAGGTGAGCCTAACGGCATCCACTCATAGTGTCCAGCAGCGGCAGCATTTATTTTACCTATACCTGGAAATGGTAAATGTGAAACAGCAAGCCATAGCTGCTCTGCTGCATATTTTGAAAATAGCGCTTCACGGCTTTGAGCTGACTCAGCTGGGTCAAAATCCAATTCACTCGACAGCTTTGGCGCAATAAACTGCAGCTTCTCTAATTGAACAAAATCACCGGCAAAAACCATCGACTTTTTTTGACTCTGCAGCAAAAAAGAAAAATGGCCTGCGCTATGCCCTAGACTCGATACAACTTCAATATCATTAATCACTGCACCCGCTTTAAAAGTTCTTACATTTTTCAGCATCTGATAAGGTGCTAAAGCCGACCGCACTTGTCCAACCACAGCTGTATATTCCGCAGCTTTTCCATCAGACAAAGATTTTAATGTTTCATCTGCCTGCCAATATGACAGCTCCTGTTCACTGATATAGACATTCGCTAAAGGAAACACAGCCTTGGCATTATTGATTAAACCGCAAACATGATCTAAGTCTAAATGCGTCAGCAGCACCGCATTGACATATTGCGGCTTATAGCCTGCTGCTTGCATATTTTTAGCAGCAGAACCAAGCTGATCTCCCTGACAGTTGCCTGCGCCTGTATCAATTAAAGTTAAATTACCCTTTTTATTATCAATTAAAAAAGCATTCACACTGCCTGAAAATTCTGCCGATGCCGTTTCGGACAAAAGTGCCTGCAGTTCTTCTGCGGTTAAGTTCTGATTGAATGAACTGCGGCTAAACATCTTTTTACCATCATGCAATGCAACAACTTTATAGTCGCCCAAATCGAATGTGAAAAAACCGCTATTCGCCGCTGAGACCGCTGCAGCTAAAGCCGCTGTTGACGCAGATGAATGATTTGTCTCAGATGCAGAGGCGTGCAAGCTAGAAATAGCCAGCAAGATTCCCAAAAATTTGTTATTCATTATTTTGCCTTAAATTGAGTGCTTCCTAAATACAGAAAGAAGCGCTGTTTTTTATTCAATATTGTTATTGGATTTTTGTGCGGCCATTCTGCCTGATTTTTATTCATTTTTTAAGTCTTAAAACTGACTCAAATGCACAAATTATTGAATACATAGACTCATACTCAGTTCATGGCTTCAATTTAAGCAATTTCAGAAAGCTTTAATAATGCCGCGATAGATTATTGCTAGACGAAAAATACTGAATCGCTTTATGAACGCATACTCCCCTTTTAAAGGTAAAACTGGCCTAAAACGAATCTGGAATGCCGCACAATATTCACTCGACGGATTTAAGGCAGCATTTCTAAATGAAGCAGCGTTTCGTCAAATTATATTGCTTAATGCCCTATTAATTCCTGCAAGCTTCTTATTTCATATCAGCCGTGCAGAACATGCGCTGATGATTTGCGTCTGTTTATTAGCCCTGATTGTTGAACTCTTTAATTCAGCCATTGAAGCAGTTGTTGACCGTGTTTCTTTAGAGAAACATCCGCTTTCAAAAATTGCTAAAGATATGGGCAGCGCAGCTCAATTCACCGCATTAGCCATCGTATTCATCACTTGGCTTATTATTCTGTGGCCATAAGCTGCATTTAAATATTTCAGCAAACTCAATTTTTTAACTTTATAAACGGCATAAAAAAACCCTGCTTTTGCAGGGTTTTTTCGAATCAGTTCAGTGCTTAGTGAGCAGCGAATTGGTTCATTGTGTTTTTAGCATCGTCGTGCGCTTTAAGAGCGTTGTCACCAGAGAAGATCTCTTTGTGGTCATCACCGATGTCCGAACCAGCCATTGCTTGGTGTTTAACACAAGCGATACCGCCGCGGATTTCTTTACGCTGTACGCCAGCAACATATGCCAACATACCTTCAGAACCGAAGTAACCTTGAGCAAGCTCGTGAGTAGAAAGAGCCGCTGTGTGGTAAGTCGGAAGTGTGATCAAGTGATGGAACACACCCGCTTCACGAGAAGCATCTGCTTGGAATGTACGTACTTTTTCATCAGCATCAGCAGCTAATTCAGTCGCATCGTACTCAGCGCTCATTAGTTTAGCGCGGTCGTAAGCAGAAACGTCTTTACCTTCAGCAACCCAACGGTCGTAAGCTTGTTGACGGAAGTTTAAAGTCCAGTTGAACGATGGAGAGTTGTTGTAAACAAGCTTCGCATTTGGAACTGTTTCACGTACACGGTTAACCATGTGAGCGATTTCTTCAACGTTTGGCGTTGCAGTTTCGATCCAAAGAAGGTCAGCACCATTTTGAAGGCTAGATACACAGTCAAGAACAACACGGTCAATTTGTGTATCTGGACGGAATTGATATAGACCAGAAGCAAGACGTTTTGGACGGTGAAGTTTACCATCACGTTTGATTAGGATTTCGTCTTCTTGAGCATCAGCAATGTCAATTTCAGTTGTGTCTAAGTAGCTGATGTATTGAGAAGCGATGTCGCCTGGCTCTTTAACCACTGGGATTTTTTGAGTCAAGTCAGCGCCTTCAGAGTCAGTACGTGCAACGATGATACCGTCGTCAAGACCCATTTCTAAGAATGCATAGCGAAGAGCGTGGATTTTCGCGATGAAGTCTTCGTGTGGAACTGTTACTTTACCAGCTTGGTGACCACATTGTTTCGCGTCAGATACTTGGTTTTCGATTTGTAGTGCACAAGCACCCGCTTCGATCATTTTCTTAGCAAGTAAGTAAGTCGCTTCTTCGTTACCGAAACCAGCGTCGATGTCCGCAATAATTGGCACAACGTGAGTTTGGAAACCGTCGATTTGAGCAGTGATTTCAGCAGCTTTAGCAGTGTCGCCAGCTTCGTTTGCTTTTTTAAGCGCACGGAACAAGTCGTTTAATTCTTTCGCATCAGCTTGACGAAGGAAAGTGTAGATTTCTTCGATCAATGCAGGTACTGAAGTTTTTTCGTGCATAGATTGGTCAGGAAGCGGACCGAATTCTGAACGAAGCGCAGCAACCATCCAGCCAGAAAGGTAGATGTAGCGGCGTTCTGTAGTACCGAAGTATTTTTTGTTCGCAATCATTTTTTGCTGTGCGATAAAACCGTGCCAGCAGCCTAGTGATTGAGTGTATTTGCTAGAGTCTGCATCGTATGCAGCCATATCACGACGCATAATTGCAGCTGTGTATTTCGCGATGTCTAAACCAGTTTTGAAACGGTTTTGCAGTTGCATGCGCGCAGCATCTTCTGGGCTGATGTCGCGCCATGTTGCACCGAATTTTGCTTTTAATTCGCGGATTGCATCAATCGCTGATAAATATGTAGTCATGATATTTTCCTGTCTTAATATTAGGATTTTTCTGCAGCGTACTCTAAAATCACACCCTCAATGTTTTGTATAGATTTAGAGCACTTCGCTGTGATGGGTTAAGATTAGAATGAGTAAAAAAATTAATCCAATAGTCTGTATTAATTTTCGGTATTTATTTAAAAAATATGTAGATTAAAGTCTTATTATAATATAACCAACCCAGCACAAATCATTGTATATAAAGAATATTCATAATTAGTAAAAATATGAATAGTGTTTAATTTATCTTCATTATGCGCACTTTTTAACTATTAGACTTAAGTCTTGACGCAATTCCGATACTGGGAAAAATCATTTTATTGATTGTTTTACATACGGTTTTACAACTATTTCCGCAATTTATAATGAGATAGTCTTTCGGCATTTTCCATATTGAATTTTGAGGCCTAAAATTTAATGCCGCAGCATGGAGACCAAGCAATTCAGTGAGTAAAAAACATCTCATATTAAAAATAAATTTGTCCTGAAAGCCTTGATAACACTCGGTTTCTGCTTTCAGCAAAAATGCGGTCATTCATTGCCGCAATGGCTTTTTTTCATCACCTTTATACACAAAAGATTTCTAGTTATGGCATAATCAAAATAATTTCTAGAAGTTATTTTCGGTATTTATTTTATGAATTTGGAGCGGGTCGATCTTAATCTATTAATCTATCTTGATGTGCTGCTTCGTGAAAAAAACGTCACTCGCGCTGCAGAACAGCTTGGCGTTACACAGCCTGCTATGAGTAATATTTTACGCCGCCTGCGCAATTTATTTAATGATCCGCTGTTAATCCGTTCTTCTGAAGGCATGACGCCGACTGAACGCGCTTTAGAACTGCAGCCGCGTATCCGCGATGCTTTGTCTGATTTATCCATGATCTTGGAACCGCGTACAGAATTCCGGCCTTATACGTCCAACCGCGTTTTCCGTATCATGACTTCTGACTATGCCGAGGCGACACTGGTGCCCCGCTTGGTGAAAGCCCTCCGCTCTGAAGCGCCAAATGTGGTTTTAGACTTTTTAACCCCAAGTGATGTCTCTTACCGCGACATGGAACAAGGTAAAGTCGATCTTGCTATTAACCGATTCAATGAAATTCCGCAAAGCTTCCACCAAGTTTTAGTTTGGCGTGACAGTTTTTCATGCCTGTTAAACAGTAAACACCCTGCTGCCAGCAACTTAAACTTAAAAAGTTATTTAGATGCACAGCATATTTGGGTCTCTAAAACAGGCATGGGCGTAGGTTTTGGTGTCAACCCTGAAAAACAGGCTGGACTCGGTTGGATTGATCAGGCTTTAGAGCGTATTGGCCAGAAACGTAAAATTTCAGTCTTTACCCGCCATTATCAAATGCCGGGTTTATTGGCTTCAAACGTCGACTTAGTCGCAACATTACCTTCACGTATTGCTCGCTTACAGTCAAACAGTTCAAACCTGCTGATTAAAGACCCGCCTTTTTATATTCCAGAGTTCGAACTGAAAATGGCATGGTGTCCATTGCTGCATCATCACCCTGCTCACCGCTGGCTGCGTCAGCTGATTTTGTATGTTGCGCGCCAAATGATTGAAGAAGAAAATCGTGAATTTTTAATGAATAATTCTCAATTTTCACACTATTAAGTATATTTTTTCTTAAATTCTTCATTTTTAAGCTTATACTATGGCTTGAGGCAGTATTTTAGATATTCCCTCAAGCTTTTTTTATGTTAAAAATTATTCATAATAATGACGATCCGCAGGTAGATTTGTGAGCCTCTTCCAGAACATCCTAATTATAGCCATACTCATTGCTGGAGCCGGTTTCCTTTCTTTAACTGAAATCGCGCTGGCTGGCGCCCGCAAAGTGAAGCTTAAAATCCTTGCTGAATCTGGCGAGGAACGTGCTCAGAAAGTACTGGATTTACAAGAAAACTCAGCTGATTTTTTTGCTGCATCACAAATTGGCCTGAATGCTGTAGCAATTTTAGGCGGTATTTTGGGTGAAGGTGCGTTTCGCCCCTATTTTCTCAGCTTTGTACAGCAGTTTTATACTGGCAACTGGGCAGAGACGATCAGTTTCGTGCTGTCATTCACTTTGGTGACTTCATTATTTATTCTATTTGCAGACTTGATGCCAAAACGTTTGGCCATGATTGCACCAGAAAAAATTGCCGTTTCCGTTATTAATCCTATTCAAATATTCATTAAAGTCTGCAAACCTTTGGCTTGGTTTATTAACGCCATTGCAAACCTGCTGTTCCGTTTATTTAAGGTCAATACGAAACGTGATGACAATATTACCTTTGACGATATTTCAGCAGTCATGGATGCAGGCGCGCAGGCAGGTGTTCTGCAGAAACAGGAACACCACTTCATTGAGAATGTATTTGAATTGGAAGAGCGCAATGTGCCCTCAAGTATGACCACACGTGAAAATGTGGTGTACTTTACTTTAAACGAAGCAGAAGAAAGCATTCGCCAAAAGTTAGCAGAATTTCCCTATTCAAAATTTTTAGTCTGCAGTGAAGATATTGACAGCGTCATTGGCTATGTCGACGCTAAAGATATTTTGGTACGCATTCTCAACAACCAAAAAATTAACCAGCTGAATGAATCAACGATTCGTAATGTTTTAACAATTCCAGATACTTTAACACTGTCGGAAGTGCTTGACCGTTTCCGCTCTACCAAAGAAAAGTTTGCGGTGGTGATTAATGAATATGCCTTAGTTGTAGGTGTAATTACCCTGTCCGACATTATGATTACAGTCATGGGGGACTGGGTTACACCGATTGAAGCTGATCAGCAAATCATTAAACGGGATAATAATTCATGGCTGATTGAAGGCAGCACACCGATTGAAGACATTAAGCATGCGCTTGAAATAGATGAAATGCCTGATGAAGAAAATTACGAGACACTGGCTGGCTTTATGATGTACCGCCTGCGTAAAATTCCTCGTCCTGCAGATACGGTGATTCACAGCAATTACAAGTTTGAAGTTGTCGATGTCGACCACTTTAAAATTGACCAGCTGCTGGTCACGCGTTTACTGCAGCAGCCTGAAGAACCACCTGAAGAACCAACAAGTTAAATGATTGATTTAAAGTAGGGTTAAGCGTGCCCTACTTTAAAGACAAAAGACAAAACAATAAAAAATAACGGATATACCTCATGTCGATACATGCTTTATTCGCCTGCTTCAGTTTTTATTCTGCAGTGTATTTAATTTACCGCTTTTTTGCTGTCCAGTCCGAACCCTTATATTTAGTTTTTGCGGTCATCCTATTTATCTGCTCTTGGTTAGTAGTTCCAAGCCATAACAGCCGAAAGCGCAGAAATTTCGACCAGACAATGCAAATGGGCTGGGATTCAATCCTCTTTGATCCGCTCATCTTTTGGTGGCGCCTGTTCATGCTTCCTATTCGCTTATTCTTTCGTTTTTGGCTGCATGATTAGGCATTTATATGCTTTATTCAGCCACAGCATAATCCATCTTACTGACTAAACTCCATCAAAATTCTTATGGCTATGTTTATTTAAACCGCAAGGACTTGCATCGTAAAACCCAACAGTTTCAATCACATGATTTTTCAATCAACTAAGCTTTTATTTTATTGATTTTATCTTTGCAGAAAATAGTGATTAAATTCACATTTTAAATACATGGTTTTGCCCCTGCTGGTTTTTTATATCCTCCCTGAGCGCTTTACCGCCACCGCTTGGATAGCCCATTAATTATGGCCTGCAAACTGCCCAGCGGCATTATGAACCTATCACTGTGGAGAGGCCTAACGACCCGCACGCTGCTGTCGACCCAAGTGGCGTATTTATCCCGATGGTTCTGCCTATGCTGTCTGCAATTGCATGGCTGTACCTCCTTGGCTTTATATACGGCTGTATGGAGCGCAAACGTTTAAGCATTATTGAATTGGATATCAGCCATGACCATAAAATTCAGATTTTAAATAACCCTGAAGCCAACCCTCACATTTGCGCTGGTTTAATGGCCTCCTGACTTTAGCGCTGATGATTTACTGTCACCGCTTGTACCTTCAGCTTATTTACTTAGCGGTTTAGCAGGTATTGAATTTAGCCAGCATCAGAAATCCACTATTATTTGGGCCATTATTACCTGTTTCATTATGCTGGCTGCCGGTCTTTTTTGGCATGCTCCCATTTTACTCCGGTCTTAGCTGAAAAGCTTATGGCATAAAAAAGCGCCTAAGGCGCTTTTTTTATGCAGAAAAATCAGTAGTTGCTGATCAATGCATCAAGTACAGCCTGATAGTGAATCGTGATGTCATCTTCAAGAATCTTGTAGGCATTATCAAATTGAACCATTGGCCAACCCTCTTTCCAAAATGGAAATATGTTATGCAAGTCATGTGTCACAATTGCATCTTCACGAGTAATCGCTTGGGAAATTTGGCCCAATACTTGCGCTGTTTCTGCGCCATCAATTGCCATATAATCAATACCGCGCGCTTTTAAAATACGGATACGGTCTTTTTTATAACGGATTTTTTTGCTTTGGCCTTCATTTAATTTCAGCGCCAAAGTTACCGCTTCTACAAATTTTTCTTCAAATTCGTGGCTTAGTGAAACCAATGCCTGCTTATGCGACTCTTGACGGCCCGCTTTTCCGCCATTTCGGATTATTGCTTCCGCCTCTGTATTCAACACATCTTTTTTCATCGATGTCAGAATATCTAAGATTTCGATATCGCTTAAGGATTCAGGAGATTGATCAGCCATACACTGCCTTTTAACAAACAAATTCAAAAAAGTATTTTCTCATATTCAACCCATAAAAAGGGAAATATCTTTCAGTCATGCGCTAATTTTATGCAAACCTAAGCCTTCGCCGGAAATTAGCTGGCCGCGGCGTTTAAATTTGCTTTATATTGTCGGCTTATTTCATTTTGCATACATAGACCATGAAGGAACAACAGGCCAAGCTTTTTTTAGAACAATTACAGCTGCAGTATCCTCAGGCATTTAAAAGAAATTTTTTGCTTTATAGCATGCTGAAAACCAAAGGTTTGTTTGATGAATTAAAAGAACTGATTCCTTGGGTCTTGGCAGCCATGATTTTTGTTTCAATCAGTATGGTGCTGAACAGTCAAATTGAAATACTCTTTACGCAAATAGGCAGTTTTCGGGCTTACGGCCTTGCCGTTCTCAGCATCATGCTTTTTTTTATGCTGCTCTGCCCGCTGATCATCAAACAAATCAAACACAGCTCAACTTCACTCTACCAGCAGCTGCGCCATACCCCCATTAAACTTGCGGCGATTATTATCTTGCAGGCGATAAATATTGCCTTTATTGAAAACTATTTACTGCAGTCTGTCTTATTCTTTTTTGCTTTGAGCTTCGGCTTTATCAAATTTTATAAAGAAAACCTATTCCGCCCAGATACAGCGCTAAAAGATTATTACTATTTAGATGAAACACGCCGTGTCTGCTTTTGGTTCTATAAGCAAACCCTGAAACAGAAAATACAGCTGATTTTCACCATGAACAATGCAGAACGCCAAAAGTCTTTAAAGCAAAATATTCAGCAGCTGCAAGATTTGCATCTACAAACGCTGAATTTTGAAGATATGTTATGCAAAAGCGTTAAACATGTTGATATTGATGACTATTTAGAAGAAATCAGCAAATAAAAAACTGGGCATATTGCCCAGTTTTATTATTCCATTTTAATACTCATGCACTTTTAGAAACTGTTTTAATCTGTTTCATCTTAGGATCAAAAGACATGATTTTTTCTGATGCCGCATCCAGCTGATAACTCTTTGTTTTTACACTATCAACAAACATCCAGTTAGAGCGGACTTCATCCGGATTAAATTCGACCAGAAGCCAGCCGCGCTGATTTAAATTGCAGTATTGCAGTTCATCAATCAGCAAATTAAAAGCCTGTTCAAAACTGCGCAAGTCTTCTGTACTGATTTGCAAATACTTCTCCATGCCTGGAGAGGACACCGAACTGACCGCAAGCTCTATGCCAGCTTGTATGCCATCTTGAGCAAAGAGCTCAGAATGCCATGCATTATGTGTATCGCCCGCTAAAACCACGACCTGCTTTTTCAGCTGTTTCAGTATGCTGTACAAATGCTCTCGTTCATAAACATATCCATCCCATGCATCCAAATTATAAGGAACTGCAGTTCGAATACGGGCAATTTGCTCAGCCGTCAGCTTGGACGGATCAGCCAAATACTGCATTTTAATCATGGTCAATTCAGCAATGACCTGCTTAATGCGGTTCAGCTCAGCGGCGCCAGCTGTACCGCTTTGCACCTGAGCCAGCAAAGCTAAGATTTCTGCAGGTATATGCATTTTCGCCATTAAGACCTGCTGACCCAAAACATTCCATTTAGCCGATGAAGCCCCCAATGCGCTGCCAAGCCATGCCAGCTGATCTTGTCCCAGCAGCATACGTGACGCGCTGGCCAAATCTGTCATAAATTTAGCGCCATCTAAGTTGCCTGCGGTATCCATATAATCCGCATAATCCAGCTGCTTGCTGCGGGCAATCATTCGAGTATCCAGCATATTCAGCTGTACCAAATTACCATAGTTAAACTGGCGGAAAATATGCAAATAATCGTTTTCATTTTTCGCTCGAATCGGCATCCATTCAAAATAGGCTTTTAAAGCTGCCGCTTTTCGCTCAATAAAGCTGCCTTCATTTGCCTGATGGTTTTCTGCGCCTTCCAGCCATGTATCATTGCTCAGCTCATGATCATCCCATATCACAATAAAAGGATGACGCTGATGCAAAGCCTGTAAATCGGCATCTAAACGATACAGCGCATAACGCTTGCGGTAATCCGTTAAAGAAATGGTCTCTTTATTATTATCTGCTGCCAATTCCCGTCCCAGCGATTCGGCATCCTCTGCGGCATAGCCGCCTTGACCATATTCATAAATATAATCGCCTAAATGCAAGACTGCATCGACATCCAGTTTGGCCATTTCTTTATAAACATGAAAATAGCCTGCTGGATAATTTGAACAGGAACACACTGCAAAACTGACTTTATCCAATGCGGTATTCACTTCAGCTAAAGTTTTGGTCTGACCTGCAGGAGAAAGCACTTCACCAAATTTAAAACGATAAAA
>NZ_RAXV01000054.1 GCF_003611465.1 Acinetobacter tianfuensis
TTTCTAGTTTCTAGTTTCTAGTTTCTAGTTTCTAGTTTCTAGTTTCTAGTTTATAGCCCATCTTCCCCAAGGTGGGCTTTTTTTATGATTTTTCACGTTCCACGCCTATTCTTTGATCAATGTGTCAGAACTTTGATTAGCATGCCTAAACAAGTCTCTTAGCCATTCGGCAAGAAAAACCGGCTTAACCAACCTCTTTTCGGCTGCTCCAGTTCAACCTGCTCCGGTACTGGAATGCGCTTATTTTCTGTTTCGACCGGAGTAGTCAATCCGTCATCTTTCTGGCCTGGTTCTAGTCTAGGATTCTCTGTCATCTCAGAATGAACAGGAGGAGCAACTTTGTGCTCTTCTACCTCTGTTTTTGGTTGTTCAAGCTGACCTTTAAACTCAATTCTATGAGTCAAATCTTCTATGTGTTGCATCAAAGCCTTTTCTCTATGATTGGCTAAGTCCAATTGATTTTTGAGTAGAGAAATTTGATCTTTCAATACATTTTCAATTTCAGATTGAACACGTACTTGTACATCCTTTTGAACGTGTTCAGTACGTGTATTGGACTGAACACCGATAGGGTTACCATAGACCCTGATAAGTTCAGATAAATCTATAAGACCATCATGATCCCTTGATAATTCACCATTTTTTATAGCTTCATATATTGTTGTTCGTGATTTTTTAAAAGCTTTACTTGCGTCCATGACGCTGAATTTTGTTGTGTTCAATGTAATCCCTCAGTGCATGTACAAGGATGTTTAGATGAACATCCTACCTGAACATGAAGTTTATTTTGTACTAAATCCTACTTTTTTAAGATGTGGCAAAAGCTCTTCAAACTTCTCTTTATCTTTTAGCATTTCAGCAATTCGAACTGCAAATTGTGGGTAGCTTTCTGTACCTTGAGAATATTTATTCATGTCTGGAAGTTCAGAAAGTTTATTAGCAAAAAGGTGACGTTGTGCATCGGTCATTTTTGAGAAAAGTTCAAGTGAAGTTGAACTTTTAGAGGTGATCACTTTCTTTTGCTTAAATGTGAAAGAGAATCCTGAAATGTTACGGCCTTTTTTATGTTGCTCACATTTAACGTTAATGTCTGTGTGCTCATTAACTTGGGCAATAGCTAGATTTAACACTCGATCCTTGAAGTTTCCCATTCTAGTGTATTCATCATCGAGAACACCTATCTTCTGCCTGAACTCTGCTAGTTCAATAACAGGTGTTTGGCCAGTACTACGCCAAGCAATCAATAATTCGTATAAACGTACAGCGTAAGCACTACTAAGATCGCTAATCTGCTGTAGCTCATATTTTGTGAATTGTTCTTCTAAACGTGTAATAAGAGGCACGATTGCAGGTGCAAATATTAATTTTACTGTTGCTTCATCATCAATGTATCTAATTTCACTGACCCAGCGGCTTAGGACATTCTCAATATTTCCTCTTTTATTTACTTCTTGATAGCTAAATTGGCGTGCGAATAAGTCTTTACACGCATCTTTGAGAGCTTGATAAGCTGTTTGTCGTGCAACATTAAACTGGTTTACATAACTCTCTGCATGAACCTCTAATGGGTCATTTGCATTGATACCTCTGCCACTACCTCTTGCCTCGACAATGGCCAATAGGATTAAACGTTGTTCTACTAAGTCCAAATTATAGCTAGCATTTATTAGAGCATTATCTTTAACAACTAAATCCCGCATCTTATTTATCTACATTATTATTTATGAATATAAGTCTATATTAATAACTATGTAGATTTATGCAAGGTAAACGTAGTTAAATCTACAAAAAATATTATAAAGACTTATGGTAGGTAAACGTAGTCATATTGGTAGGTAAACGTAGTCATATTGGTAGGTAAACGTAGTCATATTGGTAGGTAAACGTAGTCATATAAGCTCTACAGGCCTTTAAAATAAAGGTGTTCAGCTAGTCTAAAAGCATTTAAAAACTTTAAAATTATTAAAAGCCCTGGCAAAGAAAAATTGCCCTTGGTTTTCGCTACGCTCAAACTCTGTTGAATCTCGCTTTCGCTCGATTCGTGGGGCAATTTTTTAGATCATCCTGTTGTGACTTTTAGAAAAAGCAAAAGCAACTCGGAATTCGCTTCGCTCATAAAGCTTTTTTACTCGCTACGCTCGATCTAGGCCCAATTTTCTGCATGTGATTTACGCTTATTTAGGCTTCACAGCCTAAAAAGCTGTTTTTCAAAGAGTCTAGGTGCGAATTTTGTTGCTTCGCTCGTAGACACTCGCTCTATTCATCCCGATTAGAACAAAAATAGCCTCTATTTAGCCCTCATTTGCGTTTTTTGACCTGATTACTCATTTCAATAGTAGATTCTATGTTTTAAGTAAAAATGTGGCTGAAATCGCATGTAAGAGCGTTTTAACGTGGGTTTTATTTTTGATCTGTAGGCTAGAGTTCCCGTTTATAGATTTTTCCCTTAGAAACACAATAGCCAGGATCTCTTTTGGTCAAGCACTATCTTTACTGTCAGTTAAGTCAATTAAATGGATTGGGAGCCGGTACATACCGGCAATTTTTGGTTCACACACCACGCATCTAAAGATAAAGGCTCTAAAGCCTTATGCTATAAGGGATACAGCGGTTTTTCATCTGCCTGGAAAGCGTTTACGCTTTTAGCATGATTTTTGTTATCTTTCATAGACTTAGCTGTAAACACTTTTTATTGCGAATAAAGTGCAATATTTACTTACAAAACAATAAGATAGATTGTAATCACCTTTGTTTACGCTTTTATGTGAATTTCTCTTTTTATATTAGCTATTTAACCTGTAATCATTAAAACTTAACACAGTGTTTACTTATATTTGATAGTTACTTTTTAGAAATTAGGTGCTTAGATTGAAAACAAATGATAGGAGTTTTTCATGAACAGTACTCGAACGGTTGCCGTCAGATTAGACAATCAAGTCGCACAAGAATATGAGCGTTTGGCTCAATTGAAGGGCGATAAACTCGGAACTTATTTACGGGATCTGCTGACCAGTAATTTACAGATGGCCAGCATTGAGAGACAAGTCAGTCGGATTGAAACACTGGTGAATGATTTTGAAAAAGATATTAATCGATCATTGGATCAATTTACTCAGGCTAATTCTTTGAATGAAAATTTATTAGGAGATTTGGGGGAAATATACATGTTTCAAATAGGCATTCTTATGAAGCTACAAACAGAGAAATATGAGATTCGAGGAATGCAGGCTAAAGGAAAAAGTCATGCCAAGGCTAGCTATCTGAAAGGAAAAAATCATGAGTAATATTATTCAACTTTCTAAACCATGTGCTTTCTGTGATTCAAGGGAAAACGTACAGCTTTTTGCAGGGCTGATGCTTTGCGAAAATTGTCAGAACAATATCCAGATTACCAATCCTGGTATGTTTGAGGCCAAGGATCAGATTGAACAAAAAGCCCAGGATTAACCTGGGCTGCGTATAAGAGACGACTTAACTTGTCGTCTTTTTACTCAGCCAAACTATATACCCCAATTTATAATTGACTAATATAGTAGTATAGCCGTTCCATAAATTTGTACTTTGATGTTTGATACTTTAATGGCTCTTAATTTTATTTCCTTATTTACAGGTGCTGGTGGGTTAGACATAGGCTTTAAAGAAGCTGGACATAACTGTTTGTTAGCATCGGATATCATGAAAGAAGCTGAATTAACGTATTCTTATAATTATCCATCTGTACCATTTTTTAGAGAAGATATTCGACAAATTCCTTTGGATAAATTTAAAAAAGTTATTGGTGATAAAGAAGTTGATGTAATTATTGGTGGACCACCGTGCCAAGGTTTTTCAAACATGGGCAATAAGAACTCATCTGATCCACGTAACTATTTGTTTGAAAATTATGTATCTTTAGTGAATACGTTTAAGCCTAAATGTTTTTTATTTGAAAATGTTAAAGGTCTTTTAACAATGTTTGAAGGGCGGTTTTTTGAAAACATTGTTAATTCATTTTTATCAATAGGTTATAGTATTTCATATACCCTTATTGACTCATCTTTATATGGTGTTCCTCAAAAAAGAGAACGTGTGTTTTTAATGGGAACACGTCTTCAACATAAAAAATTCAATTTTCCAAAACCTGATGTAAAGCCATATGGTTTTTTGAAATCTTTTAAAAATGTTGGTGATGCAATTAATGATTTAGCAAATTTTGAGAATGAAGAATTTCCAAATCATATTATTTTAAATCATAGTGATATTGTTAAACGTCGTTATGAGTTAATTCCTGAAGGCGGTAAATTACCGAAACCTGAAGATCTCCCCGAAGATATTAGACGTAAAAACTTTGGCAATACTTATACAAGATTAGATAGAAAAACTATTTCATCGACAATTGTTCCTGGGAATAATGCATTGCCAGTACATCCATATCTAGCTAGAAGCTTAACACCTAGAGAAGCTGCACGTATTCAAACCTTTCCTGATAATTTCATCTTTAAAGGGGACCGCCGATCACAATGTATTCTTGTTGGTAATGCTGTTCCACCGTTATTAGCAGCTAAACTAGCTGATTCTATTGAGAAGTTTATTAGTGATGTTGATTACGAAAGTATTGATACAAATCATATATTTATTGGTGAAAAATTTAAATTAACTAAGACTAAAAATAGTAAAAATTCAGGACGTGTATCCCTTAGATTTGCTGATCTATTCAGTGGAGTTGGAGGATTTACTGAAGGTTTAAAAAGTGCTGGTTTAGATTGCATATTAGGTGCAGATTTTGATCGTTATGCTGTTGAAGCATATCGGAAGAACCACACTGATCATGAATGTCTTGAAGCAGATTTAAGTGATGAAGAAATCCAACATAATATCGCTATGCGCTTAAAAGAACAGAAGGTTGATCTTGTTGTTGGTGGACCACCATGCCAGGGTTTTTCTATCTTTGGAAAAAGACGTTTTGTTAATACAAAGAATCATCAAATTAGTGAAGATAAAAGAAATAATTTAGTTTTTGCATTTGCAAATATTGTTATTAAATCAGAAGCTAAATGGTTCATTATGGAAAATGTTCCAGGTATTTTATCTGCTCAAAATGGAGAATATGTAAAAGCAATTCAAGAGTTTTTTGCAGAGAATGGATACAGAACAGAATGTAAGGTAATAAATGCTGCTGATTATGGTGTTCCTCAATTAAGAAAGAGATTTTTATTAATTGGAACTAAAACAGATTTAGTTATCCCATTTCCAAAGCCAAAATATTTCTCAACACCTGATTCATGGCAATTACCATATAGAACTGTTGGGGAAGTTATCACAGATCTGATGGACCCCTCATCTTACGATTTACTTTCGCACCATGTTCCAGCTAAACATGCTCCTACTATTGTCGAAAGATACTCTTATATAGAAGAAGGGAAAAAGTTAGATATTGAGCGACTACCTGAGCATTTAAAAACAGGGACTAAAACAGGTAAGCCTATTGCAAACTTTAGTCATGTTTACAAAAGATTAGATCGAAAGAAACCATCTTCAACGATTGTTCCAGGACATAATGCTTTTCCTGTTCATCCTGTCTTGAATAGAACCTTGACAGTAAGAGAAGCTGCACGTATTCAAACCTTCCCTGATCATTATCAGTTTGTTGGACCTATTATTAATCAATGCTTACAGGTGGGAAATGCTTTTCCCTGTCTAGTTGCTCAAATTTTTGGTGAACGTTTAAGAACAGTCATTAATAATGAATGGAAAGAAGAAAATACAACGCATCTAGCGAAATATTCTATGCTTGAATAGGTTTTTATTATGTCAATGAATCATCATATGCTGGCTAAAACTACTACTGATGCAGTATTAGCCAATTTTAAAAGTGGAGCATGGGGATGCTTAGAAGAAAACATTGGTCCAAGTTTATATAGAGTTGGTTGTGATAGTGTTTTTCCATCACCTGATGCATCTTTTTATGATCCTAATACAAAGAAGCAAATTAATTTTGAATTCAAGCCTGATACTGAAACTAAAAGAGGAATTCTCACAGGCTTAGGCCAAACTATTGCTTATCTAAAAAAGTCACATGCTTCTTTTCTAGTTATTCCAGAATATATTGAAGATTTTGCAATAGCTAATTATATGGAGTCTATCTTCAATGATGTTATTGACAATAAATTAGCGGTAGGGCTAATTGCTTTTCATAATAAAGATCCAAAGCAAGTAAAGATTCTAAGAAATGTAAGTGTATCTAATGCATTAGCTCAAACGTCTGACATGGTAAATAGTCGATTTTGGGCAAAGCATCAGGACCTACCAATACCTTTATTTCATTTAATACTTCACTGTTTTTATCTTAAAAAAATTAAAATTATTAATGTAGATGCTTATGAATATTGTTGGGACAATTACATTGCTCCACCTAGTATATTAACAACTTTTCTACCCCAACCTATTTTTGATATACAAGGTAATTCGATAAAAACATTAGGTGGAAAAAAAGATATTTTATTTTTTGAAAAAAATTTAGCAAAGATAAGAACGTTGACGGGATCTGATAAGTTAGATGCTATAACGAAACTCCATAAAGATATGGACAAAAAGTTTGTTGGCGATAATTATTTTAATTCAATCAAAAAAAACTTTATTACATTTTGCAAGCATGTGAAGGTTATTGATTCTAATTATGAATTGACAGAACTAGGCTTGAAAATATACCACTTAGGAGTGGTGAATGGACCTAATAGTAGGTTATTTAAAGACTATTTTTTGAACTTAATTCTTTTACATGGTAAACATCTAGACTTAATTTTTGATTTAGATAAGCTAAGTAGTAATCCTATAAAATATAATCTTTCATTTGAAAAATTGAAATTAGAATTAGAAAGTGATTATGAGCTGAAAGGTATGATAAAAAGAAATACAAATAGGCAAGCTCGCAGTTCTAGCACAGTAAGTTTCCTGAAATATGAAACAATATTGTGGAAAGCGTTAGATATTTTTACGATGGAGGGGAATCGACCTATTTTTAATTGGAAGAAAATCGTAGAAGTATGTTCATTGCCAGAGCTTTGATTAGTTATCCTACAATTAACATAATACACCTTATACGAATTCAAAAATGGGAGCCTAAGCTCCCATTTTTATTGATGATTTTTTAATTCTTTGAGCATAGCATCCCGTAAGATTTCATTCATACGTGTTTGATAACCTTTTCCCTGTGCTTTGAACCAAGCAAGCACATCAGCATCTAACCGAATTGAAGTTTGTTGCTTTACTGGACGATAGAATTGATTGTGGCGTACAGCATTACTCCAGTCGGTAATTTCAGGTATATCTGAGAGATCTAGCTGATCGTCAGCAACCGTTCCCTTAGCAAGCAAGCGTTGAATTTCAGCATCTTGCTTGTCGCTGAATTTTTCATTCAGTTCTTTGCGTGAGTATCTAACCATGCTCATATCTATCTCGCTCCGCCTTAGTTACTTGTCTTGCACTAATGATTCGTATGATTTCACAGTCATCTTCATCAAAGATGGTGTGAGCTACTAAGAGCATTAGTACGCCTTTTACTTTTCCAATGGTTTGCCAACGTTCTTCACCATCGGTATGTCTGTCTTGGATTGAGATCCTTAATGGATCATCAAAAACAAGGCTTGCTGTTTCGAAAGAGACATCGTGCTTTTTCTGATTCTTTCGATTCTTTGCCTCATCCCATTCGAAATACTGTTCCATAAAAAACATTCAAATTTGTATATACAATAATGTATCACAAAATTGTATCACTCAAGCTGAAAAGCGTAATTTTTAGTCAGATTTATTGGCAAGAAGTATCAAAACCGCTCATAAAAAAGCCGACTTGTTTCCAAGTCGGCTTTTCGGGGTTGCGTCCCCGATTTTTTATAACATAACTTTTTGAAATATAAAACTATTTTTATATGCGTTTCGTATAACGCCCATTATGTTAAATAAAATATAAACTTTATTTTAACTTTAAATTTTAAAGTTGTTGACTTTGTTTTGTAAATCTATTAAATTGTTTTTAACTTTTAAAAGGTGATAATCATGAGTCTCATAAAAAAACTTCACAATAAACAAGCTACGGAAACAAAAATGATTTCAACATCAATAAAAATTCCTCAAGTTATGGATGAAATAATTTCAGACTTAGCTGTATTTTTTGATTCAACTAAGCAAGAAGTAATTCTTGATCTATTATCTGATGCAATAGATAACTATAAAGCTGAAGAAAAAAAGCTTTTGGAACAACAAGAAAATGAGATTGATGAGGATGAAAATAGCTCTATAACTAATCAAGAAAATATTGCTATTAATCATAATTATTTTCTTTTAAATACTTGTAAACGGTATTCAATAGATGATCATTATTTCATGATTAATAATGGATATGCGGCTGCATTTGATGATGGATATAAACAACAAATAGAACGAATTAAAAAAGGAGATGTTGTATTTTTATATGCTAACGGAAAAGGGATTTCAGGCTACGGTATAGCATCAGGTCAAACCATAAAAATTGAGCATGATGGTGTACCAGAAAATTGCTACTATCAAGTGCTAGAGGACTATCAACTACTAGATACGCCTTTAAAAGCAAAAGATATTCGAGACATTTGTAGTAGAACTCCAGTATTTTTAAAGACACTGTCTAAAATTAATAAAAAAGATGGTCAGATTATTTACAATAACTTGAATAATTAATTATATAAAACAGCCAATTAGAACTAATTGGCTGTTTTAATTTAGGGGTAGGATCAAAAATGAAGATAGGTATTTTTTGGTTTTATAGCGATAGAATTATAGGCATTGCTCATGAATTTAATTCTAATGAAAAGGATTCTATTGGGTTAATTGATAGTAAATATACACATATGGAATATTGGGAGAGAATCAAAGCAGATATCTCTGAATTACGGTATATGGAATATGATGAAGTTCCAAGGGGAAGAGTTATTTTTGATATCAACAAAAATAAATTGATTATTTATCTAGATAAGAAATTATTAAGTAAAGGTAAGGTGTCAAAAATTTGTGATTTTTTTGATGCTGAATATGATGTGAATACAGTATTACGCTTAGATCCTCATTATAGAACTTAACAGAAAACTAAATTTGGATTAGAAAGATTTTCTAAAATTAACATAATACACCTTATACGAAATGTGTTATAATTTTCCTTAGAAATCAATGCTTTAGTTTCTAGTTTCTAGTTTCTAGTTTCTAGTTTCTAGTTTCTAG
>NZ_RAXV01000055.1 GCF_003611465.1 Acinetobacter tianfuensis
ATGAGAGAGTTAGTTGTAAAAGACAATGCCTTAATTAATGCAAGTTATAACTTAGATTTAGTAGAACAACGTTTAATTTTATTAGCTATTGTTGAGGCAAGAGAAAGTGGGAAAGGGATTAATGCTAATGATCCCTTAACTGTCCATGCAGAAAGCTATATCAATCAATTTGGCGTACATCGCAATACCGCTTATCAGGCATTAAAAGATGCCTGTAATGATTTATTCGCAAGACAATTCAGCTATCAAAAAATAAATGAAAGAGGGAATATTGAGAACTATAGATCCCGTTGGGTTAGTGAAATTGGATATGTAGATAATGAAGCAGTGGTTAAGCTTATTTTTGCCCCTGCCATAGTTCCATTAATTACGCGCTTAGAAGAGCATTTTACTAAATACGAATTGCAGCAAGTTAGTAATCTCAGTAGTGCTTATGCTGTTCGTTTATATGAGTTATTAATTGCTTGGAGAAGTACGGGCTCTACTCCAATTATAGAGCTAAGTGATTTCCGTCAAAGAATTGGCGTACTCGATACTGAGTACAAGCGTATGGAACGCTTTAAAACTAGTGTACTTGAGCTCGCTATTAAACAAATTAACGAACATACAGATATCACAGTGAAGTATGAACAACACAAAAGAGGTCGATCAATTTCAGGATTTTCTTTTAACTTTAAACAGAAAAAGAAGGACAGCCCATCAATAGAAAGAGATCCGGATACTTTGGGTCTTTCTTCAAAGATGACCGATGCTCAACGGCATATGTTTGCAAATAAACTTTCCGAACTTCCTGAAATGGGTCGTTATTCCCAGGGAACTGAAAGCTATCCGCAATTTGCTATTCGTATTGCTGAGATGCTGCAAGACCCTGACCGAATAAAAGAACTATACCCATACCTAAAAAAAGTGGGATATATGCCATCAAATAAAAAGGACACCGTAAATGGCTAAGTTATCACTAAGTGAAGTATCTAAAAAATTTCATGTGGATAGATCAACCATTTACAGAGCTGTACGTAATGGACGTTTATCACGCTCCAGTGATGGACAATTCGATCTAGCAGAGGTCATCCGATGCTTTGGAGAACCTGAGCAAACATCTCAAAAAATTGAATCATCTAAGCAAGAAGGTGATGAATCTACAAAAAAACTTATTGCCCATTTAGAAAATGAAGTCAAAAAATACCAAGAACGTGAAGAACGGTTAATGCAACAAATTGACCGTATGCAAACACTCATTGAGCTGAAAAGTGTTGCTCCTGCCACAGCAGCACCACAACAAGATGCTACGGCATGCGACACCGACCTACCACAGCATGCGACAACACAACAAGACAATGATAATAAAAAGAATAATGAATTAAATATTGCAGAAAATGTGGCAGTGCCACAGCAAGAAACTACGGCATACCACACCCAAACGCTACAGCATGCCACGTTGCAAAATGTGGCAGTGCCACAACACAAAAAACGTGGCTTATTTGGCCGTGTACTGAATGCTGTTTTTGATCATGACTGAGCAATCAAGGGAGAGAGCTCATGCCGAAACTGAAAGATATTGCCCTGGGCATTATTGTGGCTCCGCTGCTGATCCCGATTATGCTGATTGCATCGTACCAGGATAAAAAGGCACTGAAGAAAGAGCTGGATGAACGCCAAAAAGAAAAAGACCAGGCATCCTGATTATTCAATTGAGCTAATCAAAAGCGTGGAACATTGATTAAAGATTAAGCGTGGAACGGTAGTATTCAACAAAAAAGCCGAACTCAGCTGAGTTCGGCTTTATGATATCAATTAACACATTGAATTATATAGATATAAAAAGAGCATTTCGTATAAGGTGTATTATGTTAATTTTAGATTTTCTTATGATTCAAAAACCTTCTGGTAACTCTGCTTGGCTTTGTTGCACAAACCTACCGATAATGTCTTATTCAGCAATATAATTCTGAGATGAATAAGCCTACACCTAAAATTTATCGTACAACCAATTGGTCATCCTACAATCGCGCTTTGATCAATCGTGGTAATTTAACAATTTGGTTTGATCCGGAAACTCAATGGTATGCCAAATCAAAAGGTAAACAAGGACGAAATCAAACTTATTTCGACACAGCCATCCAATGCTGTCTCATGATTAAATCTCTATTCCGTTTACCATTCATACATTATTCTTTTCTAAGCGTGCCTGAACCAAATGGATACGAAAATTTAATCGTCTTATCGTCAACTAAATTCCATTTAACAGTAAAACATCCAGAACAAGAAATTATCGCTTGATTCCCATTAACAGTTCCTGAAATAGTTCCATTTCCAGCTGTCCCTGAATAAGAACCAGTAATATGATTGTTTTTGACAGAAACATCGTAAGTAGAAGTATTTTTAAACCCCATAACGTTGCGGTCAGTAGAAGTCCATCTTCCGTTGAATGGTGAATCGTTCTCACTACTTCTAGAGTTAGATTGATTATTCTTATCATCTAAATTTTTACAAACATAACAGGCTGAGTAAACAATGGAATCTTTGTTTATAGGCTTAGTACCAAATGTGGATTCGATTTCTTTATTCTTATTAGAGAGGATGGTTTGTCTAGGTAAATTATCAATAAAGTATTCTACACTTGAACATGACTTTTCAGAGCTATAGACCTCAAATTCAGCACCAAAACTTGGAGGAGAACCGAATTTTTTTAAAAAGTTGATAGCTCCAGAACACCTACCTACTTTTTGGGTACAATCGCAATTAGCGGCATAAACCAAACTATTTAGTGAGCAAATAATTATAATTAAAGTAGAGTTTTTAAATATCCTTCTTAACATGACATCACCTCAATATATTGAACTTAGAGAGTAATCCTAATAAATCGAGTAGCTGAGAACTTAAAATACACAGTGCAAGATCATTAGTTTTATTATGTTCTTATTCAGCAATAAAAAATACATGAGCCTCCTTTGCTAATCTACTTTATTGAAAACAAAATTTTTTACAGTACCACACAAAAAGTGACGGGTGACTCACACAATTAATGCAGAGAGCCTATATTTTTTGTACAAAAAAAAATCAAATCAGTATAATCATTGAATAAAGCATAATAAAAAAGGTACGAGAAGATGAGAAATGTAATTTATCTAATCATAGGTTGTGTAGTCGCGTCCTGCTCGACTATTCCAGATCAATCGTATCATAAGATTAAGTGTTTAGATCGATACAGATGCAGTGAAAGTGAGTTAGATACATATATCAAAGCACAATCTTTGAATAACATTGTAATAGTAAACGGATGGTCGGGCGTTAACGAGAAAAACTTAAAAAGACACAAAGGTAATGTTTATGTTAGTCCTAAATTCCAACAGTTCTACCTAGAATATGACGAGATGGGGCATAAAATTGAAAACAACAGACAATTAGACCTTATAAAGCGAGCCATCGATATAGCAGAAAAACCTATATATCTAATAATATTCATACATGGCTGGCATAATAATGCAAGTATTGATATCAATAATCCAAGCTTAGATACAACAGGGTTCCCCTATATGTTAGCAAGAAGAGCTTATGCAAAAGGCGATATGGATGTTATAGGGGTATATATTGGATGGCGTGGAGAAAAGTATAAAAATAATCCTGCCAAATTACTATCAATTAAAAATAGGGCTCTTATAGCTGATGCGATTGGCAAGGAAGGGGAATTAAGAGATGACCTTATTTCCTTAACACAGTCGGTAAATAATAAGCCCACTTCAGGACATTCACTTTTAATCGGGCACTCATTAGGTGGCAGGCTTTTATCTAGAGCATTTTTGGAAGATCTTTCAAAAATTGAAAATATTAATGATTGGTCACTAGGTAAAAACTCTTTATTGGTTACTTTAAATGCAGCTATTGGTGCTGATGCTTTTGACAAGATATTTGATAATATGTCAAGTGCTGATCAACCAATACAGCGTCCATTATGGATTAACCTAACATCTAAAGACGATAAGGCGACTTCACTCTACTTTCCATATGCTCGTTTGATTGGTATAAATTTGGTTGATAGCCCTACATCAGGGAAATATACGACGGTGGGTCATTATATGCCTTATCTTTCACATGAGGTCACAGTGATACACGGTTTCGATAAAAAAGCTGAATGCGGTTTTATAAACCCTGAAGAGATATTAAATAGAAATAATACTTCGTGGTTTGAGTTACCCAAAAGAGAAAATAGTAGTTGTGCAACGCGTTACTTATATCAATATAAGAATTTTAATGTAAGTGATGGTCATTATTATACGACTGTTTTAAGAAAACTAGATGAAAATCCTGAAAAACCATTGGGTTATATGTGGAATTTTAGGGTTGATAGCAGTGTTATAGATTTTAGTAAAGAGGAGTCTAGAGTGAATAAGAGCTCTGGAGCACATAATGCATTTGTTCAAACTAATTTAGGGCGAATGTTAGACGACATGCTTTTTACACAACCATTGAAGTAAAGTGTACTCATTTAATTTTTTTAATTAAGCTAAAACACCTTATACGAGAGGCCTATAAATAGGGCCTTTTGATCACTGTTTTAACATAAAATCTCTTATTCGAAATCTGAATTTTCCACTAAATATCCACCCATTTAACATAATAGAGCTTATACGAAATGCTTTTGTTAGAACCCATTCAAAATGTCTATATTCTCACCAATAAAAATGTCCACTTTTAGAATATGCGCTTTTGCGATTTTCTTATCGGACGGTTTAATATGTTGGTGTCTATATCGGATAAACTAATATTCTTTGCATTACGTCTACTGATAAAAATATGTATAACGTTCATCCAAGTGAAAAACTAATTCACGCTTTCCGCCAAAAACCTTATCAGGGATGTTGTCCTACTCAAGCAGAGTTTTTATTTATTGGCTTAGATGCCAATTACGCTCCCAATATTGAAGAACAAAAAATATTTTCTAAAATCATTGAATATCATGAGGATGCTATTTCATTTTGGCAGAAATACAATGTACATCATCCTTTTTTATTAGATGGATATAAAGGAGATGGGCGAAAATATCATAAAGAATTTTCAAAAATTAGACTTTCTTGCAAAGATGCTTCTCGTATTTCATTTATCGAGCTTCTTCATCTTCCCACAACTGGTAGAAATGATTTGAAAAGCTCTGATCTTGATAAAAATCATCTACAATACATTCATAAAGCCATTTTTTCAGAACACACTAAAGCTGTATTTATCTCTGATGCTGTTTTTAAATTAATGAAAAAAACATCTATATTTTCATGGATGAATGATGCTAAACAAATAGAAGGACATACTCTTAAAGTTTTTCATGAAAAAAAACCTTTAATCTATAAGCATTTACATTTTTCAACTTATGGAAAGTTTCAAGCTCAAAAAGAGGAAGAGATAAAAGCAATTCATAATATTATTCTAAAATCAAACATCAGTGATTTAACATAAAATCTCTTATATGAAATTTAGAACTTATCCCTTAAAAAGATCATTAAAAAGCTCTTTATCTTTCTGTCTATTTTCTTCTGTCTTACTTTCCGCACTTAAAAACTGCTCAAAATCAGCCCATTGATGTTTAAAAGATTCATCATTTTTAAATTTATTCAAAACCCAAGCGCCAAGCAAAATTTTCCGTCTAGTTTCATTTTTCCGTTCTTGAGCTTTGGCTTCACTTAAAAGTTTTTGCTGCTTAAGTTTAAGCTCATTCTGTTTCTGTTTTGCCTGTTCTAAGATCTGCTCTTGTTCTTTTTTCAAATACTCAATTTGCTCTTGTAGAGATAACTTCTTCTGCTGTGCTTTAGTGAGCTTCTTTAAAACTGCATCTTTCTTTTCTTGAATATCTGACATAGTATTAAACCGTGATGATCAATAATCAAACATCATCATAGAGTCAAAAAACAAAGCGAGCAATATCAAACGTAGCGAAGCGGAGTTTTCCCGGAATGAAATGAAGGGCGCACTTACCCACTTTTCATCTTCGATAGAAAAGTGGACGTTGCGACAGGGGAAACCCCTGTACCCCATGACCTCGCTTTAGCATGGTCAGCAACTTTTTCAAAGTTGCAAAAATCAAAACCACGGTATGCAGAAATTTAGGTTTTTAAAGTGGCAATTTTTCATTTGAATGAAAGCAACATCTCACGAAGTGACGGACGTTCAGCCGTTGCTTGTGCTGCTTATCGTGCCTGTGAAAAACTAGAGGATCTGACTTTTGGAAAGACTCAGGACTACACTAAAAAAAAGGGACTTGAATACAAAAATATTTATGCACCAGAACATACCAATACAAAACTTTTAGACCGTCAAACACTTTGGAATACAGTAGAAAAAAAAGAATTCAATGCCAATGGCTCAATGAAAGCCAATGCACGACTCGCCAAAGAATATATCTGTGCTTTACCACATGAATTAACAGATGCAGAACGCATAAAAATCGTTGATGACTTTTGCCGAGACTTTGTGAACAAGCACAATGTTATTGTCGATGCCTGCATCCATGCACCACATGAACATAACGATGAAACCAATAATAAAAACTATCACGTACACATGATGTTCACTACCAGACTCATCAATGAAAAAGGCGAATTAGGAAAGAAACAAAGAATCTTCAACGACCATGGTCCCGAGATCCTGAAGGACAGCCGAGCAACTTTTGCCAATGTTGTAAATACAGTATTGGAAAATGCCGGGCTAGACGAACGCATCGACCACCGGAGTTACAAGGATCAGGGCTTAGACTTTCTTGAACCCACTCATCATGAAGGGCATGAAGCTACAGCACTTCGCAGACAATATGACGAGGAACAAAAAAGACCGCTTGAAGAACGTAACACTGAAATTGTGCTACCAAGAATTGCACTTGAAAATGATGCAATCAAAGCCAAAAATTTAGATGCTGCACGAGAATACCAACAGATCATCAAGGGCCTTGATCAAGAAATTATTGTTCCAAGTCGATTAGAAGATCAGATTACCCAGCTGGAAAACGAACTTCAGTTAACCGAAGCAGAAGAAAAAGAGCTTTTAGCAGAATTAGTAAATCTCAACCTAGAAGAAGAACGCCTGCAAGAACAACAGGTTCAACAGATCGACAACGCATATGATGACTTCATTCGGTGCCAGGATATTTATGCAGAATTTGCCAATCAGTTTTACACCATTCAAAGCAATGCTGCTGATAATCAAAAGCAGATTGAATCAAATCTCACCAAGACAAAACGATGGTTAGCAGAAAACAAAAGCGATTTTTACCTACATACCAATAATTTGTTTTATGACTCTTATCATCATACTTACAGAGATATAAAAAAACCTGATTTTTATGCGACTGAAAAATCAGTAGAACAGGCAAAAAATGAGAACTGGAGAGAATACGCAACCGAGGTCGAACAACTTGCTAAAGAATACGATATTGAGAATGTTGTCCAGCGCTTAGGCCAATGCTCAGAGATACTGGAAAATAATGGGATTGAACGACCAACGATAAAACCCTCGTTTTGGCAGAAGCTAAAACGAGAGTACGTTCATTCATTCGATACCCTACATGATTTTAATGATGATATGAGTCCCCTCCTTAAAGCAAAACGGGCAGATGATCTCAAAATTGAACAAGAAAGAATGCAGCAAGTACGCCAAGCGGAAGTAGATCGCCAACGAAGAATTGAAAATGATCGCAGAGAAAGTGAATTTAGAGAGCAATTACGTAAAGAACGAGAGCAAAAAGAACAACGCTATGAACAAGAAAGACACGAACGAGAACATTTGGCATTTTTAAAACGCCAAGAATTGGAAAAACAGCAGAAAAATGAGCCTAAAAAACCAGAAAATGAAAATAACAACGATTACCGACCTTGATGAATGCTATTTAAACGCAAAAAAATAGGGTTTTTAGCGATGTTTTGCTAAACCACAGTAGATTTTATAGTTGAGTTAAGAAAAAACTCTTAAATCGCAAATGAGAGCATTTAGCGAGTGTCTACGAGCGAACTACAGGGATCTAAATTTTCTCACCTGTTTTTCCCTGATTACAGGCTCCCCTGTGTATCAAGAACTCAGAATCAGAGCATCCCGAATGGGTGCGAACTGATTACGGTGGCTTTATGTCGAGCGAAGCGAGTGAAAAAGTTCTATGAGCGAAGCGAATTCCTAGTTGCTTTTCTTTTTTAAAAAGTCACGAAATTTTAAGCCAAAAATTGCCCCTACGAACTGAGCGAAAGCGAAGTTCAATAGAGTTTGAGCGTAGCGAAAACATAGGGCAATTTTTCCTTGCCTGGGCTTTTAATTATTTTAAAGTTTTTAAATGCTTTTAGGTAAGCTGAAAGCCTTGTAAATAAAGGCTTCTAGACTTCATATGACACCGTTTACCTTGCAATATGACACCGTTTACCTTGCAATATGACACCGTTTACCTTGCAATATGACACCGTTTACCTTGCTTATAGCACTAAAATTAATTAAGGTGTCATAGCATAATAAATAATACTGGTGCTTC
>NZ_RAXV01000056.1 GCF_003611465.1 Acinetobacter tianfuensis
GTTCTTCCTTTATTAATAATATTGAGTCCAAAGCACAGTGTGAAAAAACAGCGCTTTGATATTTTTATCCTGAACAAAAATACCGCTTAACAGCTTTAATATAAGGTTGGACGGCGCACAAAGGCACGACTGTTTACAAGCCTTAGACAAATACTTACAAGGATGAGCAGAAGGGTGTTTAAGGAATTGGGTTGAAAGTCTAAAAGTGCTGAGTTTTGAAATTGGGTTTAAAATCTAATTTCATTAAAAACAGTAATTTATTTTTATTTTTAATGAGGTCTTAGATGTTTTTGATGAGTCGTTAGACGCAAGGTGAATTTATAAAATGGCTGCCTAATCACATTTTTCCTACTTATTTTTTACAAAACTAGCTGGCTGCTCATTACATAAGTGCGTGATGCTAAATCAATCCTGAAACTTATAAAGTAAAGTACTGTTTTTAATTTTTATTGGCGGGAGGAATTGCTGAAAAAATGAAATGCTAATCAGCCGGTGTGAAGGATTTTTATTGGCGGTGCTGGAAAGCTTATGTCATGGTGTTCCTGCCGTTTCATATGATATTCCATATGGGCCATCCAGTATGATTCAGCATAATGTAAATGGTATTTTAACTGAGCATAGAAATTATCAGCTGATGGCGCAGGAAATTTCTAAAAAGCTGAATGAGCTGAAGAAGATGTCAGACGCTGCTTATCAGTCTATAGATAGCTATAGGGAAGAAAATGTGGCTAAAATTTGGAGTGCGGTGATTCAGGCGTAATACACAGGTTTACGCATAGCGTCTGCATGTGCAGGGGGCAGAATAAAAGGCATTTGCAGTTTTTCAGCAAATGCCTTTTATTTTTTATAAACCTTTGTTTTGGAGCCATTCAAATAATTGGCGGTAAACGCCGTCACGGACGCTTTTTTCAGACAGCACCAAATCATGCAAGCCATTTTGAATGCTTTGTATGGTGACATCACCTTGAATTTTTTTAGCGTATTTTTGAATATCTTTGACCCCCAAAATAATGTCGCTGCATTGCGCATCTTTGCCCCATTTGCGCGGATTTTTGGTTTGGTGTGAGTGCATGACCAGCGCTGGAATGTCTAAGGCTACACCTTGATGTATCTCTTTTTGCGCTTCATGAATAGCATGTACAAAACTGAGGCGCACTTTAGGATAAGTCTGTTTTTTCCAGTCTAAATTGAAGTCCCATTCGCCCTTCAGGTCTTTATGCAGGCTGGCTGTATACCATTTATTTAATTCGCTGGGGAATTGTAAGTCTGGAAAATTTTTCCCCACTTTACTGAGCTGCGGCACACCAAATTTACGCTTCACGGGATTCATATTGAAATCATAAAACGGGCTGTTGATCCAAAGCGCTTTGATGAGCGGATGGTTTGGATGATGCGCTGCATAAAGTGTGGCGGTCAGGCCGCCTGTAGAGTGGCCGCAGAGCAAAACGCTGTCATGCTGTTCGGCTGCAATGATTTCCAGCGCTTGGGTGATTTCGGCATCATAGTCTGCTATGGCGCGGATGTTATAAAGTTTCTGGTGCGGCAGAATCGAGCGGCCATATTTGCGTAAGTCCAGTGCATAAAAGTCAAAACCGTGCTGATTAAACTGTTCAGCCATTTCTTTTTGGAAAAAATAATCTATAAAGCCATGTATATACAGTACGGCCTTGGCTGTTTGCTGAGGCGCTTTTTTGCGGACTAAAGTGGCCGTGACTTTGCCTTCATAATCATCGGGAAATTGCAGTGTCATTTGTTCATAGCCTGCGCCCAAAATGTCGGCGCGGTATTGAGGTGCAGATTGCTGTGTCATTGTTATGCTCATTGGTTTTGTTGTTGATCTATCGCTTTTGATCATGCCACATTTTTGCAGTTTTGGGGCTGTATGGAAACATAGGCTGCAATCATCAGCTTTCTAAGGCGGGCGGGGTAAAGCCAGCAATGATAATTGGATATGCGCTATAAGATGTTTAGTGTTATGGGTTGGGAGCCGCTGATGGGCTGCAAGGAGATAATAAAAAAGCCCCCATCTTTCGATGAGGGCTTTTTTGAATCTGGAGCGGGAAAGGAGACTCGAACTCCCGACCCCAACCTTGGCAATAGCCACCGACATAAAATACCGTGAATTACATAAATTGTATTTAAAAAAACTCTATATATAACGTATGTATAGTCCATTCTTTTGTTTTGATGTAATTTAAGGCAGGGTAGGGTACTTTGATTTTTGGTCACTAATATTAGTATGATAATCAACAATAATAATCAACATACAAATGCTTAATTTAAACCTAGTTTACTGTTTGGTATAATTATTCATAATGAGGCTAGGAGGGGGCGCCTAGATTTAAGCTACGATTTCTGTTTGGTCTTTTGGCGCAAGACTTACAAATAGACGCTTTCTACTTTTCACTTGTCCAAGGTGAAGTGCGCAAAAATCGTAATGATGATTAAATACTTGGGTCTATGCAAAAACATCAGATTTCAAGTTGACGACTCAAGCATTCATTGCCGCCATAGTAATCCAATATGTCAGCAAGATTTATTGTGTAAAGGATCATTGGATGTGTTCATATTGAATCAATCTTATTTAGGAATAAATGCATTATAAGCTAGGTCAGGAAGAAACCTTCTCGGATTAAATATTAGTGATGTTATCAAAGGATAAATCTCCATTTTTAACCTGCTTTTTATGGAAGGACTAGCCATGAATGCGTAGCCTACTCAATAAATTCACAAAATTAGGCCGACCGCATATTCAGGTTGCACCCTAAATTTAAGTTAATTAGAGGAAACTCTCTCTTTTCAGCTCTTTATACAGCAAAGCTGATTTAACTAAAAGTTTTAATCATAAATTAGGTTAATCACACTTACACTTTTAACAATGCCAGGTGTAACCGGTATTACATCTGCGTAATATGATGCATTAAATGATTTACTGACAGATTTAGAGCTACTAAGCGTTCCAAATGCAAACTTATTATTTAAATTTAAAGGGCCAATAGGTATAGGAACGTTTGAAGTATCTGTTAATTTAATTTTAATATTTGATCCGCCAGATGTCGAATCGATACCATTAAGAAGAATACCATTCTGATTACTCGCACTTGTATAATTATCAGTAATTGTTGCTGAGTAACGTGTATTCGCAGCATCATCATTACAAATGGCAGTTATCGTTAGACCAGTTGCCCCGCCTAAAGACCCAATACTTGGAAAATCAGAGATTCTCATTGAAGGAAGGTTGACTGCAGGGCTATTTAAAGTACATGTAGATGAAGTAATCGTATATGTAAGGCTTGGAATCGTAATTGGTTTGCTGGCTGATCGGCTTCCTCCTGTAGCAGTATATGTGCCCAAAATTATATTGCTAATACTATATGTACCAGGAGTCAAATTTGTACCCCGTATAAGCACACTGACATCTTCTAATCTCATCCCGCGAGTGTCACTACTCCCAGTATACATATTGATCTGATTTCCATTATTAACTGGATAGAGCTGGGCGATATCCTGATTATCTTTTACGCTAAAAGCGATATATACTTGCGCAGGATTTGCTGAAGTCGGTGTTGCAGAATTTGAGATACGAAAGTAGGTTCTACCATTAAGACTAATAACATCAGTAGTACTTATTGTAGCAATAGATGTTCCCCCTAAAATCCTAAATATATTAGAGCCTGAGTTAGTACAATTATTAATAATTGTTCCATAACGGTTAGGAGTAACTGAAGGTGTCAAAATTTGATTGTTTGCATTTGACTTAAAAGAACCAAGATTCGCAATTGTAAAAAGTGGATTCTCTGTTCTAGTTGTATTACAAGCATAAACAGCACAGGGAAATGATAAAACCAGAATCCCTAAAACCAGAAGTATTCTCTTCATTATTAATGGCACTCCACGTTTAAAATTTCAAAATGATAGTTCTTCCTTATTGGCTTTGCTTTTAAAGGAGGAATAGGATCAATTTCACAACTCTGGTTCATTTCTGTTCCCCAAAGAACCTTCAAAGGCTGCTCAAATACATCATTTCGATTTTCAAGAATCACTTGATTGGATTGCCCCATCATTCCTAATACGGTACCATCACTTTTTAAAACCTGACTGCCAATAGGCAATTTGACGCTATTCTTAACCATTATTCTAAGTAAAATATTTGAAGTCTGTTTAGCATTAAATACTGCTAAAGTTGAACTATATTTTCGAGGAATAACTTTAATTTGATTTGATTCTAAAACTACATCTATCGGCAGATCTTGCGGATTTACACTAATGTCATTCTCACTGTAAGCCGAGCTTGTTGGATAAATAGCATTACCGAATCTATCAAGTTTTACACCCCATGCATTATTTAATCTTGCACCACCACCATTTTCCACATGCACAATGGTGTAGGTATCTGCAAGTGTATTGACTGGGGTAATACCATATTTGTGCGCGACCAATGCACCTTTAGCAGAGAAAGAGTATTGCTGCTTATCATCAGTAGCAAAAACTGTAGCGCCTAATGAAACTTTAGGTAATAAATAATTCGCATTAGCTTGGATTGAAGTTTCAGCATGATCATGATAGTAGGTACTTAAGATGCCCGCACCAAAATTGAAGTTGTTCAACTCACCCAAAGAACCAGATACATTTACATTCCCAGTAGTAAAATCATTGTCATTCTGAGTAGTCTGAATATTTGAAGTCAAAAATAGTTTACTTTTCCTCCAGTCCAAAGGCAGAGAAAAACTTAAATAAAATGTTTTATCATCTTCATTAAAAGATGAATAATCAGTTTGTGAATAGCCTAGTGTATAACCGATTTTATTCCACAAATTACTGTAGCTAATATTAAATTGCTCAGCATCTTTTGCGCTATCCCAATATGTATTTTTTGAATAACCAAAACTAAAATTCGACGAATTATTCAAAAACTTATTTTTCATAAAATTAATAGAAATCTGATCTTTCAAATTATTTGTTATTCTGTAGTTATTCTGCTCAGAATCTGTAAGGTATTCATAATTTAAGCGAGAAAATGTATTTGAAACAGTTAGGTAGCTTTTACTTTGATGTAGTGCATTTAAAAATACACTAAAATCATATTTATCAAAATTATACCGATAATCGAAATTATATTGCTCACCATTGAATTTTTCAGAGAAAACTTTAGCTTGGCTTGAGCTGAACTTAAGGTTTATCCCGCCAATACCAGAATTGATAGCAGCACCAAATAATAAACTATTGTAATTTTCAGAAAGATTGATACCACTTAACAATGTTAGATTATTATTCAAACCATAGCCATAATTTAATTGTGATATTAAATCATTTGTCGTCTTATTTAAAAAATGATAATTACCAATAGATGCACTATAATTATAGCGACCAGGTTTAATCATATATACATTCTGCTGCACAGGAACAGTGTAGGTTTTTCTTTCACCACTATTTTCTTCAATTTCAACAATTAAATCACCACTACCTATAGAACCTAGATCTGTTAATTTAAAAGGACCTGCTGGAACCGTTTTTTCATAAATTTTTACACCATTCTGAAAAACTTTTACCACTGCATTTGAATTAGCAACATTTTCAATAACTGGTGAATAAATTTGCTGTGACCAAGGAAGCATCGTTTGATCTGAGGCAATTTGCACACCTACAATTGGCAGGCTATCAAGCTGATAATTTTGAGTATTGAACTGTCCTAGACTTAAACGAGAATATATTGGCAATATATCTGTATGCAAAACATTTTCATAAGATGTATAGCCCCCTAATCCTGAGTCATTAGAATCAAAATTACCTTGATGCCTAAAATACCAGCCATTAAAATTGACACCACCGCTTACACCTAAATACTGAGTAGTTCTATCATCATTATGAAAAGTATTATAATTATATGAAATAAATCCAGAATTCACGCCTTCATCAAATAACTTTGGATTTATATACCCTTCAGGATGTTCATTTTTTATTGCTTGAGGTACATATAAGTTTAATACTAATTTAGAGCTATCCATATCATAGTAGGCATTTTTATGTATATCATTTATACTTAAGCATTCGTCATCAGGTAATTTGGATAATACTTTTTCATCTAAATCTAGATAATTAAGCAAATCTTTATCGAGACACAAAAATGCTGCTTGATCATTTTTTTTCTTGATGAATCTAACTTTAGTATCTGTAACTTTTAATTTATTGATATTTAATTGAACATAGTAAGTGCCTTCTTGAATTGTACTTTTACTTTTAAAGCTATCTAAGTTAATGTTTCTATTATCTTGCCCATATAAAGAACTAGGATTGAAGTAAGCAAAATTTGATGCATCTAATACTTGTGTTTTTTCAATTTCATTTACATCCAAACTATTACTTATTTTTACTTTATTAACAGAACCTTGGGGATCTTTAGTAGCTGCTATGTTGTTCGAGTGTGAAACTACTGGCATAAACATTAAAATATAAAGAACATTATATTTAAAATTTTTCATTACTCACATTCCAATAAAACTAGCTAGTTACCGAAAGAAAAATAAAATTAATTCAAAGTTTTAGTAAATTTTTGAACACCACCCAAGTCGTTTAATACTGAATAATCAACTTTATTTAAACTTTTAGGGAGTTTAATCTCGTCAATTATTTGACTGGAAAATGGATTGACCATTATTGCTCGCGTTATATTTTTTTCATTAAAATCATCACTAGCTACAATATTTACAAATGTAATAAAATATGGGGTTGGATTTTTAACTTCTAATCCGCCATTTACTTCACTAATCTTAAATTGAACTTGACTATAAGTACCTTCATCTGCCATCTTAAGCTTACTTGGCCTATAAAATAATTTAATTCGGGTTCTTACAGTAAATGACAGTAAGTTTTTATTTGCCAAATTCTGATTATCTGGTGGAATATCCAGCATATTGAACCAGAATAAAGTTTCTCTATCTTCAGGTAATTTAGGAGATCCCGTTTGGATAATACGGATTATCTGCCCCTGATTTGGTTCAACTCGGCTTAATGGCGGAGAAATAATAAATGGTATTTTTTCTGCTTCAGGAATTTCACTTAAATCCCCATCATCAATCCATGTTTGAACTAGTGCTGGGGTGTTGAATTCATTTCTAATTTGCACACCAACATTTGATGAACTTGCAGGAAAAACGATGCGTGTTCCATCAATCGTTACTCCCGCCACGGCAAAGTGAATACTGCATGCTGAAAGCAATGATAAAATAATTTTACGCATCATTTTTCCTGTTCTAATTATTATGGGTAAGTAATATTGTAAGTTACTACTGCTGTAACATCCTGAGCTTCTGGGATTACTGAACCATTTCCAGCATAGTACTGAGCGGCATAATAAAAACGGTTATTTGTAGAATCATAAGCCGCTTTCGCTTGTGTCGCTGTATCACTGTAATCTACAGCTACGCCCGCGCCTGTTGAGTTTGGTTTAGCTAATATTTGAATATATGCAGGATTAGTTGCTGATTTTGTCGATGCTTTGTTTAATAAAGCCGTTGTTTCATCACTTTTATAGTCAGATGCATTCGCTGTACTTAGAGTAACTACTGGAGCAAGATTTGCACCTAAACCAGCAGCGGTATAGCAAGCTGATCCATCAGTTTTTGTTAATCCCACGTTGAAAGCTTTCAAGCCGCTTACACGATTTAAACTTGTAAAGTTTGAGCTTGGAATAGTATTCAAAGTTACTACTACATTTCCTGTTCCAGTTGCTGTTGAGTCAGCGCCTGAAAGAACACAAGTTTCGTTATAGATTTTACCATTAATTGTAATAGTCCCTGAGGCTGCTAATGCGATAGTTGACATACCCAATGCAGATAAAGCTACCAATGTACTTAAAGCTTTCATTATTTAACCCTAATAAAGATAGATGATTGTTAGATAAAACATATAATTCAGACTTATAAGCTTACAAAACCAAACCCATATGCACATTATCCAACTAGAATAGTACATTAATTATACACAATGCATCAATCAAAACATCACTTTTTATAATAAATGTTAACAAAATCTCATTTATTTGTGATGTTTTATTTGAATAGCCACCATTCTCCTAGACAAATTTCGTCTATTAT
>NZ_RAXV01000057.1 GCF_003611465.1 Acinetobacter tianfuensis
ACTCCCATTTTTAGATTCGTATAATCGCCATTATGTTAAATTAGCGATATTAAGAATAATTTAGCTTTCGCAAAAAACATATAATTTACTTCTTAAGTAATCCAAACGATTGTTTTCTTTGATAAGTGGATCACCATTGCGATATAAAACGATATCATCCATTGATCCCATTCCTCCAATGGTACTTTGTATTTTATATTTTGCGTATTCTAGATCATCATCAATATAGAACAGTATTCTTTTATACATTTCTGCCCAATGTTCTAAATTCTGTTCTTCAAACAATTCTATTAGTTCTTGAATTGTTGATTTTAAATCTTCAATTTTATTTTTCATAAAAGTATTTTTTAAGATTCTCTAAAATTAACATAATACACGTTATACGAATTCCCAAGGCATGGCTTTTAGTCATGCTTTTTTTATCAAAAGACTATACCTGAATGATAGCGAGCCAAATCGCATACAATATCTATCATTAGACTTAATGCAATAATTAAATGATAGTATTATCATTAATCTAATAGAATTAAGATTAAATGATAGAAATGAATACACGTATTTATCTACGAGCTTCAACTAAAGATCAAGATGCAGAAAGGGCTTTGCAGATTCTTCAGGATCTAAACCAAAACTTGAATTTGGGTGAAACCATTGTGTACGTGGAAAACTATAGTGGTACGAAGTTAGACCGACCTGAATTGAATAAGCTACTGTCAGAAGCAAATCAAGGTGACACATTGTTAGTTGAAAGTATTGACCGCTTATCACGCCTAACCCAACGAGATTTTCAAGAGCTGAAGCGCAGGATCCAGGAGAAGGGACTTCGTTTAGTCGTAGCAGATCTTCCTACTACCTACCAAATGATTCAAACCAGTGACAGCATTACTCATTCAATCTTGGAACTCATCAACAATATGTTGATTGATCTTCTGGCAACAATGGCCCGCCTAGACAATGAGAAACGTATAGAACGTATTAAGCAGGGCCTGGCACGTTCGGGTTACAAACCAACAGGCAAGAAGGCAAATGAGGCTAAACATAAACGAATAAAAGAATTGCTAGTAGTTGGCAATATGACTAAGGAAGAAATTGCCAAAGCAGTGAATTGTGGAGTTGCAACTGTCTATCGAGTTGCTAAAGTTATCTAAAAGAGGCTTATCTCAACGCGCCCCCAATGGGGCACCGCTGCATTCAGGTTACTTCACATAAGAAATTTTATGTTAAATGATTGTTAGAAATGCCCCTTGATCGAGGCATTTTCTATAAAGAATACTAAAAACTAATTAAAGCCAACCAAGTTTCAAAACAAGGCAGTTCTCAGCAATCATATTTTTAAATTATATAACTCCCAACTGAGCTTTTGCTCCAACGATAAGGCTTTCATTTTGAGTTTCTAAGGCAAATAAACCATACATCAAAGGAGAGGCCGCTGCTCTTTCTAAAGTCTGTTCATATAGTTTATTCCAAACTTTACCCCCTAGTTTTTCATACTCGATGATTAGAGTTTTGAGGCTTTCTTCTCCAAACAAAGTTACATGCCCAGCAAAATCAATCGCTGGGTCATCTATATGGGCTGTTGACCAATCAATAACGCCTGAAACAGCTCCATCCTTTGAAGCTAGTACATGCCCAGCATATAAATCGCCATGTATAAATTGGGTGAAATCTGCCCATAGAACATCATTATCCAACCATTTTCTGTAGCGGGTTTCCAATTGCTCACTTATACCAATTTCAGATTTTACTAACTGCAAATTGTTTGCTATTTCAGGTCTTAAATCTGAAGGTTTCATAATTTTCAAATCATTTTCCCGAACTTCTTTTTCAGGAATACTATGGATTTCAAATAAGGTTTTTGCCAAAGATGTTATGTATTTCGGGCTATCTTTGTCCATATTCCAAATTATTTCATAGGTTTCAGCATCCAAATTTAAAACAGGATTATCTTTAAGTATGGGATAAGCCACTAATTCTGTAGATGAAATTCTCCAATCAGGAACCTCTACAGAAAGATGTTTTTTTACCAATTCTAAAATGCGTTTTTCTTTCTTGATTTGTTCCCTCATGCCATCACGACGAGGAATACGCAGCAACCATTGTTGCCCCTTTGTATCAAGAGCAAAAACGACCTTAAAATCAATGCCCATTTCATTGAAATTCATTTTGTCCGTAAGCAACAAGCCGTGTGCTTCAGCAAGTGATTGAATATCTTGAATTGTCATTTTTAATTTCCTTTAAAGAGTTCAATAATTAATGTTCGGATTAGATTGGCTATCATTAACAATCTCTCTCAAAAGTCTTGATGATTTTGTGGTCTTTGATCTCGTAGATAATGTCAGCAATATTATCGACCAATTGCTTGTCATGAGATACGAAGATAATAGTTCCTGCATAGGACTTCATCATTGTTTCTAATGCGGCAATACTTTTTAGGTCAAGATAGTTTCCTGGTTCATCCATAAGCAAAATATTATATTTTCCTAAAAGCATTTTGGATAAAAGCAGTTTGATGATTTCACCTCCCGATAAGTCGGATAAGTTTTTTTGAATATCATTCGCTCCGATCCCCATTGAAGCCAATACTGCACGAATTTCCGCAACTGTGTACTCGCACTCTTCCTGCATAAAGGAGAGCACAGATTTATGCGTGTTAAATTTATATCCTGTTTGTGTAAAGTAGCCAATTTCAGCTTTTGGAGATATGGTTAATCCATCAGCACGTTCTGATATCATTTTTAACAAGGACGTTTTCCCTGTTCCATTCGATCCAGTTATAGCGACTTTAGCGCCAAGCGGTATTATAAAGTTAGCGTCATCAAAGATAGTACGGCTACCAAATTTTAAGCTCAGACCATCTGCCGTAATCGGGAACTTATTGTGCAGTTCTAGGGCTGAACTTTGACGAAAACGAATAGAACGCAAATGCTCTGGTGCTTGAATATCTTCTAATGCAGCCAAACGCTTTTCCATACTCTTAGCTGCCTGATACAGTTTTCTTTGCTTGGTGCCAGTCATTTTTGCATGCCCAAGTCGTCCAGCACTTTCGGTAGAGTTTTTGGATTTTTCTCCTTTTTTCTTATTGTCTAATCGATTAGCTTGCTGGCGTTTTTCTTGCACAGCAGATTCTAATCGCTCCCGTTCCTTCATCATCAGCTCATATTCTACGGCTTGGTGTTGTCGCTCTTCTTCTTTTTGACGCAAGTAATCCGAGTAACCACCCCAATATTCCGTAATTTTACCGTCTTTTAACTCCCATATCTTGTCTACAACCATATCAAGAAAATATCGGTCATGACTGATAACAAGTAATGCTCCATCAAATGCTTTAAGTTGACCAATAAGTAGATCTATTCCATTGAGATCAAGGTGGCTGGTTGGTTCATCCGCTAGAATGCCATGTACTTGTTGGGAAAATGCGGCAGCAATTTTTGCACGAGTTTCCTCTCCGCCACTCATTGTGTCGTTTTGTACATTGGAAACACCAAGGCGAGATAACATTGCCCGGTCTTCGACCGTTTCTATTTCGATTCCGCCCAGTTGGCTGATATGTGCAAAATCACCAAAACGCTGTAATGTCGCTTCGGCTAAAACAATTTCGCCATTAAGTACTTTGAGTAAACTACTCTTTCCTGCTCCGTTATCACCCACAAGACCAATACGGTCATAAGAGTGAATTTCCAATTCATCAATATCCAAAACATCACGCCCAGCATAATCCAAGCGTATGTTTCTCGCTTTAATAATTAAACTCATTTTTATTTACTCCTGTTTAGCTCTTGAAATTTTTTATGCAGCAAACAGGATTTAGGTGAAAACAAAAGCTAGCATCACAGTGTCCTCCCAAAAAAAAAGCTATTCATCCACAGGGTGGACAAATAGCTAGTCAATTAAGTTATAACTGGAAACTATGCACTAAAAGCATACTTATAAATTAAGCATACTTTTACTTTATATATCCGCATATATTCTTAAAGACACAACAAAAGCCCACCATTATAAAATAGTGTCACTATGCAAATAGTTGTGTCTTAACGAATGCGGATAGAATGCATAAACTTACCTAAAAAATAAAATTCAGTTTTATGATAACTTTACTGTTAAAAGAAGTCTAGACAACCTTGTTTTATGCTTGGATATAAGGCTTATTTTAAAATAATAGTAGTGAAGATTTTCTAAAATTAACATAATACACCTTATACGAAATAAAAATGGGAGCCTTAAGCTCCCATTTTTTAAGTAATTTTTTCAAATAAGGCTTGGGTGAGCATCTAAAATTCGAATCAATGTAGCTGCTGGTCCAGTTGGATAGCGTCGTCCCTGTTCCCAATTTTGCAGGGTACGGGGGCTAATATGTAGACGTGCAGCAAATTCATTTTGGCTCAAGCCAGTTTTTTCACGTACTTCTTTAATATCAGGCAATTCGAGTTCTGTAACTCGGCTTGCTTTAACTTCTTTACGTTTGATAGCTCCAGCTTCTTTGATTGAAGCAACCAAGTCATCAAATAAGTTGTTATCCATGAAATTGCTCCTTCACGAGTTGGTGCAGAATGGCGGTTTCCTTATCTGTTAAATTATCTTTTACTGATTTTGGATAAGCCACTAAGAAAAAGATCTGATCATCCTCGGTGACCCAATAATAAATCACCCGTATCCCACCACTTTTCCCTTTGTTACCTTGAGCACAACGTACTTTGCGAATACCACCGCCATTCTTGATTAGGTCACCTCTATCAGGCTGTACCAAAAGATCTTGCTGAAGTTGACGATATTCCTCATCAGATACAAGGTCTTTAATTTGCTTGGTAAAGATGCTGGTTTCAATAAATAACATGGACTCTTTATACGTCAATGGCGTATTTGAATTTTAGCAGTTTCCATAACAAAAAACGAGAGCTGGTAGATCTCGTTTCGCATAACAGCCATTATGTTAAATAATTAAGGATAAAAGCTTTATTACTAAATAGAACAGTTGCTTAAAGCAGTATAGAGTTAAGTTTGCATTTTAATATCAAGTTGTCTTTCAGCACCGATAATCACCATACGAATCCCATTTTCAAAAATGTCATCCGCATTCATATTTTGTAAGGTATTCACTCCTTGGAGCATGAGTGGATATATAGTTGGATCGGCTTCGAATGGTGGGTCTGATCTTATTTCTTCTTGCTGCTCCTCAAGGACCCACCCAACAATAAACCTTCCTAATGTCATAAGTAATGCAACTGCTTCAACAGGAGAAAACCCAGCATGAGATAACAGCGCAACTTGGGCCTCAATCGTGTTGAAATGTCCTTGACTGGGGCTAGTTCTTGCATGTAGACGAGCACCATCACGGTAAGCTAGTAGTGCTCGACGAAAGCTTACAGAATTAGCGAGCAACCAATCTTGCCATGTCATCCCATCGATGGGTAAAGAAACTAAATGGTGTTCATTTATAATGGTTTCCGCCATTGCTTCCATTAACAAGGATTTATTCTTGAAATGCCAATATAGAGTTGGAGATTTAATACCCAATCGTTGAGCTAGCTTGCGTGTGGTTATTGAATCTATGCCTTCTTCATTCAACATATCCAATGCGGTACGCAGGACTATTTCACGTGTCAGACGTTGAGGTGCAATATCTTTTTTACTCATAAATCTATCACTGATAGGGAGTGTGTGAGAGAATATTAATTCTATCATTGCTAGAGAAGGCATTTGTGAAGAAATCATTGAGCGTGATTTTAATCACTATATTTCTGGATGCTGTTGGGATTGGTTTAATTATGCCGATCTTGCCTGAATTATTACGGTCATTGGCTGGAGCTGAAGCAGGCGGTGTTCACTATGGTGCTTTATTAGCTGTGTATGCTCTGATGCAGTTCATTTTTGCACCTATCCTTGGAGCGTTGAGTGACCGATTTGGACGTCGACCTGTATTAATTATTTCAATTGCTGGTGCAACGGCTGATTATCTCCTAATGGCTGCTGCTCCTTCTCTATTGTGGCTATATATTGGTCGTATTTTTGCGGGAATTACAGGTGCCAACATGGCTGTTGCAACAGCTTATGTTTCAGATATTACTCCAGCCCATGAGCGTGCAAAAAGGTTTGGTCTCCTTGGAGCTGTCTTTGGTATTGGGTTTATAGCGGGTCCGGTAATAGGTGGAGTTTTGGGTGAATGGAACTTACATGCACCGTTCTTTGCTGCTGCTTTTATGAATGGGATTCTTTTAATAATGACAGCAGTCTTATTAAAAGAATCAAAACACAGCAATAAAATGACTGAGAAGGTTCAGGAGCAATCAATATTAAAGAAATTATCCTATTTGATCACTCAACCTAATATGGCTCCATTGCTTGGTATCTTTTTAATTATCACATTGGTTTCACAAGTCCCCGCAACTTTATGGGTTATCTATGGGCAGGATCGTTATGGCTGGAGTATATTTATTGCAGGTGTTTCCCTTGCTAGTTATGGAATATGCCATTCTATTGCACAGGCTTTTGCTATCGCCCCTATGGTAAAGAGGTTTGGAGAGAAAAATACGTTGTTATGTGGAATAGCTTGCGATGCAATTGGTTTACTTCTTTTATCTATTGCTGTTGAAGAATGGGTGCCTTTTGCGTTGTTACCATTGTTTGCCCTTGGTGGAGTAGCCGTTCCTGCTTTGCAAGCAATGATGTCCAGAGGTATTAGTGATGAAAGACAAGGTGAATTACAAGGGCTATTAAGCAGTTTTAATAGTCTGGGGGCTATAATTGGTCCTGTATTAGTTACTAGCCTCTATTTTATGACTCAGGCATCAGCTCCTGGAATGGTATGGGCATTAGCTGCAATACTTTATGTAATCACCCTACCCTTATTGCTTAAGTATCGCCTGAATAAATATTCTGGAGTTCCATAAAATATTTAATTTATTGGTTTAAAAACTAATGGATTCTATAGTTTATCTAAAATTAACATAATACACCTTATACGAAATGCATTATAATTCCACTTAGAAATCAATGCTGTAGTTTCTAGTTGATAGCCCATCTTCCCCAAGGTGGGTTTTTTTTATGATTTTTCACGTTCCACGCCTATTCTTTGACCAGTGTTTCACGACTTTGTTCATATTAGTTAAACAATCGTGGTTAATCATAGGGTCTAAAAAAACGGCTCCAAAAGCCCCTTTTTTCTAGTTCAGGCTCTACATGCTCTGGTACTGGAATACGCTTTAAATAGTGACCTACATATAATCCCCGATAACAAGGGATTGCAGTTTTCCTTTTATACAATTGCGTTGATTTTTTAATCATCTTTATAAGATAAAATTAAATCCATTAGCTCATCTTCAGAAGCATTGCAAAACTTACGAATACGTTCAGCAACAACAAAAGATGGTGTATAGCCTTCATCTGCATAATTATCCTGCTCAAACAGAACTTGAGCCATACCATTGGGTAAATTTAACCCTTCTTGAATAGCATTATAAGAATCTGTATTAGGATTTCCTTTCCATTTAATAATAGCCATTGTGTATGGAGTACTTAAAGGATTACTTAGGTGCTCTTTGGTAATATCTAATTTATCCATATAAAAGCCAGCATCTTTCCAACTTGGTAACGTTGTAGCCCAACCAATAGGGCAAGCAACCGTATTATCATCTGTTAACAGCTGTTCATCACTAACATAGCCAAC
>NZ_RAXV01000058.1 GCF_003611465.1 Acinetobacter tianfuensis
CGTCCATTACCTCTACTAATCGTTTTAACTGAAAAATGATATATCGCCATTTTGCTTTTGCTCTTTATTTCGATTTATCGAAATTACCAACATGTATATGTTGGTCAGGGGATTACAAAGGGGATTTACCCCTTGTCGCACCATTGGATGAAATCCAATGGCTAAGTGCGCCCTTCGGGAAAACCACGATAGCATGGGCTGTCTTGAATTTCAATTCAAACAGACCTATGCTTGAGGGGGATTCCTTGAGATGGTGATGGTATGAGTGTTGAAACTTTAGAGCAAAAAATTGCAAAGCAAGAAGAACGATTAAGACAACTAAAAGCACAAAAACAAGCTATTGCTGCTCGTGAAAAAAAGAAAAATTCTGATCGACAAAGAAAAGATGATACTAGACGTAAAATTCTACTGGGGGCTTGGGTTCTAAACAAACTGAAAAATGATGAATCTTTTAAGGGTCAACTAACCGATTTTGAAAAGTTTTTAAGCACGGAAAGTAAGACTGAAGAAAATAGGCAGAAAGATAAAGATCTTTTTAATGGCGTTATATGGAATAACACCTAAATTTCGCATATGAGATTTTGTATTAAATAAAAAAACAATCCCCTAAAAATAGGGGATCTTGTTAGTAATGGAATCGACATTGAATTATAGAGATTCGTTCATCTGTCACTTCATAAACTAATCTATGCTTTTCATCAATCCTACGACTCCAAAATCCTGAAAGATTAGCTTTTAAAGGTTCTGGTTTTCCTGTTCCTTCAAAAGGTGTTCGCTGACATTCTTTGATTAAGGTATTAATACGCTTAAGTATCTTTTTATCCTGTGTCTGCCAATAGATATATTCATCCCAGGCATTATCAGTCCATTCGACGTTACGATTCGTCATCCTCAATCAACTCTCTGTGTTTTGTTTTCCCTGAACGTAATTGAGCAATTGATTCATTTAAACGACTTGCATTATTTGGAGATGAAAGGAGATATAACGTTTCCATTAAGCTATCGTAATGATCTTGTCCCATTACTACAGCATGGCCACCTTCTTTTCTTGTAATAAAAGCAACGTCTACATCATCAATTACTTTATCTAAAACAGATTTTAAATTGTTACGTGCGTCCGTATATGTAAATACATGCATATATCTATCCCTCATAGGGTAAGCTGCGTCAAAACGCTGCTAGCTAGACTACCTAGGCGGTAGTGATTGAAACTTTACAATCCTAAATGTACAGAATCCTGTACATATTGTCAATTTCGTATAACAGCCATTATGTTAAATAGATAGCATTTGGGGGATATTATTTATTCTTTCAATAGGCAGAAACTTGCAGAATTTTTCTTAATTTGTAATCCTTGCGGCTAAGGGTGTCTAGCGTAGCTAAGACAGGTATTCGTTATAGTCGGGCCGCTATAATACGGATAACGAGTGCCTGTATGTTTAACCTAAATATCTTTAATAAGATCTCTAGCGAAGTATTGACCATCAAAAATGATCTTGAGCTGAATTCCGAGAATCAACTGATAACTAAATATAAGACTTCTACTTCTGAAGATTATAAAAAAGCAATTATTTTGATCTTTAAAGAACGTGGTTATTCAGCTTTAGAGATTGGTCAACTATTGGAAAATTAAAGTAAAAGATTTATTCTGATCAGATAGGCACCCTTATTTAAAGGTGCCTATTCATTTTAGAAATTCTTAAATTTCAATCTGACTACCTAGCTCTACCACCCGGTTAGAAGGGATTTTATAAAAATCACTGACAGGGCTGGTATTTTTTTGCATTGCGACAAATAACTTTTCACGCCATGTAGACATCTTGCTGGACAGACTTGGAATTAATCTTTCTCTAGAAACAAAGAAGCTGATATTCATTAAGTCATACTCAAGATCCAGTACTGAAAAAGCTTGTTTCAATGAATGAGGCACATTAGGCTCTTCTTTAAATCCATAATGGATCGTTATTCTGAAAAAACCATTCTCTAGTACTTCAGTAACGATTCGCTTAGCTTCATCAACATACGGGATTTCAGAAGTCTTGATTGTCACCAAAAAATTACGTTCATGCAGAACTTTATTATGCTTTAGATTATGTAAAAGCGCATGGGGTACGACTTGAGGCGTTCCAGTTAAAAATACGGCATTTCCACTCACTTTCTGACCTGTCTGTTCAAGGTGCTCAAGAAACACATTCAGTGGAAGCGTGTCCTTCTGCAGTTTGTCCTGAAGAATCTCTCTGCCTTTTTTCCAGGTCATCATGAGGGTAAAAACAATAACCGCAATAACGACTGGTACCCAGCCTCCAATCAGGACTTTTAATAGGTTTGAACTCAGCAAAACCAGATCAATAAAGGCGAATGGAATAATGAACAGTAAGACTTTCCATGTTTTCCATTTCCAGTAACTATAAGCCAGAAAAGCTACTAACAGTGTGTCACAGAACATGGTCACAGTGACGGCCAGACCATAAGCACCTGCCAACTTGCTGCTACTTTCAAATATTAAGATCAAGATGGTGATAGAGATAAACAGGAGCCAGTTCAGTAATGGAATATAAATTTGTCCAATTTCCGAAGCGGAGGTATGTAAAACTGTAAGCCTAGGTAGATACCCCAACTGTATTGCCTGTTTAGCCATAGAGAATACCCCACTGATTAAAGCCTGTGAGGCAATCACTGCAGCTGCAGTAGCCAGAATAATCATAGGATATAGAAGGGCTGAAGGCAGAAGCAGGTAAAAAGGATTGGTGATAGCCGAAGGATCTCTTAACAGTAATGCTCCTTGTCCAGCATAATTCAGCATCAGACATGGCAGTACAATTAAAAACCAGCCTAACTTGATCGGTAAAATACCAAAATGTCCCATATCCGCATATAAGGCTTCACCACCTGTTACTGTTAAAACCACAGCTCCCATCACAAAAAATGAAATAAGAGGATTGTTAATAACGAATAAAAAAGCCCAGTGTGGGCTGAATAATGCAAGAACAAATGGACTTTGAATAATACTCATAATGCCAATGGCACCAATAGATAGGAACCATAACAGGGTAATAGGACCAAAAAACTTCCCCATCATTGCAGTCCCATGTTTTTGAACGGCAAAGAGAGCTATAAGAATTCCAATACTGATTGGAATAATGAAGCGATCAAATGACGGGGCAGCAACAGAAAGTCCCTCAACTGCAGATAAAACAGAAATAGCAGGGGTGATGATACCGTCACCGAAGAATAAGGATGCTCCAATGAAACCTAAGATAATGATTGCCAGTCTTTTTCCACGGGACAATCCTTTTTGCCTAAGGTTTAAGGCGAGTAATGCCATGATACCCCCTTCACCATTGTTATCAGCTCTCATGATCACCAAAACATATTTAAGCGAAACAATTAAGGTAATGGTCCAAAAGATTAAAGAGAGAATTCCCAGGATATTAAGTTCATTAATAGGTAGCCCGCGTGTCGCATGAAAGCTTTCTTTTAATGCATATAATGGACTCGTTCCTATATCGCCGAATACTACTCCTAGTGCAGCCAGTGTTAATGCTGGTACTGCCGGCTTACTCACATTATTTTGCATATATTTGATTTACAAAATTGGGGAGCCTCGAATTTTATCATCTGGCTTCTCATGAAATTGCCTTGTACATAAAAAACCATACTTTCTTAGAGTGTTATAGTTTTTCTAGCTAAGCCTGCACTATATAGGTGCTATTTCACTTATAAGTAATCCAAAAATATATGATTCTCTAATAGATAATTTTAAGTTTTTTCTAAAATTAACATAATACACCTTATACGAAATGCGTTATAATTATCTATAGAAATCAATGCTGTAGTTTCTAGTTGATAGCCCATCTTCCCCAAGGTGGGCTTTTTTTATGACTTTTCACGTTCCACGCCTAGTCTTTAATCAATGTTCCACGATTTTGATTAAATAAACTGAATAATTCAATCTGCAGAATTTAAGCGATTATCTTGAATAAGATCACTCAACTTACCTTCAAGCGATTCGATTTTATATTTCAGAGACAAGATTGAATCTTTTAAACGTGAATTTTTAGGTGCATCCGGATTCTTTAATTGATTAAAAACCTCTAATAATTCGCTGTGATGAGTGCTTAACCTTTCAATGTCACTTTCAATAGCCATTCTTGGTGTCCACAGAGCAAGTAAACTTTGCTCATAATCTTTGAGTTCTTGATGACTCATTGCATCTAATTCAGCCTTAGTTCTCATGGTTTAAAATCCGTCTTGCTATGAAGAGCTTTAAAAATCCGTTTTGTTGTTTCCTCTCTTACACTTTTCGGATCTCGTAAGATGCCACTAATCCAGAGGGCAAATGTCGGGTAGTCTGGGAAATTACTGAGGTCTGATAGCTCAGAAAGTTTAGATAAAATAGTGCTGTACTTGTTAATTTGAGCATCAGATAAATTGCAGAACATATCTATAGTTCTTTGATCTCGCTGAGGCGCTATTAATTTTGGCTTAGGTTTTTCTTTCACTATAAATTTAAAGCCAACTACTGAACGCCCTTTTTTTACATTTTCATAAGTGAGTTCAATATCTGTATTAGTTGTAATCTCATTTAATGAAGGCTTCATTACTCGGTCTTTTAAATTACAGAGTTTGTCATAAGATTTGGGCAAACCCAGCTCATTTTTTATATGTTCTAAGGACATTTCAAATTGTCCCATTGCTTGATGCTTTTTAGCTAAATGATAAAGATCGAATGAGTAATCTTTTTTCAAACTTAGTACGATATCTTTTTTATATTTTGTATAAGGGTTTAATTTATCAAACTCTTTTAACATCAGTAGAACGATTTCAGGGAAACGTATAGCTATCCCTCCGTCTTCATAAGTGCAATCAATCACCCAATTCGACAGCACCTTTTTTCCTCTTTCATTGTTATAAGAGAAATTTCTTTTAAGTAGATTCTTGCTGGCTAGTTCTAACTGCGTATATGCGGAATGCGTTTTAATGCCACATTCTCTAGCAAACTCTTCTGCCGTAATCATAATTCGGTCTTTTTCAGTTGCATCAGTGGTTCTAGCAATTGGGCTAGCAAGTATTAACATTCGTTTTTCATCAATGTTCATACTCTTAAAGCATTCTTGAACATTGTTTTGCATAACAACCCAGCTCAGAGGATATGTTTTTTTATTTTCGTCCATATAACTACAACCCCAAAAAACTAACTAACTACATTGGTATTTATGTAGCTTAAACATACATTGTCGTTTATTTTTTGACTACTATTTTTGTAGTTTTTTAACAAAACTACAAACTTTTTCTTGTAGTTTAATGTCCGGTAAAAGTAGTTTCTATGTCCGGTAAAAGTAGTTTTTTAAGTCCATTTTGTCCGGCATTTGTAGTTTAATGTCCGGTAAAAGTAGTTTTTTAAAGTCTGAAAGCATTGCTAGGCGTGGTTTATAGGGGGGTCTAAAAGCTTTTAAAAGCTTTTTAAAAGAATAAAAGGGAATTTATTTCCAAAGTGAGTTATTAAAACTGCCCTTGGTACTCGCTAAAGCTCGTACTCTATTGAAGCTCGTTTCACTCGCTTCGTGGGGGGCAGTTTTTTGCATATATGATCAAGGATTCAAAAAGCAAAACATGAATAATGCATTCGCTATGCTCATGCTTTTTGACGAGCAAAAGCATCAATACTTCGCTCGTAGACACTCGCTAATCACTGTCCCCAGTAATTCAATAAAAAACGGTTTTTCAGAGGGGGAATAAGCAAACTTTCGTTGTGTCGCTCGTAGACACTCGCTAAAAGGCTCTCATTTGCGTTCTAAGCGATTTTATTTTTATCAACTATAGTTTTACTGTATTTCTATCAAAAGTCGCTAAAACCCCCGTTTTTTTGCGCTTAAATGGGATTTCTAAGGCGTGTAGTCATGGTTATTGTCATTTTCTGGCTTTTTAGGCTCATTTCTCTGCTGTTTTTCTTGTTCTTGGCGTCTTACAAATGCCAAATGTTCTTGTTGCTCTCGTTCTTGTGCATAGCGTTGTTCTTGTTGCTCTCGTTCTTTACGTAACTGCTGTTCTCTAGATTCACGATCTTTTCGGTCGTTTTCGAGCTGTATTGCTCTTTTTTGGGAAAACTCTTGCTGCGCTTCGGTCTCAATTTTTTTTGTAAAAGCCGCATGCAATTCTTGGATTTTTAGATCTTCCATTTCTTCTGCATATAGTCGCTTTTGTTTTTCACCATTTTGAGGACTAAAGTATTTATTTCCATAGTTATCTTCTTCAAATATATAACTATTTATGATCTCCAGTCTTTGATCGCGTACATACTCTTGATACTCAGTTTCTCTGCGTGATATTTCAGAAATTTGATGATCTATATTTGAAATTTGATCATTAAGTTTTCGTTGTTTAACAGTGATGTTCGGTTCGTCAAATTTTGCAAAAGACTTTTTAGGCTGGAGCAGCTGATTTTCTTCTGTCCATTTATTTAAATGATCAGAATATCTCTCTTTTTTTTCTATTTCACTAAGACCAGAAATATGCTTTTGGATGTCTAGTTGGGTGTTGTGTTGGTCGATCAGGTCATTTATTTGATTGATCCATTTTGTTTTAAAAAATAAAGGCTCTTTTTTGCGTAGTTCTGATATTGCAGAACTCATCGTGTCTAATTTTGTTGTTAATTTTGATAATTCTTCATTTTGGAATTCATAAAGTTTCTGAGAAGTTTTTTCTGAATACTCAGCTTGAGAGTATTGAAACTGAAGCTCACTTCGTACTTTTTGAACAAGATCCTCAGATACTTTGATGTTTTCATCCAGTGCGATGACCTTTTTGATTTTTAAATTACGTAGCTTAATTTCATCATTTTTCAGACTAATTTCTGTAAATATCCCTCGTCTCCGGAGGTATGTCGCTTGAGGACCTTCGTGCTGAGTTGCTTCTAGGTCACTTTCCTGGTCTTCATAACTTCTGTGATCGACACGTTCATCAAATCCATTTTGTTCCAGGTGATGATTGCATAACTCTGCAAATGATTCTCTCCAGTGGCTTACAGTTTCTGTGCCATTGTCACGACTGAAGTCCCTATATTTTTTTGCTGAAAAGCCACCCTGCTCATTAATACTTCGGGTTGTGAACATGATGTGTGCATGGTAGTTGCGTTCATCACTTCCACTGTCTGTATGAGGTGCATGAATAGCAGCATCAACGATGACACCGTATTTTTTAACGAGGTTTCGGCAAAGTTCATTGAGCATATTTTCACGCTGTTCAGCGTTTAACTCACTGGGAAATGCAATCTCAAACTCTCTTGCAAGTAATGCATCTTTTCTACGTTCAACCTTTTCGACTTCATTCCAAAGTGTTTGGCGCTTGAGTAACTCAGTATTTGTATTTTCAGGTGCATAGATTTTTGTAAATTCGACACCAGTTTTTCTTGTGTAGTCTTGTTCTTTTCCATAAAAATCGCATACCAATTTTTCACTTGAACGATATGCAGCACAAGCAACGGCCGAT
>NZ_RAXV01000059.1 GCF_003611465.1 Acinetobacter tianfuensis
ATGTAATCAAACATACGATTCATACGTAAATGACTGGAAAAAAACAAAAAACAAAAATATTTATTGGTCCGGAGAAACCCTACCATTAGCTATTACAAGAGGATTATCAAATAGAGTTAAAATTACTGAAAATCAGTATGCACAGCTATTAAATGATAAGAACTTGCTTTCAAGATCCATGTTTCAACAGAAAGTATGCATTAAATAAATTGGATATAATATGAAGTTAATAAGCATAGTAATTTCTCTAATTTTATACATTTTTCCTAGTTTATCTATGGCAGAAGTATTTGATTTAAAAAATGTAGAAATAGTAAAACAAAAAGGTTTTCCTACTGCTGTAGTTAAGGAATATATTGCTAATAGTCCTATAAAAGTAAAATATTCATATTCTATTAGCCATGATAATGATGAAGAAAATGCTGTATATTTCTCATTTCAACGTGGTGAAACATATATAAATGAAATAATTGACTATGGGGTTATGATAGAAAATATAAATAAAACAGTCTTAAAAAACTCTATTATTACTAGTAAACCACCTACGATGTACTGTACTTATGAAGGTGTAGCCACTATTTTATTTAAAGATATTACTTTATATATTCCAGAAGTTGCTGGAGAAGCTTTAACAAGTGGAACTGTTCTAAAAGTTATTAATGCAAGTTCTCCTAAGCGGGTTTGTCAATAATAGGGTTAGAGTTATTATTTAAGAAAATCTAAAATTAACATAATACGCGTTATACGAAATGCTGTATAATTATCCTTATAATTCAACACTGTAGTTTCTAGTTTATAGCCCGAGCATCCCTGTTCGGGCTTTTTTTATGATTTTTCACGTTCCACGTCTACTTATTGAGCAATGTTCCACGGCTTTAATAAGCCCAGGTGAATAATCAGGAAGCCTGTGCTTTTTCTTTTTGGCGTTCATCCAGCTCTTTCTTCAGTGCCTTTTTATCCTGGTACGATGCAATTAGCATAATCGGGATCAGCAGCGGAGCCACAATAATGCCCAGGGCAATGTCTTTCAGTTTCGGCATGATTTCTCTCCCTAGATTGCTCAGTCATGATCAAAAACAGCATTTAGCACACGGCCAAATAATCCACGTTTTTTGTGTTGTGGCACAGCAGTAGTTGTTTGCTGAATAGGCTTATCTTCTATTGGCGTAACTTGTGACGGCTGTACAGTTTCTTGTAAGTCTGTAGTTGTACGGACTTGTTCATTTGTACTGTCAGGCTCACTGTCAGGCTGAATATTTTTAGGTGTATAACCAAGTGCTAAGGTTAGATTGTCAATCTTATCTTTGAGTTGCTCAATCTCCTTATACATACGTCTTTCACGCTCTTCGGCAACTGATTTATCGTGCCGTAACTCTTCAATTAATTGCTTGTACAGTTCAACTGTAGTGTTGTCGTTTTCCTTACTATCAGGCTTACTATCAGCCTGACTGTTAGGCGTACCGTAAACACGTTGCATTTCACTAAAATCAATCACTTTTCGATTCTTCGCATCAATTTCATAACTGATAGAACCGTTCTTCATACGATCATAAATTGATGTACGAGCAATTCCATATTTTTTAGCTAATTCTGCAACAGTAAATTTAGGCATAGTTCTTTAATTATGTTTTAGTCCCTCATTACATGAACTGTAATGTACTTAAGCCTTAAAACCTAGATTTTTAAGATGTGGAAGAAGTTGTTTTTGCTGTGTTGGATCTCTGAGCATATCTTTAATTTTAATCGCTAATTCTTCATAGCTTTCACCTTGATTTGCTAAATGAGACAGTTCATGTAGACGAGATAACTGATTTCCAAATAAGTTAAGTTGTGCATCATTCATTTGATAAAAAGATTGCTTGATAGTGTTAGTTTGTTTAGATGGTCGAGCTTTAGACTTAATAGAGAACTGGATATCAGTAATCACTCTTCCTTTCTTAAATTGCTGATAATCTACAGTTATATCAGTATGTTTGTTGATTTCACTAATTGCTTTGTCTAATACATTAGACTTGAAATTGGACATAGTTGAATACTCTTCAACACCAAGTCCAAGCTTTGATCTTAAATCATTGATACTGTATTTTTCAGTCTTAGCAACGCTTAACCACTTAATAATAAGTTCATATAATCGAATACTATATTTGCTTTTAAAGTCAGAAACTTGTTCGATATAGTATTTTGTGAATTGTTCACTTAATTTACTAATTAAGCTAATTACTTCATGACTAAGATATAAAACAATCAAACCGCTCTTATCAACATAGGTCACTTTATTAACCCAATTAGCCGTTGAAAGTGCTTCTATGCCCTTATACCTATCTAAATAGCTAAACTCTCTTCGCTTTAACGTTTTAGAAGCATCTTTAAGTAGGGCATAAGCATTATTACTATCCACTTTAAATTGATAGATATAGTCGCTCACAGATACTTCTATAGGGGTATCTGGGGAAAGGTTATTTGATTCTCTAGCTTCAACTATTGCTAGAAGCATAATCCGTTGCTCTATTAGGGATAAATTGAAAGAGGCATCAATAAGAGCATTATCCTTTACAACTAACTTATTGGTATTTGTCATAATTCCAAGGTTACTTATTAATCTAACTAGGTTATATACCGCCTAATTTAAATAGTCAATAATCCAACTATTCAAATACCCCTTAAACCTATCTTTATAACCCCTTAAACCTATCTTTATAACCCCTTAAACCTATCTTTATAACCCCTTAAACCTATCTTTATAACAATTTAAGATATTAATTTTAAATATTTTTTTAATGTCTAAAAGCATTTAAAAGCTTTAAAATAATTAAAAGCACAGGGAATGAAAAATTGCCCTTGGTTTTCGCTACGCTCAAACTCTATTGAATCTCGCTTTCGCTCGATTCGTTGGGGCAATTTTTTGGCTAATACTTACGTGAAGTTAAGAAAAAACAAAAGCAACTCGGAATTCGCTTCGCTCATAAATCATTTATGCTCGCTACGCTCGATCATGGAGCCAAGTTCATACAGTCGCTTTGCTCGGCTAATCTCGTTCAAATGCGAAAGGGAGCTTTGTAATCAGGGAAAAAGCGAGGGCGAAATTTTGATATTGCTCAATCGCTCGTGGACACTCGCTCGGTTTAAACTTATTTGCTTTCAAAGGAAAAAATAAAGCGAACGGAGTGTGAGCGAATAAACCATTTATCGTTCATCCCCCCCTTATTACTGTTTTTGCTGAATTAGATTAAAAATCAAAATCGAAATCACGATTCTGTTGTGGTTTATTTTCAGGTTCTGGGCTTGGCTGTGAAAAATGTTTTTCAGCGATAGGGGCTTTTTTCTCTGCAATAAAGATTTTTATGTACTTAAAGCTATCTAAACAGTTTTGATATGCCTGTCTTTGAGACTTTAAACGATCATTTTGTGGCTCTAAAATGATTTCACAGTTTAAATATTTGAGCATGATTTCATCATTTTTAATGATCTTTTCAATTTTTTCATAGTCGTAACTACTGAGGCTATTCGATGCACGAGACGTATACTGCTTCAAGTTGTCTGCCTTTTCAGCGATACAGTCGATAATGCCTAATTGGTTTTTATTTCGGTATAACTCATCTTGTTTTTTAGAAAGTCTCTCATGGCCGATATTATAGTTTGGATAGTAATTGTCATACCTCAGGCTAAACTTTGATGCTCGTTGCGGCTTTATCCTAATATCTTTGACTAATTCAGTTAGTTCCTCAAACCTTTGATCAATGTTATCAAGTCTCCAAGCATTGTTTCTAACTGCTGTAGTCGCTTGTCCTGAGTCCTCAAGTCTTCGTCTATACTGGTTGATACTTTGAGTTGTGAGAGCTTCAAGAGAGCCTGCTCTAGATCTGTCTGTTGAGCTGTAATTTTCTGTCGAATAGGTCTGAGTTCTGTGCTCACCATACTGTTCACAATATTGCTTAAGTTCAGATGGCTTAAGGCTTGTGTTAATTGCGTTTGTAATTGGCTCATTAAGTTGCTTTGAAAGTTTTGCTGTAAATCCTGCGAAAAACTCCCCTGCTCGATTTTGGATAGCTCGCCTTTGAGTGCCAAGATCAAGTCTTGTTGTGCCTGTTTCTCCGCCTGCAAAATGCTGATTTTGCCCTGTAATTCCTGCTCTACTTCGCTGTAGCCGGTCAAGATGGTCTTTAATGAATCGACTTGTTGATTCAAAACCTTGTTTTGCTCCGCTAACAAGCTGTTTTGTTGCATCAATAAGTTGTTTTGCTCTGTCAAAAAATGGTCGATTTCGCTCTGCATGCCTTATCTCCGTAGGCTGTTCAAATAGTTGATTTGGTTTGTTATCGCTTGTGCGTTCTGTTGAATCATTTGCTTTTGTGCTTCGATTGTTTTTACGTGGGTTCGTGTTTGAAAGGCGAAATAAAAACTGATTAAAAACATCAACACTGTAAATATCACTGTCCCAAGTAGTCCGTAAAGTGCTCTCTGACTGTTCAATTTTTCCGTCAAAAGGCTCTGGAACTGACTGTTGATTTGCTTGCTTTGGCTCGCTACGACTTGCCCGACTTGGGTTTGAATAGATTTCTCTAGACTCGGTTGGTCGATCTTGATGCTCAGTAACTGGCGGTTTATGGTCGCTTGGAGGTCTTGAAGTGAGACTGAAAACGAATCTATGCTCGATTTCACTTTTGATATTTCCGCAATATCTATATTCGCTAGCTGAGTCGACAATGCGTCTATTTGCGCTTTGTAGCTCGCTGTGGTCTCTTTTATGGCTTGGGGTGATAGATTCCCTATTTCGGTCAATATCGAGCTTAGATGCGATTCTAGAGCCATTGCTGTCTGCTGTACTTGCTGTAAAAGCATGCTGTTTTGAGTTATAGGCTCCTCGCTTTGCTCGATAGTCATCTCGAATGCTTTGAGCGTCTCGGATAGCCTGTGCAAGCTCGTCTGCAGTTGGTCGGCTTTCTGCTTCTGCTCTGAGACGCTCTGAATAAAGTCCAATTTCGAATTTTTCATTGTAAAAATCGCCTTTAAGTCTATGTTTTTTGCCGTTGGTGAGTGTGACCGTTAAAAATTCTTTGCTTTGCCTGACCGACTCAACGCCTTTGACTTGCTCGATACACTCGACAATATCTGCCCTGTTTTCTGCTGTTTGGGTCTTTAAGAGTGTTTGGACGTAGTTATCAACGGTCTTGCAAAACTGCTTTTTTGTGAGGGTCTCAATGTCTTGGCTTGTAAGAATATTTTTTGCTTGGGCATTCAGCTTGGCAATGTGATTTGGCTCTTGCGTGGTGTGCATCAAAAGCAAGTCATCAGGACGTGACCACTGATATTTTGTGTTGAAGTAGTCTCGCAGTGAGTCAAAATGTTTTTCATGACCAGGTGGGGCTATATTGAGTGATTTACCACTTTGTATATCAAGGCGTGGTGCGAGAACGTGGATGTGCTTTGAGCCATCATCATCAGTGTGTAGCACTGCAAAAAGGTGATACTGAGAGGGATCTAGTCCCGAAAAAGCATGTTTTTCAAAATCGTTTAAAACCTCTTGGATCTGCTCGTTTGTTGGATTATCTTCTTTTGACCATGCAATCACGCCACTCGTATATTTCCAAAGGTGAGGACTGGCATCACAGACTGCATTAAACGTAGTCGCATCACCTCTTAAAACCTCGACCCCTGCCCGAACATTGCCAAGATGATCAAGCTTATCTAGAACATACGCTGAAGCGTGTGCAGCAGATCCTTTGCCGTGGTTTAAGAATTTAATATGCACTTTCATCCTCCTCAGCCAGTTGTACTGAAGACAACTGCTTTTTAAGCCGTTCAGGGCTTTGTCTGCTGATTTTAGGAAGTGCAGGGAATATTTGTTCTAACTCGGTTTGAATGCCTTTTAAAACTGAAAAAATGCTGAAAACATCTAACTTGCGTTGCTCTTGTGGATCGGCATTTTTAATGATGTTTAACGCTCGGGCTATCTGATTCAAGTTGTTGCCAATTTTGGATAGCTCTAGCAATACACTAGGGTCAGTTTTTTGATAGCGTTTGACCACTTCAATCACTGTTTTGATTTTGGTCCGTGGTTTTAGTTCTTCTTCCGTGGGCTGTCTAACCGTGACGGCATCTTGCATAACTTCACGTTGAATCAGAGAGTGAATGAAGTCTGTAAAAGTCGTTTCTTCTTTTTCAATGTGCTTCTCCAGTTGCTCTAGCTGCAGCTCAGTGAGTCTGAAAATTTTATTTTTACTTCGCATATTCTCATCCTATTCGCATCACAAGCTTTTGCTTTTAAGGCAACAACGTTGACTTGCCCATCTGTGATGGGCTTGGGGTCTTAGGGGGAATCCCCTAACAAGTCCCTGTATATCAAAATTCGAAGAATTTTGTATATACAGGTAGGCTTGCTTTTTTCCATTTGGCCATCTAATTTTATTCTACTATATTGGTCAATATTTGTATGAAAAGATCAAAAAAAAGGTTTATCTGGTGATAGTGCTTAAATTTCGCATAAGAAATTTTATGTTAAATAGCCCCAATTGATGGCTATTTTTTGTAGATAACAGTGATCAAATAGCTATTTCACTATGACTGCCTAATAAGATCCATCATTAGACCATATTTTAGAACAATGCTCATCAAAGATAATATTTTTTAAGTAAAATATATTGTAAAATCAGTTCTTTATTTGATGTTTTATTTAGGGTTTCTTATGTGGAAGACAATTATAGGTATGAGCATTTTTGCTTTTAGTCAAAGTTCTTTTGCTATAGTAGAAATATATCAAAATAATAATTTTTATAAGGCGAATTCCAATCAATCTATAGAGTATGATGTCGATTCAAAAGAAATTTTTATCATAAATAATGGGGTTAAAAAAAAATTGGGCCTGATCGCAGATCATGGTTTTTATGTCAGTAAAATAAATGGACAATTGAATATCATTATTGATAAGTCTGGGAATTATCCCACTACACCATATTTTTATTATATTAATAAAAATGGGAAATTGATTGAATCAAAATATGATTATAAAGAAATACCAGAAAGTTTTTCTTATCATGATGGATTTGAGTGTAAGTATTCTGAGAAAAATAACGTAGAAATCAACTTTACATGTTCTAATCCAGATATATCAAAAAATACAAAATATAGTTATACATATAAAAATGGAAGCATAAATTTAATAAAATTAAATGATGATAAAGTAGGTTTGAAGGT
>NZ_RAXV01000006.1 GCF_003611465.1 Acinetobacter tianfuensis
TATGAGTTGTCTGCTTAATCCAGCTCGCAACATCATCATTGAAATATGCGCCTTCAGATGAATGCGTAATGCTTCCTTGCTTGCTCCACGTTAAACCAAGTGATCCATAATCAACGGCATTTGTTGTGAGTGGCAAAAACACAAGAAGTTTTTCTGATGTTACCAGTTTTTCAGCGCTAATTTTTTCAATGCCATTTTTCACAGACCCAATACGAACATAATAAGTTCTCCCAGCTTCAATATCGGTATCAACATAAGCTCGCGCATCTCCTGCTAAAACAGCTTTCGGCACTGGCAAATTTTCAGTATTAATAGGCGTTTCAGAGCAGTAATAACGCTGCTCATCAACAAAGCCGTCTAGTTTCCAATTTAATTCGAGTCTATTGGTTTCATCATTCTTAAATTCAACCACCAAATCGTATGGTGGGTCGAACTCAATGAGTGTTTTTACATGGAATTCTTCACTAAAATTCTCAACTGAGCCTCTAATCACTCCAGCTCGATAGTAATAATCTTGATTTGGCTCAACAGTTAAGTCCTCATAATACATTGTTAACGATATGCCAATCGGCTCGCCCAAATTTTCTATAGCCGTTGAAACTGAATTTCTATAAATATTGAAATATTCAAAGTGCCCAAACTGCGCAAACTCAAGCCTTACTCCTGCCATTTTTACACCTCAATTTGAATCACATCACCGCTTGTAGCCAAGCGCTTTATCTCCGCATCACTAATAAACACGGTGGCACCTAAGTTATAACGTGTTGTGCTGGTACACATCACAAGACCCGAACCATCGATAACCAAAACTTTGTAATTCGGATGGTCTTCGCTGGTGATCGTGCCAATAAACTCAGGTGCTTTAGGTAGCAGTCCAATCAGTCGCTGCAATGCATTACTCATGATTTACACGCTCCACTTTGATAGTTTGATTGACTACCGCATGGCCGAATGAAACACTAACGCTGTCTACAATGCCCCACCATTCAGCATTAAAGGCTAATACTTCTCCTGGCATACACTCACCAACTTCAGTTGAAATCGGCATCGTAAATGTGTGGGTTTCAACCATACCTGCTTTTGCTAATTTTGCTTTACCGAAAGCACCCATGCTGCTGTGGTCAAACAGCGGATTATTCTCAGTAGGTAAAAGCGTATCAGCATTTGTCCCTGCACGTTTGACTTGAGCTGTCTTTCCGCTGCGGTCGTTTGTGAGTGTGATGCCGTTGTAGTCTGGATATAACTCGTAGTCAGTAGACTGTGTTGTGACAATGCTTTCAGGAATTAATCGATCATATTCATCAATGGTCAGTGAATCCCAAAAGGTCTTTTTATAAAGCGGTTTAACGGTCAGTGTATTGCTATTTTTTTCGCTATACACAAACCCGCCGCCACTTTCAGCAATCATTTTAATCACGGAAATCGGCGCTAAATTGCTGTAGCTCAAGCTATTGTTTGCAACGATCCAGCCCAGTTCATCAATCAGCTGCCAATTCAATTGCGTAGCGCTAAAAACACGATCCAATTCAGCCTGACATAACTGTACTGACGTTCGCTCATTCTCTTGTAAAAATGAACGTACAGGAGCATAAGGCTCTGAAAGCAATGCAGTTTGGCTTCGTCCAGTGAGCACATAAACATCTTGTGCAAACTTGCGTGAGCGACTGCGGTTTTCAAGAAGCATTTGGTGTTCATTGCTATTCACCATGATTTTTAGAATCACAGGCTGACCATTAATCGGTTCAAGTTTTGGCAATTCGCTTGTTGGTACAGTCAAGCTATAAGACCAACACCATCGACTGCGGTCTGTGCTGTAATTTCCATCCAGCACATTTATTTCTTTGCCATTGTCTAAGCGAATCACAGATAAAGTATTCAATATGTGCCACCAATTTTTATTTGGAATTGCTGGAATGCAGTCATCTGCCCCAAAGTTAAGAATGACGTTGTGTGAGTCAACCTCATGACAGAGGCATACAAAATTAAGGTCGCCCGTGCCTTCATATTTGGGAATCTCAGGTTCTGGCCACGGTTGAATTGGATGTTTGCGATAGTGGATAGATTTGGCTTTATCCCAAGCAATGTCATCCTTTGTGACCAGCTCTAAGCCTTTATCCCATTCAAAGCTGAAGCGCTTTTCAAAGACATGCGCGACCTGATGTGAAAACGTAATATTTCGGCGTTTACGGATCAGCTCTTGATGAGCAAATTCACGGTTTAATCGAAGCTTGATTGACTCATCAAAATACAGATCACGCGCAATTCGAATCTTCAGGTTTTCTTGCCAAGATACTCTTTGGTTTCGACTCAGCTTTAAGCCTTGGTCAAAAGCCGAGTGAATGGATTCAGACAAAGTAAGTGCTCGATCAAATCCAATTTCTTGACCTACGCTCATCACCAAACCCTGATCAAAAAAAAGAGCCTCATTCGAGACCCTTAAAATAGGTTTAGACCACGGTATTTGCGTGACACTAATTTGGGCTATGGCCCTCTTAAAGGCTGCGCTCAATTTTAGCTCAACACCAAGCTGGTGATTAATATCCTGCAGACCAGCTGAAACTGAAATAAAACCACAGTTGATGTATGCATTAATATAACCGCTGTTATCAACCGGCTGCAGATTTGAGCCTGAGATTTGCGCAGTAAAGCCAGTATTAATTACAGCTCTAACATAATTAGCAACTAGATCTGGATCATAAACAGCATGTAGATCGAAGGGTGCTGTAAGAGCGCTTGGCACAACAATATCAAGATAAGATGCTGTGAGCGAATACGGTTTCTTGTGTTCGTAATTGTCGCTCATATCACACCTAAATCACTGGTTTTAATATTATAGAATCTAGGCGCTGTGTGGCACCCATCACGATGTCATAACTATTTAAAATAATGTCTGCACCCATTTCAAGGTCTGCCACTGCATCACCATTTGCATTAAACAGCCTCGCCCAGACCACGGTACCTGTTTTAAGCGCTAAAACATCATTGGTTGGTTTGAGTTCAATGCTGTCCTCGTTAAGTCGACTAAAACAAGGTTTTGGCAATGTGAGTGTTGCTAGTTTGGCGGTGTCATCTGCAGGGATTAATACGCTTTCAGGTTTTGCAGAGTCATAATAAACAAAGGAAGCATTTCCGCTTCCTTGATCAATAAAATCAGCCAGCGCACGCAGTTGTGCGAGTCCAGCTTTAAGAGATGGTGTAATCATTTAGGCACCACATTATCTTGAATAACAGCATTGAATCGATGGTTGCTGTCGAAAGCAACAACGAATGTTTTTAAATTTGCATTAAGACCTGTGAATTGATACTGACCGTTTGCATCTGGTTTTCTCACAGTGATTGGCTGCAAATTGGCTTTACTGTATAAAACCACAAGTGAATCTTTATATTTTTCACCTAGTTTTTTTGTTGAGCCTTTAATAGCAGCAAGCACAGGGCCTGCTACCACCACTTGCAGCATATTTGAAGAGTGCAAAATCCTTCTAGATATTGGTTTCAATCCAACTCTCCTAGATAAAAATAAAATCCGCCTTTTTGATAACTTCCAGTACCGCCAGACGCAACAATATCTTGCACATACATAGATGAATCAGCTATCAAAGCAGTTAGTGCGTCCTCTTGAGTAGCCTTACCTGCAAAACAAATATGAAATAAACTTCCTCTTAGATATGTTTCCTTATCAAGAAAAGGTATCTCTAAAGCAGGAAAATTATTTTTATATGAATTGTCCATACCGGAGCGATATCCAAGAAAAAGTGGATAGGCCTCAGTATGATTAGAAAGTCTATTTAATATGTCGTACTTGGGGGTGAAAAATTTACCAGAATTTTGATTATGGCAAAGCATAGACACTCCATTTCCGTTATACATCAACACACCAGAAATTGAACTCGCGCTTCGATCGGTCAAGTGTGCTGATAAAAACCAATTTGGAATTACATCATTCGTCATGGAAGACTGAAATAACCCCGCCCCATGCAAAACGTTCCAGAGGCCATTACCAGGATTCTCATTTACTACGGCGTAAAAGCAGTTTTTATCACCCACCAAAGTAAAGTTGCTATTTGCTGCGGCACCGCCATTAGAATCTGAATAATTACCGGCCGCCGGGTTTCCAGTTCTAGACCAATACCATCGGGCCCAGCCGCGAACGCAATCACCGCCGGTTCCTGAAATTTTCCAATTCTTAGGTGGGTTAGCTGGATCAAAAGGAAGCTGTAAAACATCAGGATTTTGATAATCATCAATATGATCCATGTGCTCAAGCAAACCCACCATTGCATATTTGGCATAAGTGGAATTGTATGAGTTCACACCATCAGAAATAGACTCATCAACACGAATAAAAGGATGTTGCGGTGTTGGATTTTTTGCACGATAGACCCGCTTCACATCCTTGTCATCACGAAAAATAATGTCATAACCCAATGATGCTAATTTACTTGCACCTTTGGTTGTAACGGCAGTTTCATCAATCGCAACCTGAGGCTTTAGAATCAATTGCGTATCACTTGGTACACCTTTAATTCGATACTTTTGATTTAAAGATGCTGGCTCAAAACCTGTGAGCTCAACAATCTGCAGTAGCATGACTTTATGCGGTGCAAACAAGGCTAGATGCACATCGCCCTGCTCATCAATTGAAGCAGATGTCACACTAGGTAATGCAACGCCATTTACAAGACAGGCATCAAAAAGGCGGATCATGTCGCCCCATGTATTGCTAAGAACCAAGCCATTCAAGTGGCTAAAAAATTGAACTTCTACATCTGTTGCCATATTTGAAAACCCATAAAAAAGACCGCCAAGGCGGTCATATTAAAGTTGAAGTCTAAGCAACCCGGTCAATATCACCGCGCAGCATGATTTGGAATGAGTCTGAAAGCACGGTTGGCTCAGACTGTTTTACGGTGCGAATCACCCAAATCGGGTAATTTGCAGCAATCGAGTTAAAGCGCATAGTATTGCCATTCGCCCAGCCGCTGCCCCAGCCTTCTTTTTTAATTTTGAAGTATGGTGCATTGGTGATTGGATTGAGTGGTGCATAATCAGCTGTGGTGGTGCCGCGCTGCGCCAGCTCACCAGTGTATTCTCCAACACACTTAAACGTGGTTGCATCAGTAAATACCATGGCCCAGCGCTCTTGAATAGCGCCCTTATTACTCACTTCAATTGGATATAAAGAATCATTGTAGTTTGCTGAAATTGCGCCGCCAGTCGCTTCATCTGACCACACGGAATTCCATGTCGGTTGAACAAATAAACGTGTGTAGCGTGATTTCACATCACCAATGACCAATGCTGAGCCGACAATGGTATGAGCTGGATCATAGTTGTGCGTCAAAGGCTTAGTAAAAGTCACTTGGCCATTGATTTTGACATCACGCACCAAGCCCATATCCTGATAGCGATACTTAGCAGTAAGTGGTCCAGTCAAATTACCTAGCGCAAAATCACCACTTAAAGTCACTTTACCGTAGTCATAGTCCACAACATACATATCAAATGGCACTTTAGCTCCATCTGCATCTTCAAGTTCACACCAAGAAATTCGCTGATCAGCCAAAGCATAAACCTTGCCCGCGATATAGTCTGGCAACTCCTGCGATTTGCTCGCGCTGACAATGCCGATTTCACCGCTGCGGAAAATCGGCACCCGGCCATCAATGGGTAAACGCACTGCAGATAAACCAAGCAGGTCGGCATCAATTGGAATGTAGCTAAATCCGACTGCACTGTATTTGATGGTTTCAGGCAGCACCATGATTGGCTTGTGAATCCATTGCTTGCCATCTTTTGCATACTCAAGCTCAGCCACATACCAATCCTGCGCCATAATTTCCGCGCGGTTTGCTTCAGTGATAATCACTTTTTCACGAAATACAAACTGACCATAGCCCTGATCAAAATTAAAGAAGCCATCGCAGTCAGCCGTATCAATCGCACCCGAGCCATCTGGCACAATATTCAGCACACCGCCTTCAACTTTCACTGCAGATAAAGTCAGTGACTGAGCGCGAATTGGAATCATCGGAGCGCGGTATGACACCTGATTGGTTTTCACACTTTCCAGCTGTGTTGCCAGTGACTCCAAAACTGGATTATTCGCTCCACCTACATCCCATGATGTGATTTCAATATTACCGTTGCTGTACTGGATCTGACCCGCAAGCGTTCCAGCACCCGTGGTTACAGATGGGTTGCGATACAATGAGCCTAGCTTGTCCACATAGGTTGAACTGGCCAGTGCAAGCCTTACCGATCCCGCCAAAATCTGCTCTGCAAAACCTTCCGTTAAGTCAGTTTTAAGCACAGATCCAATTACGGTGTCGTTCCAGCTTTGCGCTGCAGATTCATCACGATATGAAACGCTCACCGTAACCGCAGTCGCCACTTCATTTAAAGTCAGCGTATTTGTGGTTTTGACATTCTGGTAATTAATTGTCATCCCCAGCATGCCTGCTTCAATTGCTGCAGCGCTTGAGTTGTATTTGCCAAAAAATGGCTGCACGATTTTTTCACGCTCAATGGATTCAAGCGTAGTGCTTGGTGTTACGCTTATCGTTCGCGTGGTGTAATTAATCGAACCTTGCTGCTGCCCCGCACCATTGATCATGCGGCCTGTAGTCGCATCAATCGGCATATCGCGCAGTTCAACTTCGCCCGAATGTCCCATATAACGCACTGGCACGCGGATTTTCACAGACTTCGGGACCAGCGGTGCAGAGCCGTTGTCCAACTCAACCGTAATTGATCCGCCTGACGGTACAGCTGAAAGGCTAACCGCAGACTTAGGGCCCTTTTGGCCAGACACATTGAAAGTGGTACCGCCATTCGGCAGTAAGGTCGGCATAAGCTTAGCCACGCCATCCGCATAGTCGATCGTACCTGTCGCATCCCCAGTAAATTGACCTTGACCATTGTCTGTTGCTGTCTTAGACACACCATTCAGTAGCCAGTCTACAGTCAGCGTGCCTGCCACAATCGAATCGTTTACAGGGATTTCAATATAGGCCTTATTAATGGCCAGCCCTGAACGCTCCTGCGCTGTGATCATATTGCTCCACGTTAGCAATATTGCGCTGCCAACGTCTGCCAATTCACCAACTGTAACCGCCATGGTGCCCGTTTCATAATCAATGCTGCCAGACCCAAATGAAGAGTCGGAACCGCGCAGCTGGCCCGCACCATTGTCACGCAGTGTGTAGACTTGGTTTTGCACTAAATATGAAAACTGCAAACTGCCCGGCGACGGCAGCGGCACCAGATTCTTAATCCAGTTAAAACCATTATTTTCCTGATTCACATAAATCAGCATCGATTCAACTGGCGCAGTTACTGCGGCAGCCGGCATAAATGTGACTGTTAGATTTGTTGTACCGGTTCCCGCATTGGCATTCCATGCAATTGCGCCATTTTGGTAGTTGATTGTACCAATTGAAGTGCCGGCACTATTCTTGAGTTCACCGCCTACATCGGTAATAGCCGACCCAAACAGAGTAAATTCAACTGATTTAGGCATTACGCTTGAACCGATAAAAAGCCCTTGCACCGTATTGACTGTAATATTTGAAAACGTCTTGCTTAACGCACCACTGGCTGTTTTGACCAACGCCGCAGAATCACCTGCAGCATTAATGTTCACCATCGGCGTTTCAGTCTGCGCGGATGGTACCAGCTGCGTGTAAACACTATCCGCAACGACAGAATAATCACCGACCTGAGCAGCTTCTTTCAGATTTGCGCTGGCATAGTATTTACCAGTATCCGCCACAATTGTGTCACGAATGATGGTCTGGCTTTTTTCACCGTTGTACCACTGCTTAGCAGATAGGCCTACAAAATCAGCTTTCAGTGCATCGCTTAAACCATAAGTTGCAATCTTATATTCAACCTGCTTACCGTCAATCGGTAAGATTGCTGTGCGTGTAGAGACCTCAGTAATACGCAAATACTGCTCAATTTCTAGAGACTTGCCTTCATTTGAAATCAACACAATTGATGCACCAATCGCGCTTTCGGCCTCTTGCGGGAACATAGCCACTTGCAGCGACTTCATGCCAAGCCAGTGCGTATCCAGCGGTGTGCCTGTCAGCTGCGCACCTTTAGCTAAGTAGTTTTCAATGCGGTTCTGTGCACTTGAGCGCTCATCTGTCCAGCTATTCGTACTGAATAATATGGCGGATACATTCGGATCTTTTGGATTTTCAGAAATAAAGACTGTAGCACCCATGAGTGCATCTGTATCAGCGGTATCCACTGCAGCATAAATTTTTTGGATTGATGTGCGACCTGTCGTGCGATCCATTTCAGAAATGTCATTGAACAGGTTGTTGCTTTGGCCATCGACAATTTCACGGCCAGAATATTTACCGCCACCATCTTCCGCATCAGTCTTAATGCGCTCAGATTCCAGCAGTTTTAAGTTATTGGTTTCAATCGCCATCGCTTACCTCGGTGAATCGCATAGTGACATTAAAATAGGTATCAAGTGATGTTGCTGGTGTACCTTTGATTGTTGAGCTTTCAAGAGCGCCATCTTTGTGGTTAAAAACCACATTGAAGCGCCGCTGATCATGCGGCCACTCAAACTGCAATGTGAATTGCTCCTGCAGGTTCTGCCATTCGCGCAGCTTGTTTAAATCACGCAGCTTGATCCAGCCTTTGGTCTTATTGGCTGGCTGCAACGTGATTGGGCGGCCCGCCTGTTTTCGGCCCTCTTGAATAATCAAGGCGCCATTAATGGCATATTCTTGGTTCTGCTGAATCGCAGACCAGTTTTCATCAGACCAAAAAAAACCATCCTCCAATTGGATGGTTTCTGATGAACTTTTACGGACTAATTTCATTACATGCTCCGTTTAAGCATTTCAAATTCTTGAAGCATTTCTTCAACACTGTTAACCGCTTCGGGTGTTCCTTGTAGCTCAGCTACTTTCCCGCCCGACTGTAACTCTAGAATCTTCTTCTCCGTCGGCTGAATATCTTGCAATGGCGTAATATCAAAACTTGAAGCAACCATTGGAGCATCAGGCATTGCCGGCGCTTGATAAGCAGGCTCATTGCTACCAGTAAGCCCTGAGCCAGTATTACCAGAACGACCACCTGACCGCTGTGCTTGCGCTCTTGCATTTGCCGCATCCGTTTTGGCTTTCATTTCGGCTTTAAAGTTATCCCAGTAATCATCAGAAGCCTTTTTCTCAGCGCTAACCTCTGGCTGATTCTGCGTAACTGGCTGACTTACCTGACTCACACTGCGCTGGGTTGCATCTGCAGCACGCTGAATCTCACCGAGTTTGGAAACAGTGGCTTTGCCAGTGGCATCAAGTTGAACCTCAAGGCCAAGTGATGCAGCTTTGGCCTGAGCCACAGCGATCTTAGCCTTGTTGCCGCTAGCAATAGTTGCGTTAAGCATTAACTCATAAGCAGACTGAATACCCTCTGCAGTAGCTTGGCCACTTTTACTGATAACATCAAAGTTCGCCTGTGCTGACTGAGCTGCTGCATCTAACTGCGCCTGTGTCTTGAGACCCATAGCACTAAAAGCAGCCTGCGCGGGATTAAGAGTGTCTGGCAACTGAGCTAATTTTTGCTCAATTTTACCTAAGCCTAAAGCGACCTGCTCACCAGTAATTAATCCCTGTCTTCCATACTCAACAAGCTTGCCCTTGGCATAATCAAGTTCAGCACCTGTCTGAGCTGTGTTAATTACATTATTAAGATTTGTGCTTAGTGCTATACCCGTATCAATCCCTTGGGCTTTATATGCACCTAGGTTGTCAATAATAATTTGGACGTCATTACTAGCCGAATTAAAGGTTTCAGAAAACCGGCCTTTCAGTTGTTCAGTATCTAAACCTGTACGCCCTAACGCCTCCTTCATTACAGCTTCAGTCAATGCTGCTGATTTCGCCGCTTCCTTTGCTGTTCCCGTGAATGCGGCTTTTGCATTAGCTTGGAATACTGTTAGGTCTTTTCCGCTTAATGCTTGCCCCAGCCTTAACTGTAGTTCTTCAGCTGTGATTTTTCCTTGATCTTTTAATAGGATTAATGCGGTAACTGAATCATTAATTCCTTTAGTTGAGTCAAACTTCATTGCATTCGAAATCTTTTCTAATGCCTCTTTAGTTGGCTCACCTTTTTTAATTAAAGCATCAAACTCGGTTACAAGCTTTTTAGACTCAACTGTAAGCTGATAAGCTTTATCACGGGCTTTTTCTGCAGCTAGCGCAAATGATTGCTTAACTTCAGCGGCAGCCTTAACTGCAGCCTCCTCAGCCTTCATTTGTGATTCCAGCTGCTCAATTGAGGTGAGAACTTTTCTATTTGCATCACCTGCAGAAGTGCCTAAATTGCTAATAGCAATTTCAGCATGTTCAATACCTTTAGCAACACCCTCACCTATAGCTGTACCAATTGGCTGAAATACAGTGGGGACCAACACACCAACCGCGGTAACTGCCACTCCTAAAGCGCCAAGGCGACTTATTAATGTCATAATTGATCCGCTAGTTGCTATAGATGCTGTTGTTGCGGCAGCAGAATTTGCGGCTAATTGCACCTTAGATGCAGCTGCTGACTTTGTGGCTGTGGCGTTGGCGATTTGCGCTTGAGTATTAGCGACCACGGCCACTGTTTCCTGTGTAATTGCAACTGATGCCACTCTCACACCAGCTGCTTTATCAAGGAACACACTTGCAATATTCAGTGCTTTATAAGCAATGAAAGTCTGCCCAGCTAACACTAATGTTGAAACAATCTGATCTAGATTTTCAGCAACAAATTTAAGTGCTTCTGCTACCTTCGCACTCGCACCAGTGGCCGCATCTGCCTCACCAATATACAAAGTCCATGCTGTTTTTAGGTTTTCAATGGACTGTCCAATCGTAATAGGCATTTTGGCGAATTCTTCATTAAGCGCCTTAGATTGACTTTCAAGCGCCTTAACAATCACCTCGGATGTGAGCTTCCCTTGTCCCGCCATCTCACGTAATTTACCAACATTTACACCTAAGCCATCCGCTAGAGCCCGTGCCAACCGCGGTGCTTGCTCCATCACACTGTTGAACTCTTCACCGCGGAGAACACCAGACTGCAAGGCTTGGTTAAATTGATAAATTGCCGCTTCGTTTGAGGCTGCTAGGCCGCCCCCTACAATTAATGACTTGTTTACTAGGTCAGTAATCCCTAAAGCACGCTCTTGAGAGTATCCAAGCTGATCCACTGCACTTTTGACACGGGTAAATAGTTCCGCTGTAGCTGTAAGATTTGATCGGGTTTCAATCGCAATCTTTTTTACCCCCTCGAAAGCATCTGTAAAGTTTCCGCTTTTGGATGTGGCAAGCCCAATCCTTGCCTCTAGAACCTTAAACTCATCAGCAGTTCGACCAATTTCTGCTGCCGATACGCCTACACCAAGTGCGGCCATTGCACTTGTTAACGCTGTATAGCCTGTTTTTAAACCTTGGATTTCCACACTTGCTTGTTTAACAAGTGTCTCACTCTTCTGAAGTTCTGCATTTGTTTTACCAAGTTCTGCATCTAGCTTGGTTGCCTCGGGTGTAATTAAACTTAGTTCAGACTTAAATGCGCCAAATGCCTGATCCGCTTGCTGCACCTCTTTCTCTAAAGCATTGATTTGCTGCTGTGCTTTAGCAATATCTTCCGGTGTGGCATTGGTTCTAGAGAATTCTTCAAGTTTGGTTTTTGCGGTAGCAAGGTTGGCCTTTAGTAAATTAAGAGACCGGACCGAATCCACACTAAATTTATTAAAACTTTCTGATGCGCCTATAACACCAGTACCTGTGCTTTTAATAATTTCAGTTGTTTCATTCAGTGACTTAATTAACGCAGACGCACGCTCACTGGCATTTTTAGGAATAATATTCCCAATTTCCTGACCAGTATCCTTGGCTGTGCTGGCTACATCCTGAAATTCACTGCCTAGTTCATCTAACTTACCTTTTGCCTGATCTGCTTTTTTGGGTAGATCGGCTGGTATGATTTTACCAATCTCTTTTGCAGTCTCAGCACTTGTTTTCTTGAGTCTCTCAGCTTCACTCTCAATGGTTTCGAATAGCTTTTTGCTAACATCTTTGGATTGCTTTGCCGCAGCAACAAGGCCTTTGCTATCGCCATCCATAATGAGTTTAAAAGTTAGGTTCTTACTAGACATGGCGACCTCAAATTTTAGGCATAAAAAAACCCGCTAAGTAGCGGGTAGGTATTCAGGAGGGTTTTATTTTCCAATTTTTCGATTGATCACGTAAAATCGTTTGCCATTTTTACAATCTACAAATGATGCAATTTGCTCTGGAAGGTTGCTTTTACTTTCAGAATATCCAACATACATGACTTCATCGCACTCGCTTAGTTTTGCAACAATGATTGCAGCATCATGATCATGCTCTTAAATAGCCTTAAGCCCATCATCACCAACTTTCTTGTGGAGTTTTGGATATAAATCCTTTGTATATTCAGTTACTGCATATTTATTGATTTTAGGCATCACAAATCCCTTATTAAAACTATTGGTTCAAAAAAGCACCCTAGGGTGCTTTATATTTTCCATCTTTAGAGCCTTTACAGTCTTTTTGGATTTGATCCAGAGCCAAAGTCTTACCATCTTTTAAAATTGGATACTCACCTTGTTTGTGGTAGTACGACATACCACTCCTTAGGCAATTCCCTTCCAAATCTCTTTGTGATAACTGTGGCTCTGGCGCATTCCTGTTCTTGTAAGCATTGATAGCGCTACCCGCTAAAGCATAAATAGCAACCACAACAATACCGCCAGCAACCCCTAGCACACCCAGAATTATCAAATCCCCAACATCAGATGGCTTATTGGTGGCACAAGAATTTGATGGCACAACCAAATCACTACCACAGCTCTCACAAACACCCAGTCCAGTCCTGCGCCAAATCTCATAAATAATTGCCGGCACAACAAAGAAAATCGCCAAAACAATCGTGATTAAAAAATTACCGCGGTTTTCAGACCATCCTGTGTGGCCACAGTTATTACAGCTAACGCATTTATTTGCCATTCAACCCTCAGCGCGAAGTCTTAATATGCGTTACTTTGCCGTTCTCGATAGTAATCGTATAGGTTTTATTGCCATCCACATAACTAACTTCACGCACTGGCGTTTCTTTACCGCCTACGTTTTTTGTGTAGTCATAAGTTGCAACAGGCTGACCAAGCTTAGCAACGATCTGCCCGTAAGTATCACCAACGCGAACGCGCTCACCATTAACACTGGCATTCGTCAAGTTAGCATTAGCAAATGAAAATGCAGTCATCAAAGTTGCAGCAACAAGTAATTTTTTCACTATATCCCCCAGTGTTTTAAGTATTTACTAGATATTAGCGTGATCAATTAGACATCACAATGTGAAAATCACTGATCTTTCTCAAGGCTCTTAATAAAAGCATCAAACTTCTTGTTTATAGCGTTCTGAGCTCGGGTTGCAATCGCCAGATTACGCATCTTTATCCGTTCAGCTTTTTGAGCTGCTTTAAGATAATAGCGGAATGAGCCATAACTCATTTGCATAACGCTTTCAGGCTGATGACCGTTTGATACCAGCACCTGAAATGCATCAAACCAGCTACTCTTTTTACGCGGATCCACATCATCACGGTGTTTTGGTTTCGGCTCAGAGAAGAATGCATCATTCACCTTAATCACAGCATCCAACAATTGGGTAATAAGCTGCTCATCACTCTTAAATAGCTCAATGAGCTGCTCAATACTGTATTTCAATGAATGAGCTATCAATTGAGTTGATTCAAATGCATGGGCCTCAAAGAGCTTGCTTATGGTTTCATCTGGATGATTATTCAAAAAGTCCTTAATGACCTGTGCTGCACCTGACCACTCATCAAAGTTATGCATTTGCAGCTGGTGTACCGATAGCTCACCAACTTTGATAGGTCGATTTGAGGCTATAAAAAAATCATTCATTGAAGTACCTTAGCTAAAGCCACAAATGCATTAATAATGTTTGAGAGTTGCCAGATGAAAATACCCATCAAAATGGCACCTGTTACCTTCCAATAACCATGTTTTTCCATTACAACCTCTACTTTTTGTAAAACTACTGCTATAATTTCAACCACAAATTTCTTTCCCTTGCTTTTATCTGGCGGGTGGAAATAAAAAGCCCAGCGATTGCAGTCGCTGGGCTTTTGCTTTTTATGGGCACAAAAAAAGATGCTTAATGCATCCTGTTTTAAGTGCCTGCTGCTGTAAATTTACGGCGTTGGTGCTTTGGGAATCTGCGTGTAATAACCGTATAAACCAAGCGCACCATCTTTGTCTTTTGATAGGTCGCCTAAGGCATCGCCGCTGATTTCGTATGAGCCAAATTCTTCATGAATTAAACCAAAGCTTGAATCAGGTGACTTCACTGTACGATGCAGAGCCAAGAACACTTTTTCCTTGCTAATTTTATCGATGCCTTCAAAGAACAATGCATATTCTTTGCCGAAGTCGGATGCAATCGTGGTGTGTGTAACTGCACCAGTCTTATAGCCAATTACAACCTTTGGTAGATCTACAAGAAATTCGATAGTTCCGTAAACCGCATCCAGCTTGTATTTTGTTGATTCGATAGGAACCGCTGGCGACTCACCATCTGTAACTATTGGTGCACTGATATTAAAACCATCCAGCTTGATCTTTTGGCCTTTAGTGACAGCACCTAAATCTAAATCTGCTACGGTTTTCGTATCCACTGCTACATTTTTACCAGACAGAATGTACGCTAAGTTGTCAGAATCAAGCTGCTCAAGAGTGCCGCTGAATGAAACCGCAGTAGTGTTGTATAGCACTAGATCAGTCGTGTCATCGCCTGACATGGATTCTGTATGTTCAATTTTTTCCGCAGTGATTTCTAGCGTGAAGTCAGGAATATTTCCTAGCTCTCGCATAGCACCAACCACACCCTCAACAATCGGAGCAAGAGAGAACTTGCCGCGTAATGAAATATACTTCTTAGCCATTTACAGGCACCTCTTTAGTTTTTAGCTTAACTTCCGCTTTGGTTTCGGGTTTGATCACTTCGATCGCACCATCTTCTAAAAGCTGCTTAATTTTTTCTGGTGGCAGAGCGCCAATAATCTGCCCTTTCTGCCATGAGCCAATCGGCTTTAATGCCTTGTATTGAGTTTTCATAAGGTTCCTAAATGAATTTTTCAGATTCAAAGATGATCGTCACATAGGCGAATGCTGCACTATACCCATCACTAATCGAGACAAATCTTAATTCGCTAGTGGATGAATCAGGCTCCCATCCAGATAAAAGCTGGATCACTTTTTCAGTCAACAATCCGACTTCATCACTTACAGCACGTCCATCGTTAAGCTGTGACTTTGCATTGCGACATGCCACAGTCACAGCCCATTGCTGGCCTAGTTTATTTAATGCCCCTCTTCCCACTTCAGCTTGTTTAACAACACGTGCAAAATTGACATGTACGGATGGCACCACCTGTGACATTTCTGAGATTTGTACTGAATTTAAAGGGGTGTAGATCTTAAGAAAATCAGGAATTTCCTTTAATTTCTCGACTATTTCATCACGCACTGCGAAGAATGTGCTCATCAATAAAAGCTCCTATAATGTTTAGTATTGATTGCTCATCTTCTGCGTTAATACCTAGGAAAGTTCTTGAGGGGATGTTTACCTCTTTCACCTTCCGATATTGACCACCAACAGCAAAGGTAATGTACTGGCCATTTTTAGGAGTGATATGCGCTCCAAAGTGAAAGACATGGGCATACGTTTTGTTTGATCCCCACTCAATACCGTTTGGACGCAAGTTAAAATGCAGCTCATTCATTAAATCGCCATTATTACGACCAGTCTGACCACTCTGTAGTTTTGCTCTCCAAGATTGCTTCCATGGATTGCCATCTACATTGTGTTGGTTAAAAAAACGCTCTTGAGTTGAAGTAACACCGTACCCACCAATTTCCACATATAAATCATCTTTATAAGTATCAAAATCACTAAGCTTCTTAAGAATTGCTTCTATTGGTGAGCTATCTATTTGAATTGAGATAGCAAAGGCCATAATCACCTCACTTAATGCTAGGCATCATATTTAAGACATCATCACCAAATACACCGCCGCGGTATGTTGTACCGATTGGCATTGTGGCTGGTACTCTTGCTGGCTTTTCTTCAGTGACCTCATTTTGAGGATTGAGAATATTCAAGGTTGCCTTACCATCTGCAACCCGTTTCAAGAAATCAATTTCGGCCTTATAGCGGTTTTCGATTTCTTCAGTTGGTTGCTGAAAGTAAAGCCGGTAGCGTGCAATGTTGCACGCAATCCGTTTCAATGTGCTGGGCGTATTAGGTAAAGGCAGAACGTAACGAACAGCGATATAACTGTCTATTTCCTCCGATGCATCCTGCAGCGCTTCTTCAATCGAATTCGCTACAGTCTGCATTGATTCCAGCCCTTGAATTTCCTCTTCCCCGAAACGCGCTTCTAAGTCATTCCGAGTCGCATACATGACATCACCTATTTATCGGCAGTAGTTGCTTTCTTGGCTTCAGCAGTCGCTTTCTTTAAAGCAGCTTCGGATGTGGCCAGTGATTTTTCCAAGCCCTCAACTTTCAATTTCAGCTCAGCCACTTCAGCATCAGATTTATCTTTGCCAGCAATCAGAATTTCTTCATTCGCCTTCAGCTCAGCAATTTCGGCTGTGAGGCTTGCGATTTGGGCAGCTGTGTTATCAAGCCCTTGTTCCTGAGGCTCTTGATATTCTTCAATTACACCAGATGCTAAAAGGGCTTGAATACGATCTGAATTCAAGCCCTTTACTTCATGCCCTGGTAATGTTTCACCAACACTACCAATGGCGATATATTTTTTTGTCATGTTTGTATCCTTAGATTGTAATGAAGCCAGAACCACCAACCACGCCATTCTTATTTGATGGCACTACGAGTGGAGCAGATTCAGTCATTAACTGAATACCACGTGGATCTTTAATGTACTCTTGAGTGTCATAATACTGTTGAGTAACACTGCCGTTCATTTCCTCAATCGCACAATGTGCAACCGAACCATTGGTGTCTGAGACTAAGCCGAAATAATCTTTAGGAATTAATCGTTTAACTTGGCTTTTATGGCGATATGTTTCGTCATAAGTCCAAAACTCAATGCCATCAAACTTACCTTTAAATGTCGCTGCTTTTTTCGCACCAAAACTTGGATTAACCGGCACAGAAATGCCAGCGTACGGCGTGACAAATTCCTTTTTAAATGCCTCATTATTCCAAAGCGACTGCCATACCAAGCCCGACATTAGCGCCGCTTCCGCTTCGCCGCCATCTGCTTCAAGTTGGCGTTCTAACATGCGACGGATATCATCAACAGGTGTTGCACCACTATCATTCCACGGTGTTGATGGTGTGTAGTTCAGTGCTGCAGTGCGCTTGAAGTCCACTTCGTTGCGTTCATAGTCATCAGAATGCAATGTATATTTACCAGTTTTAAGTAAATCTACTGCCATCAAGATAACTGAATTATCAATTGCATCATGATTGCGTTTCATTGTTGCAACCTGTGCAAGGATCATTTTTTCCTGGTATGAAAGTGATTGATTACCAGTTGAAATAATTCCCGCTGCGCGCAAACGCTCCAATAGTGCAATTTCGAAAGCATCTGCAGGTGTTACCTGATTTTTTGGCTTGTAATATGCGGGTTTTACATAACGCACTTCACCAGCTTGATTAGTATCAAATGCCTTACCTGCATTTTTAGGTGATACCAATGGCGCAAGATCATGATCAGATGAGATCTCTGCCAGCGGCACATCCTTTCGCTCAAACAATGGGCGATTTGGGAAAAACTTATCCAAAAGCCATGTATCTACAGGCTTGTAATTTGAGTGGATTAAAGCTAATTCACCAACATTGAGTAGCTCAAGTGGAGCTCCTTGGATATCAAAAATTTGTGGCATGTTTTACACCTTTGCTAGTTCAATTTTGTTTTTAGTTGCTTTGGCACGTGCCGCGTCATATTTAGCTGTAGCAAGTAAAACACCCGCAAGCGAAACACCCTCAACACTAAACACACCACCAAAATGAATTGTCATTTCAATGCCGGCTGCTGCCATTGCGGTTGCTTCCGCAACAGTAATGTCCTGACCACAAATGACATCCCATGTTTTCTCATCCGCAGCATGAGTTGCAACATTGGCTTCAGACAAAGTCAGTAAATCGCCCTGTTTGTATGCTGTGGCGGTAGTAACTTTCGCATTAGCACGACGAAGTTTTTGATTATCCAAAATCAATAAACGACGACTTGTGCTTCCATTAATTATTGCTGTCATGACTTAACCCTTTTTATTTTGTTGAGCAAATGTTTGCGCGCCAGCTGTAAATCGATGTTGATCGCCACCTTGCCCTTGTTGTCCACCTTGACCACCTGTAGCTTGATGGCTAAACAGATGCGCAAATTGCTGTGGAATCTGCTGTTGTTGTGGTTGTGTCGCTGGCGGTGTGCTGCCTGCTGAGAATTGCTTTAGCTGCTGTGACATGAATGCAAATGAACCATCATCCATGTCAGTGTAAGATTTCTTTTCTTCAGCACTGAATTGCTTATTCAAAGACGTTTCAAGGGCTTTGATATCTTCTTCACGCTTATCAGTTTTGAACTTTTTAAGTTCCGTTTGTGCTGCGTCACGCTCTTTTTCAGCCTGTACGCGGGCTGCTTTTTCTTGCTCTAATTCGGTCACGTCTGTGTCCTCTGGTTGATTAAAGTTTTTTGGTGTGTGGCTTGCGGCAACGGCGTTTGTATTGTCATCTGCGCCTAAGGCACAAAAGGACACTTCACGGATGCGGCCGCCGCGGAATACAGCAATAGGTGCTTGAAAGGTTCGCCCATTCACAATGACTGAACCTTCTTTGACCTCTTCCACCGTGGCAGGATAAATCCGAACCGACATCTGCCATGGAAAGTCATCATCAGAGTCTTGAGCGACTTGGGTTCCAAACTCATTAGAGAGTAAATTCCCTTCAATTTTCAGTCCTTCAGCATGACTTACTGAATGGGAGTTAATTGCTCCAGCTCGCTGGCTTGTGCGATGCTCAAGTAATGCAGGAATGCGGCCTTTAATTTGGATTGAGTCAAGATCGAATACCACCTTGTCCCAATACCAGTGATCTGTGATGGCTTCACCGCTATAAGCAACGCCTGAAAATGTTCGCTTTTTCTTTCCATCCTCCGGCTTGTCTACGCTGACCTGACCGAGCTGAAAACAAAACTGATCATCTTTTTTAGGTTGCTCTTGATTTGTTTGTGGCATTTTTCATGCTCCATAAAAAAAACCACCTCGAGTGGTGGTTTTTCTGTGTAAATGTTTATTAGTTAAAACTAACTTTCCCCTTCCACTCAGAAGGCATATGGTTATTCAGCCATTTTTTGTCATCAATTCTGGGCACGGTTTCCCCCCAATTGGCTGTTTTAATAATATTCTTAAATTCAGCACTCGTTTTACTATAATCAACATAGTCTCTCATATCTTCACCAAACCATCTTCCAATTGGAGTCGGATTTGTATTAGTAACAACGTGGTTTTTATCGCCATTAGCAAAATCTAAATAATGAGTTGCTTTTTTCGCAATATATTTTACTGCGTATACATTCTTTTGATCTTTTAAGTGCGCTGCTGTTCCAACACTTTTAGTTTTTACATCTTTATGCTCAGCATGAGAAATAAATTGTGGAACGCCATCCTTTAACCAGAGAACCGCATGCTCCCACTCATGTTTATGTTCGCCAAATCCAAATGGAGCTTTAGATTCATCTTTCACCGCATACAAACCAAATACTCTTGCAGTATAGGATTGGTCATTTTTTGCTTTTATCTCGTTATAAAGTAAATACGCTTTCGGCAGCTGATCTTTGTAATCGCAATAAACAGACATTTTTCCATTAGGTTCAATACCAGGATTTGCCACCAGCTCTCCAGCAGTATGCCAAACTGGAGAAGATGCCAAACAACCATCAGTACCAAATGCCATTACGATTCTGCCACCAGAAATTGCTTCCGGCTTTAGAGATTGTCTCAGCTGCTCAGGTAATGCAGCACAAGCAGCTAAGCTATTACCGCTTCCGCATTTGGCATCAGTCCAAGCAAAAGAAAGTGTTGGGATTGAGAAAAAAATAGCTGAACCACATAGGAATTTAATTAAATTATTGTTCATAAGTTTGCTAAACCATTGAATAAAAATTTAATTTACTTCAACAAAATGAGGTTGAAACATACTTATTTTTAGGTATTTTCAACTTTTTTTATTTGAAGTAAGTCACAGATATTTAAATTTTTCTCAACCTGTATACAACACTTGAATTAATGAGTTCAATATCTACAACTTCAAACGACAAACCTATTGGGATTAGGATGCCTTCACCCGCATTCAGCTTTTCAAGATCAATCCCTAGACCTTTAGCATTTTCAATTTGAATCATCACATTAGACTGACCCTCTAAGAGCATTGGAGCATCCAAAGTGACCACCTTGCCCACTTCAAGCGCAGCAGCATAAGCCAGCGTGGTTGAACCAGTAATCACATCAGCACTATTGGCTGATACGGCGTGAATCTTTGCCATATCGTCTTTTACCCAGCGCTTAAGCACTTCTTCAGCTGAACTAATCGATGATTGCTGTAGATAGCTCGTAAGCGCCACATCATTACCCTGTACATAATCCAAGAAAGTCTTAATCGCGCTCGGCCTGATCGATGGATCCAGCGGAATAACTGTATTGGACACCACGTCGAATAGATCTCGGCTAGAGTCAGTCATCGGTGCTAAAAGACTGGTGAGCTTTTTCGATGCAGTCCACTCGGCCTTAATGACTTCCTTTTGATCGAGGAGGTATTCCTTATCCAGTACTGATACATTGATCTTTTTATCAACCAATGCTTCCAGATCACCAAATTGCAAAGGATGTGATGACCAGTCCAAAGCTTCTGCAACCTCTGGCAACTTATCATCCAGTGTAATGCCATATTTAAGCGCCTGCTTCTCAGTCAAAGCAATAACGGTACATCTGCAACGGAATGAAAGTGGTGGGTAATGCGTCAGCCAAAATGGATGGTCAATCGGCAATACAATGCGATTCAATGCCAAATGCGCAGGACGTACACGGCTGTCATTGATCGCTGAGTACATCAGATAAGGACGTTTATCTTTATTGCGATTCTGCTGCTGCCAACGTCCATGACCATACGCACTTTGGATATTAGTCCGAAATACGTTGTCCAGGTAATGCTTAGGTAAAATGATCTCAGATTCAGCCACAAGCTTCTGGAAATCGTTAAACGTTCCGCCATTAGCCAAAGTCTTATTCAGCGACTTAATGACCGTCTCAACTTGCTCAAGACTCGATAGAAAGCTCACTGTAGTAGCCATCTGCCTTGTCTTGAGATCCATTGAGTAAAACTCATCAGGTAGCACGATCTTTTTGCTATGAGCGTACTGCAGCGCCTCAAGGAACGTGACTGGTTGCATCTACTTCCCCTTGGCAGCTGTTGCATATCCCAACACATCTGCCGCATATAAAGCCTGATCCAGACTCGCAGCAAACTGAGACTGTGTTGCATCGGGTATTAATCGAGTCAAATTAAATAGCAAGGCCTCTGGTGTATCAGACTCAGCTGCCAATTGTTTAATCTGCTCATTAGTCAATAACTGCAGTTCACCTTGGCCATCCGTGAGCTCTTCAACTTCCTGCTGTTCAGTTGACTGCTTTTGTACTGAGGCTTTGAAGCTGAATGCGCGCTTCTGCAATGCAGAAAAAGCTTGCTGAATGGGTTCCGCAGCAGGCTTAAGGTCACCTTCTTGCAAGTTATACTCACGCATGAAGTATGACTCTGAAAGATTTGCACCAGCATTCTTTAAGTGCGTATCCCGCTCAGCCTGGTCTTTATTCAGTGGTTTAGATCTCTCACCTAAAATCACTTTATGTACAGTCCAGTTATTTAGTGCACATAATGCATTCACAACAGCTTGCAGTGTTGGAGTGACCAACCGAATATCAGATTTAAGCTTATCGCCACGAACATTTTCATGAACCTGCCCTAAAGCATAGCTACCTTTTCCGTCCGTTCCGCTGGTGAGCGTTTGCCCGAGTACTACTTTTTGAATCTGCTGTGCCAGGGTTTTATTAAATGTCTCAAAAGCCCCATTGGCTGAACCAGAGCCCTGAGTTGATAGTACCTGCACATCATCCTTAGCATCGATGGAAAGTACGCTTTGCGCATGGGCATTAAGTAATGCTTGGTTCATATCCTCTGTTTCAGTATCTTCACACTTACCCAGTAGGATTGGCGTGCCAAAGCGTTCTAAAAACTTTGCCCAAAACTTAAAACCATTCTGCTTAAAGAAGAACAACCAATACAGTGTCGCCAATAATGCCTTGCCATAAGGCTGTTCAAATGTGGCCTTACGACGAGTGAGGAAGAACTTTAGAAATTGATCAACTTCGCGATCTGTACCACCACCGTCTTGACGATAGATCAAGCGCCCATCGTTTTTAGGCTCAAACCATTGCATTGGCTTTTCACCAATCCACTGCAATCCTAGATATCCCTCTTGTTTTACTTCGTATACAGCCTCTTGCACTGAATAGCCAAAGAGCAAAGCATTTAGTGCAGCAGATGCAATTTCGAAGTACCACTCATCAAGCTCAGCTTTTAGATATACTGCCTCTGGTGTATCACTAGGCTCAATGCGGAACGGCGTAGCCAATAACGCATCAATACGTGTCTCTACTGCCTGCGCAATCTCATCATCATCCAGCAATACAGATAAGCGATGACGAGCAATACCCGCTTTACGCAATACCTCATCATTGTCAGGACGTCTTCCAAAGTGTGTGAAAAAGTTAGAAATTGCTTCTTGAGTGTATAGACCACCTTTAGACAAAGCCTTCTTTGACGCTTTGTCCTTTTTAGACTTTGCCATGTGTTTTCCTATTGATATGTACGACTTCCAGCACCAGCTGGTTTTTTACCAATTCGAGCTTCATTTAACTCCGTGAAGCCATCACTACATCCATCCACTTGGTCATCATGCGTACCGTTTGGGAAGTTGCGAAGCTCATCAATGAGTGCCTTGTTCCAGTCTCCACGGAGCATCTTCACATTGCCAATGTTGACCTGTGCTGCAAATGGCTGTGCCCGCGTGATCTTGTCACCTGATACCGTCTTGGCTTTAACACTGAAGCCTGAAAGCATCGTAATGAAGTTTTTAGCTTGCGATTTACCTGCCTGCCCAGGATCTTGCGGCAACCGTATCGAAACAGACTTACCGTCCATCTGAGCCGTCTGCTTAATCGTATTTTCTACACCATCAGGCCCCCATCGGCCGCGCACCATATCCACAATGTAAATGATGTTTTCTTTGGTCTTCAGCATTCGCGGCCCAGCAGTCCAGTCACCTTCGTTTTCTGAGGCAGCCAAGTCCCAAGCGCGCACTTCTTTTATGAATTCCGCGGGCAGCGCATCGACAATTTCAATTCTGTCAGGCTTAAAAAAACCGCCAGCTGGCGGTGATGGTAATTGGCGATACTGTCCTGAGAAAACATACGGCGCAGCATCCTCCATAACCTTCAAACGCTCAATTGAATGCTTTGCTGGCCAAAGTGCTGTGCCGTCATCTTGAATAGCTGGTAGGCATAAATGCTCCCATTCTTCACCATTACCACCAGCAAGCAACCATCCTGCTAAATCTTCTTCATGCAGACGCTGCATAATTACAATGATTGGCGTATCTGGTGAGTTGGTCCGAGACTCAAGCGTATTCTGAAACCACTCAATTACATTGCCACGAATTGTGTCTGAACTCGCTTCACTGGCTTTGTGCGGGTCATCGATAATAATAGCCCCGCCAAATTCCTTTCGGATCTTGCCAGCACCAAAACCCGTGATCGTGCCGCCAGTACCTTGCGCATAGCAGACTCCACCCGCCTGGGTACGCCAATCATCTTTAGCCTTGCTGTCATCACGTAGCTGAAAATCAGGAAATACACGTTTATATGCTGTTTCCTGCACCAAGTTTCGCGTCTGAAATGCATTATTGGCTGCTAGTGTTGCTGAGTAGCTGATATGAATAAATTCACAATCAGGCACCTTTCCAAAACACCATGCCATGAAATTGATAACAGCCAACTCTGTTTTAGAATAGCGCGGCGGGATGTTGATGATTAAGCGCTTAGTTTCTCCACGAAATACTCTCATTAGAGCATCACAAACTACACGATGGTGCCAGTTGTGCATCCACTTGTACTTGCGGCGCTCTTTAAACATATAGCGTGAAAAGAAGTACAAATCCTCCTGCGCTTCGATTTGAATCGCAAGCTCACGTGCCGGGTCAGTATTCATCAATTACCCGCTCCCTTGCTGCAAGGTAGCTTTCAGTTGGAACATTGGTGGTTACTGTTTCAATTGGCTTACCACCTTTGCCAGTAATTTCTTGCTTAGTCACACGGCCATCGGTTTCTTGAAATGCCTGCTTCAGTAAATTCTGCTTTGCCCGCTTATTACGTCCTGAGTCCTCATACATCTTCTGAAGCTCCATAAGCCGAAAGGCTTTATTGGCAATCGCAATATCTTCAATGTTTTCTCGAAAATCCTCACGGGTGCGTTTAAACAAGTCTTTTAGTTTTTTACTCAAGTTGCGGCCAGCAACCTTCGTTGGATCGTAAAGTGCCACCTGTTGCCGCGTGATTTCAATCTCATATTCTTGCTTTACAGCTTCTACTACTTGCTGAGGGGTTTCAAAGCATGCAAGAGACTGAACTATAAACATTTTTACAGGCTCTTTTAGTGCTGCCATAAACTCACCTTTGTATAGCTACGTATAGCAAGATAGGTAAAAAAAGAGCCCTAAGGCTCAATTAATTAGACAGTTCCCACAACACGCAGCAATATTTGTTTCTGAAACAAACGGCGCCTGCTTCGCAATCTCAACCAGTCGCTTAACATTTTCATCCGCGCCCCAACGCTTGGTCTCACCAAAGAACACTTCAACGTCATGGCCAGCCAAGTAATGCTTCGGCAAACCAGTATTATCGCTATAGATCGCTTCGCCATCTTCGTCACGCTCAACACCAATGTGGTAAAGCTCATGTTCGATGAGTCGGCAGAAATCTCTGTCAGTTGCCTGTTCACAGTAAGCTGCATCAACAGTTATGAGATAAACAGGTACGGCGCCGAACCAGTCGCGCATCTGCTGCTCTTGCCGGGCTTTCTTCCATCCACCCTGGTTAAACATCACTTTTTCACACTGACCCAGTACCATCCGCTTTTTAGCCATGGCAGCCGATGAAGCCCATGCAAATGACAAAAAGCTCTCATCGTCATGCAACAGCTCAGCAATATGGTCGTGATCTGGGTTATGAAGCTCACCACCAATGGTCAGCCAGTTTTTAATAACCCAGTCTTTCAAATCTGGTGCAGGTGCAAGCAAAATTGCTTCTTGCTCTTCTGCTCGATCAATCAGATCTGTCGGCGGAAATGGTCTGATCTGTTCCATTGAATATTTGCCTTTTCAAATTCTTTAGCCATTGGCTTGTTCTATAAGAATCAATCTGCAGAGGACCCGATTCTTGAATTTTGTACCGTTCGGCAGACTCTATTCGAACCACAGTAAAGCCCATCTCAGCTGCGTCATCATAACGATCCAAGCTCCACGCCTTATTTGCTAATTTTCCGCCACGACCGCCCGACCAAGGCCCACCTGAGATCTCAACTAAGATTCGATGTTCAATTAAATGAAAATCAAAACGCCAATGCTTTGTAGATTTAAACTGGAATTTCTTTTCGTATTTAATATCCAGGACATTGAGCGCTTGTTCGAAATCTTCTTCCGCTTCTAAATATTTTTCTTTTGCCTTAGGTAGCGGCTTAGTTCTCGGTTTGGTTTTTGGTGGGCGCTTTTTAGTTTTCCAGAAATAGTCATCTGCATTCATATACGGCGTCCATTAAAAAAACCGCACCAGCTTTTACTGGTACGGTTTAATCACACAATATTTAAACAAGCCTAGTCATCATTTTTCCAAAATAATACTGATACTTTAAATTCATGCTTTAATAAAAATGCGCTAATAATAATAAAAAAACCTATGGGAAATAAAAAATAATCAACTGCAAGCAATCCATAGACTGCTACAAACATCCCCAGTAAAATAAATATGTAAAATGTAATAACACCAACTATTTCACTCATTTTTTCCACCAAAACAATGAAGAACATAATCAAGCGTTAGTTAAACATATCAGTCAGACCCACCCCATACCTAGAACTTGGTATTTTACCTTTCATTAAAAAAGTACATATATATTTAAACAAATACATAATATTACAAGAAATCCATATTTCATTTTAAAATTTAGCCAACATTTTATTCGTCGACTAAGAAAAAAACCTGCTTATCTCTCCCAAAATAAGCAGGTCAATGTTCGCTGATATTTTTTAATATTGCTAATATTTATTTATTGACACCGACTATACACATCCAATGTTTCAAAAATATTAATAAAAAACAAAACAACATAAATATCAGAAATACTGTAATACCCATAGCAACTATTTAACTTTTTTCACCTTTAAGCAGTCTCGACAAATTTCAAGATGGCCATCTGCACAATGATGAATTTCGGTCACGCCATGAAAACCTAAAAGACATTTTATAATCTGAAACATATTTTCCCCCTTTAAAAAAAAGCCCATACGGGGAAAGGTTGTATGGGCTGAAACTAAGGACACCCGATAAGGTGCTGAAACTACAGCTAGTTTCAGTTGATTATTTTCCATACATTACACTAATTTACATTAGCATAATGTGACAAACTAAAGCCCTATAGTGAGAATAATTGACAGAAAACAAAAAACATTCCTAATATTTAACTTCAAGCTGATAGTCGTCTTGAGTGACCTTAATTTTAATATTTTTATACTTTCTCTTATTGGGATCCATTGCTGACCCTGCAACTTCTTTGAAAAAATCCCGATCATTCATTAGCTCACCATAAGCCTTAAAGCCTATCAATATCTTTTCAGGCTTTTCACTCTCATTTGAAAGATCTTTCAGAATATCATCTAGTTTTTTAACTGTTGGGAATGACATAAAACTCAATCCAAAATTGAAAATTATAATTATCACCCACAAGTATGAAGCTAAAGTGTCAGTGACGCATCACAGGCAAAAAAAACACCAGTGCTTAAAGGGGCTGTATCGCAAAACGCCCAGCAGCTGCCATAAATTAAAAAAGCCCCACATTGCTGTGAGACTTCCCCTTAATTTTTTGCGCTGATTAAGGATTGTTGTTATTTGTTTTTATTAAATAACGCTCGTATATTAATTCAATAATGTGACTTAAGTCAAATTTCAAGCGGAAATTGCAAATACACTCAACAAAACAATGAAACAATGAGACAATAAAAAATCCCACACTCAAACTGAGAATAGGATTTGATATAAAAAAATACCCGCAAGATATGGGCTGCGGGTATATAAACTTTAAATTATGAAAAAGCCCACCATTTGGCGAGCTTTTAAATTCTTTGCAGGGCGACCAATACAAAAACGCCCATTATATAAATACTTATACTCAAGTGTTCTGTTTGTGTCAAGCTATAGCCGCTTCGTCTCCTTCGAATTCAAAGTGAAAAGCGCGGCACAACCTATCCCTAATTTCATTTTCCCATTGGGCCACGATCGACTCCCCTAAAAGTTCGTATTTTGCATATCGTTCAGAGTATCCAGATTTTGATACCTTTAATTTTGCAATAGTAATTTTCTCATGAAGTGTATATGAGCGTTTTCCAGTCCCTTCACATTTTTGGCAAGGTTTAATACCGCACGGATAACCCTTGTCATTAAATAGCTCTAACTTACCCAATCCTTGGCAGGCACTACACATTGCTTTAACTGTTACACGTCCACGCAGTACAACTTCAGCAACCCCCTTTGCAATATTGGATAAATCACCTTGTGCATTATTTGGTTTAAAATTATTTTTAACCATTTCCTTGTGTATTTTCACAGCCAATTGATTTCGCACACGGAAAAAGTTTGCAGATTGAACACTACCTTGCCTGATTTCGACCTTGCCTGGAATATCATCAATTCGCTTTCGCGAACTTACACCATTGATAATTCTAGTTTCGTATATTTTTTCAGCCGGCGTAATCAAAGCTATGCGCTCAAAACCAACTTTCTCAATTAACAACTCAGCCCACATGCGAGCATGTTTATGTAGTAATGCAATCTCGCCAAGGACAATACTTTTAGAAATCTTCTTACCACTATCACCTTGAGCAATAGCAAGGCGAAGAAACTCCAAAAAATCAAACTTTTCAACCAACATAATCGCCTTCCTATAAATCCAACAAAACCATAATTTCTTTAATCGCTTTACCACTTTTCACTTGCTCGGTACTAAACCGAATTACCTGATAACCCAGCATGGTTGCCGCGTTATATTTCTCCATATCCCCGATATAACCTTTGCCCCTTGTATGCCTACCGCCACTCCAAATACCACCCTCAACCTCAACTAAGATCATCTTTCCTTTTAGATGAAAATCAGCTCTCCATTTCCGCTCTGGGTGAAACTTAAATTCACGCTCAAATTCAACTTTTAAAATCTGCAGTTCCATTGCAAGTTTCGCTTCAAATTCATTCGATACTTGCCCAGCCTTAACACTCAATCTTTTTGGGCTTCGCTTAGATTTCGTAGTACCAATCATTTTCTTGTATTCAGCAATTGAGTAGCTGGTCACCACTTCACCCCAAACAGCTGTTTTGCTTTCCCGCTCAAGTAATACCGATATTCACGATCACCGCTGCCGACGATATAAATCAATCCCATATCAGCAAGAGTTTTCAAATATCGCTGTACTGCGCGGCGTGATAGATCTGGCATGACTTGCTTTTGAATTTCAGTTGTTGTCGCTACTGGTGTATGCTTAATTGCCAGCAGCGTATCTATGCCGCGGTTTAATACTGCGGCCTTGGCGTAATTGACTTGACGTTCATTCATGCTGCACCGCCTAAATATTCAAATGCGCTTTTAGCCACGACTGGAACTTGTCCATTTCCAATGGCTTTAAGTCTGTCCATCCCAAAGGCCACATCATGATTAATTCTGCGAACAAGGGGTTGAGGTAAATCGGGTCTTCTTCGCAAGTCCTCAATGCTTCTGATGTCTTTGCCCCACGGTAACCCGGAGAACCTCTGTATCTGTTTTTGCTTGAGCCTTTTCCCTCGCTTGCGCCTGGTGTTGGTAGCGACAATCCAGGTGCGTTCTCGTTTATGAGCTCCACCGGTATTTGCACATGAAATAATTCCCCATTCTGCATCAAACCCCATTTTGGCAAGATCACAGAGGATTCTATCGAGTCCTCTAGTAATGAGCATTGGGCTGTTTTCAATGAATGCGTATGTTGGCTCCACTTCGCGAATGATCCGGGCAAACTCTGACCACAATCCAGATCTTGCTCCATCAAGTCCTTGTCCCTTTCCTGCGATACTGATGTCTTGACATGGAAACCCGCCAGAAATGACATCAACAATTCCTCGCCATGGCTTTCCGTTAAAACTGCATACGTCAGACCAAATTGGGAAAGGCGGGAGAATTCCATCATTTTGTCGTTGCGCCAAAACTTGTGCTGCGTAGGCATCACGTTCAACTGCGCAGACTGTGTTCCATCCCAAGAGATGCGATCCGAGTATTCCACCACCAGCGCCTGCGAAAAGAGCCAACTCATTTAAATCACCTGTATTTTTATTTTGTTCAAGCCAATCGATCGTAAGGTTGTCATGCTGATCTTTCACACCCCACCTCCCACACGTTGATCCGCCCAATTGCACTCAACCACCGTTAAACCATCATGTTGAAAGCGTGACCAGAGACGATCGCCTAAATCCTTCTGCAGTTCTGCCAAGGTCAAATTCGAAACAATCATGGTTGCCTTACCTGCGTCATAACGTGAATACAAAACCTTGTGTACTAGCTGTAGGCGGTTCTCGTGACGGTCATGCAGCCCATATTCATCCAAAATGAGTAAGTCGTAATCTGTAAAGCGGTATACGGCGCTACTCTCGCTGTCATCAGGTTTCTTCCAGGCATTTGCAATCTCACTGGCCATGTCTTCAGACGTGATGTAACGAACTTGAATTCCCTTGTTCAGCAAAGTACGCGCTGTAGCACAGCTAAGGTGTGTTTTTCCCGTACCTGTTTTGCCAGTCATGATCAGATTGCGTTTGTGGCCAACGATCATTGATTTAGCAAAATTCACACAGTTGGCCAGCGCTTTGGATTGGCCTTCATGTGTAGCTTGGTAATTTCTAAAACCTGAATCCTTGTGACGCACTGGAATCATCGCCCCGCCAAAATGCAGTTCACGTACCATCTGATCTACACGCTTCTGGTGCTCACGGTTGTTTTGATTCACGTTGTTCTTAGCGCACTCAGGGCAAATCTGATTTGGGCCAGCTTGTACCATGCGAACATTGTGCTCAGCGCAGAATGCTTGCACCTGAGGAAAGCTCATTGAGATCATCGCGTTCATTCGAAATCCTCCGGTATGTGTACCTGTGTTGGTGCGCCTGTCGGTTGTGGGATTGAATCCCATGCATCATTCACATTTCGAGATGGTTTTTCAGAGGTGCGGGGTTTTGATTTTTTTGCTTCGCGTTCCGCATTGGCCAATTGTTTTTCAAATTCCTGAAAAATCCACTGTGCGAATTTACGCAGTTTTTGGTTATCAGAGAGCTGATGATTGTTTTCATGGTGAGCGTTGAAGTTCCCCAGATGAAATTCAAAATCTGCCATGCCTAGAATTTCAGAAACTCGTTGTGAGTGCTTCGTGGCTTTCAGAGCTGTTGCCAGTTGTTCAAGATTTGGTGTCCATGCCTCACATGAATTTTGGTTTTCCGCTTGCGCGTTCTTGTGTGTGTTTATATCTGTAGTAATCTCTGTATTTGTCCCCCTTTTGAAATGGGGAGCCTCCCCATTTTGAAAGGTAGACCCTCCCCATTTTGAAAGTGATAGGGTGGTCATTTCAAAAAGCACAGGGGTAATGAGTTCGATAAACAAAACATTGTTGTATTTCTGATTGTTAGCTTCGATTGTGCGAAATTGTCGCTTGATGACGCCAAAACTCTCCAAACGATCAAAAGCTTCCTTGACTTGCTGTTTTGAGAAGCCAAATTGATCCGAAAAACTCTGATAAGAACGCTGTAAAAGATCTGACTTGAACTTCTTTTTTACGCGCACAATTTGACCAGAATCTTCATCACGAACGACTGTTGGGCGATGCCAGTACACGATTTCTGAAAGCAAAATAATGGCATTTACATCTGGTTTTCCATTATCAAGACGGAGCGTATTAAACCAATTTGTAGGTAATATATTCCCTTCTAAATGGACGCTGCCGACCTGATCCACAACCTCATGGCCAGTGCTAAATAACCTCATACAGCATCCCCTTTAGGCATTTCGTAAATAAAACTGCCATGCATTAAAATTCTATTAGCTCTACGTAAACTCGCTACAATTTCAGCAGCTTGATACACGGAAATTCGATGCTCATTGACCAATGCCTCTATGAACTCGTTTCGAGTGATAGCTGCGTTTTTCTCATCGCGGTTTATCTTGCGCAGATTGGCTTTTCTGACTTCCAGAAATACTTCTAATGACCGTAGCGCAGGCTCATACCATGACTGCGTCCACTGCACCTGCTTGTGTGCAGGCTTTTGCTGAATGGCTTTATTGGTGATCATGGGACCTCCGCAAGCGCTTGTTCAGCTGCAGTAAGCCTGCGTTTGGCCAATACCTCAGCCACCGTTGCCGCGCGAATCAAATGTGCCAATGCAAAGCTTCTATTGCCATTTAGTAGCACGCCATCTCCTTGCACTTTATGAACAGTCATCAGGTGGTCTGGCTTTTTTGGATCCGTGAAAACAACAACATCACCAGCTAAAAAGTCGGATTTGTCATTGCTTGGCTGTTGTGTTAAATTTGATTTGTTCATCGAATTGCCTATAAAAATTTAATGAATGTTTAAAAGCCTGATCTGAACCATCAGGCTTTTTCTATTTGTAATGCTGATAAATATTTTGCGCACTCGCCTTTCATGGCCTTACGCAATGACTGAATTTTTTGCTCCATTCCTTCCAGAATTCTGTCCGTCTCATCCATTTCTGCTGGCGTTACAACACCATCCTCCAGCGCATTCAGGACTTGCTTGTTTGCTGCGCCATTTCCCACATTCATGCCAAGAAGCGACTCAAGAACACTTAACTGGCGCTCACTCTCACCCGATCCAGTGATAGGCATAAGGGCCAACCCTAATTTGTGCGCCCAAGACTTAATAACTGCTGGGTTTTGGGTATAGATAAGCATTGCCTCAAATGTCTTTAGACTTGGCAAATGGCTCTCCATATTGGGATTTGCATAATTTAAAATCGTGTTATGTGACACATCTGCAGCATCAGCAATTTCTTTTGGTGTAATGCCTTTACTTTTGTGGATCATTTGAAACAGAGCAGATTTGGTTTCTTTTGATATATCCATGTGAACCCTATGATTAATTTCACGTTTATTTAAAACATTGACCGAGTGATAATTGGTTAAACCGGGATGGATTGATTTCTCAAATAATCAAAATCAGCCTCAGGACATAATGAGTCGCAAGAAACTTTACCTTTGCTTGCTTTATCAATTCGAATAGCTAAAGGTGCACCACATTTTTTGTTCACGTAGATGATTTGCTGAAGATTGCCAACGGTTGTTAAGCACTCTTTTGCAAAGGTTTTACGCCCTTCTGGCGTAAGGCTTAAAAGGTAGCTTTTAAGTTGCTCGGCACTAGAGGAAGACATCTCATATCTCCTTGTTGAATATATTTAGTAAATACTAATTTTAATTACTAAACATGTCAATAAATCTTTAGCTTTTACGAATTTACTTTTTACTAAAAACTATGTGAAATACTAAATATGGATAAAACTGCCTTAAGACGCATAAATTTGCGCACAGCCATTGATGCTGCCAATAAAAAATTGGGATTTAAGTCGGACGTTGCTTTTTGTGAACACTATGATTTAAACGCTAGTCACATCTCCCAGCTCATTAATGGGCATGGAAGTTTTGGCGAACGTGCAGCAAGAAACCTTGAGAAGAAGGTGGATTGGCCTACAGGGTTGCTTGATGAGGATTCAGGTAGCGAAGGTGTGAAAGGTCCCGGGCATAGCGGTGGCATCCATATATCCCCCATTGAATTTCGATCTGGTGAGACAAAACCAACCAATGTGCGCATCCCTGTCTATAAAGATATAAAAGCATCTTGTGGTGCTGGAATTGAGAATTTTTTAGAAGACGTGAGCGAATACTTAGATATAGACCCATATATCTTAAAAATCATGGGCATTCAAACCAAGCCTGAAAACTTAAGAATTATTTACTCTGCTGAATACAGCATGTGGCCTACAGTTGCGCCAGACAGCCCACTATTTGTTGATGTATCAGATAAAGATCCTGATTCACTAAAGAATGGGAATGTCTATGTTTTTACGCATAACAATGAGCTGAGAATGAAGCGGATATTTGTGAGTTATGCTGGTAGTAGATCTGTGAGGCTTGCAAGTGACAACCCAGACAAGGTTCGCTACCCAGATGAATTTATTAGCAATGAACAGCTTAATGAGATTAATTTTGTTGGACGGCTAGAGTTGGCTTTAGTTAAGCCATAGGGATAAATCAAAAGGAAAACAAAATGATAGCAACACTCAATAAATCTAAAACTGCGCTATCAATTAACCGCCAAGAGTTTAAATTGGCGCTAGGTAAAATCGGTGATGGCATTGATAAGCAGGTAGCCGCACTTAAAAAAGCCAAGCAAAGCTATGATGTTGCGGAAATGGCACGTGAAGTTATCAGTGAGGTAAATATCTTTGAGACTATTATTGAGGGCTTTAACGAGGCTGAAGGCACTAATTTAAAGCTTGCTGACATAACTAATCTCGATGTAGCACAAGGCTGGGTAGATGAATTCTTGGAAAAGTATTCGGGTGCAACCCAGCAAACAAATCAAGGAAATGGCAAATAAAATTAATGCAAAAAATTGAAGTAAATTCTCACAAGATCAGCCATGTGTCCTATCAGCATCTTTTGTTAACCGTGGCGCTCAAAACTGGTGAGAAGTTTATTTATAGGCTTCTTGATGCTAAGACATTCAAAGAATTTATTGATTCAGCAGATAAAGATAAATTTTATAGAAACCAAATTGAGGCTAATAAAAAATTTAAGCGGATTCAGCTTTTTGTGTAATACACCACCATAAACCCAAGGAAAAATCTACTTTGGATTGTTTTCAATTATGAAAAAAATAATTAGCGTTATAAAAACTTGGTATAGAGGCGATTACGGAGATCCAGAGTATAACTTTGTGACCCAGGAGTATGAGTTTAAAAGAACTCCTTATAGACATTGGACCGCAAAAGCTACCGAAATGCTGCTTATAACGCCTTATTTGTATGTATGGAGAGCTTTTCGAAAAAATCCTAATTTAATTTTAACCCAAGTTTCTACATTCCTTGCAATTGTTATAGCTGCGCTATCTCTATATCTGCAAATCAAAGATGATAAGATCGAGCACAAGCAATGTAAAATAACAGGCTCCGAAAATAATACTGTCATCATTCAATGCATTAAGTGATTTACTACTATTAGCACCCACAATAATGGGAACTCAATATATTGGAATTAAAATATGATCTTAGATCGACAGCTACAGCTAGAAATGCTTCAAAAAATGAGCACCACTTACCCTGAATTTTATAATTTTCGTGAAGAATATAAGTTTGGAACTGATGACTACAACAAGGTCGTATCCAATCTATATTATTTAATGCAACATGATTTAATTGAAAGTCGAAGCATCATGGATTCAAAATCCATGAGCGGATTAAAAAAACCTCAAATTAATTTACCAACAATCAATCAAAACGGTCTTGATTTCCTTGCAGATGATGGTGGACTGTCTGCAATCCTAAGTGTTATAACGATTAAGTTTGAAACCCAAACACTTAAAGCAATCCTAGCAACCAAAATTAATCAGTCTGATTTACCCCATGAGAATAAGAAATCAATGATTGATGCACTCGAAGATCTTCCTGCTGAGTCTATAAAACACCTGACCACCAAACTACTGGATGAGTGTGTTGATAATCTGCCAGCAGCAATTCTTCTAATTGGAACGTGGTTAGGCTCCTTCTAACCAATTTAAGCAACACATTTCCGCCATCAAGAAGAAATATATCTACATCTACGTCCATCTCAGTGTAAATACCGGGGTGCTTACCGTTTAATTGAAAACATAAGCCTTTAAATAGATTCGTAAAAAATTACCTTTTACTGCGAACCCGACGCAGTCATTTAGAGCAGATCGGGTGGTTTAAATAGGTCGGCAATGATTGAAAAAATAAAAAAATGGTGGAATGGTGAGTGGGTAACCTATGGTGGATCTGATGCTTTTGGCATTGGGTTGGATAGGCACTGGACATCACGTTTTGCACACTCACTTTTAGGATATCTTAAAAAGCATCAAGCCTGGATAATCCCCACCTTCATAACTGTCGCTGTATCTATTTATTTAGCAAAATAATGGTACTTACCCTTAACGAAACCAAGGGAATCCATATACGATCTTTTGGTTGGTTAGTAGTTTGGATTTCTTGCGAATTTCCCTGATTAGTTTTTTCTTTCAGCAATGTGATTATTTAATCTTACTTTTGCTTTGGAGAGTTTACGTTTTTTAATAAAAGGTAATTTACCTATGGTTTGCATTAAAATTAATGAGATTAAGAAAATATTTAGCAATAACGAAATATAAAGCAAATCAACATCCACTTATACAAACTCCATTCAACCCACCACCACGGTGGGTTTTCTTTTGTCTATATTATCATTTACTAAATTACTTACTAATTTTATTTAGCAAATCTATTGACTATTTATTTAGTAAATACTAAATTACACCTTGTAAACAACAAAAAAGCACATCAATCCTCTTACCTACTGATGTGCTTTGCAAACTGCGAGATAAGTATGAACAAAACCTTAACCCCGATCAATAGCTTTAAAGTAACTCTTGTTACTTCAGCTATCGCGTTTGGCGCTTTAGCCTTCGCATATAACCCAGACTTCAGCATTCAATCTGCAAAGCAAACTGCTCCTGCACTATCAGCTGTAGCTGCAATGCAATTCAACACAGCCAATTCAGGCACTGCAGTTGTCCGCTTAGACGGTTTTACCCTAGACGTCAGCTTTGACTTCGAACGCATCGATGACTCATACGGCGTACCCGGCAGTGAATTCACCAATGTCGAAATCACAAACCTATCTGTAGACAAAGTCATGGATACATCTGGCTATCCAATCCGCGACTTTACCGACCTCAATGACCATCTAAGCATCAACGCCATGCTGGTGTCTCACATGCTGCAAAACAATATGTTGGAGGCTATCTAATGAATGCATACACAAAACCTTTCCGCGAAGACTTAGGCATTGATGATGCTGGCTTCCACCGCATCCGTATGGGCAACACGGTTTACTGCGTAAAAGACAATCTGATTTACACGCTTTCTGCAGATGGCCAGCTGACGCAAGTGGATGAAAGCACACTGACAGCAAAGTCTTGGATTCGCCGCAACGTAAATGAAGTACTTGGCTTTCAAAAACTAACTGGCCGCTTCATCCGCAAAGATCGCCGCGGCTATGTCATCGATATTAATGGCATTCAATACCTCGTACCCGCGGGTATGGATCTGACTAAAAATCTAGACCGCAACGTGTTTGGACGCAATGCCCCAGTCTTCTACTGGTCAAGCATGCGTCAGATCAAAGATGGTCTGCTCATCCCTGTCGCGGCCGAAATAGTCGAATCATTGCCATTTCAAACTGCGGTTAAAAGTGCAGTCAATCCGCAGCGACTTATAGAGCGAGCTAAGCGTAAGCACAACAACAATCGTTGGCACTCTCGTCATGAATGCGAGCAGTACAAGCTTAAAAAGAACAACACCGACGCCTTTGGCACAACTTTTAAATAAATGAGCTGGGAGAAATAACATGAACGCATTACAACAAATTCAGCTCGAATTAAAAGCGCCAAAGAGCAAATACAACTCTTTTGGTAAATACCACTACCGCAGCTGCGAAGACATTCTTGAAGCAGTTAAGCCTTTGCTGCAGGCAACCAACTCAACTTTAGTTATTACAGACGAAGTGCAGCAAGTTGGTCCTGTTGTGGTTGTCACAGCAAAAGTCGTGTTTACCGATGCCGATGGCAAAGAAACGACAGTTACGGCGCATGCTGGTGTAGAAATTGATAAGAAAGGCATGGACGTTGCGCAGACATTTGGTACATCCAGCTCATATGCCCGCAAGTATGCCCTAAACGGAATGTTCTTAATTGATGACACCAAGGACTATGACTCTGATGAGTATCACAACCAAGTAAATCAGCAAGCTAACCGCAACCAGTCAAATCAGGGCCAGCAGCGCCAATCTGCACCCAAGAATCCGCCAGCACAGCAGCAGGCCAACAATCCTCAGCAAAAACCTTTAGAGCAGCGTTATCAAGATGCTTTGGTATCCATTCGTAATGCCAAAAGGCCTGAAACATTGGATAAGGCCGTTAATACCTTTAGCAATACCAAATTTAATAATCAGATTCAGCAAGCCTGCCGTGCCCGTGCAGATCAAATGGGTTGGTCGGATGCCCCACCGCAGCAAAATCAAAACCCGCAGCAAAACAGCATGCATAGCTAATTGGAGAGTATAACAATGAACCCTATTCTTTCTAACACGCAGGCCTTTTCGGCTCTTTCTGCAGGTCAAAAAATTGAAGCGCGTCATATGCAATCAGCTGAATTTGATTCGCTAGACAACTTCCCTGCAACAATTTTTGTGAATCCTGAATATGAGTTTCGTATTGCCGTGGTTTACATGACCATCGGTTCAATGCGGGTGCCGGAGTCAATCTCAGAATGCCCAGCCAAAGGCACTCAATGTTTCCTGCCGTCTATTCTCACTGAAATAAAAGCCAAGGGCTTTAAGTGGAAGAATTCGGACATCGACTTGAGCTTGCTCTCGCGTGGTCTTGTTCATTTGTATGAAGAAAATGCCATTACGCATGCAAATGCATTAATTGCTGCAAGTCGCGGATCTGTAGAAGCTCCTTCAGCATCTAATGACCTATTGCCTTGGGAGGAAGATGACCAAAATTCAACATCAAATGATGTTAAAGAAAAGACATTTGAAAGCCAGTCGAATATTCAAACTATCAAGCAAGGTCCAGTCACTGCAGTAGAAGACAGTTTGAGTGAAGAAATCGAAACAGATCCGGTAAAGATCGTTGAGAAATTTACGGCCCAAATCAATGCTTGCACATCCAATGATGCAGTTTTAGCACTACGCCCCGTATTCATGGCCAATGGCCACTTGGATCGTGAGCACACTCAGCACCTGTGTAAGTTAACTGAAGATAAATTGCTTGAACTGGATCCTAAGCAATATACGCCAAAGCTTGAATCTCCATCTGAAAACTTAAGCATTGAAGAGCCTCAACGCCTGCAGGCAGAAGCGGAAAAGTTAGTTACTGGTAATAAGTTAGCCGAACAAGCCGAAAGTGAATATCAAACTCTTTTAAATGAACTTCTCGAAGGTGTAGCAAATGCAGCCACGCCTGCGGAAGTTAATTCGCACACTCGATACACAAAGCCATGGACAGAGCTGCAGCGTAAACCTTTGCTTGATGCAATTCATAAACGCTTGCAAGAACTCGCACCAGCTGCAGCTGAAATTAAAGAGCCGCCATCACTAATGGTTCAGATTCAAAATGCACCAGATCTGACAGCCTTAGATGCTTTAGAGATTGATGTATCTACACGCCATGCAGAAATTCAGCCAAAGCTCATGGGTTATGTGAAACGCCGCCGTTTTGAGCTTGAAAATCAAGCAAGTGAGGTGTCTTCATGAGCTTCCATTACTCAACTATCACCCGAACACTGACTGTGTTCGGAGTGAAAATGACACATATTTTTAAAAATACTAGCGCTGGTGAAATTGAAGAATTGATCATTGATGCGAAGTTTAAAGAAGCAAATTGGAGAGTGTGATGGATATTCAGCAAAAACAAGCCAAATGGAAGCAAGAGCGTCCGTTATTTGAAGCGGAGTTTATTCACTCTCATCTTCTACCGTTTTTCAATTTCAATGAAAACACTGGTGATTACGAAATTAAAAGTGAATTTTCAGAAGATGAAGATCGTAAACTGGCTTATGAAATTTTAAATACTGGATGGGTTATGTGGTTGCGTGCAAAGCGGGATGCCAAAAACCAAGCTGTGCCTGAAGGTTTTGTTTTGGTGCCAAAGGATACGCTGAATAAAGCACTCAATCCCAATGATTATGATGAAGCTGTTTGTTCTGCAAATGAGCTTTTAGCAGTAATCGAAGCACAGGAGCAAGGCTAATGAAGAATAGATTCTACCTTCGCTCACCGCACGGAAATACGGGATCAAATATGGTCTTTCATGCTGTGAATGGTCAGGGATACACAACAAATCTTGCTCTTGCTCACGTTTATTCACTGGCGGAGGCTCAGCGAGAATATGAGCTTGCGAGAGATGGCGAACACCCCGTTTCAGCTGATCATGTTGATAAATTATCTGTAGAAAAAGTAGATCATCAGGGCCTACCAAGCGAATCGGTTTATGCGGACTGGGCTAGTTCGTATGTTGTTTATAAAAAGGGGGTATACGACGGTAATGATGTGTATTGGGTGAGTGGTGAAGGTGTTACAACTGATTTATCACAAGCGGATATATATACCCAATCAGAAGCGCTTCAGATTAATCAATCTAGCTTTGTTGCCTTGCCATTTGATTTGGTAGAAGCAAAAGCTCGGCGCACATTCAAAGCTTCACTTTTCAATTCTAGAAAAATGATTACAGCTGCAGGATTGCGTATACCCAAGCGAATTCAAAAATTAAGACGTAGACAGCCAAGCCCTATGACGCGTTTTAATTGCCCTGAGTGCGGAAAAATCAACTGGCAGCATAATCCGTATGATTTTGAGGGATGTAATCACTGCTGTCATGGTTCAGGAGTTTATGCATGATTGAACTATCTCCCGCAGAAATCGAACTTCTAGAAGAGCTCCGTGAAGAGTTGGGCCCACGTGTTATTTCAAATGTTGGCTTACCCGCATATCTGCCAGCAGAATTGGTGCAAGTTCTTTATAAATTGGTTTGTGAAAAAGTGGCTGAAAATGAATTGCCAGCTGCAGTAAGAAAAAGTTTGAAGGAGGTGTCTTGATGGGAGCTGCAATTGATTTAACAAATGTTGAGCGTCGAATCTCAACTGGTGAATTTGCGCTTCGCATGAATATTTCAGAAAAAGAGTTGTATTCACGCATTAAAGATGGTCGCATTAAAACGCCATCAAAAGATGGGCGAAAAAACTACTGGCTGAATAGCTATGTTTTAGAGTGTATTGTAAATCCGGATGGTGATAACATGGACACACTAAATGCATAAAGCACGCATTAAAAACAGGTCGCATTTAGCGGCCTTTTTTTTGCAATAAAATCAAATGTGAGTAATATTGTGAGTAATAAGTAGATAAAAATAACAGTTATAATTAAAATACAATAACTTACATCAACAATGATGACTTGCATTCATCGTAATCATGGTTGCAGAACGGATTATTTCTTCGCTCTTTTGGCAAATCTCATATAACGCCGCGATATATGCGGGTTTTCCATCCTTACGCCTCACACCCCAGCGCTGCGGCTTATTGTCTATATATTTAGACTCATAAAACTCAGACACAGGTATAACGCCAAATTTACATTTGCTGACTGCATTCACAAAACTGGCTTTTTGCAGCAAGGTTTCATTGCGGGCATTATAGGTTTTCAGCGCTATGGATTTATCTTCTGACCATTTGGGCACCATGCCAAAACCCACTTTTCGCCACTCTAACCCTTGTTCAGACTGAAACAACAGCGGTAAATCATAATTTGGATAGACCTCATCAGGGTATTCAAAACTGATTTCAGGCAAGTTTTGAGACTTTAATTGCGCCAAGGTAATCGGTTTGAAGTTGGCACACATATTTGCCATAATCCACAAAAATTCAATCTTTATAATAAATGAAAAATCTAAATCAAAGGCGCTTTATCGTTTTAATTCTGAGTATGAACTTATACCCAATCATACATGCGGCAAAAGTCTCTGTACATACAGTTTCATTTTTACCTTTTAGTATCGAAGCGCTCTATCTCAATGAATATCCATTTAAACAAGACCTGATCAATGAGACCGAAAGATGGCGAGGCGATTAATGTCTCTGACTTTAAAATTACAGCTCCAGAAATGTTTCCTGAAATCCGTTTTGCAAAACGTGCTCAAAATAGTTATCGCTTAATGCAAAATCAGCAAAGGCAACGAGATCAGTTTGGCGTGATTCTTCCTGGCGCAGATGAAGCCTACACGACAGAATTAGAACATAAATTTAGCTGGTTTACAGTGAACTCAGATGAAGGACGTGTCAGGACAGATTGTACAGGCACGTTTAAAATCAATCCTCAGGACGCGCTGCCTTATTTCACCACTGCAAATTCAGCAATTCAGTTTAATTATCAACAAGGAAAACAAAAACATAGCGCATATTTAGAGTTTAAGGATAATAATCAATTTATTCCAATTGAAGATCGAAAAATTCATGCGGCAACGGATTACAAAAATGGACTGAAATTTGATGTGTATATTAATGATATCCAAAGCATGAAAACCGAGTCTATTTCCGCCCATCATTCAATGTACAATTACAAAGTTCAGGTCAAGCTGTATATGACGGCCTATCAACGTAAACCCATGCTGTTGATGAATCACCAAATGCACTATCAAGACAATTGTTCAAGCAGGGGTATTGGCTCTGTTCTATATTACAAAACCCGCTGGAGCCGTTTTTGGGACTATATTCTTCCAGATATTTCATGGAAATAAGCTAAAAAGATATGGGGCTCAATCTAACCTGCTGCGAAGTCTATTTCACAAAATAAAATAGACTTCACTTTGTGTATTTTAAGCAGGGAAAGTCTGCCAATGGGTGCGGGTGAATTCCTCAAATATCCATTCACCATTAAAACGCCCTAAACCTAAATTACGTTCGCCGCCAAAGGGCGCATTGGAATGATCCGCCACACTGATGCCATTGATATGTGTCATACCAATATCCAGCTTGGCTGCAAATTCTCCGCCGCGCGCTAAGTTTGAGGTACATACGGCACTGGACAAACCAAAGCGGGTTGCATTTGCCAATTCAAGTGCATGCGCTTCATCTCGCGCTTTTAATATCGGCAAAATTGGCCCAAAACTCTCTTCTAAAGCAATATCAGCGTGTGCATCCACATGCGTGAAAATATGCGGTGCAACCAATTGACCTTCGATACCGCCTGCATAGGCTAAAATGGCATCTTGCTGTACGGCATTTTGAATAATGGTTTTTAATTTATCGACCTGCGCATTGTTGATGATTGGACCTATAAGGGTTTCAGCATCATTCGGATCACCAGCCACAATACTTTTCACACGTTTAATCAATTTGTCGACATAAGCATCGTGCAAGGATTCATCCACAATCACTCGATTAGTACTCATACAGATTTGTCCTTGATGCAAAAAACGCCCCATCACGGTCAGCTCAACGGCTAAATCTAAATCTGCATCATCTAAAATCACCAAAGGCGCATTACCGCCAAGCTCCAGCGCCAAACGCTTAATTCTAGAGCTTCCTAGCGCTTTGACACCTACCCGCTGACCGACTTCGGTTGAACCTGTAAATGAAATCATCTTAGGCACAGGATGCTCTACAAAATAGTCGCCGATTTCACTGCCGCTGCCAGCAACGACATTCAGCACACCCTGCGGCAATCCTGCTTCCTCAAATAATTTAGCAAGCAATGTACCGCCTGTTACAGGCGTATCACTCGCAGGTTTCAGTACGATACTATTGCCGCAAGCAATAGCCGTCACCACTGAACGCATAGACAAGTGAAATGGGAAGTTCCAAGGGCTAATCACCGCAATCACGCCCAATGGTTTCCTCAGCACAAAACTTTTTCTGCTCAGGTCTTTACTCTCAAGCCGAACAGTTTGCATTTTTTCAGGAAAACTTAGTGATTCTTGGATAATGCCTAGAGATGCATCAACTTCAATATTGGCTTTTAAACGTGTGCTTCCCGACTCATCAATCAGCCATTGAATGATTTCTTCTCTACGCTGCTGAATGACCGCACTTAAGTTCGTGATGACTTGCTTACGAATATCTATTGACTTCGTGATTTCAGATTTAAAGGCAGCTTCTGCTGCATCATATGCACTATCTATATCGGCACAGCTGGCCGCCTGCAATTCAAAAATCAAGTCTTGGCTATAGGGATTGAAGTTCTTAATTTTGCGTATCGATGTCCCTGCCTTCCACTGTCCACCAATGTATTGCAAATCTAATGCGGTATATGCTGACATCCGTCCCATTCCATTTTTATCATTCATTCCAATGTAAAGGCTTCAGCATTGAAAAGCTATGAGAAAAACAGAATGAAACGTTAAGAAATAATTTCTTGCACAATTTCTAAATTTAAACAGGCTGATTAATCTGCTGAATTGCTTTATAAATACGCCAATAGATATAACAGCTGACAAGCACTTCAAAACTGAGATCTTTTATTGTAGTTAAATGCTCAAGTGCAGCTTCATCCATGTGTACAGTCAACATGGATAACAGGACTTCGATGACAATGCCGATAGCCATAAAGAGGGCTAAACTCTGAATAGTTACGGCAAATACAATGCGATAAAGCGTTTTAAAAAATCTCGGCCATGTTCGCCGCCATTGGCTTTAACGATGGCATTCACCCAGCTAATCAATAGCCCGATTTGTAAAATAAAGGAAGCCCATGCTTCGGCTGGCTTAGATTCAGGCATTAAGCTTAGGACTCAGCAGCTAAAGAAAATTAAAATTGAGCTGGCGATGTAATAATTTTTATAATGGGTTTCAGAGACTTTATTTAAACGAATATCGTCTACAAGCCTATTCACATTCCAGAAATACATTTTTAAGCGGCTCAACGTTTCTTTTAGATAAACTTTTATATATGAAAAAAGCCTCCGAAGAGGCTTTTTTAGTCAAATAGGCTAACGATTAGTCACCTGTATAACCTTTTAACTTTAAACGGTAAGCATGAAGAAGCGGCTCTGTATAACCAGAAGGCTGCTCTGCACCTTTAAACACGAGGTCATACGCAGCTTGGTAAGCAAAACCGTCAAAACCAGGCGCCATTGCTGTATAAGCAGGATCATTCGCATTTTGTTCGTCGACGATTTTCGCCATACGCTTCATTACTTCTTCAACTTGAGCAGCAGTTACGATACCGTGACGCAGCCAGTTCGCTACGTGCTGTGAAGAAATACGCAATGTTGCACGGTCTTCCATCAAACCAACGTTGTTGATGTCTGGAACTTTCGAACAGCCTACACCTAGGTCAACCCAACGCACAACATAACCCAAGATCCCTTGAAGGTTGTTTTCAAGCTCTTTGATTTTCTCTTCTTCAGTCCAGTTAGTCTCCGTCGCTAAAGGCGGCGTTAACAAGTCATCTAAAGACAGCGCTTCAGTTTTGAGAAGCTCTTGCTGACGAGCAGAAACGTTGCATTGGTGGTAGTGAATCGCGTGAATTACAGCGCCAGATGGAGACGGAACCCATGCACAGCTTGCGCCAGCTTCTGGATGCTCAATCTTAGTGTTGTACATATCAAGCAGCATATCCGGTTTTGGCCACATGCCTTTACCAATTTGCGCTTTACCGCGAAGGCCAGCTTGAAGGCCAATCATCACGTTACGGTTTTCGTACGCTGGGAACCAAATTTGAGACTTCACTTCGCCTTTACGAACGAATGGGCCTGCTTCCATAAAGGTATGAATTTCATCGCCAGTACGGTCCATGAAACCTGTATTAATGAAGATCGTACGGTCTTTCGCTTGCGCGATACAGTTTTTCAAGTTTACAGATGTACGGCGTTCTTCATCCATAATACCGATTTTTAATGTTTTCGCAGGTAAGCCTAGTGCTTGCTCTGAACGTTCAAACAATTCAACTGCAAATGCAACTTCTTCTGGACCATGCATTTTTGGCTTCACGATGTACATAGAACCTTTACGCGAGTTCTTGTTTTCGTTCTCGCCTTTGATGTCTGCGAAAGTAAGCAATGGCGTGATCAATGCATCCATGATGCCTTCGTAGATCTCAGCGCCATCTACAAGGATTGCAGGGTTTGTCATTAAATGACCAACATTACGAAGAAGCATTAGTGAACGGCCATGAAGTTTCGTTTCACCGCCAATTAAGTTCTTGTGCGTACGGTCTTTATTCAGTGTACGTGTAATCGTTTTGCCGTTCTTCTCGATAGACTCAGAAAGCGTACCTTTCATTAAGCCTAACCAGTTACGGTAGCCTTCAACTTTCTCTTCAGCATCTACTGCAGCGATCGAGTCTTCCAAGTCTTGAATTGTTGTTACAGCAGCTTCAAGAACAAGGTCTTTTACGCCAGCAGGGTCTGCTTGACCAATTGGGCTTGTCGCATCTACTTCAATAATGACATGCAAACCATTGTTCAATAGAACGATTTCTGTTGGCGCAGCTTCTTCGCCATTGAAACCTACAAATTGAGCTTCATGCGCTAAAGTTGTTTTAGAGCCGTCTTTTAACGTTACAGCTAATTTTTTAGCTTCTACAGCATACTGAGTTGCATCTGCGTGCGAACCGGCTGCAAGCGGGAAAATTTCATTTAAGAAGTTTTTAGCGAAAGCAATTACTTTTTCGCCGCGCACTGGGTTATAGCCCTTGCCTTTTTCCGCACCGCCTTCTTCAGAGATCACGTCAAAGCCGTAAAGCGCGTCGTATAAAGAACCCCAGCGAGCGTTCGCTGCGTTCAAGCAGTAACGTGCATTACGCACTGGTACAACCAGCTGCGCGCCAGCAAGCAATGCGATTTCTTCATCTACATTTTCTGTGCTGATTTGGAAATCTTCTACTTCTGGTACCAAGTAGCCAATTTCAGTTAGGAAAGCTTTGTAAGCTTCGAGTTCAAATTTGTTGTTGCGGTGCCATTCATCAATTTTAGCTTGAATGTCATCACGCTTAGCCAATAGTGCTTTGTTCTTTGGGCTAAGATCGACAACGACTTGTTCGAAGTTTTTCCAGTAAGTTTCACTGTCCAAACCTGAACCTGGAAGTGCTTCATTTTCGATGAAATCGTAAAGTTCTTTAGCAATCGCTAACTTGCCTTTTTGAATACGTGCAGTCATTGTCTTTCCTGATATTGCTACTTTTTATAACAAGAGATTCCAGTATACCTATTTATACTTAGCTGAATAGCACTATCACATTACTAAATAGTGATCATTTTTTAGCAAGTAAATACCCTCATTTTCTTGCCCAAAAAGTAGATCAGCAATGCAACATCACCAGCTTGAATGCTCTTTTACAGTTTATAAAGTTTTTGAAATGTCTAAATTAGACTTAAGTTCAGATTTTCGCTTTAAAATTAAGCAAAACCTCAAAATAAGCTAAATTTACGCTCTTGATTAAGCCATGAATAACAATAAATGTCGATGAATTCAGCAGTTCAAATACATAAAAAAAGCGCCGATATTCGGCGCTTTTTTACACTGCTAGAATTACTCAACGACTTCTTTAGATTGATCGGCCTGAATCTGTCTATGAGAAGAATGCAGGTAATCATCTGACTGCATTTCAAGCAAACGAGAACGCGTACGCTCAATTTCAAATGCGAGCTTCTCACCTTGATAAAGATCAATAATCGAATCTTCAGACGTTAAAATTAATTTAACACCGCGGTCATAAAATTCATCGACCAAGTAAATAAAACGGCGCGTACCTTCTGACAAATAATCGGTCATATGCGGCACATTGCTGACCAATACCGTATTATAGACATTGGCAATTTCAATGAAGTCTGCCGGGCTGCGCGGTTTTAAACAAAGATCCGAATATTCACACCAAAGCACATCTTCCGTGTGGCCAATAGTTTCTACAATGCGCTGGTTAATAATAATCGGCTCTTGCGACTGTGTCTGACCTTGCGTTAATGCGCTGAAACGCTTTGCCATCCAAAGTTTATTTTCATGTGTCAGCGGCGACTTAAACAGCTGCGCCTGTTTCAGCACACGCAAGCGGTAATCTACGCCGGCATCCACATTTAAAACAACGCAATTCTTCTTCACCATTTCAATGGTTGGCAAGAAACGGTCACGATGAATACCATTTTTATATAAACCGTCTGGCGCAATGTTTGAGGTTGCAACCAATGTAATGCCGCGAGTGAAAAGTTTTTGGAACAAATCACTCAGAATCATGGCATCCGTAACGTTGGATACAAAAAACTCATCAAAACAAATCACCACGGCTTCTTTATAAATTTGATCTGCCACCAAATCTAATGGATTGCGCTGTCCAGATAGCTTGTTCAGCTCACGGTGCACATACTGCATAAAATGGTGAAAATGCATACGGGTTTTACGGCGAAATGGAATGGATTCATAGAACTGATCCATCAGCCATGTTTTACCGCGGCCTACACCGCCCCACATATAAACACCCTGCGGTGAACTTTGACGGCGGAAACGGCGGAATGCTTTTTTAGATGCTTTGAAACGCTGCAGCAGCTCTTGCCAAACACGATCAAGTTCATGCACTGCTTGCGCCTGTGCTTCATCTGGCAGAAATTGACCCGATGCCAATACTTGCGCATAACGGTCTGCAGGTGAAATTGGGGAGAAAACCATGCTTTGCTGTGATTGAATGTCTGACATAACTTTGAATACTACTTTGGGCTAATAAAATTATAGCGAAAATTGAAGCTGAATATATAACACTTTGGGATGACACTGCTTAGGCTATTTCATATATTGCCTCGGACTGCGTCCAAACCAGCGTTTAAATGCGTGATTAAACGCCGCTGGCTCCGAATAGCCCAGCAGCTCTGCAATAATTTCAATGGAATACTCATTGTATTCCATTAACCGCAGCGCTTTATCCTTAATAATATCCTCGCGGATTTGTTTATAACTGGTATTCAGCTGCAGCAGCTGATGACGCAGCGTACGTTCAGGCACATTCAGCGCAGACGCCGTTTCCGCCATGCTTGGCATGCTGCCGCTTTGCAGCTCTAAATAATCCTGTACCCGCTGAATCAGCGATGGAACCGTTTCATCAGAGCTTAAGCGCTCTAGCTCAGCTATGCATTTTGCTTCATACAAATTAAAGGTAATAGAATCTGCAGAAGGAATTTTCACATCCAGCACAGAATCTTCAAACCAAAATGAAGCCAATGGCGCACCGAATTTCACATTTGAACCATAATACTGATGATAAACCTGCAGCTGCTGCAGATCTTCAGGCTGTTCAAACGGCAATTCAACGTTAATATACGGTGATGAAAGTCCCATCATCTTGTATAAATCACGAATAAATTTATAGGTCCCTGAAATTTCGGACTGCGCCAGCATCAAGCCCAGCTGTGTATTCATATTTTGCGGACGGTAACACAGCGCAGCCTCATGCACACTCAGCGCCATACCCAGCTGCCCAGTTAAATGAGTCAGGCGCTGAAAACGGATGCCTTGCTCCAGTACAGTCCGAATATTTTGACACGTGACCAACAGCATCAGCAAAGGCCCATAACCCGCCAGCGTATAATGCTGACCAATCCATAAACCCAGTTCTGGCTCTACATCCTGACCAATAACTTTTAATACGTCCCACTCCAAGCTTGGGTGAATCACCGAAGCTGGATCTAAGGCATCAATGCGCAAGCCTATGCTTTGCAGCTTTTGATCAACGTCTATGCCTGCCTTACGCATGCCTTGCACCAAATACATCAGGCTTAGAATAGATCGCTTCATAAACACCTAAAATTAAATCTAAATTCTTTTTCTATTACACTTTTACTATAAAATTCGAGCAATGAACATTGCCGTTTTGATCAATCTTAGTGTCAGGCGAATCATTCCATTTCAATTTAATTTTGCTTTATGCTACTGCCATAATCAAAAAAAGAGTCAAATGGCATGGTAAATCGCTCCATTCAAAATACACAAAACAATCGCGCCAAAATTGCAATTATCGGCGGCGGCTTCGGCGGTATCGCCATCGCTATCCGCTTGCTGCAAAGCAATATTCAAGATTTTGTCATCTTAGAAAAATCCAGCGATTTTGGCGGTACATGGCGTGAAAACCAATATCCGGGCGCCGCTTGTGATGTTCAGTCACATATGTATTCGCTGTCTTTTGCGCCCAAAACAGACTGGTCAAAACGCTATGCCGAAGCGCCTGAAATTTTTGAATATATCCAAGGCCTCATTAAATCGCACGAATTAGAAACATGCACTGAATTAAACTGTGAGGTGCAAGCCATTCATTATGAAGAAGAAAGCTGCCAATGGCATTTAAGCTTAAATCATGAACGCATGCTCAGCGCACAATATGTTATTTTTGCCTCTGGCCCGCTGCATGTGCCGCAAATCCCTCATATACCCGGTATTGAAAAATTTAAAGGCAAAATCTTCCATTCTTCACAGTGGGATCACCAATTCAACTTAAATGATAAAAAAGTTGCTTCAATTGGCACTGGCGGAAGCGCTATTCAATACATCCCCGAAATTGCGCCGAAAGTACAAAAACTGTATGTCATGCAGCGTACTGCTGCTTGGGTGATTCCACGTGATGAACGGCGCTATCTGCCTATAGAAAAGAAACTTTTTGACCGCTTTGACTGGTTCAGAAAAATTCACCGCGCACGTTTATACTGGTCAAATGAATCCCGCGTTGTACCCATTGTTAAGCCTCAAGTCATGAAGTATGCTCAAAAATTGGCTGAAGCGTATATTCGTCACCAAGTGAAAGACAGCGCCACAGCAGAAAAACTGATTCCAAATTATATTATGGGCTGCAAACGCATATTGGTCTCCAATAAGTATTTCCGCAGCTTCAACTTACCTCATGTCGATTTAGTCACAGACGGTATTTTAGAAATAACTGAAGACAGCATCATTACCAAAGATGGTCAAAAACGTGAAATTGACTGTCTGATTTATGGCACAGGATTTATTACTGACCCTCGTATTTACTTAAAATCATTCAGCTGTACAGGCCTCAACAACCTCGAACTCAAAGATGCATGGAAAGATGGTGCTGAAAGTTATTACGGCATCACCACCAAAGGCTTCCCTAACCTTTTTCAGCTGCTTGGACCCAATACCGTCTTAGGCCACAACTCGGTTATTTTTATGATTGAGTCACAGGTCAATTATATTTTACAGCTGATCCAGCTCACGGAAAAAACACACAGCAAAGCTATTGTGGTGAAAGATGAGGTTCAAGACCGGTTTAATCTTGATTTGCAAAAAAACTTTCAAGGCACAATCTGGCAATCTGGCTGTGTCAGCTGGTATCAGCAAGATGACGGCAAGAACTTTTCTTTGTGGCCAACCTACACTTGGAAATATTGGCTGAAAACCAATAAAGTGAATCCAGCTGACTACTTGCTGCTGCAGCCTTCACAAAATCATGCGGCTTAAATATTAAACTGGCATAATAGGCAGCTAATTCTTTACTGCCTATTCTGTTATGCAATCTCTTTGGCTGATTTTCCAGCTCCTCTTCTGTTTATTTATTGGATTTATACTTGCCCGCAAACTGCCAGAAAGACTTGAAAAACTCTGCTTTAAAATACTGCCTTACTTTACTTATTTATTACTCATAGCAATTGCCATCGAGTTTTCTCAGACCCTGCACAACTTAAGCAGTCCTGCACAAATTCTGTCCACAGCCGTACTGATTGCTTTGGGAACGTCAATCGGCGCTTTCATCTGCTGCTATGTTCTATTCAAAGCCTTTGGCTACAAGCCTATGCAAGGCAAAGTCTCGGCAGACTTATTGCTTTCTTCACTGCTCAATATCAGCTATGCCTTTTTTGCATTAGCACTCGGATATGGCATGGCAGAACTATTCAGCTATTTTCAGCTCAATGTACACATCAGCACTTGGTATTTACTTTTAGTCTTTATGTTCCTAATTGGACTGGACCTCGCTTATTCACCTTTAGACCGCTCATGGCTAAACTGGAAAATTTTGCTCGTGCCGCTTGCCTGCATTGCGGGCTCATTACTTGGCGCAGTTGCAGTTTCTTATATGATTAGCAGCATCAGTCTGAAAGATTTGATTATGCTTTCCCAAGGTTATGGTTTTTATTCAATGACCGGCATTGTTGTAACAGAACTAAAAAATGCACAGCTCGGCAGTATTGCGCTTATCAATGATTTATTCAGAGAAATTTTTGCCATTTTATTTATGTACTTAATCGGCTGGCGCTATCCGCGCTCTGCAATTTCATCGGCTGGAGCAACAGCCATGGATGTGACTTTACCCATGGTAAAACAGTCATGCGGCAATGATTTTATTCCGCATGCCATGGTCAGCGGATTTATTCTATCTGTATTAGCGCCAATTGCTGTCAGCATCTTAGCTGCGCTTTAATCGCCTCTCCTATACGCCAAAGTTCCTGCGCTATTCTATAAAGCAGAGCTTTGGCATGTTTTCCCCTATCATATCCAATTAAAATCCATACTTAGAAAGCTTAAATCCGAGTTAAAAACTGAGATCAATATCACCGATAAAATCACCAACAGCATCAATTGCATCTGAAGCAATTTCGATCACATCAAAATCAGGAATCCAATCTGAATGATTTAACTGTTTTTGCTGCTCTTGTTCTTTATCTTTCTGAATTTCAGCTATATCTACATTTTGCAGCTCTACAGCAGCTTCAGTTTTTTCACTATCCATATACTTATCTCTTATTTTAATTTTTGATGTTCTAACATAAAAGAGCCTTTCATTCGAAAGGCTCTTTATTGCATTTATGACATGGATGCCAAAATATCTTTTAAAGTTTGACGCGGGTTTTCAGACTTGGTAATTGGACGCCCAATGACCAAGTGTGTTGAACCGTCTAACATTGCCTGCTTCGGTGTCACAATGCGCTTTTGATCATCCGCATTTGAACCTGCTGGACGAATGCCAGGGGTTACCAATGAGAAATCCTGACCAAGCGTTTCTCGAAGCATTTTCGCTTCTTGTGCAGAACAGACCACACCATCTAACCCGCTGTCTTTAGTCAGCTGAGCAAGGCGTTTTACATGCTCAAACGGCTCTGCATCTAAACCCAGATCAGCCAAATCTTCACGGCCCATTGAAGTTAAAACCGTAACAGCGATCAGCTGCGTACTATAATTCCCAGCCTTCAAGCGTTCAACACATGTTTCCATCATCTTGCGGCCGCCGGATGCATGTACATTGACCATCCAAACGCCCATATCTGCCGCTGCGCATACAGCCTGAGCAGTCGTGTTTGGAATATCATGAAATTTTAAATCTAAGAAGACTTCAAAGCCTTTATCATGCAGCGCTTTAACCACACTTGGGCCTTCATGGGTAAACAGCTCTTTACCAACTTTAACGCGGCACAATGCAGGATCAAGCTGCTCAGCAATTGTTAATGCGTCATATTGGCTTTTAGCATCGAGTGCAACAACAATACTCAAGAGACTACCCTTTATATAATCAAGACAAATCGACTGCATTATAAAGCTATTCCTTTTGCGCAACCAAGCTTAAATCTGGAATATATTACAAAGCTTTTCTTATTCAACTCAAAGGCTGCTTTTATTTAAAGCTCAGTAAAGAAAAAACTCCTTAAGGAAAAAATCTTTAAGGAGCCTAAATATATATTGCTTGATTTATCTGGCTTCAAACAAATATTTTATTTCAATTTCACATTAAAGCGGATTTGAAGAGCGGTCTTCTGGATGAATATCCATCACCGTCTTCTCATGCCGAGTGGTTGCCGCAGCTTCAGAAGCAGCCAATTGTGCAGCTTGGATTTGCTCCTTACGCAATCGATCAATATCTTTACGAAGACGTTTAATTTCCCAATTGTTTTGGAATACTCGGAAAATTTGTACACCTAGCAGTAAACCCAATACAACACCTAAAGCCAAGGTCAGCAATAGAAGCAAGCCTAAACGCATTGCAGGTACTTGAGTAAACAGCAAATCTACAGAAAGTTCCGTACTATTTTGCAAAACCAAAAATAGTGAGTAACCAAAAAGCAAAATTAAAATTATTGCGAGTACGTAGCGCATAGGCACCCCTAAATATTATTTGCCTGCTGACTCGTTAACAGCATCACGCAAGGCTTTACCCGGTTTAAAGTGAGGAACTGCCTTTGCCGCCACTTCTACTGATTTACCAGTTTTAGGGTTACGGCCAACACGAGGCTCACGGTGATGAAGTGCGAAACTTCCAAAACCACGGATTTCAATACGATTGTCTGATGAAAGAGCTTCAATCATCTGATCAATCATAATTTTAACAGCTTCTTCAACAAGCGGTTCTGCTAAATGAGGATTCTTAAGAGAAATACGCTCTATTAAGTCAGACTTATTAAGTGCTTCAGTAGTCATCTGCGACCTCTTTAATTATCAAGCTACTTGGAATCTATTTGCAGATAATAACCTGTTTAAATACAAAACGGTAGCGCAATAATGACTTACTGCGCTACCGTTTACAGTATTTGTATAAAAAGTATTAGTTAACTTACATTAAACTAACACAATTTAATCATTTACTTAGTTGCCCATTTGAGCTTTGATCAAATCACCAATAGTCTTAGGACCATTGTCTGAAGTTGCTGTAGCTGTCTTGTTCAAGTTAGCTACTGCTTCTTTCTCTTCAGCTTCGTCTTTCGCTTTAACTGACAAGTTAATAGTGCGAGACTTGCGGTCTACATTGATGATCTTAGCTTCAACTTCTTGACCAACTTCTAGGAACTTAGTCGCATCTTCAACGCGGTCACGGTTAATTTCAGAAGCTTTCAACTGAGCTTCAACTTCGTCAGCTAACTTAACAGTTGCGCCGCGAGCGTCAACAGCAGTTACAGTACCTTTAACCAAAGCACCGCGTTCGTTAGCAGCAAGGAAGTCGTTGAACGGATCGCTGTTCATTTGTTTGATGCCAAGGCTGATACGGTTGCCTTCAGCGTCTACTGAAAGGATAACCGCTTCAACTGTGTCACCTTTCTTGTAACGACGGATAGCTTCTTCGCCTTGTTCGTTCCAAGAAATGTCAGACAAGTGAACTAGACCATCGATGCCGCCTGGCAAACCGATGAAGATACCGAAGTCAGTGATAGACTTGATCGTACCTGAAACTTTTTCACCTTTGTCGTGGTTCTTAGCAAACTCTTCCCATGGGTTAGCACGAGTTTGTTTGATACCAAGAGAGATACGACGGCGTTCTTCGTCAACTTCAAGAACCATAACATCAACTTCGTCACCGATCTGAACAACTTTAGACGGGTGGATGTTTTTGTTAGTGTGGTCCATTTCAGAAACGTGTACTAGACCTTCAACGCCTTCAGCGATTTCTGCGAAACAGCCGTAGTCAGTTAGGTTAGTTACGCGCGCTTTAACGATAGAACCTTTAGGGTAACGGCTCATGATCGCTAACCATGGATCTTCGCCTAATTGTTTAAGGCCTAAAGATACGCGGTTACGTTCGCGGTCGAATTTAAGTACTTTAACAGTAACTTCTTGACCAACTTCAACAACTTCTGATGGGTGCTTGATACGTTTCCAAGCCATGTCAGTGATGTGAAGAAGACCGTCGATACCGCCAAGGTCAACGAACGCGCCGTAGTCAGTAAGGTTTTTGATCGTACCAGTAACTGTTTGACCTTCTTCAAGCTGAGCAAGAAGAGCTTCACGGTCAGCTGAAGATTCAGCTTCCATAACAGCACGGCGAGAAACAACAACGTTGTTACGCTTAGCGTCAAGTTTGATTACTTTGAATTCTAACTCTTTGCCTTCCAAGTGAGTAGTATCACGGATAGGACGAGTGTCAACTAAAGAACCAGGAAGGAACGCACGTACTGGACCGATGTCAACAGTGAAACCGCCTTTAACCTTACCAGAGATAACACCAGTAACGATTTCGCCGTCTTCAAAGATTTTTTCAAGTTTAGTCCAAGTTTCAGCGCGTTTAGCTTTTTCGCGAGAAAGAACTGTTTGACCCATACCGTTGTCAAGAGCTTCAACAACAACGTCTACAGTATCGCCAACTTGAACTTCAAGTTCACGTTGTTCATTCAAGAATTCAGCGCGGTCAACAACGCCTTCAGATTTAAGGCCAGTGTCAACAGTAACCCAGTCAGAGTCGATGCTTACTACAACGCCTTGGATGACAGCACCCTTTTCAACGTTGAGGTTTAATTCGCTTTCTTCAAAGAGGGCTGCAAAAGATTCGGTCATGATATACCTGATAAAGTCAGCGGTCTTGGATCAGACAAGGCCGGTTTAATTAAGCGTCTACATAGTCCATATAAAACTGATCAAGCTATGCTTCTGCTGAAAAATAAGTTATTTAGCGAATTGCTGATCTGCATACGCAGTCATCAACTCAAATACTTCATCAATATTCAATTCAGAACTATCAATGATGTACGCATCTTCCGCTGGCTTAAGGGGGGCAACTGTACGTTCCATATCCCGCTTATCACGCGCTTCGATATTAGCTAAAATGTCGTTTATTTTAACATCCAAGCCCATAGCCTGCAACTGGTTTACACGGCGCTGAGCTCGAGATTCAGCCGAAGCTGTCAAATAAATCTTCACTTGAGCCTGCGGAAAGATGGAAGTTGCCATATCGCGGCCATCTGCAACCAAGCCCGGCGCTTGCGCAAATGCATGCTGACGCGCAAGCAGCGCTTGTCTAAGCTCTGGAATAGCCGCTACTTTTGATGCAAATTCACCCACACGCTCGGTACGGATGGTTTGACTCACATCTTCGCCTTTCAGCAAAATTTGAATACCGTCTTCAGTGCCAATAAATTCGATATCTAAATTTGCAGCAATTTTTGTACACGCATCCAATTTAGTTTCCAATGCATCAAGCAGCCCGTCTTGATGCAATGACAAGCCGAGCAAACGGTACAGCGCGCCAGAATCCAGCAAATGAAATTGATAATGCGCCGCCAGCTTAGAGGCCAAAGTACCCTTGCCTGAGCCGCTTGGGCCATCGATGGTAATAATTCGAACAGTCATTGCTTTTCCGCTGTGTTTTAGACAGTTTTCGCGAGTTTAGAAAACCCCATTTTAATCGCTGCTTTCAACTGAGCAAGGATTAATTTACTCACAAAAGGCGCACGCGCCTGTAATTCAATTGTATATGTCACTAAAGTTTTCGCATCATCAACAGGCTGAAACTGAATGATGCCCAGATGATGCTTTACCAATGGATTTTTAATAATCTTATATTCAATACGCTCATTCAGCTCAAGCACAATAATCTGCTCCTGCAGCGGCTTGACTGGACCGAAGCCCATACGGCGCACCGAACCCACACCATCTGGACGCTCAGGATCAGCTGAATCTTTCACACGCACGACTTGTACTGGTGCAAAAGCAACATTATAAGTCGCATGTTTAGACAACAATTCGAATACCTGTTCTACAGGCGCATGAAATTCTTTTTGTATGGTAATCGAGTTCATAGATAGATCCTGAAAGTTATTGTGCTGTTTTTATGAAATAGCAAATATCATACGCTTTAGCCCTGATCATTTAAGGCCTTTTCTTGTAATTTTTGCTGTTTTTTTTGCTCACGGCGCATCTTAAAAAACAGGCTGAGCTGCTCCGAACATGCCGCATGCAAAGCGCTTTGTTCAAAGTCAAAAATATGATTATAGTAACCCGTTTCAAAAAGTTTACGCGCACTGACCAATGAGCCGGCTTTGGGCTCAAATGCGCCATAAACAACCCGTGAAATACGTGAATGCACCAATGCGCCCACACACATGGTGCATGGTTCTAAGGTAACATACAGCACAGCATCTGCTGGCATGCGATAATTTTCAAGCTGGGCGCAAGCTTGGCGGATTGCTTGAATTTCAGCATGAGCAGTCGGGTCATGCAAAGAAATTGGCGCATTATAACCTGCGCCAATAATTTGATTTTCACTGACGATAATTGCGCCGACCGGTATTTCACCCTGTCCCGCAGCAGATGCAGCCTGCTCCATCGCCAGCTGCATCCAGTATTCATCACTGAATTTTTCAACAGCACTCATGTATTAACTGATTACACCATAATGTTTCAGCAACTCATTCCAGCTTTGATTAGAAATGACTGGCGGATTTGCACCTAAAATACCCTTAAGCGACATATCTGCGCCTTTTTCCCAGTCTGGCGCTAAGTCTTTATCGACCAAGCGCGCACGCACACCTTCAACGAAGTCGGCATGACGAATTTTCCACTCTGAAATTTGAGTTTCTAATTCAAAGACTTCATTCCAAGAATGTATTTTCTTGCCCCACTGCCACAACAGCCACGTTAATGCTGCCGTCGCGGGTGAACCTTTTTGCAAGTTTTCGCTCGCTTGACGCAGCCAATCGCTGCGGGCATCACTTAAACCGACAATCGCCTCATAATCATGTTCAAAATTTACGCCGCGGCATACACTTTGAATAACATCTAAAGAGTTTTGCAGCGGACCAGGCCCAACTGGACGATGCATACTGTTTAATGTGTCATCAATCGCACGAAAATCGCCTGCTGGATAATGATCCCAATGAATATTGACCACTTTATCTAAGACATTATCACGCTGCGCATCACAAATATGTGTCGCCCAGCCAATCCCGTAAGCGCCGGCAGCAGTCATAATTGAACCAGTCAAACCTGTAAACAGCCCAACCGCGCCGCGATCCGCCAAGAAGCGGGTTGCCCCTACATCTGGATATAAACCAATATTAATTTCAGGCATTGCCAGACGCGAATACGGTGTAACTAAACGAAAAGGCGCCGCCATAAACAAGCCCAAACCGCCGCCCATCACATAACCTTCACCCCAAACCAATACAGGTTTAGCATAGTTATGCAGCAGCAGGTCTAATGCATACTCCTGTTCAAAAAACTTATTGGCTGCGCTTGCTTCATCATTAATGACCAATTGACGCAGCTTACGCACATCACCGCCTGCACAGAAAGCTTTAGGTGTCGTTGAATCCAGCCAAATTGCTTTAACATTGTCATCGGCATGAAAATCCTGAAAGACCTCAAGCAGCGCAGTGACAATAGACTCATCTAAAGCATGCAGCGATTTAGGGCGGTTCAGACGAACAATGCGCCAGCCGTTTTTCACTTCCTCTACAATTAAGTCCGGATGATAGTTTTTTGAAACAGGAGAATAAGTTGTCATGCGTCCAGCTGCCAATCAATAGGCTCAATGCCATTTTGTTTAAGATAATTATTAGATTTTGAAAAAACCTTACAACCAAAAAAACCGCCTCGGTTGGCCGCCAATGGAGATGGATGCGCAGCTTTTAAAACCAAATGCCTATTTTGATCGATTCGTTGTCCTTTACGCTGCGCATATGCTCCCCAGAGAATAAAAACAATATGCTCGCGCTGTTCATTCAATACATCAATCACATGGTCGGTAAAATCTTCCCAGCCGCGTTTTTGATGCGATGTAGGCTGTCCCGCCTCTACCGTTAAAACCGCATTTAAAAGCAAAACACCTTGTTCTGCCCAGCGGGTTAAATCACCATGTTTGGGCGCAGTAATGCCTAAATCACTTTGCAGCTCATGATAAATATTGCGTAAAGATGGCGGCAAAGGCACACCTTTCTGCACGGAAAAACTTAAGCCATGCGCCTGATTTGGACCATGGTATGGATCTTGCCCTAAAATAACCACTTTGACATTTTCCAAAGGGGTCGTATTCAGCGCATTGAAAATCAATGCATTTGGAGGATAGATGACTTTATCCGCTTGAATTTCCCGCACAAGAAAGTCTTTTAACTCATCCATTTTCGGGCTAAGCAAAAATTCACTCAGTCCAATTTTCCAGCCTGCATCAAGCTGCACTTTATTCAGCTTAGCTTGCTGCTCTTCCGTAAAAGACATACCTGTGTCCGATCCTTCTTACAATATATCCGTTAAACGCTGCATTAGAGTTTAACTTGCAATTCTACCTGCGGGTTTTGAAATTTAATGCCTTGTTTCAGCTGTTCAAACATTTGCGGATTTGACCACTCAGACTGAATCTGTTCTGAAAATTCAATCTGATCCAGCGAAAGCATACCCATTTGTTCGTTAAGAATATCTTCTAAAAAGCTTTGTGCATAGCCCGTATCGGTCTCATGCACAATCACTGAGTAGACTTCTACATCACCTTCGCCATTTTGAGTTTCAGTTGATGCAAGCACCTGCTGCGCCAAATGAAAAAAGATACGTGAAAACTGTTCTGCTGACGGTGAAACAGGCAAAGATACCCAGCGTGCACTAAAGGTTTTGCATGCTTGAATATATTCAGCACTGTCTTGATTCCAAAAGCATATTGCATGGTCAAAACTGTCGTATAAGTCTTTGATTACGCCTTTCAGCAGTCCGAAGTCATATACCATTTGGCCATGATCGAGCTTGGATGCCTTCAACAGCAGCTCAACTTTATAACTATGCCCATGAATAGAACGCTTACAGCGGTCAGATGTGCAGTTCCGCACAATATGAGCATTTTCAAACTTAAATAACTTACGAATTATCATATGCCGTAATGCAATCAATATCTCTAGATGAACTTGGATTATAAAGCAAAAGTAAAACCTTGAGCATTAATTTTACTGCTCAGCCCCATTGACAAAACACATTAAACAAAATGGCGGGCTTTTAAAAGGGCTTCATACTGCGGTAAGCCACATAGACTGTTTTTTCTTTTCGAACCATTTCTGAGCTGAACTGACGTTTCCTGCCGCCAAGCTCCACATGTATTTTAGCCTTAAACTGAGCAGACTGTACACCTAAAAAATCATTAACTGCGTCACGTTTTTCAGCGGCAGCTTCTGAAAATGGCGATAAGGCCCAAAGGTCATTGACCGATTCAAAATACTCAAGCTTAGCTTGCTTTTGCTCTAAGGCTTGTTTGACGCTATTAATATCCAGCGACTCATCTATACTGGCCAGCAAAAATGGCGATGCTGTATTAATATTAACTTTCGCATCTCGGCTGTTCAGGGCTGATACATAAGGCGCAATCAGCTTATCTTTGCCATTTTCAAAACCGCGCACGGCTTTCAGCTCATCTACATCATGAAATTTAGTGTTTGGCGGCACTGCCGAATTTTGTAAACCGCGGTAGTAACTGCTTTCAGCCCCCATTGAACCCGCAGTTTCATCATCCTCATCCTGCCAATCAATCACTGCTTCACTCAGCTGAGCCGGCAAGCCAGCACGCACTAAAATTTTCTCAAACCACTTTTTAGCATTTTCATTCACAGCCCCCTCATTATTTATCAGGCTGTTCAAGTTAAATTTCCCTGATTGATCTTCCAGCGTACCAGACACAAAGCCATCCTCGACTGGAAAAGCTGGCATCGGTTTCGCCCAATTTTCCTGCAAATGATCGACTTGCCCTGCATTCTCAGCATCATCTTTCAGCAGTTCTGCAAAAAAAGCTTCTGCACTTTTTGCATACATAAGCGACTGATTTTGACGCATCAAATAAGCTGTATTTTCAGCGGTATTTGCCTGCTGCTGCGCAATGCCGGCAGCTAAAATTGTGGCTAACGCCACCATCACTAAAATCGTTAACAGCGCAACACCGCGTTCAGAACGTGCATATTTATGCATCAGGATGTCCCGCCATTATTGCTATCGGTTAAAAAATCAGTGTTCAGCAAACTATAAATCCACTCATAGCCCACACCATCTACTGTTAAAGCTATTTTTATGCCGCGCGGCAAGCGCTGTTTCTCTGCAGCCTGATTTAAATCGACAGATGCATCTGGCCAAGCAGTCAGCTCATTCGGATTAAGCACCGTAATTTGATACTGCTCTACCCCCTCTAGCAGCACACTGGAATCAGGCTGATCTTGTCCAGCTTGATTAATATTAGCGTATTTTAAACGATAAAGTTTTTGCTCATCTTGACGATATTGATATTCAATACGCTCATCTGGTGCTATCCCCTGATTTAACGGGTCAGCTACACCCGTTTTACTAAAACTTAAATGACCATTTTGCAGCACCAAAGCAGGCTGGATATTATTATTAATATTTGCTGTTAAAGGCACAGCCTGCACAGTATCACGTAAAATTTGCTGATAAGTTTCCTGCAGCTGGCTTAGTTTGGCTTCGTGCATAGCATTTTGGGTTTTAACTTTGCCAATATAATCAAAAACCTTCCAGCCCAAAGCTGAAAGCACGGCAAAAATTGCAATTGCAACCAGCAGCTCAACCAAAGTAAAACCTAAACTGGCGTGTCTCTTCATGGACTTTCTACCCGGTGATTAAAAAACACCAAATTGGTTATACCCGCTTCAACCTGACCCGCTTCGTTATTATACAAACTGACTTGCACATCAATCCGCTGCACATTCGGGCTAATAGTTTGCTGTGCTGATTTATCTATTTGCCAAGTTTCACCCTGCTGCGCTGTCTGCTTTGATGAAGTACCGCTCAGCCATTCTTTATTAATTTCCATCAATGCAATTTCATTTAAAGCGGTAAATTGCGCTTTAGTCCGAAGCACCGCATTTGATGTCGCTTGAGTATATTGACGGGCAACATTCGTTAAGGAAACCGCTGCCACAGCAAATATTGCCAAAGCCACCATCACTTCAAGCAGTGTAAATCCCTTAGCTTTCATTGGCTATTTTACCCAAATGATCAATTCTTATTTCTTCACCCACTGGACGGTCTTCTAAATAAAACTGCACACGTACAGGTTTTGCTTCGCCATTGCCAAGCCAAATCAATTTTGGCGCATTCTGCTGCAATAATTCTGAATTTCTTGCATTTGCATACTGGTGCTCTAAGGGCTGCACATCAAAAGATACATGATCTGGCAATACGCGCACCTTAAAATCATTGAAGGGCTTCCATGTATTATTTTGACTGATCAGCGCTGTATTCTGCTGCTGCGGCAAATACTCTACGGCACTGTATTGAAAATTGGCAACATCGGTTGCTATTTGCGGATTTAGCGCAAGAATGCGCGATTGATCGTTGGCGGTGCGCAGCATTTTGCGCATATCCATAATAAACACTTCACGCGCCTGCATGGCCTTGCGCTGATCCATTCCGCCAATATTCATCAGCAGTAATGAAGCTAAAATACTCATGATGACAATGACCACCATCAGCTCGACCAGTGTAAAACCGCGCGTTGATGATGATCCTTGCTTAATCATGACCTGCCTTATGCAAACTGAGGTATATGATGTGTCAGCTTCGGCATTGCCAAAGCCTGATCAATATAAGCGACACGCAACGTATCACGTGAGCCTAAATAACGCTGGTAGAAGCTAGAATTAAGAATAGCAGCTGCGCCATGCGTTAAAGCCCAAATAGATGCCAGATAATCACGCACAGCCATATGGCTTTCAATAGAAGCCAAATACGTCTCTGTCATACGGATAATCAAACGCAGTCTTTGCTTGCGCACCTGATAAAGTTCACTGAATAAATGCTGAATACCCGCTCCTGTTGTAGACAGCCGTTCTTCAATTTGATGAAACAGCACGGTACGTTCAGGATGGTGCAAATGATGCAGCATAAAGAATGCCAAATGCTCAGGGAACTGCTTATCTGTATCTTTAATCATTTCCAGCAGCATGCGCTCATTACGAATAATCAGCAGCATGTACAGCTCATCTTTACTTTGAAAGTGTTTATACAGAGTGCCCTTGGCTAAATCCAGTTCCGCTGCCAACGCATCCAGCGTCATTCCAGCTTCACCATTTTCAAGCAGAAGCTGCTCTGCAACTTGAAAAATTAAAGCTTCTCTTGCTCTGAACTGAGCCTGACGATCCATCTTCACCCTAATAACTCTCTTCTGCTCTTATATGATTTCAATTTTTACTTCTGATTAAGCAGATTCTCGAAATTTTGCATCGTAATTCGAGCAATCTCCTCAACTGGCTTATCATATACATCACTTAATGTTTTGGCTACATAAGGCACATATTTTGGCTCATTAGACTTTCCTCTATATGGCATTGGCGCCAAATAAGGACTGTCTGTTTCAATGAGCACACGGTCTAGCGGCACTTGCTTCAAAACATCACGCAGGTCTTGCGCATTTTTAAATGAAACAATACCCGAAAATGAAATGTAATAACCGCAGTCCAGTACCGCTTTTGCAGTTTCCCAATCTTCTGTAAAACAATGCAAAATGCCGTGTGTCGATTTCTCTGCGCGAATAATATCTACCGTATCATTTTTTGCAGAACGCGTATGCACCACGACTGGTTTTTTTACGGCTTGTGACGCATGGATATGACGGGCAAAACAGTCTTTCTGCTCTGCAACAAAATCAGTACTATGATAATAATCCAGACCCGTCTCACCCAGCGCCCAAACCTTTTCAGGCTGCGCCAGCTCAATCAGATATTCAGTCGTTGCACGCGCCATTGTTGCAGCATCTTCACAAGGATGCACCCCAACGGTATAACCGACATCTGCATGCCGCGCTGCAATTTTTGACAGCGCGATATGATCATCCAGATCAACTGAGATACTCATAAACTTTGAAACACCCACTTCACGGGCTTGGGCCAAAGCCAGATCCAAATCACCGTTATAAGGAGCCAAATCCAGCATTATTAAATGGCAATGCGTATCTACAAACACAATGAGTACCTGCTAAGCGTAAAATTAAACACTACATAGTGTAACTTCTGCGTCCTTCAGTTTTAAGACCTGCAAGCAAACGTTCTGCTTCAGAACGGAAATAAATCCCTTTTTCACCGCTTAATTGAATACCGAAGCCTTGAGGCTTGATGCCATTTTGCTTTTGTGAAATCCAAATCACCTTACCCGTTAAAGGCACTTTTTGTGTCTGTTCCGGCAAAGTCGCCAAAATAAAAACCTCATCGCCCATTTTTACTGACTGACTAGACGGCACAAATAAACCGCCGCCTGCAACATACGGCATATAGCAAGCAAATAGCGTATCCATGTCTGGGATATTCGCTTGAATAATTCCGCCCATACGTGGCTGCATCATGTTCCCCTTTTTTATATATTCATCAATTTGATGCACAGCTGATCAAGTACAAGATTCGTTTGTACATTTTGTTCAATAAACCGCTTAGAGTCTTGAAAATCAGCATAAATGCTGAATAAAGCCTCTAAAGAATACTGTTCTGGCAAATCACTGTAGTTCAAATCAATATTTTTAATAGATTGATTTAGCTTGACACAAATTATATCGGACAACAAGTATTCAAACATTTGACTAAATTCACTAAAATTCAGCGCTTTATTCCACTTGGTCGCAATTGCCATAGGCATATTTTTTTGTTTGATTAATTTTTGCCAGTCATTGATAAAATCTTGACGCAAATTCAGCCATTCACTCTGCGCCAGCTCAACAGCACGTAGCGGCATTTGGTTCGACAGGTTCATCAGCAAACCATGCGGCAGCATAGTATCAGCGGGCAAATGCGCCTTAAGATATTGTTCTGACTGTTCAGCAGAAATACGGTCTAAAGCGAAATGCTGCAAACGGCTTCGAATGGTCGCAGGCAATTTTAAATAATGATCCGCCAGCAGAATAATGACAATCCGCTCACCCGGCTCTTCCAAAGTTTTAAGCAGCGCATTGGCAGAAGCGGTATTTAAGGCTTCTGCCGGCTCAATCACAATGACACGCCAGCCATCTACCGTTTGCTGTACAAAAGGCAAAAGTTCTCGAATTTTTTCGATTTTAATTTTTGCATTTTGCTTCTTGTTGTCATCATCGGTAGAAATATGCACATAATTTGGATGAGTGTCCGCTTTTAGCCATTGGCAGCTGCCGCATTCACCGCATGGCCTATTATTCACATGACGGTTCTGACATAAAATCCATACTAAAAAAGTCTGCGCGAATGCTTCTTTGCCGCAGCCCGCTTTACCGTAAAACAGCAAACCATGGCCAAGCTGCGGAAAACGGCTGGTCAGTGTTCGCCAAATAGTTTCCTGCCACGGGTATACTTGCGCCGTCACATCATTCTGCATGCATTATTGCCCTTACTGAAAATTCGACACATCCATTTGATTTAAACGGTCTAAATCCTCTTGCGTATCTACACCTGGCGGCAGATTTGCCTCTGCAATATCAATCGCAATACGGTGACCATTTTCAAGCACGCGCAGCTGTTCCAAACTTTCTAATTTTTCCAGCATGCCCATATCCCAAGTCACGTACTCTTGCAGCAGCTGAACACGGTATGCATAGAGGCCTAAATGACGATAAGCCTGATTATGCAGCTTTTGTTCAGCCAATTTTGCACCGTCACGGTCATACGGAATGGTTGCACGGCTGAAGTACAGCGCTTGCTTATGTTTAGACATCACCACTTTTACAATACTGTCGCGTTTAAACTCATCCAAGCGATGAATTGGCTCACAAAGCGTAGACATTGAGCTTTCTGGCTGATCTTGCAGCAGCTGCGCAACCTGCTTCACCAGCTGTGCAGGCAACAGCGGCTCATCACCCTGCACATTCACAATAATGTCTTCACTTGCCCAGCCTTTAATACGCGCGACCTCACTTAGACGGTCTGTACCTGACGGATGATCAGCCGATGTCAGCACAACATCTATACCTTCCGCACGGCATACGGCAGCAATGCGCTCATCATCTGTCGCCACACACAAATCATCGAAGCCTTGCACTTTTTTCGCCTGATCAACCACACGCAAAATCATTGGGCGGCCATGAATTTCAAGCAATGGTTTTCCCGGTAAACGTGAACTGGAAAAACGGGCTGGAATGACAATATGTTTCATAGAGATGTGCCTTCAGGAAGTGGTATGCCAAGCTGTTTTAACTGCTGATACAGTGTGCTGTAGCATTCCGCTGACAGCACTGCATCCACAGGAACAACCCAAATTTCACGCCGCATATCTGGATTTTGTTTCAGCAGCGGCAATATTTTAACTGCGTCTTTTTCTGTCGTAATCATCGGATTGCTGTCTTCAAACTGCAAATCCGTAATTTCATAATCATGGTGATCTGGAAATTCATGACATTGAAACTGCTTTATCCCCATGTTTTCCAAAGTATTGTAAAAACGCTGAGGAAAACCGATACCCACCACAGCATAAAAAACAGCATCTGGATTAAATGACTGAGCCGATGCGCCATTCAGCAAATACGGTTCAGCTGCAGCCAAATGCATATGCAATGCAGTTTCTGGCTCAGCCGCATGCTCAATGACTGTACCCGACTGCAAACGGCTTTTCGGCTCACGTAAATAACCCTCAGGCAGTATTTTCTCATTACCCAAACCGCGGTTATTGTCCAGCACAATCCATTCCAGCTGGCGGTTTAACGCCAAATGCTGCAGACCATCATCACAAATAATCAAATCCAGCGCATGTTTTTGCAGCAGCAGTTCAATACTTTTTTGACGGTTTGGCCCAACAGCCATCGGAACACCTGTTGACTGTACAATCAAAGCAGGCTCATCACCAACAGCCTCAGCCTCTGCATTCACATCAACATATGCTGGAAATGGACCTTTTCCGCCATAGCCGCGGCTGATCACGCCAACACGGACATCTAAACTTTGCAAATAGTTTACTAAGTGAATCAGCAGCGGTGTTTTACCGCTGCCGCCAACCGTAATATTACCAATAACCATAACTGGAATTGGCGCCGTATAGCTGGTTTTAATACCAAGCTGATACAGCTTTTTATTCAGCAAAAAACCGCCGCGATAGAGCCACGATAAGGGCCTAAACACAATTAGCCACTTTGCTTGTTTATTCCAAGCATCCTGAATTAATTGCGCTGCGGACATGCTTAGTGTTCCTCAAAATTGCGCTGGTGCAGCTGGAAATAAGCGCCTTGTTTCGCAAGCAACTCACTGTGCGTACCATGCTCAACAATTAAGCCTTTATCCATTACTACAATACGGTCAGCATTTTCAATCGTAGACAAGCGGTGCGCAATCACAATTGTTGTACGGTCTTGCATCGCCGCATCAAATGCCTGCTGAATGAAGTATTCAGATTCATTATCCAAGGCACTGGTCGCTTCGTCTAGAATTAAAATCGGCGCATTTTTCAAAATCGCGCGGGCAATCGCAATACGCTGACGCTGACCGCCCGATAGATTCAACCCCTGCGCGCCGAGTTCTGTATCATAACCCTGCGGCAAGCTCATAATAAAATCATGTGCATAAGCTGCTTTCGCCGCCGCAATAACATCGTCATCAGAAGCGCCTTCCAGCTGACCGTAAGCAATATTTTCACGTACAGTGCGGTTAAACAGAATCACCTGCTGATTTACCATTGAAATTTGCTGACGTAAAGCATTCAGCTCAATCTCATGAATATCAAGCTGATCAATTTTCAGCGCACCAGAACTGATTTCCTGATAACGCGGCAGCAGATTAACCAATGAGGTTTTACCTGCACCCGAACGCCCAACTAAAGCAACCGTTTCACCAGCCTTCACTTTTAATGTAAAGTCAGTCAGCGCTTGGTAGCCATCTGAATACACCAAATTGACATGATCAAACTCGATATCACCCTTAATTTTTGGTGTTTTCGTACCTTTATTTTCTTCTTCTGGCAAGTCCAGCAATTCAAATACTGAATATGCCGCAGCCATACCGCGCTGAATTTTTTCATTAATATCTGTTAATGAACGGATTGGTTTTGCCAGCATGCCGGCAGCTGTAATATAAGCAACGAACTGGCCAGCAGAAGTATCCTGCAAAATTTCTGGACGCAGCGCGATATACATAATGATAGCTAAAGAAATCGACATGATCAGCTGTACAACCGGGCTGTTCAGCTGCTGTACAACAACCATTTTTAATCCGCGGCGCAGGTTTTCCATAGAACTGTCATGAAAACGCTTCTGCTCATAGGCTTGACCCGAAAAACCCTTCACTACCATATTGCCATTTACAGTCTCCTGCACAATATGGTTAACATCACCCATTGTGTTTTGCACTTGCTCGGAAAGCTTGCGCATACGCTTAGCCGCTTTGCGGATCAGCAGACCAATTAATGGGCCAAAAATCAAAATAATCAGCGTCAAGCGCCAGTTGGTATAAATCAAATATCCCAGCAGCGCCAAAGTAATCAAACCTTGCTGAACAAGCGTTTTAAGCGATTCCGTAGAAGCAGCGGTTAACTGCTCTACGTTGTACATGATTTTTGCTGTGATGTGACCGCTTGAATTATCTAAATAATATTGCGAAGGCAAACGCATCAGCTTGGCGAACACTTCCTGACGGATATTAAAAATTAAATTACGCGATACAACTGCCGTAAAATAACCGCCCATAAATAAGCCTAAACCGCGGAAGAACATCAGTACAACAACCAGCACAGGAAATAATGCCGTGAAGCTTTGGTCTTTTTGCTGAATCGCATTAATGATTCTTTCCAATAGCTTTGCTACAGAAACCTCAGTTGCTGCATTAATTGCAAAACCGAGGACGATCAGCAATGCGATACCCCAGAACTGCTTTAAGTAGCTTAATAGGCGCAAATAGACCTTAAAATCGTGCTTCACTAATAACCTCGAGTAGGTACTTTGGTACTGATATTCACGTTGACAAAACCAAGCTGCCCCGCAACATCCATAACGCGTATAACGTCTTGATGAGCGGCCTTAGCATCAGCGGCAATCACAAACATTAAATCACGGCGATCCTGTGAAATCTGTTTAATTACAGTATTTAAGTCTACTGCTTCTTTACTTTCCACAGACTGGCCATTTACAGCATAGTGCCCTGAGGCATCTACTGTAACTTCAATTTTTTTATCAAACTGTTTTGGCGGCACACCTTGCGCATCAGGCAAAGTTAAATTCATGCGGCTCATTTGATTAAACGAAGTTGATAAAAGCAAAAACACCAAGATGAACAGCAGACAGTCAATCATTGGCGTTAAATTAATATGAACATCTTCCACTTGGCGGCGTCTGAATTTCATTCTTCGCCTCAGCTTGCTTGTTTCAAATCTTGCTGCGCTTCTGCAGTTTCTGCCTGATAGAACAGCGCCGCATGAAATAGCGTTGCCTGCTGCTCAAGCTGTGCAGTATATTCTTGCACCAAACGCTGGAAATAGCGATGTGCAAATAAAGCTGGAATTGCAATCACCATACCTGCCGCTGTGGTAATCAAAGCTTTCGAAATACCTGGCATCATCATCGCAGCGTCACCGCTTGCACCGATATCCACCATTAGGAAAGATTCGATAATCCCAACAACTGTTCCCAGCAAACCCAGCAAAGGAGCAACTGCGCTCAGCGTTCCCAGAAAGTTAATATTTCTTTCTAGATAGCCAATTTCCTGAGAAGCAGTCACTTCCATTTGAGCACTGGCAAACTGCTGCGATTGATGCTTGCTGTCATAGCCCGCCGAAAAAACACGGCCCAACGTGCTGGTTTGCAGCTTTTGGTCCTGACGCAATTTTTGCATCACTTGATCAACACTTTGATGCTTATTCATCAAAAGAGCAGATGGCAATACCGCCGCCTTTTTTAAACGGATAAAACGCTCAATCGCGATCGCTGCCGTAAAAATAGAGCACAGCAATAAAGGCAGCATCAGCCACCCGCCTGCTTTGACTAATTCCCACATTTGATTTTCCCCAATAAATCGAAATACAAAATTAATCAGCTAAGCAAATATTTAAAATACCATCCAACTCTTCTAATGAATGGTAATTAATTACCAGCTTGCCTTTTCCTTGCTTGTTATGATCAATTTTCACATCTGCGCCAAAACGGTCAGACAGACGCTGTGACAATTGCTGAATATCTGCTGCAACTGCAGGTTTTTCTTTTGCTTGCTTAGGTGCATTCATTTCACGAACCAGCTGCTCGGTTTGACGCACAGACAAACTTTTTTCAATCACCAGTTCTGCAACTTTCAGCTGATCTTTAGCTTTTAGTGTCAAAATTGCGCGCGCATGCCCCATATCCAGCAAGCCTTGCTGCATAAAGTCTTTCACAGACTCAGCCAGAGTCAGCAAACGCAATAAGTTACTGACTGTTGTACGCGCTTTGCCTACCGTATCCGCTATTTCTTGATGGCTAAGGCCAAATTCTTCATGAAAACGCTGCAGCGCCATCGCCTGATCAATTGGGTTTAAATCTTGACGCTGAATATTTTCAATCAGCGCCAATGCAATCGCAACCTGATCCGTCAAATCTCGAACAATAGCCGGTACTTCAGTTAAACCTGCCAGCTGAGCTGCACGCCAGCGGCGCTCACCTGCAATAATTTCATAGGGATGTTTTTCATCATCGATTGGACGAATCACAATCGGCTGCATCACACCATGTTTTTCAATCGATGCTGCCAGCTCTTGCAAATCTTGCTCATTAATAAAACGGCGCGGCTGATATTCACCGCGCTGCAATAAATGAACATTAATTTGTTTCAGCTGGCCATGATCCAAAGACTGCGCTTCTAGCTGCAATTTCTCTTTTTGGATGGAACCAAGCAAAGCATCTAAACCACGGCCTTTAGCTAATCCGCGTTTTTTGGTCGTCATGCTTTAATTCCTTTTTTTACTTTGCTTTTTTTTAACATTTCAGCAGCTAAATTTAAGTAAGCCACTGCACCCTTTGAGCTTTTTTCGAAATAAATCACTGGCAGACCATGTGCCGGCGCTTCCGCTAAACGGATATTTCGCGGAATCACGGTGTCATACAGCTTTTTGCCAAAATACTGTTCCAACTCTGCAGAAACATCACGTGTTAAAGCATTACGCGCATCATACATTGTACGCAGCACACCAATAATCTGCAGATCAGGATTCAACGCCTGCTGAATGCGGTCAATCGTCTGCGTTAAATCAGCCAACCCTTCCAATGCATAGTATTCACACTGCATTGGAATCATCACACCATCGACAGCAGCCAAAGCATTCACCGTAATCAAGCTCAGACTCGGCGCACAGTCTACAATGATATAATCAAATTTACCGTCAATTTCTTTTAACGCTTCGCGCAAAATAAACTCACGGCCCGGCTGTTCTGCAATTGCAAGTTCCACACCCGCTAAATCACGGTTCGCGCCAAGCACTTTATAGCCAACTTCAGCTTTAGTAATCGCTGTTTCAATCGGCACTTCGCCTAGCAGCACATCTGTTACCGAATACAGCAGATCATTTTTCTGGATGCCTGAGCCCATCGTCGCATTGCCTTGCGAATCCATATCCACCAGCAAAACACGCTTTTTTAATACGGCTAATGATGCAGCCAAATTTACTGCGGTTGTAGTTTTACCGACACCACCTTTCTGGTTCGCAATCGCAATAATCTGTGCCATGGTAACCCCAAATCCTTTGAAAAAAATTAAATACGCTTCAATAGAAGCAAGTGACGCTGTTCATCCAGACGCGGTACTTTCAGCTCTACAATATCGCAGCTGAATTGATCTTTAAACTCTTCAACTTCTTCACTTGGGATCAAGCCTTTCATTGAAGCAATAATGCTTTGTTCATGCATAAATGGAATTGAAGCATGAATAAAGTCAGTTAAAGATGCAAATGCGCGGCTGGTGATCACATCAAATTTGCCTAACTCTTGAATACTTTCTTCATTTTCGACACGCGTCTGCACCGCAATCACATTGCTGAGCTTTAAGTCTGCAATAAACTGCTTTAAGAAACGAATTTTTTTACCGTTTGAATCGAGCAGCACACACTGGCGCTCAGGCTGGCACAGCGCAATAATCATACCCGGCATGCCGCCGCCAGTACCAATATCTAAAAGCCTGCCCGCAGGCAAGTCTTTTAAAATGCTCAAACTGTCCAGCAAATGCTTGACTAGCATCTCTTTCGGGTCACGGATCGCAGTCAAGTTATATGCCTTATTCCATAACACCAAAGCATCTTGGTACTTGAGTAATAAATTTAAAGCTTCATCGCTTAAGCTTAAACCTAAAGCTTGACTACCCTGCTTAAGTTCTTGAAAAAAAGTATGCATAAACGATTTACGTCTCGAAAAAGTTAGATGGAAGTATAACGATTTATCCTGCCCGTCACAGCAGGATGTGTTTAGTGAATATGCACTTAAACGTACATACCTTGACGAATTTGCAAATCTAAAGCGGTTAAACGCTCTGGCGTGCCCACATCAACCCAAGCCGCCTGCATTTTTTCAGCTGAAACCTTACCCTCAAGCATTGCTTCTTTCAGCAATGGCGCAAGCGGGCGCTTACCAGCATCCAAGCCATCAAACATTTTTGGATTTATGACTGCGATGCCGCTATAAGTCAAATTTTCACCTGCATGCGCTTGATCAAAGGTATATGCGCGGCCAGCATACAAAGTAAAATCACCTTTAGGATGCTGCTCTGGATTTTGTACAAACACCAAATGTGCCAAATCATCATTCAGCTGAACATCCAGCAAGACATTAAAATCAAATGTCGTCCAAACATCACCATTGACTAAAATAAAAGGTTCTTCACCTAACAGCGGCATTGCATTAATAATACCGCCTGCAGTTTCTAAACCTTCAGCTTCACGCGTCCAGCGGATATCTACACCAAATTGAGAACCATCGCCCAATTCGCCAATTAAAATATCAGCCAGCCAAGCAGAGTTGATCACAATTTCTGTAACACCAATGGCTTTTAATTTTTCAATATGCCAAATAATTAGCGCTTTACCGCCCACTTCCAGCAAAGGCTTTGGCTTATAAAGCGTTAAAGGACGCATTCGGTTGCCTAGGCCAGCCGCTAAAATCATGGCTTTCATTATGCTTCAACCTCGTATTTGCCATATTTTTCTTCAAATGCCGGCAATACTTTATCGTATATAAACTGCATAAACGGCTGCAATTCTGCATAAGGCTTGCTTTCTTCAAGTAAATACCACATTACACGCGGTAAGTCTTTCAAATAACCCGACTTGCCGTCACGCTCAAATAAACGGACAAAAATACCTAAAATTTTAATATGGCGCTGAATCGCCATCATGTCTGCGTCTTGTTTAAACTGATCAAGGCTGCGGCCTTCTTTAGCCGCTGCTGGAAGCAAGTTATAGAAAGTTTCAAACCAGCTATAAACACGCGCAGGATTCCACTGCACATAAGCATCACGGGTAATAGAGATCAAGTCATAAGTATCCGCACCAATGACTGCATCTTGAAAGTCAATGACTCCTTGCTCCTGCTCTCCTTCCAGCACCATCAAATTACGGCTATGAAAATCACGGTGCACAATCACTTGCGGCTGAGCTAAAGCTGCATTGGCTAAAATAGCAAAAGTACGTTTAATCAGCGCGCTTTCCGCCTCTGTCGGCTGGGTTTTCAAAGACGGCAGCAGCCAATCGGTCAACAACTCCATCTCTGAAATTAACTTTTCATACGAATATGCTGGGAAATGGCCTGCACCATCAACCGCTTGCAATTCGATCAACTGTTTAAAGCTTTGCGTATAATGAGCATCTACTGTTTCATCATTCAGCAAGGTCGAAAGTAGCACATCGCCAAAATCTTCCAGCAATAAAAAACCTTGGTCCAAGTCTTTTGCCACAATATGCGGCACGCGCACACCATGCGCATCAAAAAATTCATCAATCGACACAAAAGGACCACAATCTTCTTTTTCTGGTGGTGCATCCATCAGCATAAATGTTTTATTATTCAATTTGATTCGTGCATAACGACGGAAGCTCGCATCGCCTGCTAAAAAATGAGTTTCAAACTGATCTGACTTGAGTACAGATGTAATCCATGATTGTATCAATTGTTCACGTTGTGTATTCATTTGCAATAAATTCTAATACAGGCTGACTTTTTAAAGTGCTAAGTGTAGCTACTTATCAACTTTTTCTCTATGATGCGACAATAATTAATTGCGATTAAGCACTCTTGGTTAATGAGACAAATGAAGCATCAGTTTAAATTTAATCCTTTAGCGACTGCGATCTTAACGCTGCTGTGCGGCAGCTCTTTGTCAAGCCATGCTGCTGACCAGACTGCTTCGTCTGTAAACAATGAAAAGTTAAAACAAAGCATTTCTGAAGCCTATCCTGGCCAACATTTTTTTGAACAATATTATGTAGACAAAACCTCACCTGAAGCGCAGCAGCGCCAAGGCACACAAATGAGTTCTGCATACTGCCAAGGCGCATGGATTACTCCAATTGCTTCGAACAGCAAAGCGCCTGCTCCTTCAGACACAACATCAACCATTACTGCAGATTACGGTCATTTTGATCCGAATGGCGATTCCATTCTTGAAGGCAATGTTTTAATTGACCAGCAAGGCCGTCAAATTCGTGCAGATCAAATTAAAATTGACAAAACACAAACCTATGCCAATGCTTCCGGCAATGTACAAATGGCGCAGGCTGGGCTTATCTCACAAAGTGACAGCATCAATTACAACCTGAAAACACAGCAAGGTGATTTAAGCAATAGTCTTTATATTGCTGAAGAGCAGCATGCGCATGGCCGTGCAGAAAAAATTGCCCGCACATCAACCAATACAATTGAGCTTTCACAAGCCACGTATACAACGTGTCCGCCTAATGAAAAACCGACATGGAAAATTCAGGCGAATCACATTAACTTAAATCAGGAAACTGGCCGCGGTGAAACCAAAAGCACTAAACTTTATATCAAAGATGTGCCCGTTATAGCCGTGCCTTACTTCAATTTCCCAATTGATGACCGCCGTACAACAGGCCTGCTGACACCAAGTTTCGGCTTAACCAATGATGGCGGCATTGAATTTGCTGTTCCTGTTTACTTAAATCTAGCGCCAAATTACGACGCAACCATTGCGCCGCGCTACATTGCCGACCGCGGTGCAATGTTAGAGGCTGAATTCCGCTTCTTAACCAAAAATTTTGGTGAAGGTTTAATTTATGGCGGCGTTTTACCTTCAGATAACGAATATAGCAGCGAAGACCGTAAATCGCTGCACGCAGAACACAAATGGCAAATTAATAATCAATTCAGCACCAACTTTGAATACAATTATGCATCTGACAAAGACTATTTCTCAGATTTAAATAATAATCCAAATTCCAAGACTGACCTCAATCTGCGCCGCGCTTGGGAATTGAATTATAAAAACGGTATTCCTGGCCTAAAAGCACAGCTGAAAGTTGAAGACTTCCAAACACTGGATAAAACCGTTAAAGATGAAGACCGCCCTTATGCCCGTCTTCCGCAATTTTTACTGAATTACACAGCTGGAAACCCGCTCGGCTTACAGTACGAATTCAATCACGATACTGCTTATTTCAAAAAAGATATTGATGATTATTCAGCCTATTCAGCGGCAAATATCAATTCATTTGAACCAAGCGGCACCCGTATTTATAACGATTTTTCTGTACGCTATAATTTCCGCACTCCTTATGCTTTTGCAATCCCCGAAGCGACTGTGCGTAACGTCAATACATTCTTTGATAAAAACACCGTCGACTTCTATAACAATGGCGGCGCCAGCAGCACGCAAACCAGCTCATCTAACGAAACAAAGTCGATTGTCGTACCCCAGTTCACGTTAGATACAGGCTTGATTTTTGAAAAGCAAGGCGAATACCTGCAGACATTTACACCGCGTGTATTTTACGCATACTCACCTTACCGCAACCAAGACAGCCACCCGAACTTCGACTCTGCAACTGCCTCTATCAGCTATGACCAGCTATTCAACCCATACCGTTTTTATGGCCATGACCGCTTAGAAGACAACAACTTTGCATCTGTCGGCCTCAGCTACAGTATTTTTGACCAAATTGGCTTGGAACGCTTAAAAGCAAGTATCGGACAAAGCTACTACTTCGAAGACCGCCGCGTAAGTTTAAACAGCCGCAGTGACGAATTTGACCGCGAACGCCACACTGGTCCAGTGATCAGCTTAACCAGCCAGCTTTCAGAGCGCTTCACCGTCAATGCAAACGGTGCGTGGATGGCCAATGGCGATAATGCTCAGCACGATATTCAGGCCTACTACACCGGCGACAAAGGCAATCTTTACAACTTAGGCTATTTTAAGCGTAAAAATATTCCAAACCGCCAAGATGCCTACGATCAAGCTGTAGCTTCCTTTATTCAGCCCGTCAGCAACAATTGGCGGATCATTGGTCATGCGCAATATGATTTGGATAACAGCGTGGCGCGCGAATATTTACTTGGCGTGAACTATGAGTCATGCTGCTGGGGCTTATCAGTATATGGCCGCTCTTACTATAACGACCTAGACAACGTTAAGGATGACGGCGTCAATCCTAAACGCGCCATTATGGCGGAGTTTACACTCAAAGGCCTAGGCGGATTTAATAATAAGCTTTCATCATTGCTTGAAAACCGTATTTTAGGTTTTAACAATATCAATCAGACTTGGACAGAACGTTAATGAAGACAACACAGCTAAAAAAAGTTTTCAAAGCAACCGCTCTTGCTCTTTGCTTGAGCGCAACCCTGCCTGCCTTCGCTGCAGGACAAACCAAAGATGAAGTTGTTGCTGTTGTCGACAATAGTGTCATTCTGCGCAGCGATTTAGCGCAAAGCGTTGCTGAAATCAGCCACCAGCTGCAAGCGCAAAAGAAAACTGTACCTGCTGAAAAATATCTAGAGCAGCAAGCACTAGAACAGCTGATTACCCGCCAAGCACAGCTGGAACAGGTCAAACGCTACAATATCAAGCCTGATGAAAAAGCGCTGAATGAAGCTGTGTTAAAAGTTGCCAAAGACTCAGGCACAGCAAGCTTAGAAGCATTTCAACAGCGCTTAGATGCAATGGCGCCAGGCACATATGCAAGCCTGCGCAGCCGTATAGCAGAAGACATCGCCATTGGCCGCTTACGTCAGCAAGTTGTCACTTCACGCATTCAAATTTCAGACTCTGACGTGAAGAACTTCCTAAACTCACCTCAAGGACAAGCAGCGATCGGCAGTCAAGCGCATGTATTGCACGTCCGTATTTCAGGTGAAAATCAAGCGGATGTAGAAAAAGCAGCAAAGCAAGTGAAAGAAGAACTTGGCAGCAGCAATGACATCAAATCTATCGATAAAAAATACTCTACCAGCAGCATTAAAGTAGAAGGTGCAGACATGGGCTTCCGCAGCCTTTCTGACATCCCATCAGAACTTGCTGCCCGCGTAAGCACATTGCAGGAAGGCCAAACTACAGAGCTGATCCCTGTACGTGACGGCGTCCATGTCTTAAAACTGATTGAGCGCAAAGTTGCAGATCAAAAAGCGATTGTATCTCAATTTAAAACACGCCACATTCTGATCCAGCCATCTGAAGTGGTTAGCCCAGAAGATGCAAAACAGCAAGCTGACAGCTTATATAGCCGCATCAAAAAAGGGGAAGACTTTGCAGTATTGGCCGCAACCTTCTCTAACGACCCAGGTTCTGCACGTGATGGCGGCAGCCTAGGCTGGGTATCTCCAGGCATGATGGTTCCAGAATTTGATGCAAAAATGAAAAGCACTCCTGCAGGTGAAGTTACAGAACCATTCCAAACTCAATTTGGCTGGCATATCCTGCAAGTAACTGAAACCCGCCAGCAAGATATGACTAAAGAATACCAAGAACGCATGGCGCGCCAGCTTCTAGGCGAACGTCAATTTGATGCTGAATTAGACAGCTGGATCCGAGAAATCCGCAACAATGCCTTTGTTGACATTAAAGATCCAAGCTTAGACCGTAAAAAAAATAACTCTTAAGCTAAAATTAAAGCCAGCATCTATTGCTGGCTTTACACCAATACTGGTCAAACTTTTAAGTAAAAATTTGACCATAAAAAAGCCTCCCATTTGGGAGGCTTTTTTAATTCATCAATTAACGATTATTTTCGTCTTCTTGAGAATCTTCAAATTTTGATTCGCCATCAAAACCGCCTTGACCGCCGAAGCCGCCTTGACCGCCGAAGCCGCCGCCCTGACCGCCGAAGCCGCCCTGACCGCCGAAGCCGCCTTGACCGCCGAAGCCGCCCTGACCGCCGAAGCCGCCTTGACCGCCGAAGCCGCCGCCTTGACCGCCGAAGCCGCCCTGACCGCCGAAGCCGCCTTGAGCTTGACCGCCGAAGCCGCCTTGAGCTTGACCGCCGCCGAAGCCGCCAGCACCTTGAGCACCAGCAGGAGCGCCAGCAGGACGCGGATTACGTGCTGGAACAACAGTAGAGATTGCATGCTTGTAAACCATTTGGCTTACAGTATTCTTAAGTAAAACCACATATTGGTCGAAAGATTCAATGTGACCTTGCAGCTTAATACCGTTAACAAGGAAGATTGAAACAGGAATACGTTCCTTACGGAGAGAATTCAAGAACGGATCTTGTAAGGTTTGACCTTTAGACATGTTATAACTCCAAAAAATATAAAAATCAGCGCAAAAACTACCTTTGATTTTTCAATTAAAAATTATAAAAAAGGCAGTAACTAAATTTTGCTTTATCCGTAACAGTTTCGCAAGTCTTCTTGAGCCTGCTTAATCGTAAAATATGTTGTAAATTTATGCGCTTCTTGCAACGATCTTAACCACGTGTATTGACGTTTAGCAAGTTGTCGTGTTGCAAACAGAGCCTTATCTTCCATTTCTTTACGATTTACGATACTTTTATCACTATTTCTTAAAAATTCTACAGCTTGTCGATAGCCAACAGAGCGCATTGAGGGTAAATTCCCATCTAAATCGTATTTTATCATGAGTTCTTCGACTTCATTTAAAAAACCGATTTCCCACATTATTTCAAGGCGCTTTTCTATTCGCTTATGCAATTCTAATCGATCTGGCATGAGGGCGTAATTATGAAATGTGTATCGGTATGGTAAATTTTTCGGCTGTTCTGCCTGCAGCTGTGTAATCGGCTTGCCAGTTAATTTATACACTTCCAGCGCACGGATGATCCGCTGCTTATCGCTGACTTTAAATTTTTGCCCTGCCAGCGGATCAACAGCACAAAGTTCTGCATAGACAGCTTCCCAGCCTTCAGCCCCACCTTTGGCCTCAATTACCTCACGGACTGCATAATCCGCACTTGGTAAATTCGACGACAAGCCCTCAAGCAATGCTTTAAAATACAGCATCGTACCGCCGACCAATATCGGAATCTTACCTCTGCTGTGCATGTCATCAATTAACGCGCCCGCATCCTCCACAAAATTTGCAGCCGAATACACCTCTAATGGCGAAATAATATCAATCAGATGATGCGGATACTGCTCTAATTCAGCTTTAGTCGGCTTGGCCGTACCAATATCCATATCGCGGTAAACCAGCGCAGAATCGACAGAAATAAGCTCGAATTTACCTTGCTCATAAAGCTCGCATGCCAAAGCAGTTTTTCCGCTTGCAGTAGGCCCCATTAAATTGATGACCGGCAATTGATTTGACATGTACAGCTACTCTCCTCGAGCAAAAAGTTTATCTAGTTGAGCCAATGGAAAAGCGCGCCATGTTGGACGGCCATGATTGCACTGGCTGGCAAATTCAGTTTGTTCCATCTGGCGCAGCAGCGCATTCATTTCTGAAAGGCTTAAAATTCGGTGTGCGCGTACAGCGCCATGACAAGCCATACCCGCTAAAATCTGATCGCGTTTTTGCAGCAAGCCTTGCACCTGATCGCTAAGATCTAAATCATTTAAAAGTTCAGGAATAAGAGCATCGAAATCAGCTTTATGCAATATAGCTGGCACGCCGCGCACAATCACTTGCTCATCGCCATACTGATCTATCTCCAAGCCTAATCTAGCCAGCTGATCACGCAAATCATCCACACGCATCGCCTGCATGCGGCTAATTGGTACAACTTTTGGAATCAGCAATTGCTGAGACATCCAAAATTCAGGCTTGTCCCATGCTTCTTTCATTTGCTGCAGCACAATACGCTCATGCGCTGCATGCATATCGACAATAATCAGACCTTCTGTATTTTGCGCCAATATGTAAATACCATGCAGCTGTGCAATTGCAATACCTAAAGGATGCTCATCTACTTTAGCTGCAATATGCGCCTGCAAAGACTGATCTGCATCTTGGACAACTGAATTTTGATCGCTGCCGCGCAATGGCGCTAAATAACTCTGCAATGCATTATTTAAGCGCGCAGAACCCGCTTGCTGCGAATTATAGCCGCTGCTATAGCCTTGATAAGCATGCGTTTCTGCTGGAGACGTGTAGCTGACACTTTGCGGCTGTACTGAAGCAAAATCCCTTAAACCCTCACCGTCAGTCACGTTCGCTGCAGACTCATACGATTGCATCGTCCCTGCACTGGCTTGCATCTGTTTATGCAAATCAAATTGTTCCTGATAGCGCGGCTGATGCAAAACAGGTGCTGACTGAGCTTCTGCTGGCTCTGTTTTCATTGCCGATGCCAATTCAGCACTGGCTGTTTGGAACTGCGCTAACGTTTCTTTAGCATAATGACGGACAAATTCATGCACTTCACGCTGATTTAAAAAGCGGATTTCATGCTTAGTTGGATGTACATTGACATCAATATTTTCAGGGTCAACTTCTAAAAACAATAAATAACCCGCATGCTGATGACCGTGTAAAATACCGTCATAAGCCATGCGCAGCGCATGCGAGATGGTTTTATCTTTTACAATACGGCCATTTACATAAACATATTGCAAATCCGCTTGCGCCCGCGCATCAGATGGATGGCCCAGCCAGCCGCTTAAGCGCATATTGATGCTGTCTGCATCAATCCAATAAGCATTTTCAGTAAACTGACGGCCAAGCAGCTGCTGTACACGCTGAAACCGCAGCGCGCCGCTATCCGCAAGAGGTAAATTCAGTTTAATACTGCCATTATGTTCCAGTACAAAACGGATATCAAAATGTGTCAGCGCTAAGCGCCGTACAATCTCTTCAATATGTCCAAACTCTGTACTCGGTTTTTTTAAAAATTTACGGCGGGCAGGCACATTAAAAAATAAATCTTGCACACGGATATGCGTACCGCGAGGCGCAGCGACAGCTTGTATTTCCTGATGATCGAATGCTGTGCCGTTTACTTCAACCTGATAGCCAACACCCTCATCAGTCTGGCTGCTGGTCAGCGTTAAACGTGACACCGCGGCGATAGATGCCAAAGCTTCACCGCGGAACCCCAAACTGACAATCGCCTGTAAATCTTCTGCTGACTGAATTTTACTGGTGGCATGACGCATCACCGCCAAAGGTAAATCTTCTGGGTGAATCCCGCGGCCATTATCTATAATTTCAATGAGTGTGCTGCCGCCTTGTTCTATACGGACAATCAGCTCTGCTGTGCCTGCATCAATCGCATTTTCCAGCAATTCCTTCACCACCGATGCAGGGCGTTCAATCACCTCACCGGCAGCAATCTGGTTAGCTAAAGCGGGTTCAAGCGCCCGAATACGGCGCACACTCAAATCACTCATGCAAAACGCGCCTCTAGGGCTTGTTTTAAGGCTGCATCATCAAAAGACAATGCTGCATGACGGGTCATTTCATCTTCTGATTTTTCGATATTAATCATCAATTCAGGCGCTGGAATTTCATCACCGCCTTTCGATGGCCATTCGAAAATAAATAGCGCATTTTCTGTTTCTAAATAATCACGGATACCCATCAGCTCAAGCTCATAGGGATCGTTTAAGCGGTATAAGTCAAAATGAAAGATATCTTTGCCTTGTACGTTATACGGCTCAACCAAGGTATATGTTGGGCTTTTTACAGCCCCTTTATGACCAAGCGACTGCAATAAAAAGCGGCTCAGCGTGGTTTTGCCTGCGCCTAAATCACCAATCAAGTGAATCACTCCAGAGTTAAAATGCTGCGCCAAAACTTGAGCTAAGTTTTGTGTATCTTCTTCATTGTTTAAAGCTAAATTAAATGAATACTGCATAATACTCACGACATGAACCAAAAGAACAATTATGATAGCATCGCAAGGCTTTAAAAACCTATGACCCATATTCAGTTTGTGTAAAATTTCACGGCTTGAAGCCTATCCATTTACCTGATTCATTCATATTTTCATGCAGCTGTCCGATTTCACTCCCCCTATGCTCAATGGCGTCAGCGCCAGCAAAGTTTTCCTAAAACCTCTAAAGCCTCAGCCTGACAGTGTCTATGCTTATTTATGCAGTGAGTTTGCACATATAGGTTCAGAAGAATGGGCTCAACGTTTTGCAGATGGCTTGGTATATGACGCACAGGGGAAGCAACTGCATATTCACTCACCGTTTCATGCTAACAGTCATGTGTTTTATTACCGTTTTTTAGCGCATGAAATCCATGTGCCTTTTGAGCACCGTATTCTTTTTGAAAATGACCACTTCATCGCTGCAGATAAACCGCACTTTCTGACCATTAGCCCTACAGGTCAATATGTGCAGGAAACTTTACTGGTACGCCTAAAAAAGCAAACAGGCAATGAACAGCTCACACCGATTCACCGTTTAGACCGTGAAACTGCGGGTGTGGTGTTATTTTCAAAACGTGCCGAAACTCGCGGGGCATATCAGCAAATGTTTGCTGAACGTACAGTACAAAAAACCTATCATGCCATTGCGCCATTTCAGCCTGAACTGATTTTCCCTCAGACAGTGCGCCTGCGCATGGAAAAAGGCAATCCCTTCTATACGATGACCAGTGTTTGCGGTGAAGCAAACAGCGAAACACATATACAGCTGCTGGAACATAATTCGAACTGGGCAAAATACCTCTTAAAACCGCATACAGGCAAACAGCATCAGCTGCGGGTGCACCTCAGCCACCTTGGTATTCCAATACAGAATGATCCGTTTTACCCGCAAGTAAATCATAAGGCTGACGATGACTTTGCAGCGCCATTACAGCTGCTTGCAAAACACATTGCCTTCCAAGATCCCATTTCAAAGCAGCACTTTTCAATTAATTCAGAATTTGATCTGACACTGTAATATGTTTGTCATTACAAATAAGTGATATTTTCTGAACAGAAATATTGTAATTGCCGTGTAATGGATTAGAATAAATGCGAAAAGTTAAGTATTTTAAAGCTTTCTAAAATTATGAGAAAAACTGAAGTCTATCAAATCCGCTTGGATTCCCAAGAGAAAAAACAGGCCTTTGCTGTATTTAAGCAATTGGGGATTACGCCTGCTCAAGCTGTACGCCTATTTTTCAAGCAGGTTGTACTCACTAAGTCCATTCCCTTCTCAATTGAAAATCAAAGCATTAATTTGGAACAGCTGATTAAGCTGCGTAAATTAAAACAGGACAGCAAAGCTTTAAATGGTGATGCCCATCATTCAGATCCTGTTTCCGCTGCAGATTTAGAGCTGGACGATGATCATATTGATCTTTTTGAAGAGCTGAATGCCATTTTAGGCGAAAGTGACAAAACTTAACACTGTTGCATTTTCAAACAATTTAAAAATCAATCATTTTCAGTTTTTCGTTATGCTTCAAGCAAACATGATAATTGCAGCTTGGAGCGCAGAATGATTGTAAGAAGAGCCCGCGAAGAAGATTTAAACCAGCTTGCCGTATTATTTGATGAGTACCGCCAATTTTATGGCGCTTCCTCAAATCTTGATCTTTCCTATCATTTCTTAAAACAGCGCTTTACCAATAAAGAAAGTGTCATTTTTATTCATGTCAAAGACCATGTTTTTACTGGCTTTGTTCTGCTTTATTTGAGTTTTTCATCAGTTGCCTGCTCAACCTATTATATTTTAGATGATGTATACGTCACCCCGGCATACCGCCGTCAAGGTTCTGCCAAGCAGCTGATTGACACAGCTATTTTATTCGCCCGTCAAGAAAATGCCCTCCGTATTAGCCTTGAAACCCAAAAAAGCAATTACCAGTCCCACCAGCTCTACGAAACAATGGGTTTTGTAAAAGATGATGAGTTTCAAACCTATCACTGTTTCTTAAAGTAAGTTACTTACATATACATATTTAAAATACGATTCAGCAGTCCACGATAAATTTCAGGACTGCCCTTAAAAACGCGTATTAAACTTCACGAAACTTCGCCATCTCAATCTGCGCTGCCGAAAGGTAAGTCCATTCTCCCTCCTGCAAGCCAGATAAGTCCGTCAAACCAAGTTTGCCAATCTGCTTCCTATGCAGCTGTTCAACTTTATTGCCGACTGCCGCCAACATACGTTTCACTTGGTGATATACCCCCTGATGAACAGTCATTTGCAGCTGGTATTCAGCCAAGCGCTGCACATTGGTCGCTGCAAATATGCCGCTTTCATTACGCAGCTCTACCCCTTGTTCTAATTGCGCCATTTGCTCCGTTGTGACAGGGTCTGCCGTATTCATACAGTACACTTTAGCTACATGCTTTTTGGGATGTGTCAGCGCCTGTAAAAACTGCCCATCATCCGTCAGCAGCAGCAAGCCTGTAGTATCCTGATCCAAGCGCCCCACACATTGAATCCCTCTGTTCATCAGCGCGTCATCAAACAAGTCAAATACACTGAAATGATGGGTTGCCTGATGCGAACACTCATAGCCTCTGGGCTTGTTCAGCGCAATATAAACTTTTTCACGGTACTGATAAGTTTCACCGTGTACAGTAAATTCCAGATTATTTAAATTCAGCTTATGTTTTGGATTTATGAGAGTTTCCCCATCTATGCTGACTGCGCCATTTTTAATCAGCAGCTGGCAATGCTTACGCGAGCCTAAACCTTGTGACTGCAGCATTTTTTCCAAAAACATAAATATACCCCATTTTCTAAGTACATATATTCTAAATGAACAGACCAAGAAAACCCAACTTGCTGTTTATATAACATCATCTACTGCAGAAAAATCACACGTTCCTCTCAGCATTTTATACTTACGCAAATTTTAGAATCCATGCCATATCAGCAGCGCATTTCTGCTGCGCAAATCACTGCCTGCAATTCAGGTATAATGCTTCATATTTCAAACTTCTCCCTACGTGTTATGTCTCTGACCAGCCTAGATTTAAACCTAATGGTTTTAATTGTTCTTTTAGCTTGCGGCATTTTCAGCCATAACAGCGCTATTACGATTGCAGCGGGTGTACTGATTGTTTTCCGCATTACGCCTTTAAGCGAGTTTTTTCCTTATTTACAGCAGCACGGCTTAAATATTGGTGTAATTATTTTAACCATTGGCGTACTGACACCGATTGCCAGCGGTAAAATTCCAGGCGCAGAAATTTTAAAATCCTTTATGCATTGGAAATCTATTTTAGCCATCGCTATAGGCGTATTTGTGGCTTGGCTTGGCGGCCGCGGCGTGCAGCTGATGAGCAATCAGCCTAATATTGTTGCTGGGTTACTCATTGGCACTGTTGCCGGTGTAGCCGTTTTACGCGGCGTACCTGTGGGTCCGCTCATCGCAGCAGGCATCTTGTCGCTCCTCATTGGCATAGGACAATAATCTTTAAACCATAAAAACCTATGCAAAACTCATGCATAGGTTTCAAAATCAAATCATTCACAAAGCTGATGCGGTATCTATCCAGATGTTCTAAATAACTTATACTGTTTGAATAAATGTTTTTGTAAATAAGTGCTGAGTAAACCAAATACCGAAGAGCGAAAGCACACTCATTACAACACCAGCCCATAACCACGTGCCCGTGAGAGATACCAGCCATGCAATACATGGCGGCAATACAAACTGTGACAATGCAGAAAACTGTAAAATCAAACCGATCGTCGTGCTGATTGCACTCGGACTTGGCGCAAAGTGCAGCGCTTGAGAAAAAATACTGGCAGCAACCAAACCGCCAAAGAGCGAAAAGCTAAATACAGAAGCATACTGAAGTACAAATGGCATCTGCGTCTTAAAGGCATAAAAACTAAATGCACAAAAAATTAAAATTGCAAAACCGGATTGCATTAATTTTTTTGCATTCAGCCCCCGCTGCAGCATGATTCCGCATGCGAAAGTCCCTACAGCATTTGCAATAGACACACCAGCTGTCAGCATACCCGAAACTGCTGGCGCAATCTGGTTCTGTTCATAAATAGTCGGCATAAAACCCACTAAAGCAAACCATTGCCCTGCATAGGTGCCAAAGATACAAGCCAACAGCCAAGCCGGCGGATGTCTTAAGGTCATCCGTATTAAGCTTCGCATCTGTACAGGCTGGGTCACTGGTACAGGCTTAGGAATCATCAGCGCAATCATTACCAGAAAGAAAAAGGTCACTGCGGAAAAACCAAACCAGATCGCAGGCCATGACCACTGCTGCATCAATAGCGGCGCAGCCATTAAGGCAATCCCCATACCGCCGCCCATATATGCCGTCCACAGCCCCATTTTCATCGGCAAGCTATGTGCTGGCGCCAATTCACGTATTAATGCAGGCCCGCTGAGCGTAACCAGCAAAAAGCCAAAACCCTCTATTGTACGCATAACAAACAATGACAGCACAGACTGCATTAATCCGGCACAGATACTTGCCGCCGTCAGCAATGCCAAACCTAAAAGCACACAGCGTTTTAAACCTAGCTTTGCAGTATAGCTCCCCAACAACAGCGCAAAACACATCCCTGCACACTGAATAAATGACAGCAGCAAGCCTGACTGAACCAGAGTCAGGCCAAGCTCCGCTTGCAGCACTGGAATAGCGACTGGCAATTTTCCTATATGCATCGCTGCAGCAAAGCCTGCTCCGATAACCCACAGGTCTTTACCCAGCCATTGAATCCGATAAGACATTTAGTTGAATATTCCAGTTTTATAACACACCAATAATATCAAAGCTTTAGCATATAGCCCATCCATACAAAGTATGAATAAATCTCTATTTTTCTGGAAAATATTGAAATATTGATGCAGCTGAAACGATTCAGTTCTGCTTAAAACTCACACTGCGCCATAATTGCATAAATAAAAAAATGCCGTCATTTTAATTATGACGGCATTTTTTTATTTATACAGTGTATAAGCAGTTTAAGGCTTAAGCACATAAGCCTGACTTTTCATACTGTCGCCATTTTCCAAATAAACAGTCACATTTGTACGCTCATATTCAGCACCTTCAAATTCATCCAATGCAGACCAATGCGAAGCTAAATTTTCAGATTGAAATACATAACCGCTCACCTCATCACCTTGAGAACTTAAGCGGATACCAGGACTGCCCAAAGCAGCACCCCAGCCGCTATTTTCCAAATGACCAAGAATATAGCCCTGCAGCCAAGTCCCGCCAATACCCTCCATTACATGCGCATTCGGCTGCCCTAAACGCAAAGTGCCATATACAAATAAACTTTGCATCACATAATCCCCTTTTATGCCGAATAATAACTATGACGCTTTTGCGAGAACTTCTCTAATTGCTTTAAGAAGCCTTCAAAATAACTTTTGTCACGCTCTTCAATACGAAAACCTGCATATAAAGTTCTGCGCAGTCCTTGTTCAGACACACAATTTAGACGGCGTGATGTTACCCAGCCTTTTTGCTCATATTCATTCACGACCCAATCCGGCAGTGCGCCTATGCCGCGTCCGCTTGCAACAAGCTGAATCAGCATTTGCGTCAAGTCTGTAGTGCGGATAGATTTAGGTAAAATATTCGCAGGGATAAATAATTTCGCCATAATATCTAAACGGTGTTTATCCACCGGATAGGTAATTAATGTTTCTTCTGCCAAGTCCTGCACAGTAATACTGTCCGCCCGCACCAATGGATGCGTATTCGACAGCACCAGTCTTGACTCATATTCAAAAATTGGGAAATATTCTATGCCCTTAAGCGCGATTGGATCTGCGGTAATCAGCAAGTCAAACTCGCCATTTTGCAAAAGCTCATGCGGGTTTGCTTCAAAACCTGAGGCAAAATCCAAATCCACATCAGGGTATTGCTGGCGGTAGACATTCAGCAAAGGCATCAGCCAGTCAAAACAGCTATGGCATTCTGAAGAAAATGTAATACGGCCTGTTTGCCCATGCACTATGCGGGTAATATCACTTTGTGCAATTTGCACCTGCGGCAGCACCTCATCGGCCAATTTCAGCAAACGCTGCCCCGCATTAGAAAAAGTAACAGGGCGCGTACGGCGGTTAACCACCTCCACACCATACCAATGGTCTAATTCTTTCAATTGATGAGAAATAGCCGACGGCGTTAAGCACAAATCATTAGCAGCCAAAACCAATGAACCATGCTCTCTCAGCGCTGTTAAAGTTTTTAAATGACGTATTTCCAACATAATGGCTCGTTCCCGCACTACGATAAGTAATTAAAAAAGGCCTATGAATGGCCTCTCTAATTGTCAATACTGAATATTACTCATCTTAACATATATTAAAATAATTATATTCAGCATTAAATTTACAACGCTGAAAAATACAACAGCCCCCTAATGTGAAGAAAAAATGCCGCAAATATAAACAGCAAAACCACCGTCTTCAAAAACGGTGATACCCCAGCACATCGGAAATGCCCCCACAGCCAAAGTATAAAAACTAAAGCTCTGGCAGTTTCTTTCCGCAGTGCGGGCAATATTCATATTGCTCACGCTCCCGTTTCAGCGCCTCCTCTCTCTGCTCACGCATCAGCTGCAGTAAAATATTCTGCGTTTGCTCTTTATTCAGCCCAACGTCTTTTCGGATTTCTTCAATTTTGTCTTGATCAATAGCCAAATCAATTTCAGAATGAAGCAGCAGTTCCCTAAACCGCAACTCCATAAATTGCTTGCGCTGTTCCAGCTCGTTCGCCAAACCATTGGCCAAAATACCCGCTGGAAGCGCCGCCAGTCCAACACCTAAAATCGTAATCAGCGCCCCTAAAAAACGCCCTAATGGCGTAATTGGCGTGACATCTCCATAGCCTACAGTGGTTAACGTAACCACAGCCCACCACATCGCAGCAGGAATAGAGGTAAAAACTTGCGGCTGCGCTTTACTTTCCACTACATAAATGCAGGCTGCAGCCATCACAATCATAATACTAAGAATAAAAATAACAGCTTGAAATGAGCCCTTCTCACGTTCAATAACCCTGAGCAAAATTTGCAGTGAAATAAAATAGCGCGTGAGTTTCAGCAGCCTTAATAAGCGCAAAATTCGTAAAAAGCGTAAATCTATAGGTACAAAGAAGTTGATATATGCTGGCAGAATAGCTAACAAATCAATTACTGCACCGCCGCTTTTAATCCATTTCAGCCGATTTTTCCAGCCAGATTCAAAAGGTTCTTTTTCAGCAATCGACCAAAAACGCAGCAGATATTCTGCACTGAAGATAATGATGGAAATGTGTTCAAAGGTATCAAAGAAAAAACGGTAAGATTGATAAATATCATTAACTGATTCCAGCAATACCGCAGCAGCATTGCCTAAAATCAACAGAATCAGAAAATAATTGACCGCCCGGCTAAAAGCCGTTTCATAGTCGTCATTATGTAAATTATTGTAGACAAACTTTCGCAGCGTATACCAAGCTGTCAATGCCATAGCAGTCAAATTTATATGAGAAATGATGCATCAGTTTAACTGATGCATCATCAAAATAAATCCAGCAGCCTCAGCATTTATCTCATTTATGCAGCGCCTCAAATCACTCTACAAACAGCAGCGCCAGCCGCACTTGATCATATCCCATACGCGGGGCAGTCAGCTCAACAATTGGACGCAGTTTAATGCTGCCGTCATCATTGAAATTTTCAGCATCATTGCGCTTGGTTAAACGCTTATAAATTTTGCGTACTTGCTCTACCGTTTCCTCACCTGGATTTGCTACAGAAATATCCAAGCCTTGTTCCTTTTGCAAGCGGCCCAAATGATTAATAATTGTAGCAGGCGTTAAACCGCGTTCAACAGCAATGTCTGAAATTTCATAACCCTCTTCAAATAAAGCGCGGGTTTCATCTAAGGTTGCAGATGCATAGTTTTGCTTCCCGCCGCTTCTCGCAATTTTCTTTTCATTGCGCTCAATTTCATATTCATTCAGCGTGCCGCCGCAGTGACGGATAAATGCTTTATGCTGCGCCGTTAAATCAATATCTGCAAATTGATTTTCTGCTTCTGCAGACAACTCTTGAAAGCGGCGGTCTGCTTTAATCGCTAAACTATCCAGCTCAAGCGCCTGCTCATTAAAACCTAGCAGACGTAAGCCCTGCAGCGCTTTTAAGCGTGACAGCGCCACATAGCCCTGACCTTTTTCAAAAGTATGCGACAGATTAATTTCTGCAGCTTCCAAAGTCATGCCTTGTGATTTATGAATGGTGATTGCCCATGCCAAACGAAGCGGAATTTGCTGAAAACTGGCAATAGTTTTGCCTTCATCATTATCGACCGACCACGTTTCAGGTTCAACAATTAAGGTCGTGCCATCTGTCAGTTTGACCTTCGGCAAGATGCCAAATTCATCATCTTCCTCAAAACCAATTACTTCGCCAAGACTGCCGTTGATATAACCCATATCAAAATTGTTTTTTACAAACATGACTTTGGCATTTTTCTTCAAACTTAAAGTTTCAGGCGCGCGTACAGAAGATTTTAAAGTTTCAATCAATTTGTCATTGCCGTCACACTGCGCATCAAATTGTTTAGTTTCCTGCTCAATTTCATTTAAGTGCTTAAAGTTAATGCTGTCCACATCCATATTATGGGTGTACAAACGGGTAAATGTGTCGCCAATGTCCTGATTGCGCGTATTGCGCAGCGCCTGCATATGCTCTTCAGTGATACTTTGCGCGCGAATGGCATTTAAAATATCATTCAGATAGTCATTGCCCTGACGGTGTTGTTCCGTCAAGTAACACACGCGGAATTTTGCTTCGACCCATGCTTCTGACATAAAGCAGAATTTGTCACGGTTACGCTCTTCATTGCGCCCAACTGGCGGCAGCTGAAAAAAATCACCGGCTGCAATCACTTGCACCCCGCCAAAAGCCTCATCACTTTCTTTAAAATATTTTAGAACCTTATTCACCAAATTCAGCTGCTTGGCATGCAGCATTGAAATTTCATCAATGATCAGCACTTGGGCATTTTCTAAATGCTCTTTTAAGTATTTACGCTCTTTCATGCGTTTCAGTTCATCTTCTGAAATCGCATCTTTAATACCGATACCCGCCCATGTATGAATAGTCATGCCGTTCATATGCGTTGCTGCAATACCCGTTGAAGCGGTAATAGCAACCGTGACTTTGCGTGCCTTCAGGTAGTTAATATACTGATTGAGCGTATAAGTTTTACCCGCACCTGCCGAACCTGTTAAAAATACATTTTCGCCAGCTTTTAATAACTTGAGTGCGGTTTCCTGCTTCATAAGACCTATACCATTAAAGAACCGCTATAGCCTACCGAGTTTTAAGCCAAAAGTTAAGCTTCATCCTCCAGAGTCTGACGCGCATCTTACAAATCAAGCCGTTTTTTTCGTTTTTGGTTTTGCCAGAAAATAAATCTTTTCGCCCGCTCAATTGCTTGAGCCTCTGCTTTTTCATTGTTAGGATATTCCAGCTGATCATAATACAGCTCTCCGCCAAGCAGCATACAGCCAAGAGTCATTTGCGCAGCCGAACCTCGGGTAACATGAAATGCAGTATAATCACCTTCCACAATTCGATGAGCATAGCTGGCTGCTAAACAATGCCTGAATATTTTCGACTCTTCTATAATGCGGTCGATTGATACCAGCTCTTCAAAATACCAGCCTTCAAAATCAATAAGACCATCTTCAGTGACCGCCTGCCATTGCTCACTAGCGCAGTCACGGCGCAGCTTAGACATAATCTCTTCTTTTTGAATATCATCATGCCAACGTGTTGCCTGCTGAAATAACCCTGCCCATGTTACCGTTTTTGGTACAGGTTTATTTTCTGCAAAATAAGCGCCCAAGTAATCCCGCACATAAGCATCGTAAATAGATTCCCTTACACGCTCATATTGCAAATAGAACAGCTGCCGAAAATCATCCAGCTGAATCCGATGGCGGCGCAATGTAAGATGAAAGTCGCGGTTTTGCTGATTTTCGACCCGTATAAAAGCCATAAGATCTGCAGGCAAATCCCTGCACACCTTTTCTAAATGCTGCAAATAAGCCTGTATCACACGGCTTAAATTTAAGTACACACGCTTAAATGCTGTTTCATCTTCCGTGGCAATACTGCGCAGCAGCGCCATCCACTCATCCAAATATAAAATCGAATGGCTAATCGCAATACGGTTATCATCAATAGATTGTTTAGTACCTTGCAGCACAGCATGCGCATTTACAGGCCGGTCAAACCAGTGTTCCTGTATGGCTAGATCATGGCAACGGTATATAAACATACGCGCCGCAACATATTGAAAATACTGCAAAGCAGCCAATATCATTTGCGGATGCTGCCGGCTGCTGTCAATAAAGCTCATAGCCGTGATGGCCACACGCACACTGCTGTGCTGTATATTTTCACTTACCCAGTCCGCAACTTCTGCAGATTGCCGATAAAGCCAATTCACAGCGCGTGTATTATCAAATAGCGGCAGCTTCGCAGCTTTTTTCTGCCAGACTTGCGTATTTGGCTGCAAAAAATTTTGCTTATTTAAAATACTCTGCTGAGGCCAAACCTCACGGTGCATAATGCGCAAAAAGCCAAGCAAAGCAGGCTGGCCTGCAGCATGCGGAAACATCAATAAAATATCATCACGATGCTCCTGCAATTCATGCAAATTAAAGCGCTCTTCAAAACACAGCGCCATAATACGGTAGACTTTTATATCTAAAAATTGCACTGCCGTATAACAGAATTCATCCAAGCTTTCCATTAGCGGCTGTATGGGCAAAAACTCACCGTCAATCAGCAGCTCAAATTTAAACATTTGCTTAAACAGCTCTTTTACTTCTTCAGGCAAGGGTTTCGCCTGCCGTAAAAACTGCTGCAGCACGGGCGTTTTATACAGCTTTGCTTTTATCATCAAATGATCAGTAATTTCAGCCTGAACCTGCGTAATGCCCTGCAAAAAAGCCTCCGCACGGACTTCAACACAGCACCATTGATAAATTTGGTCGACAAGAAGCTGACGAATCTGCTGTGCTTTACTGCGCAGCAGCAAAGAATGCTGCGGCTTGCGGTCTCCCGTTAAAAAATACAGTTCATGCAGAAAAAAATCTTCCAAGGCTTCAGCATGCTGCCCTTCATGCATAAAGTTGAGCTGCATCAACGGCTGCGCAAGTATGGCTTTAAAGCCTTCAAACTTCGGAGTATTAAATTGAATGAAAAATAAATCGCCAGCCAAGCTAATACGCTGCAAGCTTTGATCAATCTTGAACATATTTTGAGTTGTGATATGGCTGACCAGCGCCAGCTGATCTGCATACAGCTGGTTTAAACTATTTGAAATACGCAGCAGCTGCTTGGCAATCACACATAATGCGGCTGTATTTTGCTGATGATCCATCACTGCCTCCGCCTGCGTTATTCAAAAAAACCTAGGGGCTAAAATCCAATATAATAAATATTTTTCAAACGCTCCAGCAGTTTCGTTCCATCCATGAAGCAGATAAAATTAATAAATAAAAAATATGCACAAAATATTGTTTAGCAAAATTATTTTTATAATTAAAAACTTAAAAACCAGTTTAAGAAAAATTAAAAATATGATTTATGAATACAAAAAGATTTGAACTCACATCCCATGATGCTGCTGACGGATTTCCCTCAGCAAATCTAAACCCTGATAAATGTCCTGTTGGATCTGCGTTCGAAAATTCTGCATTTGCTCAATATTTTCGATCTGCATAATGCTTTGACGCGGCATAAACTGAAAATAAAACGGTACACGTTTAGGAATAGGCCGTTTAGGCAATGAAGGAATGACCTCACCATGACGCAGCAGCTTATCCAGCTTTGGCACTTTCAGTAAAGCCTGAAATGCTTTGCTGTTCACAATCGTGCTGGCATCAAAAGCAATGTCAAAAGCCTCATCACCGCCTAATGCGGCAAAAGGTACAATATCATACTGAAACTCTTGCGCCAGCTTTAAAAAACCATAACGCTGCTTCCAAATCAGCTGATAAGCCTCACCTTTGCGTTTTAGCACTTCACGGCCGCCACCCGGAAAAACCAATATAGAATAGCCCTGCTGCATCACACTGCGGACATATTCCTGCACCCCATCTACAGCGCCAAATTTTTTCACAATTTCACGCCAGAGCGGCAAATAAAAGTGGCTATGGTCCGCAATGCTGACCACAGCCACTTTATGTTCGTTATATAGATAATCAATAATCATCGGCGCATCCAATACACCATAGATTGTATGATTGCCTACATACATTGCAGGTTTTGATACCTCGATATATTCCGTACCTAAAAAAGTAGGCGTGAAATACATTTTGGACAAAGCGCTAATGCGCTTTATCCATTTTGCATCATGCTCAACCTGCAAATATGCTGGCCTTAAGCAGCATCATGCTTTTGCACAAGTATAGAACCTACTGAATAGCCTGCGCCGAATGAGCAAAGCACGCCATACTCGCCATGGTTCACTTCGTTCGCTGTACGGTGTAATGCAATCATTACACCTGCAGATGAGGTATTGGCAAATTCATCAAGAATAATTGGCACTAAATCAGGAGTTGCATGCTCCTTACCAACAACCAGCTTAAGAATCAATTCATTCATGCTGGCATTGGCTTGATGTAACCAAAAACGCTTCACATCCGTTGCTGCAATTTTGTTGTCTTCCAATTGTTTCGTGATCATTTTCGCGACTAATGGACAAACTTCTTTAAATACTTTACGGCCGTCTTGACGGAAACGGTTGTTGTCGATGTCTGCATCGACTTCACTCATATTTAAGTAACCGAAGTTGTTACGAATGTTGTTTGAGAACTGTGTAAACAGATCAATATCTAACACTTCAAAACCAGCTTTGGTTTCAGTTTCTTCAATAATCGATGCAGTTGCAACATCACCAAAAATGAAGTGGCAGTCACGCATACGGAAATCTGTGTGGCCAGACGTAATCTCAACGTTAACCAATAACACACGGCGGGCGCCTGATTTGATCGCATCATACGCTTGTTTGATACCGAAAGTTGCAGCTGAACATGCAACATTCATGTCATATGCATAGCCTTGAATACCCAATGCTGTTTGGATTTCAATCGCTACAGCAGGATAAGCCCGCTGAATATTTGAACATGACAAAATCACCACATCAATGTCTTCTGCAGTCACGCCTGCATTTTCCATCGCTTGTTTAGCTGCAGCAACACCCCATTCCGCTTGAAGAGAAATTTCATCATTTGGACGTTCATGAAGCACTGGGCGTAAACGGTTTGGATCTAGAATACCTCTTTTTTCAGCAACATAACGCGCTTTTACGCCCGATGCTTTTTCGATAAATTCGGCACTTGAACCACGAAGCGCTTCTAGCTCGCCTGCTTCAATTTTTTCAGCATTGTCGCTGTTGTACTGTTCCACATAAGCATTTAAAGCTTCAACTAACTCTTCGTTAGTAATTACGTCTTCTGGATGATAAAGACCTGTACCCGTAATGCGGATGCCCATGTAAAACTCCTTTTTGAAATTACCTATATATTAACTGATCCCAAGCTTTTCCCATAGTTTTTGCAAACGGGATGGAGAAATTGGCATCTTGGTTTTCATCGGCTGAGAAAATAATGAGATGCGCAATTCCTCAACCATGAAATACAGTTCTTTCAGGCGAATATCGTTTTTGAACTTAAATAATTTTTCCATCCATGGGTCAACTTGATCAATGGCAGAATTATCCCTTTGCAGATTATTTGGTAAGCGCTCCAAACGCAACACCAGAGCCTTTAAATAGCGTGGAAATTCTTGCCAAATATCAGCAGATTTTACATATACAAAATCCGACAAACTCATCAAATCCAGCTGATCTTCAATGTCATCAATATTTTTTCCAAACACAGAATCGTCTAAAACCAATAGTTTCCGACGTATATCCTGCCATTGAATGTAAATTTCACTCAGCATAGACAAAGCATGCTGACCATGCATCAAGAAAGATTTCTTTACATTTAAAACGAGGTTTTGATACTCTTGCTCATTGACAGGAAGCTCATTTATTGAAAGCTGAAGTGTGGCATAAACTAACATTTGCTCTAGTTTGGCTTTGTCACCTAGCGGTGAATAAGCCAATGCCAAGGGTTTAGAAATCTGTTTTTTCAGCTGACGAACCAAGTCACCCAGCTGCATATGCACAAGACGAATCACACCTTCGCGGTGCTGACGGACAGCCTCTGTCTGATCATTAAATGTCTGAATAACCACACCAGATGCATCTTTTTGCTCAAGCAGCGCAAAGTTTTTAGCCGGCACCAAAGCCTGATACTGTTTCACCACCACACCAGTGACTTTTTGTGAGGCTTCAAACACAAAAGTTTCAGGAAAATTGTTAAATTCTCCTTTCAGCTGTTTGACAGGGCTGTGTGTTTCTGTACGGCAACGGGCTTTGAGTTCTTCCAAATCACGGCCCTGCTCAATCACACGGCCCTTTTCATCAATCACTTTGATCAGCGGCAATAAATACTGTTCCACCCGCTCCCAAGAAAAATCTTTTCCTGTAATTTGCTCTCCGCGGAGCTGGAATGCCAAGAAACTGAAAATATGCTCCCGCAGATGCACCGCATCAACACGATCCATTAATTTACGGGCTGTATCAGGTATCGGTACTAAATGACGGCGTTTATCTTTTGGTAATGCTTTAAGTAAAGCTTCTATCAGCTCTTGGCGCCAGCCTGGTATCCCCCATGACCAAATATTTTCATCCACTTGCGGCAAAGCCTGAATTGGAATTTTGACTGTTGCCCCATCCTCATCATGACTTGGATCAAAACGGTAGCTGGCAGCCAAACGGAGTTCACCATTACGCAAGAAATCAGGTAATTGCTGCGTCGTTGGGCGGTCATTCATCCATAATGCATCATCATCAATAAATAAATGACGCGGATCCTTCGGTTCAACTGTTGCGCGCCAGTCTTCAAAACTGCGGCGGCTTGCCACCTCTTCAGGCACTTTAGAGGCATAAAATTGATAAATCGTTTCTTCATCCACCACCAAATCACGGCGGCGAAGTTTATCCTCTACGCGCTCAACCTCCTCAAGCTTAAGTAAATTATGCTTTAAAAATGGCGGGGTCGTACCTAAATTACCCGTAGTTAAAGCATCGCGCAGGAAAATTTCATGCGCAGCAGGCTGATCAACCTTTTCATAATTAATCGGACGCTTAGGCTCAATAATGAGGCCAAATAAAGAAATTTGGTCATAAGCATTGACCACACCTGCCTTTTTCGACCAATGCGGCTCAAAGTAATGATGCTTCAGCAAATCGCCCGCAGCCAATAAAATCCACTCAGGTTCAATTTTCGCCAGCGTTCGAATATATACCTGAGAGGTTTCGACCATTTCAAAGGCTATTACCCAAGGCGTATTGGTTTTATGCAAAGTCGATGCTGGGAAAATACGCGCTTTTTGCTGACGTACTGCCATAAACACATTGCGCTCATCTGTTTTATTCGCAATGAAGGACAGCAAGCCAGTTAATAATGCCCGATGCAGATTTTCATAATTGGCTTTCTTTTCATTAAAAGACAGTTTTAGGCCTTGCGCTAAATCGACCAATTGCTCATGGGTTTTCTTCCACTCACGTAAACGCAGCCAGCTGAGAAAATGATTACGTGCAAACGTCCTGCGCTTGTTTTCGCTCATCCCCTTATTTTCTGTCAAGGTTTCCCATAACTTAATATAAAACAAAAAGTCCGAATCAGCTTCACGGAACAGCGCATGTTTTTGGTCTGCCTGCATTTGTTTGTCTGCAGGACGCTCACGCGGATCTTGCACCGCAAGAGCCGCTACAACCACAAGCACTTCGTTTAAAGCGCCAAAGTGCGCGCCGCCCAAAATCATCCGTGCGAGGCGCGGGTCGATTGGCATTTTTGCCATCTGTTGACCGATTTTGGTTAAGGAATCTCCCCCAACCCCTCTTTTAGAAAGAGGGACTTTTTCAGCTCCCCCTTTTCCAACAGATGAGGCGTTGTTTGCCGCAAGAGGAGGATTTGATTTACGTTCAGAGAGCGCCCCAAGCTCAATTAACAGCTTACGGGCATCATTCACCAAACGATGATCTGGCGGCTCAATAAAATCAAAGTCTTCTAATTCACCAAAGCCCAAACTTTGCATTTGCAAAATAACCGAAGCCAAGTTGGTGCGCTTAATTTCAGGTTCAGTAAACTCTGGGCGGCTTTGAAAATCTTCTTCGCTGTATAAACGAATACACACACCCGGCGCAATACGGCCGCAGCGGCCTTTACGCTGATTGGCCGCTGCTTGTGACACCGCTTCAATTGGCAAACGCTGTACACGGGAACGATAGTTATAACGTGAAAGACGGGCAAAACCGCTATCAATCACATAACGGATATTCGGAACAGTTAATGCCGTTTCCGCCACGTTCGTGGCAATAATAATGCGCCGTCCGCCACCTGACGGATTGAAGATTTTTTGCTGCTCACTCAAAGCCAGACGCGCATACAGCGGCAGCACTTCAGTATGCCGCGGACCATGCTTTTGCAATGTTTCTTGCAATTCACGAATTTCTTGTTCGGTGCTGGCAAAAATCAAAATGTCGGCATGTTCAGGATGGCCTTTTTCCTGCGCATCTTGAAAACACTCTTCTACTGCTGAAACCACAGCCCGCGGCAAGTTTTCTTCAAAGTCATCAAATTCATCATCATCACTGCCGCCAATACTGAGTTCTGAAATTGGGCGGTAACGAAGCTCCACAGGAAAACTTCGTCCTTCGACTTCAAAAATCGGCGCGCCATTAAAGTAATTGCTGAAACGGTTTACATCTAAAGTTGCGGAAGTAATGATAACTTTTAAGTCTTTGCGGCGCGGTAAAAGCTGTTTCAGATACCCCATGATGAAGTCAATATTCAGTGAACGCTCATGCGCTTCATCAATAATAATCGTATCGTATTTATTTAAAAAACGGTCATTGGCCAATTCCGCCAGTAAAATACCGTCTGTCATCAAACGCACGATCGAGTCTTGCGAACCTTGTTCATTAAAACGGACTTTAAAGGAAATCGACTCCCCCAGTTTTTCACCGACTTCTTCGGCAATACGCTGTGACACGCTGCGCGCAGCCAAACGGCGCGGCTGAGTATGTCCAATAAGGCCAGTTAAGCCGCGTCCAGCCAGCATCGCAATTTGCGGCAGCTGCGTGGTTTTACCCGAACCTGTTTCGCCTGCAACAATAATCACTTGATGCTGCTGAATCGCTTCAATTAATTTATCTGCATACTGAGTTACAGGTAAATCTTGATTCAGTTTAATATTTGGAATTTTAGAAATGCGCTCACGCACTTTGGCATTTGATTTCTCAAACAGCTCTTGGTACTGCGTCTCATTAGCATCTTTCCCTTTTTTGAGGCGACTTAAACGATGACGGTCACGGACCATCACCAGCTGTTCTGCATGAAAAGGACGCTGCACTGAGAAAATACCCGTAAGAAAAATCAATTCGATATTTTACGTGCTTCATGAGTGAAGCGGTAGCTATTTTACGCTCCAGAGTATAGAAATACTGCAAATACATTTGATTAGGCTTTACAGTAAAGTAGTTATATTTCACATAATCATTCCATCTATAATTTTTATTTCCCGTTTTTTCATCGCGTTTTTAGAAAAAATTTACTTTTTTTCAATTCAGCCTTGAATTTTAAAGGCATAAACACCATGTTGAATACGGGACAAAAACAAAGATGATTTTGTCATCTAGCCATCATATTGCTGATGCTAAATGAACAGAATGATTTGATGGAAATGGCTTGCACTGCAGCTAATTCGGTTTTTCCGATTTTTGTAATGTAAAAATACCATTTCAGCAATCGCTTAAAATTCGATAGTCTTTATTCCGAAAATTAAATACTTACCTCAATCATGGAGACAATGATGAGCTTGATTAATACTGAAGTTAAACCGTTCAAAACTACAGCATTCCAAAATGGTCAATTTATCGAAGTAACTGAAGCTGACCTTAAAGGCAAATGGTCAGTAGTTTTCTTCTACCCAGCTGACTTCACTTTTGTATGCCCAACTGAACTTGGTGACCTTGCTGACAACTACGCTGAATTCCAAAAATTAGGCGTAGAAATCTACTCAGTTTCTACTGACACGCACTTCACGCATAAAGCTTGGCACGATTCTTCAGAAGAAATCAAAAAAATCCAATACGTAATGGTTGGTGATGCAAACTGGACTCTTGCTAAAAACTTTGACGTACTAATTGAATCTGCTGGTCTTGCTGACCGCGGTACTTTCGTTATCGATCCTGAAGGCAAAATCCAAATCGTTGAAATCAATGCTGGCGGTATTGGCCGTGACGCTCAAGAACTTCTTCGTAAAGTTAAAGCTGCTCAATACGTACACGCTCACCCAGGCGAAGTTTGCCCAGCTAAATGGAAAGAAGGCGATGCTACTCTAGCTCCTTCAATCGACCTAGTTGGTAAAATCTAATCTGTATTAGATTGAACTGATTCAAAAAAACCGTGCTTATAGCACGGTTTTTTTTGCTTAATAATAAAGTAAGGCGTTTACCGAACACGGCTGCGTCCGTGATTCCTCTTTACATTAACTAATGCCTAAAAATACAAAAGGCTTCGTTTCAACAAAAGATGCCGTTGCATCGCCTGCATAAGTACTGCTTTGATCTTTGCCTAAATTCAGCTTCTTGGTTTTACCGTCTTTAAAATTGATCTTGTTTAAATCAACCCAAAATACATTCGGCGAAACCGCAGATTCGAAGAAATAAAGATGACGCTTATGGTCCACTACCGTTCGCCAGCGGGTAGATGAAATATTCGGCTCTTCTTCCGTGTTCAGGCCGAATGGAACGGAAACATTGCGGATTACACTGAATACGCTGGCTAGACTGCTGTTGGAATCGGCTTTATTTGGAATGGCTTGAATATAAAAAGAAGCGCGCGCAAAACGGTCAGCCGCACGATTTGTTCCCGGAAGGAAGGTTGTGCCGCCAATTTGTTTCCAATATTGATTTAATGCCAGCTGCTGGTCAAAAGTCGGAGAGTTGGTCATAACCTGATACGTTTTGCTGTGATGAATCACCTGCTTGCCGCCGATATATTCAACAATTGCACTATCGCCGCTTTTATCTGAGATAGATAAATGCAGTGCAGCTAAGCGGCTTTCCCCAGGAACTTGATCTGTAATCACATCAAAGGGTTCTTTTTGCAAAAATTTAACAGCCTCATCTACGGTTGAAAAATTATCCAAAACATACTGAGCCCATAAAGAAATACTCAATTTTGGTTTTTTTGACTTTTCAGCCTGCGGATATTCAGATTCGACCAGCCATAGTAAATTTGCATTTAAACCGGCTTCATTTACACCATCCGTCGTTGAAATATCATAGCCCGTTGCCACAACGCTGCCGTATTTCGCCGTCCAGCTTGCAGATTGAGGCCCTGCCTGTCCAGCCCGCTTTACACCGCTTGGCAAAATCCAAAGATTCGTCCCCACATCAGATTTCCAATCCATAGAGCGGGCGGTCATCACATTATTATTTTCGCCATGAAAAACCACACGCGTACACGCTTCAGCCAATGAGGACAGCATAATTCCAGAAGCAGCCAATACGCATAAAATCGTCTTTTTCATACATAACACCTCTATAAAATCTAAAAAATTAAAATTTGTTTTAAAGTTTATTCATGTAAAATATATAAAACGGCACATCGGTTTTATCAGGCACAAAAAGTCAAAAAAATCTCACCCCCCTCTCCAGCGACCACCTAAAAATAACTAAAACCCAGCTATTAGAATTAGGCCTTTACCCAAGCATAAAGTGATTATTTTTCACCCGTATTAACTATTAACCTTATAACACGCTCTGTACAAAATTAATAATCTGTTAAACTTCTCAAAATATTTGATAATTCATTTTATGATCAAGTAAAAATACCAAAATGCAAAATTATAAAAAGTGTTTAGCAGCACACAAACATTTAAATATTCGCTTTATTTTTACAATTCTGCTACATCGTCCCGTCCAAATTTATCATAAGTTCAAATAAAGCCTGCAGCAGTTTAGCAGCTGAAACATAATAATTTTAAGGGGGTTGCTTATGGGAACACCGCTTGCTGTAAAAACATGGAAATACAGCGCTTCTTCACGTTATCTAAAAATTTTTTATACCAATGGGACAGGTGATTTATTCCACCCGGTACCTGAGTTTATTTATAACAATATGATGAGATGCAGCGACAAAACTGCATTTGTGCATAAATATTTAGAATATGATTTACACTTTACCCGGATTTCTATTCAGTAAGACTCTAAGAAGCAATCAAATATATTTCGATTGCTTCTATTCTTCTTTTTAAGAAAAAAAGCGCTGACGTTATGCCAGCGCTTCAATCTTTCTTACAGCAGAAAATAATTCTTCAACTATTCCATTTGAACAATAAGAAAGCATAACCTTGATTTTACTTCAGCATCTATTATGCAACTTCTTGAATTAACCTAAAACGGGGCACTTCACGGTCATCTTCCAAGCAAACACTTTCATTAAACATAGCAAATGGGCGGACCCAAATAGAATAATCACCATATAAACACTGGTAAACCACTAATTTTTCTTCTGTTTCACTGTGCGTTGCTGTATGCAGCACCTGATATAACTGACCTTTATAATGCTGGTATATGCCCTTTTTCATTCCATTTCTCTAAACATCAAATAGGCAAAAGCATAGCATGTAAAATCTGCAAACTGAGTATTACTCATAAGTGAATCCCCTTTTAACAATGATTAACAGTTAAATATTGCACATGCTTTACTTCATTGCATTATAGCCCTCATCTACAGACGCACTTCCTGCAATGCAATTAAAGTTTCGACCATCATCAATACATCATCTTTTTCACGGGCATCCACGGTAAAAAGCGGATACTGGCAATTATTTTGCATCAGCCAATCACGGTAAATTTTCAACACTTGGCTATTGCGCAAATCAAGATGTGTAATACCAATCACAATATTATTGCTGTATTGTTCAAATGTCCGCAGATAGAACTCTAGGCTTTTTAAGCGCTCCACATGCATATGATCAATCAACAGCACAATACCAATAGAGTCCTGACATATTTTTGGCCATATAAAATCGCAGCTCTCATGTCCCGGCGTCCCATACAGTCCTACATGCGCGCCGTCATTTAAGCTCATTTCCCCGTAAACGATATCCAGCTTCTGCTTCGTATTTTCAGCTTCGTCAAAATTTGAGGCATCTAGCTTTTTAAGCGGAATATCCGAAAGCAGCTTAATGGCTGCAGACTTGCCAGCGCCAATTTTGCCGCCAAATACAATTTTGTATTGCTGCAATAGCATACAACTCACCTTCACCCATGTTTTGTAGATGCAAATCACATTTTTAGCTGAATTTAGCATAAATGTTTACATTTTGTAATATTCTTTACCTATTAAAGAATTTTTTAAGCATTCTCAGATATCTCTTTCAAAGCTTTGACAGCAACAGCTTGAAGCTAAAATCGATTATTGCTTTTTTATATAAGCTCTCAGTTTAGTTTTTAAAACATCATTTTTTTCTTACACTTAACACGCTAAAAACATTACAAATCCAGAAAACCGATCATTACTATAAAAACAAACTGTTTTAACTATTTTTATATATTTCGTATTATTCTCTTATCAAATAAACATT
>NZ_RAXV01000060.1 GCF_003611465.1 Acinetobacter tianfuensis
TAGTGCGTTTTAATTCAGCTAAAGTGTACGCACTTTAGCTGAAACAAAATTTAGAATATCCAATACTTTTTGCAGTTTATAGGAACTTAGGAAGCTAACACCAAAGTTCCTTTTTTTATGTTGAAAGGCTGGTGCATAGACAGCTCAGATTTACTGCAGTTTCGAGTTTAAAAAAATAGCCGAAGCATCCCCAAATACTTCGGCTTTGTAGATTTAGCACATGTGCTAAACATTTTATGATTTTGTTTTTATTGTTTTTTAGGGAACTTCGGAGTGCGCTGTAAATACTCCCGTTCCTCTTTGCCTGCCTTCCCCAAGGTCATTGCTTAAATAAGTTTAATCCTTTGAATTTTTCTAATAGCTGCGCTTGGCTTTCCACATGCTCAGGATGCGGAATAATGCACTCAATTGGACAGACATCGACACAAGTTTGTGTTTCATAAAACCCCACGCACTCTGTACAGCGGTCCGTATCAATTTCATAAACCTTTGTTCCCTCATAAATCGCATCATTGGGACATTCGGGCAAACACATATCGCAGTTAATGCATTTGTTAGTAATGAGTAATGCCATAACGAACTCAATTAAGCCTGATAAGCCAAAGCTGATGCAGAAATATCTGCCGTCGAATTTGGCAAGTTGCGAATCAGCAGGGCATAGGTCATGTCTGCATCAGCAGGTACAGGAATATCGACGATATGACCTGAGCCTTTGGCATCTTCAATCAAGTTGCCTTTTTTATCTTTAATTTCAGTCAAAGTGAACGTAATGTTGCCTTTGGTTGTCATCAGTTCTAATGAATCACCCACCGCAAAACGGTTTTTCACATCAATTTTGATGTAATCGCCATTGCGTTCTAAAACTTCACCGCAGAAAATTTGGTGGTCAAAACTGGATGAACCATTTTCATAGTTTTGATATTCGCTATGCACATGACGGCGTAAGAAACCTTCGGTATAACCGCGGTTTGCTAAACCTTCAAGCTGCGTCATCAGTGATGGATCAAAGTCTTTGCCTTGTAGCGCATCATCAATGGCTTTACGGTAAATTTGCGCAGTACGGGCACAATAGAAATACGACTTGGTTCGACCTTCAATTTTCAGCGAGTGAATACCCATTTTGGTTAAACGGTCGACATGCTGAACGGCACGTAAGTCTTTAGAGTTCATGAAGTATGTGCCGTGTTCATCTTCTTCGGCAGCAAAGGCTTCTTCGTCATTGCGCTGTAATAACACTGGTTCGGACACTTGATGCTGAGCTTGCATGTGCAGTTCATCTGCATCTTTTGAGCAGCAGCCAGATTTTTCTGCCGTATCAATATTTTGTACAGGAATCACATCGCCATTGGTATCTTCAGCGGTTTCAGACACTTTGTATTCCCAACGGCAGGCATTGGTGCAGGCGCCTTGGTTGGCATCGCGTTTATTCATGTAGCCCGACAGCATGCAGCGCCCTGAATAGGCCATGCAGAGTGCGCCATGAACAAAGACTTCAATTTCCATGCCTGGAACTTGCGTTTTAATTTCTTCGATTTCTTCAATTGACAGTTCCCGTGACAAAATCACACGGGTCAGCCCCATCTTTTGCCAAAACTTGACCGTTGCCCAGTTCACGGCATTGGCTTGCACCGAAAGATGAATATCAATTTCAGGGAAGTTTTCACGCACCATCATAATCAGACCTGGGTCTGACATAATCAGCGCATCAGGTTTCATTTCAATAATTGGCGTTAGGTCGCGAATAAAGTTTTTTAATTTTGAGTTATGCGGCTGGATGTTGACCACCACATAAAACTTTTTGCCCAAAGCATGCGCTTCGTTAATGCCGATTTGCAGATTGTCATGGTCAAACTCGTTATTACGCACACGCAAACTATAGCGCGGCTGACCTGCATACACTGCATCTGCACCATAGGCAAAGGCATAGCGCATGTTTTTCAGTGAGCCAGCAGGCGATAGAAGTTCAGTAACAGTCGTGATACTCATGACAAAAATTAAGGCATATAAAAAATATGGCTTTATTGTATGAATCTAAAAAAATGATTCAACCTAGTAAAAAGCTCGGAATTATAGATTAAAAAAGGCTATTTTTTTAGTCAAACTGGCATTAATATATATGCATATTTGAATATGCATATATATTATGGATCAGCTGAATTTCTTTAAATGTTTGTCAGATCAAACCCGTCTCGATATTTTGACCATTTTGCAGCTGCGCGGTGAAAGCTGTGTCTGTGATTTAATGACTGCTTTAAATTTAAGCCAGCCAAAAATATCCCGTCATTTGGCCTTATTGCGCAGTGCCAAAATTTTGCAAGATCGCCGCCAAGGGCAGTGGATTTATTATCAAATTCATCCTGAATTAGAAACATGGTGTATCGATATATTGAAAATATCCTTGCAGCATAATTCACGCGCAGAGCACTTTAAGTTTTCTGCAAATGCAGCGCCATGTTGTGATTAATATTAAGAGTAACTCTATGAATTTTTTATTTTTATGCACAGGAAATAGCTGCCGGAGTATTTTATCAGAAGCACTTTTTAATGCACGTGCTCCGCAGGGCTTCAGTGCGTGCAGTGCAGGCAGTCAGCCTTCGGGCAAGGTACATCCGCTTTCATTAAGAACCTTGCAAAGTTTGAATATTCCAACAGAGGGCTTGTGGAGTAAAAACATGCAGGATTGTGAAGAATTTAATCCGCAAATTGTGGTGACTGTATGCAGTTCGGCAGCTGAAGAACCATGCCCGTTATATTTAGGCAATGCCATTAAAGTGCATTGGGGCTTGGAAGATCCTTCGCATTTAGAGTGCGCTGATGATGAGAAAATGCAGGCATTTATGCGGACGGTTGAGCATATTCAACGCCGTTTTGATGCCTTCTTTGACTTGGATTTAAACCATTTAAGTAAAGAAGATCTAGTTATAGCGCTGAGTAAAATTGGTCAGATTGATTGATTAAGCAGCGAAATTGCAAAAATAAAAGCTTGATTTTTGATCATGGCTTTTAAATTTTTGCGGTCTACGTTGAAAAGTTGAAGATATGCAAACTGCAAAACTATCTTTTTTAGACCGAAATCTTACGCTATGGATTTTTATTGCCATGGCGCTTGGCATTTCGGTTGGTTATTTTTTCCCGCAAGCTTCGCGTATTTTAGACAGCATGAGTATGGGAACAGTCAATTTACCCATTGCGATTGGTTTGATCCTGATGATGTATCCGCCTTTGGCAAAAGTGGACTATGCCAATTTGCCGCAAGTGTTTCAGGATAAGCGAACACTGATGCTGTCACTGGTACAAAACTGGCTGATTGCACCTTGTCTGATGTTCACTTTAGCGATTATTTTCTTGCAGAACTATCCTGAATATATGACGGGGCTGATTTTAATTGGCCTTGCGCGCTGTATTGCGATGGTTTTGGTGTGGAATAGCTTGGCATGCGGCGACAATCAATATGTGGCTGCCTTAGTTGCATTTAACAGTATTTTCCAAATTTTGTTTTTTAGTACCTATGCATGGTTATTTCTAAGCTTCTTGCCGCCTTATTTTGGTGTGGCTGGGCAAGTGATTGATGTCGGTTTTTGGACTATTACCAAAGCCGTGCTGATTTATTTGGGCATTCCATTTTTATTGGGCTTTCTCAGCCGTACGATTTTGGTGAAGCAAAAGGGCATAAATTGGTATCAAAATATGTTTATTGCCAAAATCAGCCCACTGAGTTTATTGGCATTGCTGTTTACCATTGTGGCGATGTTTAGCCTAAAAGGCGCTGAAGTTCTAAGCCTGCCAATGGATGTGCTGCGTATTGCTATTCCGCTGACCATCTACTTTGTAGTGATGTTCTTCATTAGCTTCTTTATGAGTAAATGGATGGGCAATGACTATGCCAAAACCACAGCCATTTCTTTTACAGCAGCGGGCAATAATTTTGAATTGGCGCTTGCAGTAGCGATTGCCACTTTTGGTTTGGCTTCGCCTGTGGCATTTACCACCATTATTGGGCCTTTGGTTGAAGTTCCTGTCCTCATTGCTTTGGTCAGTGTCTCACTATGGCTGCGTCAAAAATATTTCTCAAATGCAGGAGCGAATTCTTAATGAGTACTAATTTATCAAAGATTGATCTAGCGAAAATTGAACTCCCAAATATCAATATAGATTTGCTTGAACAGCCTGCGTTTGAAAAAGTTCAGGCACAAGCGCTTACACATCCGCCACGGATTTTATTGCTGTATGGTTCAAACCGTGAGCGTTCGTATAGCCGTTTAGCGGTTTTGGAAGCAAAGCGTATTCTGGAGTATTTTGGTGCTGAGGTAAAAATTTTCCATCCCAAAGGTCTGCCTCTGCCTGAAGATGGAGATATGACGCATCCTAAAGTTCAGGAATTACATGAGTTATTGGCTTGGGCGGAAGGCATGGTGTGGTGCAGTCCAGAGCGTCATGGTGCTATGAGCTCTATTTTAAAAGCGCAAATTGATTGGATTCCGCTGGCTGCTGGAGCAATTCGTGCTACACAGGGTAAAACGCTGGCATTGATGCAAGTCTCAGGCGGTTCACAATCTTTTAATGCGGTTAATCAAATGCGGATTTTAGGCCGTTGGATGCGTATGATCACCATTCCAAATCAATCTTCAATTCCTAAAGCCTTTTTGGAATTTGAGGAAGATGGCCGTATGAAAGCTTCGAGCCTGTATGACCGAATTGTTGATGTGATGGAAGAACTGTATAAGTTCACGCTGTTAACCCGCGGGCAGTCGGGTTATTTGACCAACCGCTATTCTGAGCGTAAAGAGTCGGCGGCTGAATTGTCTAAACGCGTCAATCAGAAATCTATTTAACGCATGTCGATGCAGTTTATTGAGCTTCAAGCTGTTTTAGAATCTGACACTGATCGACTGTGTTTTGTGTGTTGCAGAATTGGCGGAGCTGTTGTAATTCCTGCTGGAATTTATGCAGTTCTGCCAATTTTTTCTCCACGTGCGCTAAATGCAAATCAATAATCTCATTCACTGCATGACAGTCTTGCTGCGGCTGCTGTTCTAATGTAATTAAGGTTTCAATTTCTTTTAAAGATAAGTCCAATGCACGGCAGCGCTGAATAAACAGCAGACGTTTTAAAGCCTCTTCTGAATAATATCGGTAATTATTATCTGCCCTAAATGAAGGCTGAATTAACTTCTTAGTTTCATAAAAACGGATGCTGTCCGTACTTAATCCTATCTTTTTACTTAACTCGCCAATTTTATAAGTTGCCATGCTTGACCTTGGAGTTACTCGAGGGTTTTTAATGACTATATATTGTTTAATACAGCTTTGTATAGGAGTTCTCTATGGTATGCAGTTGCAGTCATGAACCCGCACCGCCAAAACCGAATAGTAAATTTCGTATCGCCCTGTGGATTGCTTTGCTTATAAATTTGGCCATGTTTTTGGTTGAACTGATTGGCGGCGCTTATGCTCACTCATCATCACTTTGGGCAGATTCGCTCGACTTCTTTGGTGATGCTGCTAATTATGCCATTTCACTTGCTGTACTTGGGGCAAGTTTGTATTGGCGTGCTACGGTTGCATTGCTGAAAGGTGTGACCATGGCATTGTTTGGTTTTGTTGTCATAGGCAAAGTTATTTATTCCTATATGCAAGGTATTCCACCTGAAGCCGTGACCATGGGCGTCATTGGTATTGCTGCGTTAATTGCCAATGCGGTGTGTGCTTTTGTCTTATATGCTTACCGAGACGGTGATTCCAACATGAAATCGGTATGGCTCTGCAGCCGTAATGATGCCATTGGGAATGTCGCGGTAATTTTGGCTGCAGTCGGGGTATTTGGTACAGGCAGTTTATGGCCGGATATTATTGTGGCGGGAATTATGGCGGTATTGGGTTTAACGGGCGGTTATGCGGTGATTAAGCAAGCGTTGAAAGAGCGAAAAATAAAAGTAGAAGTACCAATGAACTGCTCTTAATTTACAATCTGCAGCTTTTGTATCAATACAATTTGCTTTATAAGAGATGCGCTAGTCTTTACTCCAAGGCTAGCTGTCTATGTTTAAAAAATGTAGAATATAGAAAATGAATATAATTATGTTTTTGGGTAAAGGCCCAATAAATTAGAAAAAAGTATAGATTTACATGAAAATTGAAAGAAAATAGTCAGCGTATTAAAGAAAATATAATCAACAACTTTTATGATTTTATCTTTATCAGCTTTCTGTTTTTATTTAGTTTTCAGTAAATATAATTTTTAAAATTACAATTAAGAAATTTTATTATGCTAGGCAAAATACTTGCTGTATTAGAAAAATTAGGCTTATCCGCTCAAAAGCGTGCCATCCATGCGCAATTTTCCAATCCTGCTTTGAATGAAGAACTCTTTATTCAGCGTATTGATGGTGAGCATGGCTTAAACCAAGGCTTGCAGGCAACTCTGATTTGCCTTTCCGCCAATGCATTGATTCCGCTGAAACAATTTATTGGTGT
>NZ_RAXV01000061.1 GCF_003611465.1 Acinetobacter tianfuensis
TATGGGGGTTACGGTGCCTGACGCTCGTCTGCAGTGCGATGAATTCACCTTCCCTCGGAAGCTCGACAACGTAAAAATGGTTTTAACGGAAAAAGGCAATGTTCCAATCTTGCACTCTGTTCCATGTGACGAATACGGCATCGCTGCTCATGACTGGGTGACTTTCAGTTTTTGCCAATCGACATTAGGTCAGGAATATTTTTCTGTTGCTCCTGAACAGGCTGAAGACTCGATTACATACGGTATTGAGACATTTTTAGATCACCATTTATACGAAATATTTGGCTTCGGTTTAGAAAAAAAGCGTGAAAAGGGTATGCATAATTATAAATATGCATATGAGCTTCAAGACATGCTCGGCATGGTGCTTTACGGTCATAGCTCTAAAAAAATATCAGTACAAATCAATGGTTCGGGCTGTGCATTGGCACGAAAAGGCTGGCAGCAACGTCTGTATCAGTGGCTTACGTCTTATGAACGTTTCTATGATGCTCAAACTGGTATTGAAAAAGTAAACGGCTGTGTAAATCCTAAAATTACTCGCTGTGACTTAGCCTACGATGACTTTGAAGGCCAATTTATTTCTGTGGATATTGCAGACCATTGGGATGATTTAGATGGCTTTTGGTGTGGTGGCCGTGCTCCTACAATCCAGCATTTAGGTGCTTGGAAACGCCCAAGCGGTAAAGGTCGAACTTTGACTATTGGTGATCGTACCAGTGGCAAGTATTGCCGTTTCTATGAACGCGGTAAAAAAGAGGGAAGTCCTTTAAGTCCGTGGACACGTGCAGAAGTCGAGTTTAAGTCTAAAGACCGTCATATCCCGCTAGATATCTTGCTGTCTCCATCTCAGTATTTCTTGGGTGCTTACCCTTGTTTTGAGTGGCTTGCAAAGCAGCTAGGAAAAGAATTCGTTACACCTGAAAAGACACAAGTTGTTAAAAAAACGTCTCAAATCAATTGGGATCGTTCAATCGAAATTGTCCGTGAACAATTCGGAAAATACATCCGTCAATACGCAAAAATCATCGAATCTGATGCGTTAATCGCCATGCTTTCATCTCCGAAAGATGAAGTGCCTAAGCGTCTTAAGTTTTCACATGCTGCAGTCATGCAGGCTATTCGTTTAAAACAGCCAATTCAATCCTCTTTAGATGCTTGTAAGTCTACGCGCTCTTTGGAAGAAATGCCTTTATTTGTGGGCGTGGCTGGTGTTAATAACTCCGCATATAAGGAATTTATCAATGCAAATGCAATCTGATGTTGTCGTAACTGCTTTTAAGGCCTCAAAAGGTGATTTCAACGGTACTCCGTATGATTCAACGAAGGTCTATTTAGAGACAGGTATTTTGGCTGGTGAGCGCTCGAAGGGTGTCATTGCTTCTGAATATACATGGGGCCTTTCAGATAACTACTCGAAACTTGAGCATTTAGATCCGCCATTTAAAGCTAAAGCTGTTTTACAGCAGGTTTCAAACGGTCGCAGCGTTACAACTATTCTAGTTGACCTGATCCCTGAAAAGGCTCCAGTACAGGCTAAATAAAAATGATTATCTGCGAATCAATCGAATATGTTGAATCACTCCAAATGGATATGGGGCGCTCGTGTGTTCATGTTGATTTGCTGCAGTTAATCAATGAATCCGTGGGGATAACCATGTCACAAGCGAATGATTTACTCGCGCTTCAAGCCTCAATTTATACCCTTATTTTGGCTTATATGTGGCTGGTCAAGGGTGTTTCAAAAGTCGATGAATAGGAGAAATATCATGACTTATAACAATGTAGATGTGATCCCAACAACTGAAGTTGTTGAAAAAAATGGCAAGGTTTCACTGCGTACACGCATGAGCAACCTTTATTTAAAACTTGGTGCTGCTACTGCTGTCGCTGTGGTTGGTTCATCTGCTCAGGCAGCTGAGGGTGATTTAACGATCAGCTTTACATTCATTGACACAATTAAAGCTGCGCTTCAATCCGCTTTTGAAGGTTTGCAGTCTGTGTATGGTGTTGCGATTCTCATTGTGTTGGCGATTGTAGTATTCGGCTTGATGAAAGGCGGTACACGCAAAGTCGGTTAATCCGATCTAAAGATGGGGCTTTGGCCCCATTTTTTCACTTTTTCACTGGGGAAAATAAATGGTAGGTTTACTATGGTTATGCGTTGGTTCTTGGCTCTTGCACTTAGTTTACAAGTCACTCTTGCCTTAGCGTCTAATCCCGCTGATGACACTCCAGAGCAGGCTTTAAAACGTTTACAGCAACATTATAAAAATCAAGATGCATACCATATGCGTTCGCAACGTGCTACTGCTGAACTAATTGCTCAAATTAATATGGGCGCTCCTGATTCTCCACAGCGTGCTGCTGTTAAGCAACTTATTGAAGGCTCTGCAACTGCTCCTGACGGCTCAAAAACCAAAATCGGCGCTTCTGTCACAAAACCAGTAAACACTTCCAAAGTCGCTTCTACGCTTGTAGACCGCCTTAAAAACGCAAAAGACTATGCAAAAAAAGTGGGTAAAGCTTCAATTCCGACTTTTGTCGGTATGGCTGCTTTTCATGCACTCATGGAAGGCATTGATTACGTCATGGATGAAGGCGGTAATGTAACTAAAAAGCCTGATTCTGAATCCGATTCTGATGTTGTTTCTCCATCTGATCAATATTGTTTTACAACTGATGGTGGTGGCTGTAGAACACAAACAGCTCTTATCAAGTACGTGCTTTCTTATAACTGGCCGGGTTGGATTTATCAGTCACATACTTGTCCGTCTGGTGATGATGTTTATTGTGTTGCAACAATTTCCCATTCAGGTGCACCTACTAGAGAAACAGGTGTTCGTGTTATTAAAAAATCTAATCCTTCTTACGATCCGAATTATCAACAAGAAAATACACCTGTTTCCGATGCCGATCTTGAAACAGCTCTAAAAAACGCGCTTGAATCAAACAATGCTGCACTTGCAACTGCTATTGCTGAGGCAATGAAATCAGCTTATACACAAGACAACTCCGAAGGCCAGCCGAAAACTGTAAATCCGCTTGTTGCAGATGCTCAGAATGATATGCAGCGTGCTGTAGATGGCGCTCTTGATACTCCAACAACAACTGGCGGTACTGCTGAAAAACCCGAAGGTTATTACAAAATAACGGACGGAGATAAAACCATTGAAGGCTATGTAAAACCTTCCGATACATCGTCAACAGGCACATCTGATTCAACAACGACAACAAATCCTGACGGATCTACCACGACAACAGGCACAACGTCTCAGCAATGGCCGGGCTTCTGTGATTGGGCAAATATTGTCTGTGAATTTATAGACTGGGTAAAAAAGGATGAGGTACTTGAAGAAGAAGAACACGAAGAAATAGACGATTCAATTTTTAGCCGTGAATTTGATATTAGCTTTGAAGCTGCTGCAGCTTGCCCGCCTAACCCGATTTGGAATTTCACATTTATCAATCAATCGTGGTCTAAAGAAATAGACATAACCATGATCTGTGACTTTTTTAAATACCTCGGTTATGCGCTTGTTTTTGCTGCAAATATGACAGCGCTTTGGATTGTCTATTCAGCAGTAGTTGTGAGGGATCAAGCATGAGTGCAGGCACATCTTTAAAAGGCATTTTTTATGACCTTGGTACAAATTTAATCAAAGGCAGTTACACACAAATGATTGCCAGCTTGGTTATTTCTATCGCTGTAGCAACAACGCTTTTAGACAAAATTGACGAATATTTAAAAGACTTAAAAGGCGATTTTGATGATTTGAAAAGTCTTGAGTTTTCAAACTACTTAATCGCTTTCATCGACTTGGCAAAACTTGATACCTGTCTTGTGATCATTCTCACAGCGATGACATTTGCCATTGTTTGGCGCTTTACATACGACTTAAAACCAAAATCTAAGGTCAGCAACTAGCGCGGGAGGGAGCTTCGACTGACTAAGCGGGGCTGACCTTGGGGTTAAAACTATGATTACATTTATTTCGGCTACACCGGGCGGCGGTAAAACGCTGACTGCAGTTGATATGCTTTACAAGCTGTCAAAAGAAAACGTTAAAAATCTGAACTTTAACTATTACTTGTTTAAATCAACCATAGAAAAAATTATTGAGCTTGGTTTAAAAGATGAGCTTCGCACTGTAACAATTACACGCGGTCAAGGCTTGCATAAAAAGACATCAATATTCTTCTTCGCCGATGACTATTTTGATTTCTTGCTTGAGCAATATCACATCAATATTGTGCTTGATGGTGAATATGATGAATTAGTTAAAAACTATCCTGAGTATTATTTTGAACGTGTTTACTATCTCAATGAGATTATTAAGCGCATCAATAAAGAACATAATCAGAAGTTTATGGACTTTAAGCATGTTCGTGCCATGTTCACAAATATCAATGGATTGCTGCTTTCACAAGTTAGACCGCTGCCGCCTGATTTTGATTGGCGCAGAACGCCATTCGGTGCATTCATTGCATATGATGAAGCCCAGCTCATTGAAATATTCAGTGAAGAATATAAAAAAGTAGATCCAATCGTCCGCGATCTGACAATACATCGGCATAAATCATATGACTTTATCTTCATTTCGCAAGACCCAGGTCTTGTACATAAATACATTCGTAAACTGGCATCACACCACATTCACCTGATTAATGCTTTTGGATTTGAGCAATCGGTTCGCATTGAATGGGCAACATGCCAAGAGCAGCCAAATGCACTTAGAAATATTGCACGCGCTGAATATAACGGCATATACAGATTTCCAAAGCAGCTGTACAGAATTTATATCTCAACGACTGCAAATACCCGTGTTAAGCGTTACCCATGGAAAAAAATTGCACTCATTTCGGCACTTGGCTGTGTGGGCCTTTATGGTGTTTCAGGCTTATTTGCAGAAAATAATGCACTCGTTTGTATGGTCACTGGCGGCAACTATGGCTGTATTGATCCCGATGCTGCAGCAAAAAAGGAAGCTAAAAATGAACAAGATAAATCAGAATCAAAAACAGCAAATGATTCAAAGGATGGATCTGCTTCTGACACATCATCAGCAAGCGAGCCAGCTGATAAATCAAAAACAGAAAAAAACGGCACGAATCCTCTTGATGATAATGATGCTTCCAGTGCTGCTGTTTCTGCTCCTGTTGTTTTACCCGAACAAATTTACGATTATTCCAAGCCTTATGACTTTGAACCTGTCTCTATGCCTGCTGTTGCTAATCATCGTGTTTTTAGCGGCTGTGTATCGTTTGAAGGCAAACATTTTGCAGTTGACCAGCAGGGAACAATCATTAAGCAATTCTCTGCAGGCGATTGCAAAAAGCTACTCGATAAATCTTACAACAGACCGTTTGATTACTTCGGAAATCGACAACAACAAGTACAGCAGCAGCAACAAACAAATGAACAATCAGATTCCGCTTACCAGCAGGCATTAATTCAAGCCATTGCTTACCAGCGAGCCGAACAGCTTCGAAAATCAGAAAATCCACAATTGAATGTTGAGCAAATACCGCTCAATCAACCTAAATCTGAATATATGCAATCTGCAAATAGGCACTGATATGACACCTGAACTGCAAATTATTAATCACTTGCTTGAAATCCTTATTATCACTGGCTTTGTCACTGGCTGGTTTTTGAGTGGTGCTGTATTCTCAACATTAGAATTTATACACAAAATATGGCGCTTATATCGCTTTAAGGCTCGAAAAAAGAAAATTGCAGAGCGAGTGTCTACGAGGGATTCGGGATATTAAAACATTCAACCTTATTTCCTCTGATTACAGTCCTAAATTTAAACTATAATCGGTCTTTTAGAGGCGTGTTCCGCCGAACTGATATAGGGGTGTTTATGAAGCTTGATCCGTTGTTAGGTATGTCACTTACTTTGAATAATGTGCTCCAAAAATTAGATATTATATGTGCTTATGAAACTGATGAAGCTAAACGTGCTCAGCTGCTTTTAATTAACTCGGAACTCACTTATTTTGCTGAACGCTTTAATGAGCCATTGCCTGATGAGTACAAACCTGATTAATAGACGTTTATATGCCACTGGCCACTATAGTAGAAATATTGGAATGCTTCGAAAAGAAGACTATCTTTTTATCCGTGAAAACCTTGAAAAGCATTTAGAAAACATGCAGTTATCAAATTCAGACTTTGCCAGGGAAATAGATGAATTAAAGGTGTTTTTTATTAAGCTGGATCATGCAATTTCGAGGTTATAGCGGTCTATAA
>NZ_RAXV01000062.1 GCF_003611465.1 Acinetobacter tianfuensis
GGAGATATTACAAAAATAGATAGCTCTGAAATTCCTGACTTTGATGTTTTATTGGCTGGATTTCCTTGCCAAGCTTTTAGTAGTGCAGGAAAACGTCAAGGTTTTTTAGATACTAGAGGAACTATGTTTTTTGAGGTTGAAAGAATCCTCAAAGAAAAAAAACCACAAGCTTTTATTCTTGAAAATGTTGATGGATTGGTAAAGCATGATTTATTAAATAAATCGGATGAAATGGGACAAACACTCACTATTATTTTGCAATCATTAAGAAATCTTGGATATTTTGTTTCTTGGCAAGTACTTGATGCTAGTAATTTTGGGGTTCCTCAAGCAAGGAAGCGTATTTACATCACAGGTACGCTTAATTCATCGGTTAACTTGGATGGATTTGAACCAATAGTTAATACATTAGATTCTGTATTGGAAAAAAATAAACCTCTGTTACAGGGTAAATTAATAGACTTATTGCTAAATCACTATCAAATAGATGATTTATATGGAAAATCTGTTAAAGATAAAAGAGGTGGATCAAATAATATTCATAGCTGGGATATTGAGTTAAAAGGCTCCGTATCAAAAGATCAACGTGAGCTTCTTGGCAAAATTATGAGGGCAAGAAGAAATAAAAAATGGGCTGAGTTAAAAGGTATTCAATGGATGGATGGAATGCCACTTACTATTGAGGAAATTACTACTTTTTACGAACACCCAAATCTTCAAGAAATGCTGGATGATCTTTGTAAAAAGAAATATGTGAAATTAGAACACCCTAAAGATGTAGTTACGTTCTTAGATGATAATGGAATTAAAAAGCAAAAACGTGAGTATAGAGAAGATATTGAAAAGGGGTATAACATCGTAGCAGGCAAGCTAAGTTATGAAATCAATAAAATTCTTGATCCTAAAGCAGTAACTCCAACACTTGTTGCTACAGATTTAGATCGAATTGTTGTACCTGATGGCAAAGGATTAAGATTGTTAACAGATATAGAACAGAAACGCCTATTTGGTTTTCCTGATGACTATATTTTAAATGTTAAACCTAAAGAAGCATTTGATCTTTTTGGAAATACTGTTGCGGTTCCCGTTGTTAAAGCCGTAGCAACTAGATTACTTAATGCCGTTTTTAATAGCGATAAAAGAGATAAAAAACGGCACAATCAACTAGAACTGATTTAATTATAGAACTTGTCCAGTTCTGATTAGATAATTTTGTTGAACAGTAGCTAACCAATTTATATGTCTATTTGGATAGAAGTGCTGTAAAGCTTGATCTAATGCAATAACGAAATCCAATCTTTGCCCAAAGAAAGTGATTCTTGGGCTATTGGATCTCCAGTTTTTAGGACGAATATTTACAGGAACACCCTGTTTCACTTGTAAATTTAATATATTAGTATCAGATGGTCCCGCCATTTCCCAAATTTTTTTTACCCAAATATTATTAATCGTCACGATGCCACCAGCTTGTAAAAAATATTCAAAAACAAGGTGGTCTGTATCAAGCCTTTCAGGCTCTGTTAAAAGACTTCTAGTAAAAGCATCAAAGTTAGCCAAATCGAAATTTGGGCTAGCAGTTCCATCGAAAGCTTTAAACTCTAAATGTGTTCCATCACCAAGAATGAAGTCAGGCCAAGATTGAGCATTGGGACCTGGTTGCCAACTGAATCCATTCAAAGTCATCCAATTTCCAAACCAATCTTGTAGTAAACCACCTATTACATCTTTTGTAGACACATGCACATTTACTCCTAGAAGATTAAATGAAATAACCCCAGAAGAACCAATAAGATTCTGAGCTTGTAATAATGGAATAATTTGTGTGTATAGCATTTTAATCTTTACTATTTGGAATAAAGTTATTGATTAAACTGCAAAAGAATGAATTTTCCAAGAATACTTTAAGGCTATTTAATATGGCTCGATGCTTTGAAATATGGCTTTAGCCATGTTTCAAAGTCGGGCAACTTTGCGACTGCTGTCATTGATTCGGTGATGGCAAGAGCCGAGCAAAGTACTGTCTAATCATTATTTTGGGTCAATCACACAATAATCCTTATTCGCTCCGTGACAGTCATTTTTCATGATGCGAACGCAAGACTTCCCATTGCAATTTTTAATATCTAGGCTGTATTTTTGTTCTAGCCATGCAACGTCTGCTCTACGCTGTTTGATTTCGTCCATGCTCGGCACATATAAAAATAATGCTAAAAAGAAAACGATCAGCAAGCTAACAAAAGCACTGGCGTAGATTGCCATGAATCGCCAGTCAAGTTGATTGGTTGCATTGTTTAATTCCTGAATACTGTTGTTGAGTGCGTCTATTTGCTTCTGATTGGCGTTTTTTAGGTGTTTTTCGGCCTTATTGAGTACTCCGCTAGCCACTTCCTTGTAAAACGCTTCTAATCGCTTGTTATCGTCTGCTATGGCTTCTCGATACTCTTTCATAGATGCCAGTAAAATATAGAGCTGGTCATCTAGGTCGTTTTGGTTGCTCATCGGTACATTCCGCCCTGATCTAAGTCTTGTGATGCTTTACGGTTGGCTCGCTCGGCTTGCTGTTGCTCTAGTTTTTGCTGTCGTTGTATTTCGGCTTGGCGTTCTTGTTCTAGGCGTTTAGCTTCTTGGTTTTTCTGCCATTGCTCGAAGCCTTGCTCGGCACGGTTTAAACCGTGCTGTAAAACGCTATCTGTGCGCTGTTGCTGTTGTTTGAGGTGTTGGGCGTTGTGTTGCTTCACATGGTCGTTATAACGGCTGATTTCGGTGTCTATGCCTTGTCTACGGAGTTGAGTGACCGAAGTCCCCTCATGAATGGTGGCTTGTAGTCCATTGTTCTGATCGGCATAGCTGCGGTGGTCTATTTTTTCTCGGTAGCCTGCTCGCTCCAGTGCGTGATTGGCTAAGTCCGCCCATGTTTCCCGAATCTGTTTGATGTCGTCTTGGGTTGTTCCCATATTTAGGCTTTTGCGTTTGGCATTACTTAACTCAATATCTGTTTTTGTCGTCAAAGTGAGTTTATTGTCAGGGTCTAATTCAGCTTTTCGGGTGGTCAGCATGATATGGGCGTGATGGTTTTTATCATTTCCGCCTTTGCTGGGTTCGTGAATGGCTAAATCTGCGATCACGCCATAGCGATCAACAAGTGATTGGGCAAACTCTTTTGCCAAGTCCTTACGTTGATCTGCATCCAGTTCATCAGGTAAGGCAATCACCCATTCTCTAGCGGTTCGAGCATCTTTGCGGTTTTCGGACTGTTCCGCCAAGTTCCACAACTCGCTACGGTCTATTTCTATATCAAGGTTAGACACAATTTCGCTATGGGCGACACCGTCCTTTCTCGTAAAGTCGTGGGTTAGTCCTGTTCGTTCATCTTTGAGTTTTTCCCCTGAACGGTAGGCAGACGATGCAACCGCAGTTCGTCCCGAACTTCGATTCACTGTTTTTGTTGAGCAATGATAAATCGCCATTTTTTCTTTCGCCTTTTTAAATTGCGTAGCAATTTTTTGGGGTTAAGGGGATTCCCCTTACGCAACGATGACTTGAATGAAATTCAAGTCGTAAGTGCGCATTTCATGAAAAACACGATAGCATATTACCCGCTTGAATTTCAATTCATAGGGTCTTATGCTTGAGTGGTTTTCTATATTCCGAAATTAACCGTTATGACTAAATCTGCTGAAAATATCGAAAAGAAAATTGAAGCCCAGTTAGAGAAGCTGAAACAGTTAAAAGCACAGAAACAGGCTATTGAAGCAAGAGAACGTACCAAAAAGAAAGAACAGGAGCGCAAGGATGATACTCGGCGTAAAATTTTGCTCGGTTCTTACTTGATTAAGAAAATGCAGGCAAATGAAGCCAATAAAGAAAAAATATTGGCTGAACTCAACGAATATTTAACAGAAAATAGAGATCGACAGCTTTTTGATTTGCCCGACATTGAAGCCTAATTTTTCTTAGCTGTTTGGTTGTTTTGTTCGGCTTGATACTCTGGAATGAGCGTATTTAAAACCTTTTGAATATTGTCCTTGTCTTCTATCTGCAAATTATCTCGATAGTAAATTAAGTCCTGTATTTTGCTTTCCATCTGCATTTTTTCGGTGGGTTCGGCATCTTTGGATATTCGGGATAATAGGAAGATATAACCGCAAATATTTTCCCTCGCAATTTCATAATTTACGATGTCTAGGTATTCAACACCTACATGCTTGAGGTCTGCGGATAGGTTATCTAATTTGATCATGGCTAGAATCCTGATTTTTCTAAACTTGGATAAACGGATATTGAAATAGAAAATTACTTAATCTTTAAAATCCGTTTCAGTCCGCAATGTTTTAAAAATCCTCTTTGCCGTTTCTTCTCGGACGGATGTAGGGTCACGTAAAATATTGGCAATCCATATTGCAAACGCTGAATAATCTTTATTGTCGGCTAAGTCTGAGATGCTATGAACCTTAGACAATACTGAACTGTAGGTTTTAATTTGACTGTCAGATAAGTTGCTGAACATATCTATAGTTTTTTGATCTCGTTGAGATTCTATTTTTTTAGGTGATAATTTTTGCTTAAATTTCAATTCTATGTGTGTGAACTTGCGCCCTGTTTTTAACAGTTTATATTTAATTGTAATGGGAGATTTTTCATTAAGTTCATCAATTGCGGTATCTATTACCCATCTTTTTAAGTCTGCCGTTAATGGATATTTATTATTTAAATCAAGCATATTGCGCAAGTCATCAAGCCTTATTTTTCGATAACCTGTACTCTTGAACTGCATCATTAATTCATAAAATCGAACGCTATACCCACTACTTACTCCTGCTATGTCTTGAAGAAAATATTGTGTGAAGTTAGACGATAAGTTACTAATAAAAGGTAATACAGACTTACTAAATCTTATTGCAGCCAAAATATAATCTTCTGCATAAGGATCGCTTCCCGTTACCTCTTGGATAAATTCAGGATTAGCCAAAGCCCAGTCACTATTGTATTTCATGATGTCTTGAACCCATCGAGTTTTAAACGTCCCTGCTTCAGTTGTTATTGTGATAACTCTATTAAAAAGTCGATCACATGCTTCTCTGATTTCCCTGCTTGCTGTTTTTGGGTTAACACCTAACTCAATAAATGATTCCCTTGTGACGCAATAACCTGTGTTATCTGTCACTTCTTCACCTTTAGGTATACAGGCTATAGCGGCCAAAATTAAGCGCTGTTCATTCAAAGACAGTTGATAACTAGCTTCAATAATATTATTTGCCTTGACTACTAAGAGCCTACTCATTTTTGTATTCCTTATTATTAACTATGAGAATAATATATCACCTCATAGTTATGCGTCAATCCCTCATAGTTATGCGTCAATCCCTCATAGTTATGCGTCAATCCCTCATAGTTATGCGTCAATCCCTCATAGTTAAACCTTGCAAAGCCATGCACAGCATAGCTTTGAGTAGGGTCTAAAAATCTTTTAAAATATTTAAAAATATAAAAAAGAGAGGACTCTTAAAACTGCCCTATGTACTCGCTAAAGCTCGTACTCTATTGAAGCTCGTACCTCGCTTCGTGGGGCAGTTTTTGGTTAATCCTATTTGTGAAATCAAAAAGCAAAAGCATTAATAATGTATTCGCTTTGCTCATACTTTTTTAAAAGCAAAAGCTCCAAAGTTCGCACCCATTCGGGATGCTCTGTACCTACCGTTTAAAATCGAAAGGGAGCTTGTAATCAGGGAAAAAACGAGGGCAAAATTTTTATGATGCTCAATCGCTCGTAGACACTCGCTCGGCTAAATAAATCATTGATTTAATTTGACATATAAGAAACTAGTGGAACCTCTTAAAATTAATTGCTACTATTGCCAATTAAATGAGTTTTGAATTTTATCTTATGCAAACAATTAAATTTATCGACTTATTCGCAGGTATGGGCGGATTTCGACTAGGTTTTGAACAGGCTGTTTTAGAACAAAAAAAACAGCCTGTTTGTGTCTTTAGTTCTGAAATAAAGCCTTATGCAATTCAAGTTTATAAAGATAATTATAATAATGAAGATGTTGCT
>NZ_RAXV01000063.1 GCF_003611465.1 Acinetobacter tianfuensis
ACTACCTTTCGGACGTATGCAGCTTCACCGATAAAACTTTTCACAACTTGGCACGTTGCGAAAAGGGGCGATGTTGTTTGTTCATGGTTGGCAATCCATGAACAAACAATTTAAGGAAAATTGAATGTATGGATTGGCAGTCCAACTGAAAAACAATATCTACAAAACCCATCTTATGCGTAGCAGATACCGTGTCAAGTCAAATTTCGGAACTGCTTATTATGCGATAGCATAATCTGATTATAAATTCCGAAAAGCAGTCTTTTAGATATAACTATTAAAAAAATCCTCAGAATCCCTTTAAGAATCTACAAATAAGGGTATATTGATAATTAAATTTTTGGACTAAATAAGAAAAAAATGATTTATTACACCACTGGTACGAAAGAGCTAACCCATACCGTATTGGCTTGTTTTTCGAAGGGCTATGATTTTGCGGTTTTGGTTAAACCTACAAATTTTAGTAATGCAGAATCCATGCTTGAGAAGTGGAATGACCGCTATGGCTTGCTAAATACACCACAACAGCAGTATCGAAAATTTCTGTCCGGACAAAGTACGTTTTGTTGCATCGTTGCGAATGGCGGTTGTTTTCAGAAAGAAAATCTAACCGAAGCTGATTTTTATCGTTACTTGCGTGATAAATCGAAAAATGAAAATAAGTTATATACCCTTAGACCCCCGACTTTGCTTTTGCTGTGTCGAGTAAATGACTTGCTGCTACGCTTGCCCGATGGTGAGATTATCCAAAATAAATATGACCATCTTGATTATTTAAATGATCAAATTTCTAAGCAAGTTAAAGGCGCTGAAACCTTTGGAAAGATAACCCTAACAGTGGGCGATTATGTATTTTTGCAACTGACAAAAAGAGCCAAAAGCATCAAAGAGTTGCAGGAAATCGGTTTAAGTGAAAATACCAGGCATGCAACAAATTTTACATGGCGTTTAAATCAAGATGCCTTTGAAGCTGTGCGTCAGCGTGGCGTTAACTTGGTGAATAGCTTTCAAAAAAATAAATCTAATACTGATGTAAAAGAGCATTTTGAAAAGTACCTTCTAAGTCTGGAGGGATACATTGGTTATCGTGGTGTACGTGTGCAGATCGGCAAACTATACGGCATGTTCACCGCCTATTTTCAGTCAAAAATGAATCGCAGTTTTTTAAGTGCAGGTGGACGAAAGTTAAATCTAAGCTATGTCCGTGCTTCAACGCCGAAAATTAAAAATAATAGTGAAATCCATACTTATTTTAGGTCTATTAAAGATCAAGCCAATCAAAGTTCAAGAGAGTTACTTTTGACTTGGAAAAGCAGTGATGACGGTAAAAAGTTTTTACAGCGCAAAAGTCCTGATGGCTACGTTTACAACGATAGTTACTACAAGGATATTGAGTGATGGCTAAAACTCCTTATTTTAATAAGCGCAGATGGCTTGAGAGCCGACAGGATGAAATCACCGAGCTGTACCGCACTGGTAAAAGTTGGCGTGAAATAGTCGAACATTTGAAAAATTCTCATGCAATGCCCTTTCCACTGACGGAACCCGATTTTTTTAAGTATTGTGATTTTCTACTTGATGAGGTTGGGACTAGCCATTTTGAGGAAAATATTGAGTTACAGCGACAGCTCACCGACTTAAAAAAGCAATTTTCTACAATAGAGGAATCTAAAACATCTCTACAGCAAGAGAATGAAAAACTTAAAGAAAACAATATAAAACTGACTGCTAGAGTGAAGCAGTTTATTGAAGAATCTAAAGAACAAGATCAGTTTTTTGAGGAGCTTCAAGCCAGTAATTCTGAACAAGCCAACAAACTGATTCAACAGATCAATTTAAATAAACAACTGGAGCAATCCAATACTGAGTTATCACTTAAAAATGAACAGCAAGCAGGAAAGTTGGAAAAAATTTCAAAATATATGGACACAATTCAAACCGAGATAGATAAATTTTCAAAGTCAGAGCAAGCACTTAAACAGGATGTTTTAAAGGCTAAAAATACTAACTTTTGGCTGAAAATATTATTAGTGACCGTGGTTGTTGGAATGGGTCTAGTTTTTACAATTGTTAATTGAGAAGTAAGTTTTTATGCAAAAAAGCGATGTATTTTTTAAAGATTTTAAAATCAGTTTTATTGTGGCGGGCTTGGCTTTCACCGTTTTTTTTGCCATGGCGATTTTTTTCGAATTAGCTATGGGTGCAATATTTAAAATTGAGCCATCACAAGCCCGAATTTCTTTGTTTGTTGGTTTTTTCATGTTGGTTGGAGTGGGATTTTTCCTTTTCTCCAAGAATCGGCTAGGCAACAAAGTTGGTGGGATTGTAGTAACAGCAATACTTTCAGCCGTTTTTCTTGGTTTGAAGTTCTATTATTTTTAGGAATATCCAGAATGAAAAAATATGGTGTTGAAATTGTTGATCGTCCCAAGATTAGACCCATCAAAGAGCTTGATCTGACAGGGAGCGAGGGAGAAAAACTTGTCAGGTTACTGACTAAAAAGATTCTAATCCGCCATGAAAAAACCTTTAAACGGTTGGCTGATATGTGATGTTAATGGAAAGTCACAACCTTGTTGTCATTCAAATATACGGCTATCTCCGTAATATTTCTTGCATAACATCCGCCCATTAAATATTCGGCTTTGTTTCCGTAAGATGGCAAATTAATGATTTTGTTATCAGGTAGAACTAAACAAGCTCCTCGATTAACAACAACTTTTTGGACCGCAAGTGGAGTGTTTGATACGGACTGCACTTCAATTTTTGTATTTGGAGATGTGGAATATTGCTTTTGTATGTCTGCAACATTGACGACAACTAGCTGAGGCTTTTTATTTTCTGCATAAGCCGTAACTGAATAGGACGTTAGAAGAATGAGGAATAATCGCTTTATCATCATTGAACCTGTAAATTTTTTCTAATGGCAAAATTATTAAAATCGCGTGTGCGATAAATCACTTTAAGAACTCTTAGGATTAAAGCCCAGTTTCTTTAAGTGTGGTACTAGCAACTTTTGTTTTTCAGGGTCTTTAAGCATATCTTTGAGTCGTGATGCTAAAGCTTCATACCCCTCATTCCCGACTGCGTATTTTCCAAGTTCAGGCAATTTTGAAAGTTGATTACCAAACATATTAATTTGAGAATCGGACATTTCGAAAAACATATCAACGGTGTTTGGATCTCGTGTAGGTGCAATTAGTTTAGGCTTTGGTTTTTCTTTGACTGTGAACTTAAAGCCAACCACAGATCGCCCACGCTTCACGTTCTCATAGGTCAGGTCTATGTCTGTATTGGCGGTGATTTCGTCCAGTGATGGCTTAATCACACGTTTTTTTAGATTGCTTAGGTCTTGATATGAATCAGGTAAGCCAAGCTGTTCAAATAATTCATCAAGACTGATTTGGAAACTGCCCATTGTCTGGTGCTTCTTGGCTAGGTGATAAAAGTCTAGTGAATAGTCCTTTTTGAGCCGTAGTACGACTTCCTTTTTATATTTGGTATATGGGTTAAGGGCATCAAACTCACGCAAAAGCAAAAGTACCTCATCGGTAAAATATAGCTCTGCACCACCTTCACCATATACGGTTTTATATACCCAACGAACATTTACTTTTGCTTTATCTGCTCTTGTATAGCCAAAGTAACGATCAAAAAGTTTTTTGGTTGCTATACCCAAAGCTGTGTATGCGCCTGTAATTTCAATACCGCAAGCAGATGCAAACTCCTCTGTTGATATATAAATAGGTTCTCCACTGGAAATATTTGTGGTTCTCGCTAACGGTGTTGCCATGATGAATAATCGCTTTTCATCAAGCGTCATGCTCTTAAAACATTCAACAACACGATTTTGTAAAACAACCCAGTCTTTGGGGTAATGTTTTTTGTCTAAAGTCATATTGATCTCAATAAAGTACACCTTCTGAAAATATACCTTTTAATTAATTAAAGTACAATTACCTTAACTGTACTTTAATACATGGCGTTTGTACTTTTTAAACATGGCGTTTGTACTTTTTTAAGGGCATTTAACATGGCGTTTGTACTTTAATACATGGCGTTTGTACTTTTTTAAAGTCTGAAAGCTATATTTAGCAAGGGCTGTAGAGGGGCGAAAAGCTTTTAAAAGCTTCTTAAAAGCTAAAAAGAAAATCAAAGTCAAAAGCAAGAGCAAAATCAAAGGCTATGGCACTCGCTTCGCTCGTGTCGTTTCAAGAGCAAAAGCAAAGTCAAAAGCATTGATAATGTATTCGCTATGCTCATACTTTTTGAAAAGCAAAAGCTTCAATGTGTCGCTCGTAGACACTCGCTAATAACTGGGTCGATAAACCACCCTATATACTCCCTAAAACCCTTTAGTAGAAAGGTTTTAACCCTATTTGAAAGCTTAAAAAAGCAAAAGCGGTTTTTCAGAGAGGGGAATAAGCGAATTTTCTTTGTGTCACTCGTAGACACTCGTTAAAGATAGCGATTAAACGCAAAAAAAGCGGTGCTATAGAGATTTTTATTGTTTTTTTAATCTATCCTACGTTGTGCATTTAAAAGTCGCTTAAAACGTAAATGGTGAGCAATTAGATGAATTTTAGTTATTGAGTAGAAAAACCCAGCCTCTTAAAGAGGACTGGGTTCTTAAAACTACTAATTTGTACGTATTTATACTGCATCGACAGTTTGAAAATATCATTGTCTGCCAAGACAACTAATTTTCACGATTGTAGAATCGTTTTAAGACAGTTTTTTCGGTAAATCATGCTAGCCAAAGCATGTTGATACCACTCGAATATTACCGAAAAAAATCTGTTTTCAATCACCTTAAACACCACCAACTTATCGGCATAGACTTTCCCAATTATCACCACTTACGTTTTTATTCGCTCGGAGTGACTGCAACCCTTAAAGATTAAGGGTTTTGTACTTGTCTGATTCTCTAACACTTCTAAAGATCGTCACCGATCACCACCTCGTTGTTTGCCTAGAATCGCTTTTCTGTGAACTAATCAATCAGAAATTAAATATCTACAACTCAAACGGTGTGAAGTGCGCCCACGTTAGTCTTATTTGTCTTGATGAGTAGTACGCTTATCTCTAACTTAACTAAACTCAATTCCATGTTCACCCAACCGCAGTTCCAAGTCTTGTCGGGGTTATATTGTCTAGTTAAATCAATAAGGTAAAGCACTTACTCTACGCATATCGACTGCCATCAACTATTCTATAGTTGTGTGTTGACAGAGCCGACCTTACAGGCTTGAGCTATCCATTGACCGCCAGAGCAAATTGCAACGTATCTCTACGAATTCAGCAATTCACCATGACGTGCCGAGAAATCCAGTTTAACACCTCATTCCCCTGTGACCTCACGATCACCTCAAAAGCCCACCTGTGCGCCTTGACTATGCCCTTACGAAGCATCTGCCAAGCGGTTATTAACGCCATTACTCAATCCTTGAGATGACTATCCGTAACAAATAAAACAGGGTTAATTCACTAAGTTACCAGTCGCATGTTTAAAACGCTGATAACCCGTTAATGCCCGTGTCCGTGTCGCCCTACTAGCATCCTGTAAAAACAGGAACATAACTTTTGTAACAGGTAGAAAGAGGGACTCACACCCTCTAGCCCCTATCGTAGCCGCACCA
>NZ_RAXV01000064.1 GCF_003611465.1 Acinetobacter tianfuensis
GCTGGCGATGACTTACTCTCACATGGGTAACCCCACACTACCATCAGCGCTAAGAGGTTTCACTTCTGAGTTCGGGAAGGGATCAGGTGGTTCACTCTTGCTATTGTCGCCAGCACAACTGTTGTGACTTTGCTTGGGTCTTATCTTTTCAGTGCCGCTGCTTGGTCAAAAGAGTTATTAACAGGATAAATTTGAGTTGGTATTGTAACTAGCTTTTGAACTAAATCAAGATCAATCATTTCTGATTGTTTGGTTTTGAATCGATTTTCAGCTTTTATACAACAACTGTTTGGGTGTTGTATAGTCAAGCCTCACGAGCAATTAGTATTGGTCAGCTTCATGCATCACTGCACTTCCACATCCAACCTATCAACGTCGTAGTCTTCAACGGCTCTTTAGAGGACATAAAGTCCTAGGGAAATCTTATCTTGAGGTAGGCTTCCCGCTTAGATGCTTTCAGCGGTTATCCCTTCCGAACATAGCTACCCGGCGATGCGACTGGCGTCACAACCGGTACACCAGAGGTTCGTCCACTCTGGTCCTCTCGTACTAGGAGCAGATCCTCTCAAATTTCCAGCGCCCACGGTAGATAGGGACCGAACTGTCTCACGACGTTCTAAACCCAGCTCGCGTACCTCTTTAAATGGCGAACAGCCATACCCTTGGGACCTGCTTCAGCCCCAGGATGAGATGAGCCGACATCGAGGTGCCAAACACCGCCGTCGATATGAACTCTTGGGCGGTATCAGCCTGTTATCCCCAGAGTACCTTTTATCCGTTGAGCGATGGCCCTTCCATACAGAACCACCGGATCACTAAGACCTACTTTCGTACCTGCTCGACTTGTGGGTCTCGCAGTTAAGCGCGCTTTTGCCTTTATACTCTACGCGTGATTTCCGACCACGCTGAGCGCACCTTCGTACTCCTCCGTTACTCTTTAGGAGGAGACCGCCCCAGTCAAACTACCCACCAGACATGGTCCTCGCTCCAGATAATGGAGCAGAGTTAGAACCTCAATATTACCAGGGTGGTATTTCAAGATTGGCTCCACAGCAACTAGCGTCGCTGCTTCAAAGCCTCCCACCTATCCTACACAAGTAAGATCAAAGTTCAATGTCAAGCTGCAGTAAAGGTTCACGGGGTCTTTCCGTCTAGCCGCGGGTACACCGCATCTTCACGGCGATTTCGATTTCACTGAGCCTCTGCTGGAGACAGCGCCCCCATCATTATGCCATTCGTGCAGGTCGGAACTTACCCGACAAGGAATTTCGCTACCTTAGGACCGTTATAGTTACGGCCGCCGTTTACTGGGGCTTCGATCAAGAGCTTCGCTTACGCTAACCCCATCAATTAACCTTCCAGCACCGGGCAGGCATCACACCCTATACGTCCACTTTCGTGTTTGCAGAGTGCTATGTTTTTAATAAACAGTTGCAGGGGCCTGGTTTCTGTGGCTGCCGATAGCTCAGGAAGCAAGTTCCATCACCGTCAGCAGCGTACCTTCTCCCGAAGTTACGGTACCATTTTGCCTAGTTCCTTCAGCAGAGTTCTCTCAAGCGCTTTGGTCTACTCGACCTGACCACCTGTGTCGGTTTCGGGTACGATTCCTGTTTAACTGAAGCTTAGAGACTTTTCCTGGAAGTATAGTATCAGCCACTTCGCTAATAAATTAGCTTGCTATCAGTTCTCAGCATAGAGTACCCCGGATTTGCCTAAGATACATGCCTACAACCTTTCACCTGGACAACCAACGCCAGGCTGACTTAACTTTCTCCGTCCTCTCATCGCATTAAACAGAAGTATTGGAATATTAACCAATTTCCCATCGACTACGCCTCTCGGCCTCGCCTTAGGGGTCGACTCACCCAGCCCCGATTAACGTTGGACTGGAACCCTTGGTCTTTCAGCGAACGGGTTTTTCACCCGTTTTGTCGTTACTCACGTCAGCATTCGCACTTCTGATACCTCCAGCAGACTTCTCAATCCACCTTCATCGGCTTACAGAACGCTCCCCTACCACTTGCAATAAATTGCAAATCCGCAGCTTCGGTACTATATTTTAGCCCCGTTACATCTTCCGCGCAGGCCGACTCGACTAGTGAGCTATTACGCTTTCTTTAAAGGGTGGCTGCTTCTAAGCCAACCTCCTAGCTGTCTATGCCTTCCCACATCGTTTCCCACTTAATATAGATTTGGGGACCTTAGCTGGCGGTCTGGATTGTTTTCCTCTTGACTACGGACGTTAGCACCCGCAGTCTGTCTCCCGGATAGTACTCATTGGTATTCGGAGTTTGCATCGGTTTGGTAAGTCGGGATGACCCCCTAGCCGAAACAGTGCTCTACCCCCAATGGTATTCGTCCGAGGCGCTACCTAAATAGCTTTCGGGGAGAACCAGCTATCACCAAGTTTGATTAGCCTTTCACCCCTATCCACAAGTCATCCCCTGGCTTTTCAACGACAGTGGGTTCGGTCCTCCAGTTAGTGTTACCCAACCTTCAACCTGCTCATGGATAGATCACCTGGTTTCGGGTCTATACCCAGCAACTATACGCCCTATTAAGACTCGATTTCTCTACGGCTCCCCTATGCGGTTAACCTTGCTACTGAATATAAGTCGCTGACCCATTATACAAAAGGTACGCAGTCACCGGACTAAGCCGGCTCCCACTGCTTGTATGCATGCGGTTTCAGGATCTATTTCACTCCCCTCACAGGGGTTCTTTTCGCCTTTCCCTCACGGTACTGGTTCACTATCGGTCAGTCAGGAGTATTTAGCCTTGGAGGATGGTCCCCCCATATTCAGACAAGGTTTCACGTGCCTCGCCCTACTCGACATCATCATATAAGCCCTTTCGTGTACAGGGCTATCACCTACTATGGCTGCACTTCCCAGAGCATTCCACTAGAGCTTATATGACTTAATGGGCTGTTCCCCGTTCGCTCGCCGCTACTGAGGGAATCTCAATTGATTTCTTTTCCTAAGGGTACTGAGATGTTTCACTTCCCCTCGTTCGCCTCGCAACACTATGTATTCATGTTGCGATACCTGCCTTACAGCAGGTGGGTTTCCCCATTCAGAAATCTCCGGATCATAGGATATTTGCCGCCTCCCCGAAGCTTATCGCAGGCTATTACGTCTTTCATCGCCTCTGACTGCCAAGGCATCCACCACATGCACTTAATTACTTGACTATACAACCCCAAACAGTCGTTAATCCCTACAAGTAGGATTAGCAACAGATTATGATGATAAATCATCACGCTCATACAGTTGGCGTCTGTGCATTTAAGCACTGTACAGCTTCAATTAGATTCATATACCAAAACGCTTGATTCAGTTTAATCGCTAGTAACTCATTTCATTCAACTTTCACAATTGCTTGCTAAGTTAACTAAAACGAGTATGAACAATTTATTTCAACTCAAATATATTCTGTTAATGATTAACTGCCATCTCGTCGATGAACAGTAAACTGTGATAAATCACAGAAGTTAACAAGATGCGCATATTACGCCAACTTCTTATTAATTTCTATAATCTAGAACTTCGTTCGATTAAAGCCTGCGCAAAGCATAGCTTTTTGCTTAAATTTCAAGTAAAAGCGTTGCTTTTATAGTCTTGAAATTTGGTGGAGACTAGGAGAGTCGAACTCCTGACCTCCTGCGTGCAAAGCAGGCGCTCTACCAACTAAGCTAAGTCCCCAGCTTATCAATAAGTCAATGTCTCTGATTTTCTGTTTGCTTCAGTATTTTCATACTGCGTTCGTCAGAATGGTGGGTCTGACAAGACTTGAACTTGTGACCCCACGCTTATCAAGCGTGTGCTCTAACCAACTGAGCTACAGACCCTCAGATACATCGTCATGAAGAACAACTTGTTGTGGATTCTTACCAATCGTCAATCTTTCGTTAAGGAGGTGATCCAGCCGCAGGTTCCCCTACGGCTACCTTGTTACGACTTCACCCCAGTCATCGGCCACACCGTGGTAAGCGTCCTCCTTACGGTTAGACTACCTACTTCTGGTGCAACAAATTCCCATGGTGTGACGGGCGGTGTGTACAAGGCCCGGGAACGTATTCACCGCGGCATTCTGATCCGCGATTACTAGCGATTCCGACTTCATGGAGTCGAGTTGCAGACTCCAATCCGGACTACGATCGGCTTTTTGAGATTAGCATCCTCTCGCGAGGTAGCAACCCTTTGTACCGACCATTGTAGCACGTGTGTAGCCCTGGTCGTAAGGGCCATGATGACTTGACGTCGTCCCCGCCTTCCTCCAGTTTGTCACTGGCAGTATCCTTAAAGTTCCCGGCCGAACCGCTGGCAAATAAGGAAAGGGGTTGCGCTCGTTGCGGGACTTAACCCAACATCTCACGACACGAGCTGACGACAGCCATGCAGCACCTGTATGTAAGTTCCCGAAGGCACCAATCCATCTCTGGAAAGTTCTTACTATGTCAAGACCAGGTAAGGTTCTTCGCGTTGCATCGAATTAAACCACATGCTCCACCGCTTGTGCGGGCCCCCGTCAATTCATTTGAGTTTTAGTCTTGCGACCGTACTCCCCAGGCGGTCTACTTATCGCGTTAGCTGCGCCACTAAAGCCTCAAAGGCCCCAACGGCTAGTAGACATCGTTTACGGCATGGACTACCAGGGTATCTAATCCTGTTTGCTCCCCATGCTTTCGTACCTCAGCGTCAGTATTAGGCCAGATGGCTGCCTTCGCCATCGGTATTCCTCCAGATCTCTACGCATTTCACCGCTACACCTGGAATTCTACCATCCTCTCCCATACTCTAGCTTCCCAGTATCGAATGCAATTCCTAAGTTAAGCTCAGGGATTTCACATCCGACTTAAAAAGCCGCCTACGTACGCTTTACGCCCAGTAAATCCGATTAACGCTCGCACCCTCTGTATTACCGCGGCTGCTGGCACAGAGTTAGCCGGTGCTTATTCTGCGAGTAACGTCCAAGCATCTAGAGTATTAATCTAGAGCTCCTCCTCCTCGCTTAAAGTGCTTTACAACCAAAAGGCCTTCTTCACACACGCGGCATGGCTGGATCAGGGTTCCCCCCATTGTCCAATATTCCCCACTGCTGCCTCCCGTAGGAGTCTGGGCCGTGTCTCAGTCCCAGTGTGGCGGATCATCCTCTCAGACCCGCTACAGATCGTCGCCTTGGTAGGCCTTTACCCTACCAACTAGCTAATCTGACTTAGGCTCATCTATTAGCGCAAGGTCCGAAGATCCCCTGCTTTCCCCCGTAGGGCGTATGCGGTATTAGCATCCCTTTCGGAATGTTGTCCCCCACTAATAGGCAGATTCCTAAGCATTACTCACCCGTCCGCCGCTGAATCCAGTAGCAAGCTACTTTCATCCGCTCGACTTGCATGTGTTAAGCCTGCCGCCAGCGTTCAATCTGAGCCATGATCAAACTCTTCAGTTTAAAATCAATAGCACCTTAAAGGGTGCCAATCTTGGCTCATCAATTACTGACAAATATTTCTCAAATAAACTTCGAGTAATTTCTACCAATTATCAATGATAATATATATCGATTGATCAACCAGTAAAAATCCACACAAGTTGTTCTTCATAATCTCTTAATGATCTT
>NZ_RAXV01000065.1 GCF_003611465.1 Acinetobacter tianfuensis
TAGAAGAAAGATTTAAAAATAAAGAATCTCTCAAAATGAATGAAATAGAAGCAATAGTTAATTTGGCAAATTTCAAAAGAGATTATTTTTTAAGTGGGAAATCAAGTAAAAAGATTCTTAGCTTTCCAAAAAAATTAAAAAAAGAAAGTATTAGAGCAAATATTGTAATAAGAGATGATTGCGTCTCCAAAGAACTAATATATCGCAGGCTAACCAATTTTGCAGAATATCTAGAATGGCTTGAGATATATCTATACCCTTCAAATGTATCTAATATTGCTAAGAAATTTAAGGCTCGCAGACCAAACTTAAGTACAGATGAATCAGATGAATATAAGTCATTTGATCAAGAACAGATAAATATCATTTTACAGACAGTTAATCCGAGTAACCAGCAATCTATTTGGCAGTCAGAGTATGTGAAATATAGAAATGAACTAATTGTATATATACTTCTGTATTTAGGATGCAGAAAGGGTGAATTACTAAATATAAAACTAACAGATTTTACTAGTAAGAATGGAATTTCTTACGTCACGATAAAACGTAATCATGATGATCAAAGTGATATTAGGCTGTATCAGCCTTTGGTCAAAACAAGAAGCAGAAGTTTAGCTTTAAATCTTAATTTAAAGAAAAAGATAGACGAATATATTTTGAAGTATAGAAGTACTGCTCTTAATGATGAATTATCTGATTTTTTGATCTTATCTAATCAAGGGAAACCACTTTCCATTAATGCTTTAGACAAAATATTTACTCAAATATCAAAGGCAGTCTTATTTAGGGTACATGCCCATGCTTTTAGGCATACATGGAATGATAAATATACAGAGAAGTCCTCAGTTCTAATTTCTTCAGGAAATGCAACAGAAGCTAAGCTTGAGAATGATCGTGCTTACCTGATGGGGTGGATTCCAGGGTCACAGAGTGCCAGGAAATATTCGAAACGTGCTGAAGATCGAAGAGCTATAGAAGTGGGTTTGGAGATTCAGAAGAAATTTGAGGAAGATAATGAATAATTTAACTCAGCACAAAATTTTAGATTTTGATCAGGATACATATATCTCATTTAAAGGATATGAGTTCAATATTAACGATCAAAAATGGGTTCTAGATATTAATAAAACTCTAGATATCAATAAAATATGGAATTTTGAACCAACTACACGGGCTGAAGTAATACAAGCCTTAGCTCATTTTGCAAAATTTAGTTCTAGTTCTCATACTGTAAATATGTGTGAGTATGTAGGTAAGTACTGGGAAATTACAAGTCTAAAAAACTTTACATTAGAAGGTTTGTTAAATTATAAAAACTATTATTCATCAAAAAAAGATGAATATAAGGTTGCGATGCTACGTGTTTTTTTGAAGAAAATATATGATCTTGGTTATTCTGCTGTAGATGATCAAGTATATGATCTAATAGATTCTTGGCGCTTGAGTGGAAATGAAAAGGGAGCAGCAGTTTTATCGCTAGATCCTGATGAAGGCCCTTTTAGCCCATTCGAGTTTCAGGCAATTGTGACTCGAACTAATGAGTATTTAGCAGAAAATAAATTGTCTCTATATGATGCAGCCTTAATTAAGGTTTTTTTTGCTACAGGCAGACGACCTATTCAAATTGCATCACTAAAAGTAAAAGACCTATATATTTCAGATAAATATAAGCTGAATACTGGAGAACACCCTTCGGTTTTAAATATTCCTAAAGCTAAGATGAGGGGAAATAGCTCATTTCGTGTTGCTTTCAGTGAAGTTGGTATTCGTCAAAATCTTGCAGAAATATTGTATGGGCATATTAGAATTTTAAAAGTGGAGGTAGCTAAATTATTAAATCGAGAACTATCAGAACTTGAGTTTAATGAGCTGCCTTTATTCTATAGTTTGGAGAAGTTGACTGCCCTCGACTGGAGTAGGAAAGATTTATTAGAGATTTTATCCTCAGAAATAATACATTTACCTACCATAGATTTAACTTATAAATTAAAGGTTGCTGTAGAAAGACTAGGTATACGCTCAAGAGAAACAGGTAAACCAATTCATATTACTGCTTATAGGTTTAGATATACATTAGGGACTAATGCTGCCCGTCAAAAAGCAGGGATTAATGTGATTGCTAAATTACTTGATCACAGTGATACGCAGAATGTATCTTGCTATGTAGAAAGCATTCCTGAATTGGCTGAACAGATATCAACAATCATGGATGAAAATCTTCGGAAATATGCTGATGCCTTTCAAGGTAAAATTGTTCAAGATGAAATTGAAGCTCAAACTCTAGTTGAAGATGCTAACAGAATCAGTTTCATAGAACAGGATTGTAGTGTGGGATCATGTGGTACTCATCAATATTGTCATGATCATACCCCTATTGCATGTTATGTCTGCAAGAAGTTTATGCCCTGGGCAAATGCTCCCCATCATTTGGTTCTAACTCAATTAATAGAAGAACGAGAACATCTGGTACAGATGGGATGCAGTTTAGAAATAGTAGCTGTAAATGACAGAATTATTGTAGCTGTACAACAGGTTATAGATGCTTGTAAGGAGTTTAATCATGGATAATTTGATTTACTTTACAGCAGATAGTAGTAAAACTGCACAGCAAAATATTGATACCTTTATAGCATTTTCTAAACAATTGACTGAGTTAAATGCTGATATAACATTTGAAGATAATTATTGGAAAAATGAAGTTAACTTTGTCAAAGTTGGGGTTTCTTCGAAAGATAAAGATGTTAATAATCTTCTAGATGAATCTATACGTGCTTTTGCAAAAGCGTATGTCAAATATCAGAAAATTAATAGCAAACTAAAAACACAAGATACTATTGTGGCTATACGAGCAATTGAACAAGTATGCCTGACCAGATATGGAGCAGTTGATTTGACTCAGCTTATGATCGCTGATTTTGATTTAGCCGCAGAAAGGTCAAGGGAAAATTATAAAGCCAGTTCAGCCTATCATGTTGGCAGACATTTAAAGATTCTTCTAGATTTTTTGAAGAAATTAAAGATTCTTGATTTACCTGATTGGAAGAATCCGAACAAAAAGCCTGCAGAAAAATCTATTATATTAGATGAGGAATCGGAAAAATATCGGGAATCAAAATTACCTGATGAAGATGCGATCTTTGCTTTAGCTGATATTTTTTCTAGAAAAGAGTCTGAACTTTCAGATCGTGATATTTTTGTGACTAGTGCTGTGAGCCTGTTGTTAGCTGCCCCTGAGCGAGCATCTGAACTATTTTTCTTAAAAGAAAATTGTATTTATGAAGAAGAAAATCCGATTTCACTAAAAAATGATTTAGCAAGTATTGCTTCCGAGAAGGAGCGAGTTCTAGGATTAAGGTGGTATGCACAGAAAAATTATGGGTACGATATTAAATATATCCCAACTGTGATGATCTCAACGGTTGAATTAGCTATTGAAAGATTAAAGCGATTGTCGGAGAAACCGAGACAGTTTGCCTATTTGTTAGAAATTAGTGATAAGTTTCCTCGACATGATCTTTGTCCTGATGTTTCGGATGATCAATTGCTCACAAAAGAACAAGTACTTCTTGCATTAGGTTTAGATAGTTCATGTTACGACACACATATAAAAGCTAATAATGCAGGCAATAAATTCTTATCAACGCGGGGACTAGAACGCAAAGACAATATATATTGCTTAAACGATTTAAATATCATCCTTAGAAGTAGATTGCCTGAAGGTTTTCCTTATATCCCTTTTAAAACAGGTGGAGGAATTAAGGTAAAGTGGTCAGAAGCATTATTCACTTGTTTTGCAAATCAGTTTAACACTCAAAAACCAACGGTGATGAGTGAGTTTTGGATGCCTCATATTGATACGTTGAATGAAGATCTATCACCAACTAAAAAAAAGTTAAGAGGTAAAGATGAGTTGGCTAATGTTCAGTCAATTTTTCAGCGTTGGGGATATGGAGACTATAGTTTATCGACCCATCAGTTTAGACATCTTCTGAACACCATAGCCAATACTAATGGGATGGATAGTATTTTGCTGGCTAAATGGTCTGGTCGTGCAGATATGAAGCAAAACAGAGTCTATGACCATACTTCTGTAGAAGAACGAAACTATGCATTAGTGGAAATGCAGAGAAATGAATTGTCACTACATGAGAGTGATACTACATTTAATTTTCAAATTGCCACACCACGTACCTTGCAAGAGTTAAACACTCGTACCACTTTAACCATGCATACAACTGAGTTTGGGCTTTGTACACATTCCTATATTGATGAACCATGCCTAAAATATAGAAATTGTTTAAATTGTACTGAACATGTTTGTATCAAAGGAGATAAAGAAAAGACAAAACGTCTCCAAGATCGTCTAAAAAAGGAAAAAATACTTTGGCAGAAAGATAAACATGCAGTTGAAAAGAATGTTACGGGTGCCAAAATGTGGTTAGAAACTAGAGAACTCACAATTCAACGCTGTGAGCAATTAGTTGCATTATTAAATGATCCAAATATTCCAGATGGTGTACCTTTAAGTCTTCCCCCATCTGAAGAAGTTACTCATCTTGAACTTGCCTATCAGAAAGCTGGTCAGAAACGTCTTCCTATTATCGAAAATAAGCGACGTAATAATCTAGATGATATACATCTTTTACCTTCTTCTGACTCAACTGGAACATGGATTCTCTAAAATGGCACAACATTTATCAGATCAAGATATAGAGAATATCGTAGAGGTTTTAGATTATTGGCCTTTAGATGAAAAGTTGACTTGGGAACGGCTTTGTAAAGCCATTGAAGAGCAATTAGAGCTTGTTCCTGCGCCAACACGCCAGACATTGCAAAAATATGCCAGAATTAAAAATGCTTATGATCTAGGAAAGAAGTCACCTACTGCAAGACTTAAAATTTCTCAAAAAGAGCAGAAATTACCAGCCAGTCTTAAGATAGCTCAAGCAAAGATTGAAGTCCTGGAAACTAAGATAGCAAGGCTCGAGAAAGAAAATTCTCTATTGTTAGAACAGTTTGTTGTATGGCAGTACAACGCTTATAAATATGGAGTCACTATAGAGAAATTGAATGAGCCATTACCGAAAAAAAATTCCTAAATATGAGAGCCTCTGGAGGCTCTCTAAAGCTTTTAGATAGCTTCAATAACACTTCTCAGAGCTGATCTATAAGCTTTTAATTCAGTAATTTTACTTAAGCATTTACTTTTCTCATATGAGATTTTACGAGAAAGACTTGGGAAATTTTTTTCTAGCTGAAAGTATTTTTCAGTCTGTTTTTCCAAAAAGGAAATTTCTTCATAGATCTTACTTTCTTCTAAAACCATATTAGAAAAATCTGTATTAGATTTTTCTAGGTTTTTAAGTTTTATAGTTTTTTCTGTTTCGTTGAAACGAGAGAACTTATGATTACTATAATTTATTTTCTTTTCTAGAAAACCAGATTCAACAAGTTTTCGAAGTATTCGATACATTCTTTGTCGATTAAATCGATTACGGTCTTTATCAGATAATCTGATTTTTAGCCAAAAGTCATTAGAGGTCCAATTTTTGATAGTATTTTCTTGAATAATGGGTAGAAATACATCAAAAAGT
>NZ_RAXV01000066.1 GCF_003611465.1 Acinetobacter tianfuensis
TGATATTGAAGCAACGAGAGCCGTAGAACGTGGATTAATTACAGATCGGCAGAGCATGAAAAAATGGCTATTGGATCTTGGTCTTGAAATCACTAGAGAAACAAAGAAAAGCCTATCCATTAAAAATCCGAATAATGACGAAAAAGCCCGCCCGATAAGGCTTACAGGTGCAATCTATGAGCAAGATTTTAGACTTACAGAAACGAGCCAACGACTTACTATCGCAGCATCAGAACGATATAGACGAGAAGCTGAGCAGCGAAATCAGTCAGATATTCAGAGATATGCAGAATACAGTGCGAAGCGAAGCACGGAGCTTGAACAGCAGTATCGACAAAACAAAAACGGATATACAGCAGAAACAGAGCGAAGCAACGAACGAGATATTGCAGCAGATCAAACAGACTACAGCCCAAACGAAACAGCAGCAGCAACAAGGCATGACAGCCCTACTGCAAGAACAACAACAGCAGATCAAACAGCTACAAGCGAACTTGCAACAATTGAACGGCTTGAGCCAAGAAACAGCCCAAGCAGCGAAGTTAAAGAAAACCCTTATTTCATCGAATATAGTCTTGATTTCACTGGCATGTATAACGCTTATCAGCAGTATTTGTCTGGGATACGTCAGCAAGAGCAAATACAACGATATACAAGCGATGCAGAAAAAAGTCGATTATCTGAAATCACAGGGCGGAAGCATGATAACAACAACTTGTGGCAAGAAACTGTGCGTAGAGCTGGACCCGAACCACTTACAGGACAATTACAGCTTGGACAATGGCATGCGGCCACTCGGCATAGTGAAAGAGGTGCGTTAAATGAGCTTAGAAGCACAATTATTGCAGATTATCGAGCAGCATCAGCAGCAGCTCAAAGAACAACAGCAGCAACTCAAAGAGCAGCAACAGCAGCAAGAGCGAGCATTGCAGCTTATTCAACAGCAATCAGCGACTATCGAGCAATTAAAACAATACACGCAAACTTTAAACGACAAGCACAGCGAAGCAGTGAAGATCGTGCAGAAATATCAGCAGATCGTGCAGAATCTATCAGAACAGACTATTTCTCCAAATTTTTCTCAGAAACTACACGAAAATTTGGAATCTCAGCTTCAAGAACATTTGAGCGAGTTAGTGATGAGTTTGAATATAGATTCAGAGGTGAAGCAAATAATTCGCAAAGAGCTACCGAAGTTAGTGCAAGCAGAGATAGAGCAACAATTGAAGCCGATGGCAGATCAAATCATCAAGAGAATGACTTCAGTAGAGCAATATCAACAAAAATTAGCGGAATTAATCCAACAGCTATCTTCTCGGCTTTAGACATGCTTGATCAACGTAGGGAGCTGCAACGAGCGCAAGAGCGGAAAAATGATAGAGGGTATGATTCACCAAGTCCGTTTTAGTTAAATTTTTTGCCAAAAGTGACGTATGACGAAGTAATTTTTTTTAATCTGCTACTCTTGGATTTCGCCAAAAAATGCCGATTTTCGTCTGCGGAGCGCAGCTTTTAGCTACGCTGTCCTCGAAGAAAAACGGCTCAAAAAATGGCATAAGTCAATGATGGATAAAGTTTTTTGAATTATGGTAAGAACAGTGATACATTTCATACAGGTACAAAAAAAGCCCGACTTTGGCGAGCTTGGCTTTTTTTGTGGATTTTAATAAATGCTTGAAAACACTAAATTAAAACACCCGAAAACTGTTTTAATTTTATCAGTGTTTTCCTGTAATGCAAGGGAATACTGTTATAAATGCAATTAAACTGTGTAAAAGAATCTGACATTCGATCAAATTTTTATCAAGACCTACCGATTAAACCGTATTGTATGGACGAAAAACCAGGCTATATGCTTATTCGTCCCAAATCTATTGCGGTTAAAAAGCCCTATATTCAAGTAAATCCACCGTTGATGACCATTTACTTTGTCTTTGATGATGACAAAGAAGATTCGGCTTTATCTTGGTTTGACGCAGGTTTGCCACAGCCGTTTTGGACAACACAGAACCCAATCAACGGTCATTGCCATCACTGCTACAAGCTTGAGATACCGCTTTGTACAAGCGAGTTTGCTAGTGTGAAAGCAATCAAGTACGCACAAGCTATTTACTACGCTTTTGCACTCAAAATGGGTGCTGATCTCAGTTATTCTCATTTGATCACTCAAAATCCAACGCACCAACAATGGCGGACAACCTATTGGACTAAGCAAACCTACTCGCTTGACTACCTTGCCGACTTCGTAGACCTACCGAAGAAACTGCCTAAAAAGTTCGAAGTCGTCGGCTTAGGACGTAACGTAACTATGTTCGAGAAGGGTCGTCATTGGGCGTATAGGGCGATTAGAGACTATATGCACCATAACTCTAGCTATGAGTGGGAAAGAGCCGTCAGAGCGCAAATAGAAGCGATTAACAGTGGTTTTGAACAACCTTTACCGTATAGCGAAGTAAAAGCGACAGCAAAGAGTATCGCTAAATGGGTATGGCGCAATCATAACAGCGCTGAATTTCAGCAAGCATTCAGCGAGAAACAAGCGAAGCGCGGAAAAAAGGGTGCTTTAGTAGCAAATGCAAATGGCGCTAATCAAAAAGGCGGTAAAGCTCGTTCAAAGCAATACTACGATATGCGACAAGAAGCTTTGAAATTGAAGATCATCGGGAAGAGTATCAAAGAGATTTCTACTTTACTGAATGTGCATAGAAATACTGTATCGAACTGGCTCAAAGATTATCAAAAATCTAACTAGCATCTGAATTATATTGTTTATGAGTGAAGTAATGGCTGTTCCAAAATTACGTTTTAAAGAGTTTGATGGGGATTGGAGTCAATCAAGAATTGGAGAAATTTTTCAAGTTACTTCTGGCTCAACACCATTGCGCAGTGATAACCGCTTTTTTGAAAATGCTGATATCGCTTGGGTTAAAACAACTGATTTGAATAATGGTTTAATCGAAAAAACAGAAGAAAAAATTTCTCAAATAGCTTTGAAAGAAACATCTGTAAAAATATTGCCTAAGGGGACTGTTTTTGTAGCCATGTATGGTGGTTTTAATCAAATTGGTCGGACTGGGCTTTTAGTGGATGAGGCTGCCTGTAATCAAGCTCTATCCGCAATTTATCCTAATGAAAAAATTGAATCATATTTTCTTTTAACCTTTCTAAATCATAAGGTTGATGATTGGAAAAACTTTGCAGCTAGTAGCCGTAAAGATCCGAATATTACGAAAAGTGATGTATTAGCTTTTCCGCTAACCTATCCAGTAAAAGAAGAACAAACCAAAATCGCCTCTTTCCTTTCCACTGTGGATGAAAAGATTAGCCAACTCACGCAAAAACATGCGCTACTCAGCCAATACAAACAAGGAATGATGCAAAAGCTGTTTAGTCAGCAGGTTCGTTTTAAAGCTGATGATAAGAGTGAGTTTGAGGAGTGGGAGGAAAAGGAACTCAAAGATATAGCAGAAATTAATCCTAAATCTAAAAAGTTACCTGAAAGTTTTATTTATATTGATTTAGAAAGTGTTGAAAAAGGGCAACTATTACTTCAAAAAAATATTGAGCTACAGGATGCACCAAGTCGAGCACAAAGATTATTAGCTAAAGGTGATGTACTTTTTCAGATGGTTCGTCCTTATCAGCAGAATAATTATTACTTCAACTTAAGTGGTGAGTATGTTGCCTCAACAGGCTATGCTCAAATCCGTACAAAATTGGATTCTAAATTTATCTATTATGCTTTACACGAAAAGACATTCTTAGATGAAGTTATGAACCGTTGTACTGGTACAAGTTACCCTGCAATTAATAGCTCAGATTTATCTTCAATAGAAATACTTATTCCCTGCTTAGAAGAACAAACCAAAATCGCCAATTTCTTATCTGCCATTGACCAAAAAATTGAAGTCGTTGCACAGCAAATTGAACAAGCCAAACAGTGGAAAAAAGGCTTGTTGCAGCAAATGTTTGTTTGAAAATCCATGCACAAGTGCCGTCCAAATCAGATAACAGCCCTTTTGCGGTTTTTGGTACGTGTCAGGTGTAAAAGTGCAAGCCTAAATCAGATAACAGCCTCTTTTAAAAAGGGGCTTTTTTATTTTCTTAATTAAATTTTTTAAAAACTATTATTGAAAGGAGTTAGCAACGGTTGTGGGCAAAGACAAAACCTGTGTCGTAAACCTGTGTGCAACTCAACGTATAAATCTCTGATTTATGCGGAGTTGTGCATAGTGTTTATGCACAGATCAGTTTTGGCGTTCGCTTGCGATTGTCCATAGCCTTGCAACGACCAATACCGCAAATCACAGATAGCCTTTGTTTCGTGTAAACAACATTCTTGATGAATGATTGTTTAACACAAAACAAGATGCTATTGTGATTTAACGCAAGGATACATAGAGACCCCTCCACTTCGTTACAGGCTTCTATGACCTTGTTCAGGAGGAGACCTCCCGAAACCCTCCAAAAGCAAAAGCAAAGGCAAAAGCATGACAGAGATCAAACGTAATAAAGTTTATAAAGTCCGATTTTCTGATGCCGAAGTACAGAAAATCAAAGATGCCAATATCCTAAATGTTGCGAAATATCTAAGAGATACTTCGCTTGCCCAAATTGATGCAACGCAAGGCAACGTCAAAAAAAAGAATCAGGAACATCACTACACCAAATTAGACCGTGAATTTTTACTTGAGCTATCTCGAATCGGGGGCAACATTAATCAGATTGCGAAGGCTATAAATACTGATATTGCAAGCAGTCGTCCCCTTGATGCTGCAAGGCTTTTGCACCTGTTAATAGGGATTGATCAGACTTTAAAGGAATTGAAAAAATGATTGTTCAATTCTTTAGATATGGGAACGGTTTAAGTAAAGGCCCATTAGATTATTTGCTAGGTAAAGACCGAGATCGAGATTATGCAAAAGTCTTGCAGGGCGATGTTTCCGAAGTATCAGGATTAATTGATACGTCACCTTATGCAAAAAAATATACATCCGGATGCTTGAGTTTTTATGAGCATGATTTATCTGAACAGCATAAACAGAAAATCATGAAGGATTTTGAGCAAGCATTATTCCCAGGTATGGATCAGAGCCAGTACCGTGTCTTGTGGATTGAGCATCAAGACAAATTAAACGAAGAAACGGGGGAGCGAAGATTAGAGCTTAATTTTTTAATCCCGAATGTTGAAATTCATACAGGGCAACGCTTACAGCCGTATTATGATCGTGCTGACCGCCCTAGAGTTGATCTGTTTAAGAAGATTACAAACTATGAATATCAGTTGCATGATGCAGATGACCCCCTCTATCGCCAAGCCGTTACAACGGCAAAAAACTTGCCTAAAACTGTTAATGAGATCAAGGAAACGCT
>NZ_RAXV01000067.1 GCF_003611465.1 Acinetobacter tianfuensis
CTTCAAGCCCATTAACCAAACTCAGATTTAAACATTCTTGCTAAATCCTTGTTTCTCAACAAGCTTTAATCAACATCACCGCCGATGGATGTGCATTCTACAGTATTTCCAAACAGACACAACCCCCTAAACACCGTTATTTCTTTTTTTTTGAAAAAACGTGCTTAAGTGAGTATTTTTCACCCATTTTCGTATTTTTGATTTAATTTTTATTCAAATTTGTTTTAATAACCATATTCGTTAATGCTATATGAACTTAATTTTTTTATTATTAGGCATATTTTTTGCCAAATAAGAATTCTCAGGACTTCTATCTATGCGTCATTCCTCTCTTCTATATGTGGGCTTATTCAGTCTTGCTGCAGCTCAGCCAGCTTTTGCAGCGGAACAAACCCAAGCCTCTGAACTGGAAAACACAACATCTCCAGCAAAGAACGGTTTTATTACGAAGTCTGAGGCCGTTGTAAAGAAACTGACTGTAAATGCCAATGCAGCTCAGGCAGATGAAGAAAAAGACCCTTTTGAATCTGTAAATCGAAAAGTCTATGCTTTTAACGATGCCTTAGACCGCAACATTGCCCGTCCAATTGCAGTGCAGTATGTAGAAAAGGTGCCTGATGAAGTACGAGGCTCTTATCGTCATTTCCGTAAAAACTTAAGAGAACCATGGAATGCTGTAAATCAACTTATACAAGGCCGTCCTTTGCGCGCGGCTAAAAGTTTAGGACGTTTTACAATTAATACCGTCACAACATTAGGCTTTGCTGATCCTGCACGACGATTGAACCTGACAACTGAAGAAGACGGCTTAGGCACAACTTTGGGATATTATGGCCTGCCGACTGGCCCTTATTTAATGCTGCCTTTTTTAGGCCCGAGCACCATTCGTGAAGGTGTTGGCATGATTGCTGACGGCTATGCTCAGCCGCAGCGCTACTTATTGGATGATCACGAAGGTGTCTATTGGAGTGAACAGGCTCTGCGCGCAGTCGATTCCCGCTCTCAAGTATTAGAAGTTGAAAAGGTGCTGCAAGGTGACAAATATGCGCAGCTGCGTGATATTTATTTACAGCGCTTGAGTTTTGAGATTGCTGAGAAAAAAGGTACTGCCGATGACGGCATGTTTATCAATGATGATACTGAAGATGACGATCTTTTAGAAGATTCAGATCAGAACGACGCCGAGAGCAACTCTGATGGCAGTATTACTGATAATTCCGAGACACCAGTCACGGAATAAGCTTAACTTTTATACTGAATAGCAGGGTTTTTTTCCTCTGCGCTGCATTTGCTTGCTATAGTAATCAAATCAGAATTATTAAGGATCATACTATTTCTTTATGTATTTCATTCAGCCGACCCGTGATATTGTTCATCTAGATCAGGTTTTAGAAACACTTCCCAGTGTTCAGATGATTAACATTGAAGATCTCCATTTGTATGATCCGACCATCATTGCAATAGCCGATGTGCAAGACTATATAAAATATCAATGGTCTGTACCGACCATTGTTTTAGCCTTAGAAGATGAAGGCAGCGCCTTAGCCCAAGCTTGGGAACTCGGCGCACTGGCTGGCTGGATTTGGAACCGCCTACCTTCCAATCCCCAGCAGGCTTTAATTAAAATTGATGCGCAATATAAACGTAATCAAGATAGCCGGGACCTGCCTTCAGCTGCCAATTTGCAAAAACGCTTATTGCCCAATCCTATTGATCTACTCAATTATAAAGTTGAGACTTTTTTCCAGCCTTCTGCCTACTTATCTGGCGACTGGTATGATTACTGGAAAATCAGCGATAAAGAAATCATGTTCTATTTAGCGGATGTTTCTGGACATGGTGTAACCAGCAGCCTGTTAACATCATGGATGGCTGCATTTCATGGCCGTTCAAAAACACCGCGTGAACTGATTAAAAAGTTAAACGGCATGCTGGTGCAAGAAAATATTGAAAAGCACATCACCATGATTGCCGGCATTTTAAATATTGAAACACATCATATGCGCTGGTCTAGCGCTGGACATTATCCGCCTGCAATCCTGCTGGAAGAAAACAAAGCGCCGCAGATTTTAACCACCAGCAGTTTCCCTTTGGGCTTAACCGAAGATTTGGAAGTTGAAGAATTTGAATTTCAGCTGTCATACAACTCTCGGTTTATTATTTGTTCAGATGGAGCCCTCGAACCCTTTAGCGGCGGCTTGAATGAGCAGCTGGGCCAACTGGTGCATCATTTGCAAAATCAATCATTTCAAGCGCCAGATCATGTAGCTGATGATATTGCCATCCTTAGCTTGCATCGATTCAATTAATTTTATAATCAATCACTTAACTTCTTTTCATGGGTTATGCGACTTCTGGATACTTGAGTAAGCAGTGTCCCTATGGGATAATTTACTATCCTTCTCTGCAAATGGCATTTATATGTCAACAGGTCATGTTGAATATGCAAGCTTGAATGGAACGCATATTTTTAAGCTTATTGGCGAAGTGCGTGCCCAATCTTGCATTAGTTTAGACAAACTGCTGGATAAAATTGAACAGCAAGAAAATGTTGTCGGCGCAATCGTCGATTTAACCCAAACGACATTTATTGACAGTACAGTTTTAGGCGTTTTGGCTAAGCTAGGTTTAAAGCTTAAACAAGTGCACCATATTCAGGCAGCAATGCTTTCTACTAATTCTGATATTACAACTCTGGCCAACAGTATGGGGCTGGGGCAAGTTTTTGTGATTTTGAATTACTGCGGCGATCCGAATGTATGCACACGCGCTCTAATGGAAGAGCATGTGACACATGGCAATATGCTGGACACCGTATTGGATGCGCATAAGACATTGATGAAACTTAATGCCAGCAACCAAAATATGTTTGAACCGCTTGTAAAACAGCTGCAAAAAGAGCAGGACTCGCTGGATCAAACCACTGCTCAGCCAAACATTTAATTCTAAATATTCAGGAATTCCATGACTTTTCTTTCTGTCGTTCAAATGAATTCACAAAATGATATTGAAGCAAACTTCACTGTCATTGAGTCTTTGATTCAGAAAAGCAAAGCTCAAGGAGCAAGCTTAATTGTTTTTCCTGAAAATTTTGTCTGCTTTGCAGCCAGCAAACAGCGCGAAACAGCTGCTCAGTTTGAATCGATTCAGCAGCGTTTAGAACAGCTTGCTCAGCGCTATGATATTTGGATTGTTGCGGGCACTCTCCCTTGCCCATTCCGTCCAGACGGCTCCATCATTGAAGATGGCCGCGTCCGCACTGTCAGTCTGTGCATCAGTCCTGAACGCACTGAAGCTCGTTACGATAAAATCCATCTTTTTGATGTACAAGTTGGCGATGCGGTTGGCGGCTATCAAGAATCAAAATTTTTTGAACCTGGCACGGATACCGTTATCGCAAAAACACCATTTGGCAATATTGGCCTGATGGTCTGTTATGACTTGCGCTTCCCTGAACTCGCGCTCACATTGCGCGCGCAAGGCGCAAATATCTTAACGGCACCTGCGGCTTTCACTTACACCACAGGCCAAATGCACTGGCAGCTTTTACTGCAAGCGCGGGCAATGGATACGCAGTGCGCTGTTCTTGGTGCCGCTCAGCAAGGCTGGCATGGTGAAAAACGTCAAACTTGGGGACATGCAGGCGCTGCTGACAGCAAAGGTCAGCTGCTTGATATCATCTCTGATGAAGGCGCAGCAATCATTACCGTTCCTTTTAGCCTAGAAGAACAAGCGGCTGTCCGTGCATCAATGCCCTTAATGCAGCACCGCGTTTTACTGCAATACCCTGCCGGCAGCAATACAAAATAGATTCCTCTCACCCAAGGACGTAACTAAATTTAAGTTCCTTCAGCACTATAAATCGGCTCCAACCTTATTACAATAATGATTCTTATTTACAAAATAAATTTTACTTCAATGTTCAAGTCTATTCTCCTCTCTGCAGTGCTGCTGTCTGTCCCCGCTGCGGCTTTTGCTGAACTGCAAATCTCTGAAAAAGTCCGCCCGACAGCTAAATCTTTGGTTAATCCTGATATTCAGCGCCTAGAAACTCCGCCTACACCAAATAATATGTCTTTGCCTGATTTCGGCCGCGGCATTATTGGCTGGGGTACAGGCCCAGATGGTGCAGAGGCACGTTTGAACAATGTCACGAAAGCAGATGTTGAAAAATATAAAACTCAAGGCGTAACCCTAGAAATGGTTCAGACTTGGCAAAAATTTTATGAAAATGAAACTCGCCGTAATGCAGGCAATCCAACTGCACCTTTCCGTGCACAACTGATGAAAAAAATTGCTGGTCTTTGGTAAGTTGAAAAATTTGTTCATTCATGGCTTAACGCCATCAATAAGCATCTAAAACCATCTGCCCTCTGCCTCATTTTTGCCAATTTATGAGCTTTTACAAAATCACTGCTTATTCTTTGAATATTTTCAGACAGGATAGATACTTCCTAACAAATATGCAGAGAATAACAATGTCACTAGAAAAAGTTGTATATACCGCTCATGCTAAAGCGACTGGCGGCCGTGATGGCCGTGCCACCTCTTCGGATAACATTTTAGATGTCAAACTTGCCGTACCAAAGGAAATGGGCGGCGCAGGCGGCGGGACAAATCCTGAACAGCTTTTTGCGGCTGGTTATTCTGCCTGTTTTTTAGGTGCAATGAAGTTTGTGGCAAACCGTGATCATTTAAGAATCACGCCTGATGCTTATATTGAAGGCGACGTCGGCATTGGGCCAATTCCAACGGGTTTTGGCATTCAGGTAACTTTAAATGTTCATTTGGAAGGTTTAGAGCAAGCTGAGGCGCAAAAACTGGTAGATGCAGCACATATTGTTTGCCCTTACTCAAATGCAACACGCGGCAATATTGATGTGACGCTGAATGTAATTGTTTGATTTTTATCTCTGAATATTCAAAAAAGAAAAAGGCTGATATGTATTTGCATATCAGCCTTTTTGATGGTTGCACGTTAAGTCCAGTTCCTTATAAGAGATTTTATGTTAATTACCTATTTT
>NZ_RAXV01000068.1 GCF_003611465.1 Acinetobacter tianfuensis
ATAATATTCTTGAATAGACGTATGTTTTGCTTTGCTCCCCTGTACGCCCCGATCTAATCCTAAATCTTTTACTTCAACTGCAAAATCAGTCTGCATCTGTGAAAGTGTATGTCGAGATCCACCGATATATTTTTTAGCATTCAATCGTCCTGTTTCTTCGTCCACTGGAACAACGTAGGCGACAAGGTGAGGAGTTGTTTCATCACGGTGAATGGTGGTGCTGACGACATTATTTTTACCGTATTTATTTTCGAGCCATTTTTTTGATTGCTCAAAAAATGCAGTTTCTTTTTCAGTTCCCCAGCCATCCCACTCCGGACTCGCTGTAATCAAATGCTCAATACACAAAACTGCATCTTTACGTCTTTTTTCAGGAATACGATCACGAATAGCGGTCATACATTTTTCGTTTGTATCTAGCTCATGCTCATTCAAATGTGTACGAGCATCATCGGCATTTAACGTTTCTCGATTGCGATAATTATGCGAAAGACTGCCTCCAACATCGGCAAATGACTTGAGTTTCTGAATACGCAAAATAGCAAATGACATTGGAGAAATCCGACACCGCAAAAAGCACACGATAGCAGAGGTTTTTGAGCTTTGCGATAGTGAAGTGGACTCACTCCACTTTCAAATAACCTAAAGGTATATTGAAAGTTCATGAGTAAGGGGGGATTCCCCCCTTAACCCCCATTAAAAAGACTATCTTGAAACAAAACATTCAACTCATTTTTGATTTTATGTTTTGGTGATTAATTTTTTATTGAAAAAAGATTGTACCAATACTTGTACAATCTTTTTTTGTGATGTATAATCCATTTCATATCTTGATCGGCTCTACATGGGCTGATGACCACCTCGCACAAAATGGTGTGCACATATGGTTTTAACAATTTATCCCTAGAAGAACATCTAGAACGATTTTTAGTTTTAACAACTTATCATCCCTGTTTATAGGGAAGGAAAACAAAATGCAAATACTTAACTTTAGCCAAGCTCGGGCTTGCTTTAAGGAGGTAATGGAAGACGTTTGTCGAGATCACGAACCAACTGTGATAACTAGACAGCGAGGTAATCCTGTAGTTGTAATGTCATTGGATGATTTTAACGGTATGAAGGAAACGATATACTTGTTGAGCTCAAAGAAGAATGCAAACAGATTATTAGAATCCGTCGCTCGAATTAAGGCAGGTCAGACCACAAAAAGGAATCTGATAGAAAATGACTGCCAAACAGAAGCAACGTAACAAGAAACAAGCGCAAGAAAATGTAGCTCTAAGCTGGGATGACCATGCTTGGGATGACTACCAATATTGGTTGAAAACCTCTCCTGAAATTTTTAGCAAAGTAAATGATCTGATTAACGAATCATTGAAAACGCCATTTTCTGGCACAGGGAAACCTGAACCTCTAAAAGAAAATCTCTCCGGTTTTATTTCTCGACGTATCACGAAAGAACACCGTCTTGTATATATGTATGAGAAGGGTGTTTTGCATATTGCTTCATGCAGATACCACTACGATGACTAATGTCTCGTAATATTTAAGACTATATAAATTGAAAGGCGTGGATACTGATCTGCGCCTTTTTTATTAGAAAAGCTGTAAAACCCTGACAACTTTTTAGGTTGTATAAAGCATTTTTTTGATTCGTTGAATTCTATTTTCTAAACCCACGATACTTTTTTGAAGTCGATCGCTATACACTTTTTTTTGAAGATCAGAAAATTCTTTAAGTTCATTTTCAAGCTGCTCAATTTTTTCTTGGAGCAAAATTTCTTTCTCAAATTTTGTTATTTCTTTTTCGACCATTACTTAAATCCTGCTTTTTCTAAAAGAGGATATAACTCTCTAAATTTCTCAGGTTGTAAAAGCATTTCAGCAATACGAATGGCAAATTGTTGATAGCTCTCTGTACCTTGGGAATATCTCGACATTTCGGGCATCTCAGACAGTTTGTGAGAAAACATATGTCGTTGTGCATCTGTCATTTTTTTGAATAGATCGGCTGTGTCCGGATCTATATTAGTTTCTATTTTCTTTGCTTGTTGCTTCTGCTTAAAGTTGAATGAAAAGCCTGTGATTGTCCGCCCTTTTTTATGCTGTTCATACGTCACGTCAATATCTGTTAAATCATTGATCTGCTTAATTGATGGCTCTAATACACGTAACTTAAAATTGGAAATAATTTTATATTCAGAATCAATAACACCTATTTGCTTTCTAAACTCATTAATAGTTAGTACTGGGGTTTTACCAGTGCTGCGCCACGCAATTAATATTTCATATAGCCGTGTAGCATACTTACTTTGAAGCTGTGCAACTTGTTCAAGCTCATAACTTGTGAAATGTTCTTCAAGGCGTGTAATTAAAGGAACAACATCAGGCGCAAATATAATTTCTACAGTTGCTTCATTTTTTGTATAGCCGATTTTTGATACCCATCGGCTTGTATACTGTGTCAAATTTCCATTTTTATTTATTTCCTCATAACTAAATTGTCTTGCAAATAAACTCTTACATGCTTCTTTTAAGCTTGTATAAGCACTATGTTTCTCAACATTAAATGTTTGTATGTATGTGCTTGCATGTACTGTTAATGGGTCGTTTGCATTAATACCCTTTCCATTTTCTCTTGCTTCAATAATCGCTAATAGAATTAATCGTTGTTCCACAAGCTCTAAGTTGTAACTGGCATTAATTAAGGCGTTATCTTTTACAATGAGCATATTTTTTTCCTGTTCTACATTACGGCTCACAATCAAATCCTCCTTACGACAAAACCAATATACACAAATTAAAGCGTAAGTAAATATACATAAAATAATATGTATAGATAAGGTCTATAGATGTATAGATATGGGTCTATAGATGTATAGATATGGGTCTATAGATGTATAGATATGGGTCTATAGATGTATAGATATGAAGCTCAAAAGCCTTGCTATCACAGTGTTTCAGAGAGCCTAAAAGCATTTAAAAGCATTTAAAAACATTAAAAGCCCAGAAAAAGTCAAAATCAAAGGCTATGGCACTCGCTTCGCTCGTGTCGTTTCAAGAGCAAAAGCAAAGTCAAAAGCACTAATAATGCATTCGCTATGCTCATGCTTTTTTAAGAGCAAAAGCATCAATACTTCACTCGTAGATATTCGCTCCGCTCTGTTAATCTCGTTTAATGTTGAAATGGAAACTTTGTAATCAGAGAAAAAACAAGGGCGAAATTTTAATGTTGCTCAATCGCTCGTAGACACTCGCTCGGGTACTTAAACATGAGGTTCTATACTCCAAGAGCAAAAAAAGCTAAATTTCAGAGTGAATAGTACCTCATTGTACTATGCAAATAAAACCGAATGTACTAATATTAGTACATGCAGTTTTATTTGCATTAAATTTTTGTACTAAGGGTGTTTAAATGAAGAATCAGTGTGTTGTAGTTTTAACAGCTCGAGGAAAATCTAGAATTTTAAAAGAAGGAGGAAGTCAGGCTTGGAGATTAAACGCTCACCATGCAGGAAAGTGCAGTTACGTGGTTTGCGTTCAAAACCGAAATAAATCTTGGGGTCAACCTGAAGCAAAGCACCACACAGCCTTTTTAATCGGTAAAATATCTAGTATCAGCCAATCTCAAGAAGAAGGCTCTCAAGGTCGTTGGATAATTAATATTTCTGAATATGCAGATATTTCTATTCCTAATGTATGGGATGGAAATAGAAACCCAGTTGCTTATAGAACTTTAGAAGAGCTAAACATTGACTTAGAAAATTTACAGTTCAATAAGTTAGAGCAAGAACCTAATGTTTTAGAGCAAGCGAATAAACCAAAAGAAGAATTAGAGAAAATATCAATTCCTGAAGCTAAAAGATTGTTAGCAAACTATTTTGATGTTCCTCAAGAAAATATTTCTATTACTATTAATATGTAATTTCAAAGGCAAAAGAGAACTATCTTTTGCCTTTTCTTTAAGCGAAATTTCATTGTGATGCTCGTAAACACTCGCTAAAAATCTTTCATTTGCGTTCTAATGAATTTTATTTATTTCAACTATACTTTTATGCATGAAACCCAAAACATGGCTAAAACCCCCGTTTTTTTGCGTTTAAATGGATGTTATGAGGGGGAGTAGTCGTTATCGTTGCTGTTATCAGGTTTTTTGGGTTCATTTTTTCTCTGTTTTTCCAATTCTTGACGTCTTAAAAATGCCAAACGCTCTTTTTCCTGTCTTTCTTGCTCAGCCAGTTGTTTTTTCTGTTCCTGTTCTATGCGTAATTGCTCTCTAAGTTCTCGTTGTTGATTGAATCTTTCTTGTTCTCGTTGTTCATTTAGAAATATATGATGTTCTAGTTGCCTATCAAAATTCTGCTCTAATTTAAAAATTTGTTCATCAAATTGTTTAGTAAGATTCGGATTATTGTATTTGTTGATTATATCCAAATACGGTTTTGCTCTTTGCTGTACTTCAGCTAGTGTCCTTCTTGCATCTGACAGTTCTTTTTTTAACTTTTTCGATTGACTGGCCAGCAAGTTAGCATTGTCAAATCGCGGTCCAATTTGATCAAATATCTGATCAATCATAGCCTTTGCAACTCTCTCACCGTAGGCATTTTTAGATTCAAAAAACTCAGGTTCAGGCACTTCATAGGTGAGTCCTTTTTCAATGCCTGGTTCATTCTCGTAATTGTTCAATTTTTC
>NZ_RAXV01000069.1 GCF_003611465.1 Acinetobacter tianfuensis
ATCTTTTCCAAAATATAAATGCACGTAACAAAAAAAAGCAAGACTAATGGGTATGCAAAAAGATATTTCATTACTATCTCAGGTATCAGGTTAAAATTTTATGCTGGTTCATCTATAAAAATTCCAGCTTCTTTTTGTTCATCTCGGCGTTTCATTAAGCAATCATTACATATAAAAACAGACTTTCCGCAAACAACAATTAAATTTAATTCTTTCGCAACTGAATCACATAATTGGCAAAAAAATAGGCCATTCTCAGTTCTTAACATAAATATATCCAGGGATTAAAACCAACTCAAAATTCGATCAAAATTTCTATAAATTGCAATAATTGCACCGATTGCACAACCCCATAAAAACGCATCTTGACGAAGTAAAAATTTAATAAATCGAGGAGTTACAAAAGAATCCTTCTTCACATCTATTTCATTTGTATAGCGTTCTATTTTTGCATTTTTTGGTGTTTTTTCAGGGATAACATCTTTCATAAGCAGATCCTATATTTTTAAGAGCTAAGACATATTTATTAACGTAAATCAGATTAAATAACAATAACATATCAAAGATATGATATTGATATTTAACTAATTTACTAAAATATGACTTATCTTTAAAAATTCAAATTACGCAAAAGCATAGGCACATCAAATATATTTGTGACGAAAATTAAAATTATTAAAAAGATTACAAATCCTGCGGAGCCTGATCATATATTTTAGTTAACAGACTTCGCTAGTTAACAAAAATAAATGATCTCAAGTCAAAATTTAATATTGAAAAGTCGTAGATTCCACACCTTATTCCGAATAGCCCATAAAAATACCTCAAAAATCAAAAACGTTCAGCAGAATCTAAATATTTAGTCTGGACATGATTCAAATCTAAATGTTCAACTTTAAGCTGCGCATTTTGTGCATTTAGTTGTTTTTCAGCTTCAATTTTAGCCAAATTATCAATTAGAGCTTGCTTATAAGCAGCAGATCCGTCAGAAGTATTTTCAACTGGCGGCTGCTGAACAGGTACATCCTTAGCAAAATAATTAAATGGCCTGTCGTTATTTTCAATTAAATCACGGCAATCACGTTGAGATACATTTAGAAGTGTGCCTTGCTGTGTATATGCATAATAGTGTCCGTTTCGCTTCATACAGCCCGAAAAAACTGGTTTGGCCGTAACTTCGTATTTAACTGAACTTTGAATAGACTCAAGCTCATACGGTTTGCTCGGATCATAATCAAAATCTGAGGGTTTAGATTCGCCAACTGAAGCATTATTTTTAGTCAAATTGTTAAAGTATTCTACACATTCAGGCTTTTCTACATTAATGCCTTTCCTGCATTCAATATCAGGATTTGAAATGCCGACTTGATCCAATTTAGATTGGTTTTTTTCTACTTGTACAGCAGCAGCTTGCTTTTCATGCTGATCTAATTTATTTACGTCATTACTCGACTTATTGATCAAATACATAGCCAAAAATGCAATACATAGACAAATAACAATCATACCGAGAATAAACCCTGCAAGCTTGACATTGAAGTGATGTGCACGACCTGAAGCTTCACCATCCTCAGTAGATTTATACATTGACTGATAAGGTTCTTTAATCTCAAAAGTTTCCTCATCAAAAGCCTTTTGTTTACTGCTTTTCGTTACACTGGTCTGTGCTTCATGAAATTTATATGCTTTAGCCGTTTTTGATCCATTAATCTCAAGCACCCAATGTTCATTGACGAGTACGCGAATATCAGGGTTCAGCAACTTGGTATTTGGCGTAATCAGCCACAAATCACAATGCTTATGACGAATCATTGTAACGTCCACAATTTCCTGATCACGTCTGCTAGAAAAATGCCTAGAAAACTTCTCATTAAATTGGACCTCATCAATAATAATAAGGCTGTATTCTTCACATTCACGCCAATCATCCGGCAACTGAGTTACATAATCCGTTAATTCAGCATGAGCACGAATATTCGAATAGATCTTTTTATAACGGCCTTTTTTATGCTCATCATCTGCATTTTTTACATTGATATAAGACTTTCCAGCGCCAATTGAACCAGAAGTTAAACGAAAAATACCACCAACTGATTTACTCATTTTGACACCTGTTTAATTATAAGTTTGCCATTATTTAAAGTAAGAAGAAAAACGGCTACAGAGACGAAAGCACTGATTACAAAGTCGATGCCATATATCCCCATGAGCTGTAAAACATCACGAGGCAGTGAATCAAGTTCACCTATAAGAGAATCAAAAGCAGATCGAATAGCAGTTACAACCGCTAAATATGAAAAGACACCAAGACCAGCACCAGTCAGGACTTTTTTGACTCCATTTCTAAGCAGCCATTCACCAACAATTGCGAAAATTTTACCCATTGCCACTCCTTATCCCAAACATAAGAAAAATCAGAGCACCAAGATGACCAAGAGCGACAATCGTACTTTTAGCTGAATGTCCAAAAGTGCAGAAAAAATCCAAATTGTATTTAACGCGGATCGTACCAACGCCCATATTTAAATCTTTAATTTCCTCTTGAAAAGGACATGATGAACCGAATTGAACATGATCTTCATATTTATAATCTGTTATATCTTGTTCTTCTACTTGCAGATTTTCATCAGTAAGCTCAGGTTCTTCCTTAGTCCAATCAAGCCAATCACAGAGTTTTGCGAAATAATCACAAGCAGCAGGCAATTCAAAAGTATTATTCGTTATATTTGTTGTATTACTAACATTTGTGCCTGTAGTCGTTGTAGATCCATCAGGATTAATAACAGTATTTTCGTTAACATTAGTATTCGTTTCTGTATTTGTAGTCGTTTCAGAATTGACTGTAGTGCCATCAATAATTGTAGGCGTCTTTTTTGTTAAACCATCACCAACTGGGTCATCAGAACTCAACACTTTCTCTGTCGTTTTTTTATTATCTGAATAAATAGTTTGTTCACTGGATGGATCATCCGACCACATGATTGAAGCTTTACCTTTTGGCTTTTCTGCTTGTTCAATCAATAAATCTTTTGAAGCTGGTGATTGAGGGTTTTCAAAATAATCTCTGATTTTTTCAATCATTTCTGCTTCTGGAACTGGATCAGATTCAGGTTTATGAGCAGGATCATAATTAGGATTAGATTTTTTAATAACACGAACACCTGTTTCTCTAGTAGGTGCACCTGAATGTGAAATTGTTGCAACACAATAAACATCATCACCAGACGGACAAGTATGTGACTGATAAATCCAACCCGGCCAGTTATAAGAAAGCACGTACTTAATAAGAGCAGTTTTTGTTCTACAGCCACCACCATCAGTCGAAAAACAATATTGATCAGATGGAGAAACAACATCAGAATCGGATTCAGCATCAGGATTTTTAGTTACTTTCCCGCCTTCATCGATAACCCAACCTACTGAATCAAGCATAGCCTGCATAGCAGCTTCAATAAGAACAGCTCCAGCAGTAAAACGAACGCCACCTTTGCCTAATTCTTTAGCCCATTTTTTAGCAGCAGCATATTTATCAACCTCTTTTAAAGCGTCAATCGTTGCACCAACACGGCTGCCTTTTATTTCTGCACTTGTTTCTAATTGGCGTAAAACCTTGCCACCGTTTGCAGTAGATCGATAAGAAGAATCAACATGGTTTGGCATTTCTCTATATGTAGTCGTAGCAAGTTTTTCTTTCATTGCAGTACGTGCTACACGGCCTTTTTCAGAGTTCCATTTTTCTAAATCATTAGCTGCTTCAGATTTTGTTGAAATAATCAAAGCAAGACCTAAAATAATGTATAAATATAATAGATATCTAGACATTTAATCCCCCGAAAAGATAATCCAAAGTCCGCCCAACACAATAAGAAAGATAGCTACCATCATCGTTTTTTCTTCTTTATTCAGATGTAAAAAAAGGCGTCTGCGGTACGCGGTGTGCGCTCCTCGACGCCTTTTTTATTTATGCCATTAACGAAGCATAGACAACGCTTTGCGAATGCCCCATGCGGCGTATGTTGGTAGCGCCTTTAGAGAACCCGCAGCCATCAAACCAGCAACAACAGTAACAGTAGCAACAGCACCAGTCGTTAAATCAATTGAAATACCTGAGCTGGCTTCTTCAGCATGAGCTAAAGCCATAGTGCCAGTTGTTACACCGACAGCAACCAAAGTTTTCCCCAAATTCTCTACTGTTTTCTTAAAGCCAGTAGACTGCTTATTTTCATGTTCAGGCATAGCCTTACTCCTTTGAATTATCTGCACCTAGGACATGCAGCATTGTGCGAATTGATGACGCTACATACCAAACAAGAGCAGCAAAGCTCAATAAAGCCGACAATTGTGCAAAAGACATTTTGTTAATTTCATCGAGCCAAGACTGCTCACGTATTACAACTAAGCAGTAGTTAACGCCCTCTATCACAGTGATAACTGAACAATCACCTACTACCATGTTGCCCCCCTTTAACCTTCACATTTAGTCATGTGAAAAGTTAAATACTGACGATGAAAATATGAATAGCATTTAGAGCATTCGACTTGATTATCACCGTTAAATGCTGTTATTGTTTTAATCATATTTTTACCTAACCTATTGATTTATTTACATAT
>NZ_RAXV01000007.1 GCF_003611465.1 Acinetobacter tianfuensis
ACATCACCAATATTCACAGGATCTTTAGCTGACAGCCACCAGCCTTTTTGTGCAATATCATCATCATTGCTGCCCAGCCATTTAATTGCCTGCTTTTGCAAACTTAATGACATAGCAGAATCAATTGGCAAGTTATGGATTAAGCCCAATGATTGATTTAAGGTAAGATCAGCAGTAATGCCTTTGATTTTACCGCTCATATAAACGTTTTCAAATTTAGAGCCCGTTGGCGCAAGCAAGCATGCAAACAAACTGCAATCTGTCACAGTAGCAGTGACTTTACCGCCCAGCGCAATAACTCCAGTCGGATAACCTGTTACAGGATCATAGGTAACTTGGCCTGCACCTGGATAATTGCTTTTATCATCGCCCAGCAAAATATCCGGCACATTTACCCTTGAAACTAAGGTGACTTGCTTCATACGTGTACCGTTCACAACAATCGCAGGCGTGGTAAACGGATTATTGTTAATATCAGGTATATTAAAACCGCCAGCTGTGGTCTTAAAATCAACTTCCGCCAAACCGCCTAAACCCAACGCCTGCAATCGGCCATTTACAGACAAATTGCCATATTGATTTGTGCCATATAAATTATAGCGAGTCCCTGCTGTACTCGCTAAGCCCTTAATTGTGCCGCTGCTGTCAGACTGAACCTTCATGTAGCCAGACAGGCTGTTGATGCCATTGGGTTTAGAGGAGTTTTCTGTCCCCGTTGTCAGTAAACCTTTAACTTTATCAGCACTTAAGCGAAAACCGACGACTTCCCGCGTTGAAGCGCTATTCGGATTTTTCACAGCAAATTCAATAAAAGGATTGGTCAATTTTGCAGAAGAAGATGCACGGCCATCCGCAGTTGCGCTTTGACCGCTCAAACTGAGATTATCAATATCAATATCACAGCCGCCTGCGCCATTTGCACCGCCGCAGCCCAGCTTTAAGCTTTTCACATTAATATTCATATCCATTTCAGCATTCATGCCTAATTTATAAAAACCGATATTTTCAGCTTTCATTTGTGCATTGGTTTGCGAAGGATCGGTAACCGTTAAGTTTAATAAAGCTTGTCCATTGATATTTGAAAGTTCTTGCTCTTCTATTTGGGTCAAGCCCTCTGCCGCCTGTACAGAAGTGAAGGTACAAATAGCAAGAGCGACTGCAAGCGCCGTTTTATTCATTCTGGCTTATCCTTATCTATTCTTATGTACCGCTTTCCTAAGCGGATTAATGAGAAAATTAAAGCAAGCAATCACTCAAATTAAAATATCTTTTTGTGACATGATTCTCTATTTATTGGCTAAAAATGCCATTTTAAGCAATAAAAAAAGCCAAAGGAATATCAATTCTTTTGGCTTTTCAATAATTTATATATGAAATATAAACTAACATTTTTGTAAATTGCAGCGCTTTATTTCATTTTACCCAGCAATTCCGCAATATGCTGGCCAAACCAAATTGCCGTCTGCAAATCACCGTCAGGCGGCGTTTGCTCTACAGGCGCATTATCAGACTGTGTCATTAAACCCAAGAAACTGGACATACGGTTTAAATCAGCAGCAGTACGTCCTGTCGGCATTAACGGCAAACCCGTCCAAAGCATGCCGTGCTGCATTGCAAATAAATTAATCTGCTGCAAAACTGCCAGCTTATCACCGCTTAAACCGCCGCCATTGGTAAATGCAGCAGCCAATTTACCCTGCCATGTACGCGCCAGCCAGCGCTTTGAAGACTGCTCCATAAACAGCTTCAAACCAGAAGTCAGATTTCCCATGTATGTTGGACAGCCAAATACGATGGCATCTGCGGCATCTAAGGCATCCCAATCCAGATGATCAATATCCATAAGATGGACTTGCACACCTGTTTTTTTCGCCCCCTGAGCAATGCAATCCGCAACCTTAGCGGTGTGTCCATAAGGGCTGTGATAAACGATAGCGAGAGATTGATGAGACAAAGTCATAACAAAGAGAAGCCAGTAGATTCAGTGAAGTTTAACATTTTCAAGCAATAAACACGAATGTCGCCATACGTCCAGTTTGCGCATTACGGCGGTATGAAAAATACGCTTCTGGCTGGCTGTAAGAACATTGATCACCGCCAGTCACGACTTCTACACCCTGCTCACGCAATATATAACGGGCAATTGCATACAGGTCAGCATAATGTTTGCCTTCTTTTTCACCGGCCTTAAATGCACTTTCCAGTGCAGGATATTTACTGCAAAAAGCATCTTTTACTTCAGCGCCAATTTCAAAGCAACGCTGACTGATGGCGGCACCCAGCCACGCCCATGCAGGCGGATTCTGCATCGCAGCAACCGTATTTTCAATAATGCCATTGGCAAGGCCGCGCCATCCCGCATGCAAGTTGGCCACTTCCGTACCCGCTGCATCACCCAACACGACAGGCAAGCAATCAGCAGTCATCATCATCAAAGCATGGCCTTGACGCTGTGTCACCAGCCCGTCACCTTCTGGTGCTGTAAATGGCATTTCTGCATTCATGGTGTGGCAAATGGTGCTGTGGGTCTGTGTCATCCATGTGATTTTATCAACACCATAAGATGAAAACTCCTGCAGCAATGCCATACGGTGCCGCTGCACACGCGAAGCCTCATCATTGACATGCAATGCCAAATTAAAACCTTGCAGCGCATCATTTTGCGCAGGCAAGGCCTGTTCATGCTGAACCCGTGTTTGACCTGCATAAACACCTTTAGGCAATCCCTGAACAAATTGCATGTCATTTCCCTTCAATCATAGAACTGTAACAGCGAACATCATTTATATGCATAGGGCAGCACTACGCTGCCCATGCACAGAGTGTGAAATGAAAAACTTAGTACGCTTTGTTTTCTGTACGAAGCACTTCAACCAAATTTGTAAAATCTTCTGGCCATGGCGCTTCAAACAGCATTTCTTCTTTAGTGCGCGGATGCACAAGGCCCAGCTTGGCAGCATGCAGCGCCTGACGTCTAAAGCCGCGCAATGTATCTTCTAACAATACAGATGCGCCCGCGGGCAAACGTACACGCGGCACGTACACCTGATCACCGATCAAACCATGACCGATATAGTTAAAATGCACACGGATCTGATGGGTGCGGCCAGTTTCCAAACGCGCCTGCACACGGGTAAAGTTTTGGAAGCGCTCTTTCACATTATAGTGTGTTACCGCGTCTTTACCGCCCGGAAGCACAGCCATTTTCACACGGTCAACTGGATGGCGCTTAATCGGCTGATCGACTGTGCCGCCAGCAATAATGTTGCCGTATACGACTAAATCGTAAACACGGTAAACACTTTTTTTCTCCAGCTGTTTGCTTAAAGCGAACTGTGTTTCCAAATTTTTAGCCACAACCAGCAAGCCAGAAGTGTCTTTATCGATACGGTGAACAAGACCTGCACGCGCCAGCTCAACTGACTTTGGATAATGGAACAGCAGCGCATTGACTAAAGTGCCCGTCACGTTGCCCGCACCTGGATGCACAACCATGCCGACTGGCTTATTAATGACAACAATATCATCATCTTCATAGATAATATTGAGCGGAATATTTTCTGGCAAACTGCGGGTTTGCGCCTCTAATTCAACGTCTAAGCTCAGTGATTCTGTGCCTTCACATTTAAATTTAGGCTTCACTGCAGCGCCGTCTACCAGTAAATTTCCATCTTTGATCCACTGTTTCAGCTTCTCACGTGAAAACTCAGTCCAGACAGCTGCGGCGACTTGGTCGATACGCTGTCCCAGATAGCTTTCATCCAATTGAAATTGCAACGATAAACGTGTTGCAGTTGAGTCTGAAGTATGGTTATCTGCATCCTCAGAATCTTCAAGTAAATTGAAATCAGTTTCAGGGACAGTAGAATTGGAAGATTGTGCTTGACTCATTTGCTCATTCAGACAAAAGTGATTTAATAGTGCAATTGTAGCTCATTGCCCGTATTAACAGAGGAATTTTTATGTCGCTACCACATTATAAAATGACAATGCTTGCGCTAACGATTGGCATTGCATCGGCAATGGTAGGCTGCAGCAGCAATCCAAAAAAAGAAGTCGTAGATACAGGCCCTCAATCGAGTGAGCAAGTTTATATAGAAAAAGCACAAAAAGCGCTAGAGCGCCATCAATATACAGACGCATCTAAGCACTTGGAAGCATTAGAAACTTATTACCCGACCAGCAGCCATGCAACGCAAGCGCAGCTGGAATTGCTGTATGTAAAATTTCAGCAAAAAGACTTTGAAGGCGCTATTGCGCTGGCTGACCGTTTTATCCGTTTAAACCCGCAGCACCCAAATGCTGACTATGCATACTATGTGCGCGGTGTTTCCAATATGGAACAAAATTACAACGGTTTGCTGCGCTATACCTCATTGAAGCAGTCTCACCGTGATGTCAGCTATCTGAAAGTTGCTTATCAGAACTTTGTCGATTTCATCCGCCGCTACCCGTCAAGCGAATATGCAGTAGATGCAGCGCAGCGCATGAAGTTTATTGGTCAAGAACTTGCTGAAAGTGAAATGAATGCTGCCCGCTTCAACATCAAACGTAAAGCATACTTAGCTGCCGTTGAACGTTCGCTTTGGGTTATTGAACACTATCCGCAAACACCGCAAATTCCAGAAGCGCTGGCAACTGCCGCTTATGGCTATGACAAGCTAGGCGACAAAGCAACGTCACAGCAATATATCGGCATCTTAAAGCTGAACTATCCTGAACTGGTAAAATCTGACGGCACCGTAAATATGCGCGCTGCCCGCAGTGACGGCAGCTTCCTGAACCGCGCGACTTTAGGTATTTTCGGTACAGAAGCCCGCACTCACTCTGAGCAAGATGTGAAAACCGAATCTTCTGATTCAGAAGAACGCAGCCTGACCAACCGCTTGAGTTTTGGCTTATTAGACCGTCCAAAGACTGAATCTGCAGAGATTCCGCAGCCAACTGAATAAAAGCGCCTGTTTAGGTCGATTTTTTCCAAAGGGCAAGTTATCATACTTGCCCTTTTTGCATGTTCAGGCTGAAGTATTTAACAGCTTGATTTGAACGCGCATCACACTGTATAAAAGATATGCGCCTGCAATTTTTAACAAGGCTCATAGCAACTGCAGTCAAACAAATGCTTTAACTTTCAGTTCATAAGACAATTTTTAAGATTACATCGGCAACCGCATGGCTATTCCTCAACACACGATTGATCAAATCCTAGATCGCACCGATATTGTCGATGTGATTGGTCAATTCGTGAAATTGAAAAAGACTGGCCGCACTTATTCAGGCTGCTGCCCTTTCCATCAAGAAAAGTCACCGTCTTTTCACGTTTACCGCGACAAACAGTATTTTCACTGTTTTGGCTGTCAGGCCAATGGCAATGCGATCCGCTTTTTAATGGATATCGGCAGCCGCAACTTTGTCGAAGTCATGAAAGATTTGTCCAGCCAAACAGGCATTGAACTGCCTAAGGACAACCACGACTCCAATAAACTGAAATATAAACGTCAAGCCCCTGCAGCAAAACCTGCGCCAGCACCTGCTCAGCCTAAAGAAGCAGCTAAACAACAGCCTGCTGCCAATGCAGAAAACACCAATACACAAACAATGCCGCACACGGCGGACTTTGATCCTTTTGCAGAATTTTATCCGCAAGAAGATGCCTTTTACGGCAGTGACCCATTTTCAGGATTTGAGCAGTACACTGCGCCTGAAGAAGTCGCGCAAGACGGCAATTTATATGATTTGCTGGAAAATATAGCCCAATTTTATGAACATCAGCTGCCGCATAGCCAAACTGCGCAGCAATATTTTAAGCAGCGGGGCTTAACCGCAGAAACTGTCGCCTATTGGCGCTTAGGCTACGCACCCGAAGACTGGCAGCATTTGGAAAAAGCCTTTCCGCAAGATATTGAAGGCATCAAGCTGCTCGGGCTGATCCGCACCAATGACAAAGGCCGCAGTTTTGATCTGCTGCGTGACCGCGTGATTTTCCCGATCCGTGATGCCAAAGGCCGTGTCGTCGGTTTTGGCGGCCGTGCTTTAAACGATGAAATCAAGCCCAAATATATCAACTCGCCTGATTCTGAAGTGTTCCATAAAAACCAGCAGCTGTATGGTTTATATGAAGGCCGTAAGCAGAAAGCCAATGACTGGCTGATGGTTGAAGGCTATATGGACGTCATTGCGCTGCAGCAATATGGCGTCGCAGGTGCAGTAGCAACTTTAGGCACTGCCAGTAATACCGAACATCTCAATATTCTGTTTAATCAAAACGATAAAAAAAATAACCGCATTACTCTGGCCTTTGACGGCGATGCTGCAGGTCAAAAAGCAGCCCGCAGAACCTTAGAAATTGCGCTGCCGCTATTAACTGATGGCCGTGAACTGAAATTCTTTGTTCTGCCCAATGACCATGACCCAGACTCACTGATCCGCCGCGAAGGGATTGAAAATTTTAGACGCCTGCTGGATACCTCGCCGCTGCTGTCTGAATTTGTCTTTGCCCAGCTGACCCGTGAACAAGATATTGCTTCACCAGAAGGCAAAAGTCAGGTTATGGGTGAGCTGCGCCAGCTCACCGAATTACTGCCGCCAAAAGGCTCATACCGCTATTTATTGCAGCAATATTTCCGTGAAAAATTAGGTTTTAACCGTAAATGGCAGCCTCAAGTCAATACCGATGCCTCCCTCAGTTTCAGCACTAAAATTGATGCTGAGGAATATGTCATTGCGATTTTGATGAATCACCCTTACTTATATATTCACTTTGAACCGCTGCGCGCGCTCGTACCGCAAGATCAGCTGCTGTTTAAAGTACTGAATATTTTTAATGTAATTTTTGATGATTTGCCAGATGATCCAGAGCTGTCCAGTTACTATGCGCTCGGCGCCTGTGCAGCGCATCACCATGAACTTGCGCAAATTCTGCAGCAAGCCAATGTCAGTGATTACACATCTTCCCCTGAACAAGCCGATAAATTGGCATCAGACTACGCAACCAAATTGAGCTATCACTTCCTCAAGCTAAAGCTGAAATCAAAAAAATTCGGCAGTATTGAAGAAATGCGTAATTTAAAACATCAAATTTATGAAATTGATAAAAAACGCTCTATGACGCTATTAGATGATTAAGAAATAAAAAATTCGTGATTCAGCAAAATCTGCAATATTGTTTAATATTAAAAATTTAAACCCGTATTAACGTTTGGCTTTACGGCGTTTCAGCGCTGTTTCAGCAAGACTTTCCTGCATCATTTCAAAGTATGCAGGATCTTCTGCTGCCGCAGCTTGACGCAGCAGCACTGATGTTGGGTGCAATAATTTTTGTGTTAAACGATGTGACATTTCCTGCAAAATTTTGGCAGCATCACCGCCCTTTTGCACTTGCTGCAGCGCCAAAGCCAATTCTTGCTGTCTCAGCTCTTCACCCTGTTCACGGTAAGCATGAATGGTTTTACCTGCCAAATTGACTTTTTGCTGTGTCACCAATTCAGTGGCAAGCTGGTTCACCATAATTTCAGCTTCAACGGCAGCTTGACGGCGCTGTGCAAGATTTTCATCAATCACCGTTTGCAGGTCATCGACGCCATATAAATATACGCCATCCAGACTTTCGACTTTGGCTTCAATGTCACGCGGCACAGCCAAGTCCACCAATAGCATCTGCTTATAGCGGCGTTTTTTCAAAGCCGTTTTTACATCTGCAAAATGAATGACTTGATGCAAGCTGCCCGTACAGCTGGAAATGACATCAGCACGGTGTAAATGATCCGCCAGCTGATCAAAGTCAATAATTTCAACGTCTGCACGGTGTGCAATTTCTTGCGCCAGCGCTTCTGCACGGCTGCGGGTACGGTTGCAAATAATAATTTTGCCGACACCCATTTCCGCTAAATGCTTTGCCACCAAGCTATTCATCTCACCTGCAGCGACAATCATAACCGTCAGCTGCTCAGGTTTACTGAATACTTGCAGCGCCAGCTGAGCAACAGCATAGCCCATAGACACCGCATGGCTGCCGACTGCAGTTTCCGAGCGCACCCGCTTGGCTGCATAAAAGGCATATTCAAAAATTCGGTTTAAATCGGGTGAAACTGTTTCAGCCTCTTTCGCTAAGGACAACGCTGTTTTAACCTGCCCCAAAATCTGAGGCTCGCCCAGCATTAAAGAGTCTAGGCCGCTGGCAACCCGCATCAAATGCGTCACTGCCTGCGCATCTTCATAACGGTAGATATGATTTGAAAGCTGCTGAGGAGAAATATGATTTGATCGGGCGAGCCAGTCCAATACCATGTCTGAATTTTCAGACATCGCATAGACTTCTGTTCGATTGCATGTAGAAACCACCACCATGTCATTCAAATTGGCGGCATGGCTTTGCTGAGCAAGCAGCGCGCTTAACTTTTCAGGGTTAAATGCAATTTGCTCGCGCAGTTCTACAGAAGCGGTTTGATGGTTGACACCCAATGCAAAGAAAGACATATCAGATCATCATTTCACTAAATTTATGCTATTGTGCAACAACGGTGTCATAAAAAGCATTACTTGGATCAAGAAAAATTGCGTCAAACAAATAGCCGAATCAGCGGCGCGACAATAAAGCAGTATTCTACCACATTCTTGCTGCTCGGTAGCATAACTTCTAGCGCACATCTGCGGGCAGCTGGGGAAGTTTATCACGCCAGTTCAAATTATGATGCAATAAAACAAAGCATGATTGCAGAGTTTGCTTTGGCTTATGATGACATCCCTACGGCCTTGCACAACTACACAGTGCTCGCCATTAAAAGCAAATCAACAGCAGTCAAACAAAGGGCTTTAAATGTTGCCATCGAACATGATGACATGCGCTCTGCCCTTGATATTGCGACATTTTGGGTCGTTCAAGAGCCTGAAGATGTGCCGGCAATGTTCTATTTAGCGCATATTGCGCTCAAAACCCATGAATATGATTTAGCTGCAGAAACACTGGATAAAATTTTAAACATTGACCCGAATGCAGATTTTGAGCAAATCTTGGCAGGCATTTCCCCTGAATCGCCAGAAGACAGAGACTTCCTTATCAGTACACTGCGCGCCAGTAAAGAAAGTCAAAACCCGTCTATTTTAGTGCTCATTGCAGGTCTGGAAGCGCAGAATAACCAGCTGAACAGCGCACTGGAAACCATAGGAAAAGCACTTAAAAAACGTCCAAAAACCACGGGCTACATTTTAATGAAAGCCAATTTGCTGAATGCGCTAGGCGATAATGAAGCCACGGCAAAATGGTATGCCAAATCAAGTAAAAAACACCGCAGCAACTTAGAAATCCGTTTGGCTGAAGTAAAATATTTAATTAAAATCAATGAGTCAGAACAAGCTTTAGACAAACTTGAAGATATTTTGCATAAATGGCCAAAGGCTGAAGAAGCGCTTTTTATCGCAGGGCTGACCAGTATTGACTTAGAACAATACGAACGTGCTGAACGCTATTTGGTGGAACTGCGCTATTCATCACAATACCAAAACGAAGCTTACTATTATCTGGCCGTCAATGCCGAACGAAAACAGCATTTTGAGACAGCTAAAGCATATTACCGTTTGGTAGACGGCAGCCTGTATACCGTGTCTAGACGCAATATGATCAGTATTTTTGCGCAGCAGGATAAATTGCCTGATGCTCTGCGGTTCTTAACACAAGAACGGGTCAATTATCCGCAGCACGCCAGCTTCTTATATTTGGCGCAGTCCGATATTTTAAAGCGCATGAATAATCATAAAGCCGCAATCCGCCTCTTGGATGAAGCCACTAAAAACCTGCCTGACGACCCAGAACTGATTTATGCCGAAGTTCTGCTGCTAGACCCCTATCAGGACCGAGACAAACTGGACCGCCTGCTGAAACAGCTGCTGAACTTAGAGCCAAACAGTCCGACTTATCTAAATGCTTATGCTTATACACTGGCCATGCAAAACAGGCGCTTAGATGAAGCGCGAAGCTATGTAGAGCACGCTTTAGAATATGCCCCAGAACAAGCCTCTATTTTAGACACTCTAGGCTATATTTGTTTCTTACAAAATGATTTTGCCATGTCTGCTCAAGTGCTTGAAAAAGCATATGCTTTAAGCAGCAGCGCCAATATCGGCACCCGCTATGCAAAGGCCGTATTTATGCAAGGCGATTTATCTAAATTCAACCAAGTGTTACAGCAGCTTAAAGAAAAACATCCAAATGATCCTCAATTGGAACAGCTCAATTCGCTATTATTACCGCAGCATTTCAAAAAGAGTTAATTCCGCATGATGCGTCAGATCTCCAAATTCAGTCTTTCATTATTAGCTTTAAGCAGCTTAGCGCTCACTGGCTGCCAGCAATTCAGCAAACCGCAGCTGCCGCCAAGCCCAATGCAAACAGCACCTGAAGAAATTAATCAATTTGCCTTACAGGGTAAAATTGGCGTGCGCACGCCGCAGCAATCTGGCAGCGCATTTTTTACATGGCAGCAAGAGCAAGACGAATTCGACATCGAACTTAGCGGTATTTTAGGTGTCGGTAAAACCCAAATTACAGGCCGTCCCGGTCAAGTTACGCTAAACAGCGCTAAAACAGGGGAGATCACAGCAGCCACCCCCGAAGAACTATTAAAAAGAGCAACGGGATGGAATGCGCCAATCACCCATCTTGTCCAATGGGTTCAAGCTAAGCCAGCAACTGCCAAAGCCCAGATCAGCCAAGATGAGTCAGGCCGCCCCGTACAAATTTTAGAAGATGAGTGGAATGTCCAGCTCAGCTATGCAGAGCAAGCCAAACTGCCAAACAAGCTGATTTTAAAACAAGCGCTTGAAAATAGCGCGGAAAACCGTATTACAATGGTTATTCAAAACCGCTAACTTATAATGCATATGATTCGTGTCCCGTCCCCTGCCAAATTAAACCTGTTTTTGCATATTACTGGCCGCCGCACAAACGGCTACCACGAATTGCAAAGCATTTTTCAGCTGATTGATTTGTACGACTGGCTGGAATTCAGCCAAACAGATTCAAATCAAATACAAATTGAAGGCATTGAGACAGTCGATTTAGAACAGAACCTGATTTTTAAAGCTGCAGAAAAGCTTAAACCCTATGCCAAAACTGCATCAACCGGCTTAACTATACGCATTGAAAAAAATATTCCCATGGGTGCCGGCCTTGGCGGCGGCTCATCAAATGCAGCCACAGCCCTGCTGATTTTAAATCAGCTTTGGCAATGCGGTTTAAATAATGAGCAGCTAGCCAAGCTTGGTGTACAGCTTGGCGCCGATGTTCCTATCTTTATTCATGGCAGAAATGCATGGGCAGAAGGTATTGGTGAACACTTAACATTCATAGATTTAGCTCAAAAACAGTTCATTGTGCTAAAACCTGACTGTTTTATCAGCACTCAACTGCTTTTTTCACAAAAAACGTTGACAAGAGACACGAAGCCTACTAAATTTTGCGCCTATCAGCTAACGCCATCCAATTTTGGAAACAACTTTGAGCCACTCGCTAGAAGCTTATATCCAGAAGTAGATGAAGCAATGAAGTACTTAGATCAATTCGGTACTGCAAAGCTTACGGGTACAGGTGCTTGTGTGTTTGTTGAAGTGACTTCTGATATGAATGTGAAAGACATTTTAAGCGGGTCGCCATGTAGTTCCTACTTGGTAAATAGCTTGAATGAATCTCCGCTGAATCATATCAAAGTTTGATAGGGGTATCGCCAAGTGGTAAGGCACCGGGTTTTGATCTCGGCATCCGTTGGTTCGAATCCAGCTACCCCTGCCATTAACTCACCTGTAACAGATGTACTGTATTAGGGGTATCGCCAAGTGGTAAGGCACCGGGTTTTGATCTCGGCATCCGTTGGTTCGAATCCAGCTACCCCTGCCATTTTACAGTCTCATCTCGCTAGGGGTATCGCCAAGTGGTAAGGCACCGGGTTTTGATCTCGGCATCCGTTGGTTCGAATCCAGCTACCCCTGCCATTTTCTCAAAAAAGACAGAGCAATGTTTACGTCAACATTTGTTAAATAAGATTGACAAATTAACGTAAAAATATTAAAGTTCTGCCGCATTAGGGGTATCGCCAAGTGGTAAGGCACCGGGTTTTGATCTCGGCATCCGTTGGTTCGAATCCAGCTACCCCTGCCATCTAATTTCAAATCTGCCAACCGCCAAGGGTGCTTCATGCCCAATCTTGTCGTTTTTAGTGGAACAGCGCATCCACAATTCGCCCAAAAAGTCGTTAGCCATTTGCACATCCCTCTGGGAGCTGCAGCTGTAGGTAAATTTTCTGACGGTGAAATCACTGTCGAAATTACCGAAAATGTGCGTGGTAAAGACGTATTTATCGTACAGCCTACTTGTGCCCCTACCAATGATAACCTGATGGAAATCTTGGTAATGGCTGATGCTTTGCGTCGTGCAAGTGCTGGCCGTATCACCGCCGTGATTCCTTACTTTGGCTATGCTCGTCAAGACCGTCGCCCTCGTTCAACCCGTGTACCTATTACTGCAAAAGTTGTCGCAGATATGCTGACAACTGTCGGTATCGACCGCGTTGTAATGATCGACCTTCATGCTGACCAAATCCAAGGTTTCTTCGATATCCCTGTAGACAATATCTACGGTACCCCTGCTTTGCTTGCTGACTTACGTCAACAATCACACGACAACCTAATGGTTGTTTCGCCAGACGTTGGCGGTGTGGTTCGCGCACGTGCGGTTGCAAAACAAATGGGTGATATTGACCTTGCAATCATTGATAAACGCCGTCAAAAAGCAAATGAATCACAAGTGATGCATTTGATTGGCGATGTTAAAGGCCGTGACTGTGTCATCGTCGATGATATGGTTGATACTGCTGGTACGCTATGCAAAGCTGCTGATGCACTGAAAACTTTTGGTGCGCGCAAAGTTGTTGCATATGCAACTCACCCAGTATTATCAGGCAAGGCGCTTGAGAACCTTAAAAATTCTGTCATTGATGAATTGGTTGTTACCGACACCATTCCTCTTTCAGAAGAAGCTCTAGCTCTTGGCAAGATTCGCCAAGTTTCAGTAGCAAGTATGGTTGCTGAAACAATTCGTCGTATTAACAACGAAGAATCTATTAGCGCAATGTTCGATTCTTATCTATAATATAGCGCTGAATTTCCAAAGCCCTGCCATTTGGCGGGGCTTTTACTCACTAGACTGGTCGCAAGTCTAGTTCATTTAAAACTTAAATAGGATGTCTATCATGGCAAACTTCGTATTAAACGCAGCAGCACGTGAAGAAGCAGTTCAAGGGAAAGGTGCGAGCCGCCGCCTTCGTCTTCAAGCTAAAGTTCCAGCAATCATCTACGGCGGCGAAGCTGCTCCAGTAGCGGTTACTTTAGAGCTTCGTCAACTTGTTAAGGCGCTTGAAAACAACGCATTCTTCGAAGAAGTTGTTGAAATCAACATCGATGGTAAAGTTGAAAGCGTTAAAATCCAAGCTTTACAGCGTCACCCAGCTAAAAACACGCCAATGCACGCTGACTTCAAACGCGCATAAGTGTTAATGGTGTAAATTAGTGTCAAACATTTCACTGATTGTAGGTTTGGGCAACCCTGGTAAAGAGTATGCCCAAACCCGCCATAATGCAGGCTTTTGGTTCGTAGAACGCATTGCCGAAGCATATGGCATTTCCCTAAAAGCAGACCCGAAGTTCAATGGAATCAGCGGTCGCGGCAATATTGAAGGTCAAGACGTTCGTCTGCTATTGCCAACAACCTTTATGAACCTTTCCGGTAAAAGTGTTGTCCCCTTCGCAAAATTCTATCAAGTTGCTCCTGAAGCAATGCTCATCGCACATGATGAACTGGATATGAATCCCGGCGTCATCCGCTTAAAAACAGGCGGCGGTCACGGCGGTCATAACGGTTTGCGTGATATTGTTCCTCATACTGGCCCCAATTTCCATCGTTTGCGTATCGGCATTGGTCACCCAGGTTCTAAAGACCGTGTATCTGGACATGTATTGGGCAAAGCGCCAAGCAGTGAGCAAGGTTTAATGGATGATGCTATCGCTCATGCTATTGCGCGCACTAAATTACTGGTGAACGGCGATATACAGCAAGCCATGAACCAAATCAATGCTTACAAATAGAACTGATAAACCCATAAATTGTTGAACAATGCTTCTTGCCATGCTGCGTATTTCAGAGCAAAATGCGCATGCTTGACTGTTGATCCAGCAAGTAACTCGTTGATTCAACCATAAGATTAAACTCTTAGGTCCACTAAGGAGACGCTAGTCATGCTATCTCGTTTATTAAAAGCAAAAATCCACCGTTGTGTTGTTACACAAGCAGAATTACATTATGAAGGTTCTTGTGCAATTGACGGCATTCTTTTGGATTTAGCAGGTATCCGCGAATATGAAGAAATTCATATGTGGAACGTGACTAACGGCAAGCGTTTTACAACGTATGCAATCCGCGGTGAAGAAGGTTCAGGCATTATTTCTGTCAATGGCGGCGCTGCCCTTCAAGCTGATGTTGGCGACCTGATGATTATTGCTACATTTGGCGACTTCACTGAAGCTGAAGCCAATGCCCACAAGCCGCGCCTTGTATATGCAAACCCAAATAACACTGTAAACCACACAGCGAACTGCATTCCAGTTCAAGTGGCTTAATTGCAGTCAAAAAGAAACCCGCAGCATGCGGGTTTTTTTATGCGCCAATTTTTCAGTCAAACCAATCTATTTAAAAGCTGGATTTCCATCCTGCCAACGCTGCTGTGTTTCACAATTCAAGCTTTTCAATTGAGTATCAGTTAATCGATACAAAATCGCTTGTCCAGTATCTATAACTTTAAACTCCGCAAATTTGGCATGGCTATAACAGTCCGCTAACCCTTCAGCAAATAAATAACTGGTTGTTACTGGATAAAAGCTGCTGCTATGCGGCAGATGCTTTAACAAGATTGGCACCCACTCCTTTGCATCCGCACGATCAGCCACATGAAAGCGGGTTTCTGAAACAATATTCAGCTCATTTAACTTCACATATGCTTTTGAACGTTTAGCATCTGGTATTGGGCCGCGAATATGCATCTCATAACGCAAAGCCATATAGTCGCCTTGCAATAGTGAACGCGGATCTACAGGCTGTAAAGAAACAAATACACTTTGACCGCGCTGAAGCGTATTCTCATTACTCAGAATCAATAAGTTAAATAACCCAATTGACAATATCACCAGCAGCACAGGCATCCTCTTAACTAACTTTTGCATACCTTCGCCTCCTGCGAACTTAATTTCTTCAGCCATCCAGCTAAACCGAGAACCGCAAGTCCTGAACCAAAAATCGTGATACTTTTATGCAAAAATGTCATATCTAAACTGTAATACAGCAGCCAAAGCATTAAACATAGAGCCACTATGCTAAGCACATAGATAAACGCATGCTTATAAAAAAGCGCCCATGCCAGTACAAGTAAACCAAGAAAGATCTCAAAATAGCCAAAAACACATAAGACTGCAGAAAAAGCAAACCAAAGCAGCAATTGTGTTAGCGGAAGAATATGTGCATAAACCTTATAAAAGCTGGCCCACCAAAAGATAAACAGCAATCCCGTCCCCCATACAGGGATAACCGCAGCACTGGCGGAGTGTGTTGAAAAAGCATCAAGCAGCAGCATAAGCGAGCCTTGCCCAATAAGAATCATAAATAGGCTCGACAAAAGCAGCGCCGTTCTATATTTAAAATCAATCCATTGCAGTACAAATAAAATCACTGCATATAGAAAATAATGCCCGATGCTCCATAACCAGCTAAATCCGTCCCGACTCAGCCCCCACTCATGGACAGCGTAAAATAGGCTCAGCAGCAGCATGCCATATGCAGATAAAAACTGTAAAAACAGCAGCCACGGAGATAACTTATACAGATAGCAAGAGATAATCAGCGGCAGCATGACCAGCATAGCGGCAACAGGGTTTTCAAACATGCCCAAAAGCCCGCCATACAATCCTAGCTGTGCAAAAATCAAAATACAGTAATACAGCTGCTTCATGAAATAGCCATAATCATTGCGCTTAAGAAGATATAGCGCGAATGGGAAGGCCAATAGCCCTGAAACAAATACCCCTTCTGCAGAGCGGAAAATACCTATGACAAATGCAGCCAACAGCAAGCCAGACAGCCACGCGCCAATAAACAGCGGAATATAGCCAAAATTTGATGCTGGAAATAAACTTAGAATTATTTTGGTCAATACGCCAAAAATACCCAGACTCATGACCACCAGCAGCAATAAGCCAAATGACGCTAAATTGAGATGATCAAGCACACCATAAGCAATCCAAATCAGCAGATTAATGCCAGCCGCCGCACTAAGCATACTGACGGTTAAAGCATTTTTCTGCCAATATTCATAAGCAGTTACCGCCATCAGCGGCAAAAATGCAGCAATAAAAAAAACAAAAGAATATTCATTCTCTGCAACATATTGGACCATACTGACAATGGACCAAAAGCAAATCCAAAGCGTAAAATATTTATTGAGATGAATATAGAACCGCTTTGCATACAGCCAAAGCAATAACAGCCATACATAAACCGAAATGTTTAACTGCCATTCACTGAAACCAAGCTGAGTATTTAGCAGCATCAGACTTAAAAAGCCCGTAATACTCAACAGTATGATTATTCCTGTATTTTTGCGGTATAGCCAAGGCAGCAACAGTAAGCTCCAAAGCAAAAAAAGCAAATAACTGTCCGTGCCAGCTTGATACACCTGTCCAATTACAGCCAAACTTAAACCAAGCATTAAGCCGTAAACCGTATGCAAAGTTTGAACCGCCGCCTGTGACTGTACAAAAAATATGCTTGCAGAAGCAGACAGAAGTAAAAACAGCTGCGGAACAGCAAGCTGAATCTCCTTAGGCAGCATCCACCAATTAGCAGCAAGCAAATACAGTACACTCACCGCAATCAAAGCCAAGCCGACACTGTATAAATGCCGGCGGTAAGCAGGCTGATTTAAAATATTTTCACTCATGGAAAATTATGCCTCTATAAATTTATTGTCATTTTTCTTAAATGCTTTTGTCACCATTTTATCGGTATGAGCCATTTAAAAACACAGCCTCATAATGAATATTTTTTAATCAAAAATATAATGCTTTGCATTGTTTATTCTATTTATAGAACTGAAGCTTCTAATGATGATCCTGTTTTTTTTATGTATTAAAGTCTATACTAAAGCCACATCGCTTCAGGGCGGGGTGCAATTCCCCACCGGTGGTAATTTGGACTGACGTTTAAGATCCAACAGCCCACGAGCTCATTACATTCTTTGTAATGAGCAGATTTGGTGAAATGCCAAAGCCGACGGTATAGTCCGGATGAAAGAAGACGACGTCACCGTTTTTTATCTCAATATTTGGGATATTCAGTTACGCCCCCTATTTCTCATGTCCTGAAATGTTCAACCGTATGTCTTTTTTACGAGAGCGTTTCAATGTCTAGCTTAATACAACCCGAAATTTTCTTTTCCGCACTCGCGCCAGCTGAACAGCGCATCAAACAAGCGCTTAAAGACATCCGCCAAGGCAAACCTGTTTTGGTCATGGATGATTTTGACCGTGAAAATGAAGCAGATCTTATTGTTGCTGCCGAAACACTCACTGTAGAAACCATGGCGCGCATGATCCGTGACGGTTCAGGGATTGTCTGCCTATGCCTTACAGATGAGCTGGCTGACCACCTTGAGCTTCCGCCTATGGTGCAAGACAACTCCAGTCAATTTAAAACTGCGTTCACCATTACCATTGAAGCTGCTGAAGGCGTAACAACTGGTGTCTCAGCTCAAGACCGCACCACAACTGTTCAAGCCGCCATTAAGGATGGCGCTGCAGCCAGTGACCTAAACCGCCCCGGCCATGTTTTTCCGCTGCGCGCCAGAACAGGCGGTGTATTAACCCGCCGCGGCCACACCGAGGGCACAATTGATTTAGCACGTTTAGCTGGATTAAAACCAGCTGGTGTTTTATGTGAACTGACCAATCCTGACGGCACAATGGCCTCGGGCATTCAGGTACTGGCTTATGCGCAAACGCATCATTTAACCGTGCTTACGATTGAGGAAATTGTGCAATATCGTCAAACACATGGTATTTAAAATACTTTAGGTTAATCAGATTTAGAATCTGCATTTAATACAGCCCCTTATGCAGCACATTCGGGGCTGTATTTTTTGAAAAAGCTTCCAAAAAGATTTAAAAAAATACAATCTATTGATTTACATAATATTTATGATTTATCTTACCCTAATGATGTTCAATAGCCATAAATAGTTGATTCTATTTATTATCTCGCATCATTTCAAACTTTAAACTTAAACCGTATAAATGCCATATGCTGCAACCAACAATAAAACCGCACCGCAAACTACAAGTAATTTTGCATAAAAGCATTAGTATAAGAAGACTGATATCCAAATCAGCTTTAATTCCTGTAAACTGCGGAAAGAACGATACAAAGAAAAGATATCTTTAGGATTTGAAATACCAACCAAAAACCCTTGTTTAAAGCCGCCTTTAACAGCACTGAAAACTGCTGACATCGGCGCTGCCTGAGCAGCTTCTTTTCAAATTTGCAGCCCAATATAGCCAATATAAACACAGCCAAATATTTTGATCAGATCGAGGCCACTGATCATTTACCTTCAATACACCCTTCAGCATCAATACTGAAAGCAATATCAGCACCAATGAAGCCAAATTTAGTACCCAATATCGTTTGCAGCCCCCTTATAGCCGCCATTTAACCCTGCACTGACCACAGCAGCATGACAGGACCGGTGTTGCAATCATAATAACTACAGCAGCCTTCCCAGAACGCTCACGCTCTTCACGCTCCTGCAGCATCTAAAAAATAGAAATAAAAAAGAGGACTTTCAGTCCTCTTCACTCATTTGAATCAAACGGCTGCTGATGCTGTCCGCTCTTAAAAAAGCTAAATCATAACTGGCTGTCGCCAAAGCCAATACACGGCGCTCAAACTCTTGCCAAAGCGGCCGCACTTGTTTGTAATGAATACCCAGACCGCTGTCATCGGTAAAATGGCGGTTTTTTTCACATAACTTCAAGGCATGATAAAGCTTACGGCCTTTTGAGGCATCAGGACGCAAACGCACCCGCTTCGACAGTACAAAAATTTCAACATGATGCAAATCAGCAAAAGGCAGCATCGGCACCAAAATCTGATCCAGCTGCGCATCTAGACGGCGCCAAACAGCACTGTGCTGTGCTGCTGTATAAGTATTCCAGTTAATAACTTCGTGGTTAAAACGGCGGCAGCCCCGGCAGACCGAGTCACCAAACACCGTAGAACAGCGCCCTGCACATGGCGTTAATGAAGCAATTCGACGGTCATTATTCAAAACAGGCTCCTGCATCGGCTGAACTGAAGCCCAGACGCAGCTTCAGCAGGTAGGCGAAGAATATACACGCACTTTAAGCCGAATAGAAGCCATCAAGCCCTGTTGTTTTACTCGCTTATTCAAACAATACGCGTTAAAATATGCGCCTTTCAAAATTCCTATTTTTATTTTCTATTTGGAGTACTCCATGAACGCTACTGTAGAACAGCTTGCACCTGTAGAACAGCAAGCGACCTCTGGTTGGGTTGTTGCCGCGCTATATCAATTTAAAGAAGTTCAAGACGCAGCTGCGTTAAAAGAACGCCTATTAGATTTAGTCGGCTCGATCAATTTGTGCGGTACTCTGATTGTTGCGGATGAAGGTATTAACGGTACTGTAGCGGGCGACCGCGCAGCAGTGGATGCTGTACATCAGTTTCTCTTAGACGAAGGCTTTACGTCTATGGAATATAAAGAATCGTACAGTTCGGAAAAACCTTTCCGTAAAATGAAAATTAAACTGAAAAAAGAAATCGTAACACTAGGCGTAGAAGTGAAGCCGCGTGATTTAGTGGGCCACTACTTAGACCCTAAAGAATGGAACGACTTAATTGCGCGTGATGACGTGATTTTAATTGATACGCGTAATGACTACGAATACAAAGCCGGTACATTTAAAGGCGCGATTGACCCGAAAACTGAAAGCTTCCGTGAATTTCCAGACTACGTAAAAAAAGAGCTGGAACAGCATAAAGATAAAAAAATCGCAATGTTCTGTACGGGCGGTATCCGCTGTGAAAAATCAACTTCTTTATTGCTTCAAGAAGGTTTTAATGAAGTTTATCACCTCAAAGGCGGCATTCTTAAGTACTTGGAAGAAACACCTGCTGACCAAAGCATGTGGGAAGGTGAATGTTTCGTATTTGACGGCCGTACAGCGGTAACTCACGGCATGGAAGAAGGCGCGAATATTAAGTGTCACGCTTGCGGCTGGCCGCTGCTTCCTGCAGAAGTCGAATTGCCTAGCTATGAGCATGGCGTGTCTTGCGTATATTGCATTGACAACACAACAGAGAAACAAAAAGAAGGCTTCCGCATGCGCCAATCGCAAATTTTAGCGGCAAAACGTAAACGTCTATAATTTTAAATACAGAGCTCATCCAAATGAACTCTGCATAAATAAAAAAGCTTGCAGGAGTACCGCTCCGCAGGCTTTTTTTTATGCCGGAAAATCAGGATCAATGACTCACGCTCAATACCCTAGACAATTGAAAATACAGTCTTTAGCGCTGTAAATTTTGTAACAGATATTAAGCTTGCTTTACCTCCAGCTGATTCCGCATTAGCATCAAACCCCTTCTCTGCACTACCTTGCTGAGCACCGAATGAACTTAACAGAATGGATCCTATCCATCATGGAGCAGCTGGGTTATTTTGGCATTGCCCTGCTGATGTTTTTAGACAATGTCTTTCCGCCTATTCCATCAGAAATTATTATGCCTTCAGCGGGCTATGCGGCATCTCAAGGCCAGCTGCAGCTGCTTGGTGTCATCATTGCCGGCAGCATTGGCTCACTGCTGGCTGCGGCGGTACTTTACTGGATTGGCTACAAGTTCAATCATGACAGCATCTTCCGCTGTGTAGACAAATATGGAAAATATTTATTTATCAAATCTGAAGATGTCAAAAAATCGCTTCACTGGTTTGAACAATATGGACACAGGATTGTATTTTTTGGCCGCATGATTCCTGCTGTGCGCTCGCTCATCAGTATTCCAGCAGGCATGAGCCGCATGCCTTTTTGGAAGTTTATGCTTTATAGCGGTCTAGGTACGGTTATTTGGACGACTTTTCTGGCCTGTGTCGGATTTTATTTTGGCGAAAATCAAGCGCTCATGCATCAAATTTTCAGCCAAGTCGGTTATGTCATCATTGCAATTGTCATTGCAGTCATCCTTTGGGCACTATACCGCCGCCAGCAGCGCAAGCGCCGCGCAGGCCAAGATCATAAAATCGATTAAATTTTAATGCTGCGCCCGCTTTTATCATCTAGAATAATAAAGAGGCAAGCTTTTATCCTAAATATCAAAAATATAAAGCCTTTACTAAACATCTTAATATTAATCACTGACAACAATCGAAATCTGAATCCTTATGAAAAAATACATTACTTATTTTTCGATCGTGTACCTCATCGTCATGGCTGTTCTTGCTGTCATTATCAGCTACTTTGACCTGCCGAGCAGTACTTCTGTCGCATGCCTATTGGCCGCAGGCTATGCAGCAGCCGGCAAATTTGTACAGGATCATGAACGTGTGCCCGATGCTCAAGAAAAGAAACAGCTTATTTGGGGCTGTTTAGGGGCCTCTATTGCAATCAGCATCTGCGTTTCTATCATCTTTTTGCTCATCGCATTTCAATCTCTTTCCTTTCTCAGCATGCTTAGCGCAGTACCGCTCTGGATCATAGTTCTAGCCATTGCCTTCACTGTGCTGATTCATTATTTTATTTTGGCTATGAGTTTTGGCTGGTACGCAAACAGCTGCCTGAAAGGCCTGCAAAAACGGAACAAACGCAAATCATAAAACTGCATCAGAATCTGCTAACCCAGCCATAAGCATGCAGGCATAAAAAAAGCACCTCAAAAGGTGCTTTTTTTATAGGCGCTGAATTATTCTGGTGTGTGATACATCAAATACAATTCATTTAAGTTTTCTGGAATTTCCTCAGCCAGCTCATCCATCAGCTGACCGTTGCGGCGGAAAGTTTCCATTTGCGGATCTTCTTCATCCACACCGCTGAATACCATGATCGGCAAAGTCAAATCAACCAATTGCTCTTCGTACTCAGGCGCAAACCATGCGTCTTCATTTAAGAACATTGCATCAACAAAACCGACACTCCAGTCACCTAAACTTGATTCAACGTCAGCTTCTTCAATTTCAAAAGGGAAAGTAATCCCCTCTTCATTTGCAAGGTTTTGACGGATTGAGTCCAGCCAAGCTTGGATTTGTGCAATCATTTCTGCAGGCACTTTCTTTTGATTGCCTTCAAACAGCTCATTCAGCCATTTATCAAATGCTGGACCAACCGCAATTGCGCACAGGAAACCATGAGTCGCTGCAAAATCCAGACCATACTCATTCTGATCACCGTCTAGGTATTCGCTTAACAGGTCTAAATCTAAAGCACTCATTTCACATCCACAAACATAGAATCTTAAAGTCCAAGCATAGCATTTTAAAGGGCTAAGCCAAAACGGATTTTAGTCTTCTTCGTCATTAAAATCGTCATCATCATCAAAGTCGTAATCGAAATCTTTCAATTCACGCTCCAAACGGCGCTGTGCAAGCAGCTCATCAATCAGGCGACGTTTTTCAAGCGATTCCTTAGCGCTGATCTTTCCGCTGGCCTCATCGAAGTTAACATCATCATCACCGTAGTTATCATCTAGTTCAAAATCTGTCGAAGACACTGAAACTACCTCATAATGAAAAAATTTAAAGGGTCTAGGCGCTATTTATATCGCTTCTAAAATCTTGTCAAGTTTTATTTGTATTTTTCCGTTATAAACACACATTTTAGGCTTTTTTCTTTGTTTAATTTATGCAATGATATAATCCACCCTGCGTCTTTCAGTTTTATGACCATTCTCATGGCTTAAAACCGATGAACTGCGCACGGGATGAACTTGAAAACTACAATTTCAGCCCCACCTATTTTACTGAATTTAATTTTTAAAGCTTTTATCAGGCCGCCAGAAATGGCTGTAAAGACCTGATGAAATAAGCAAGCTATTCACAAATTTTAATGAGATAAACCGCGCAGCTGAGCTGTGCGATTTTTTACTGTCACAAATTCAACGATGAGTGAGCAAAGATGAGCGATATAAATTCCCCTACTTCACAGGTAGCGGCGCTGATTAGCCGAGGCAAAGAACAAGGTTACTTAACTTTCGCTGAGGTTAACGATCATCTCCCGGACTCGATCACAGAAAGCGAACAGATTGAAGACATCATTCAAATGCTGAATGACGTCGGTATTCCTGTGCACGACCGTGCGCCAGAAACTGACGACACCATGTTTGAAGGCGGAAGCGATGCAGCTGATGAAGTTGCAGAAGAAGAAGCTGCCGCTGTACTAGCCTCTGTGGAAAATGAGCCAGGCCGCACAACTGACCCTGTACGCATGTATATGCGCGAAATGGGCACAGTTGAACTGTTAACGCGTGAAGGCGAAATCAGCATTGCGAAACGTATCGAAGAAGGTATTCGCGATGTTCTGAACTCAATTGCTTACTGGCCGAATGCGGTTGAAGTTGTTTTAAAAGAATACAAAGATTACGAAGCTGGTGAACGCCGTCTGGCTGACATTCTTTCAGGTTATCTAGATCCGGAAACCAATGAAGACATTCCAGAAGTTCTGGAAGAAGAATCTGAAATTGAAGCTGACGACGAAGACAGCTCATCAAGCAAATCAACCAAAGATGTAAAATTGGATGATGACGAAGAGGAAGAAGAGTCTGAAGGCGATGATGATTCTGAAGGTGACTCTGGCCCAGACCCTGAAATTGCTAAAGCGCGTTTTGATGAACTGGAAGCAGCTTGGAAAAATACCAAAACTGTCATTGAAAAGCATGGCCGCAACAGTGCAGAAGGCGCAGCTGCGCTAGAAAACCTCGCTGCCGTGTTTATGATGTTTAAATTTACGCCTCGCCTGTTTGACATCATTTCTGAAATGATCCGCGGCACACATGATTCAATCCGTTCATCTGAACGTGAAGTCATGCGTTATGCAGTACGCCGCGGCCGTATGGACCGTACTCAATTCCGTACATCATTCCCTGGCCAAGAATCAAATCCAGCTTGGCTGGATGAACAAATGGCCAAAGCGCCTGCAGAAATGAAAGGCTACTTAGAAAAAGTTCGCCCAGACGTTCTCGCGTTCCAGCAAAAAATTGCCGATATTGAAACTGAGCTCAGCTTAAGCGTAAAAGAAATTAAAGAAATTTCTAAGCGTATGGCTGTAGGCGAAGCGAAAGCGCGCCGCGCGAAAAAGGAAATGGTTGAAGCCAACCTGCGTCTTGTAATTTCAATCGCGAAAAAGTACACCAACCGCGGTTTACAATTCCTCGATTTGATTCAAGAAGGCAACATCGGCTTGATGAAAGCCGTAGACAAGTTTGAATACCGCCGCGGTTACAAGTTCTCAACGTATGCAACTTGGTGGATCCGTCAGGCTATTACACGTTCAATTGCAGACCAAGCGCGCACCATTCGTATTCCTGTGCACATGATTGAAACAATTAACAAGATCAACCGCGTATCTCGTCAATTGCTTCAAGAAATGGGCCGTGAACCGACACCTGAAGAATTGGGTGAACGTTTAGAAATGGATGAAGTCAAAGTTCGTAAAGTGCTTAAAATTGCCAAAGAGCCGATTTCTATGGAAACGCCGATTGGTGATGATGAAGATTCGCATCTTGGCGACTTTATTGAAGACAGCAACATCACCTCACCAGTTGATGCTGCAACTTCAGAAGGCCTGAAAGAAGCAACACGCGAAGTGCTTGAGAACTTGACTGAACGTGAAGCGAAAGTCTTGAAAATGCGTTTCGGTATTGACATGCCAACAGATCATACTTTGGAAGAAGTAGGCAAACAGTTTGATGTTACCCGTGAGCGTATCCGTCAGATTGAAGCGAAAGCATTGCGTAAACTTCGCCATCCATCACGTTCAGAGCATTTGCGTTCATTCCTTGAGAATGACTAACCTATAACTAGGACAATGCAGGGTTGAATATGGGGCTTCCCGCCCCATATTATGATCATGCAGCAAATGATTCTAAATACCTGCAAACGTGCAGGTATTTTCAAATACAGAGGTATCCCATGACTGACATGACTAATCGCGCTCCTTCTCGTGAATTGCAAGAGCATCTTTGGGTCTTCCCGATGGACTATCCTATTAAATTGATTGGCAATGCCGGCGAAGAACTTTTTCAGGCGGTGAACGCAATTTTTGTCAAGCATTTTCCTGAATTTGACGGCGCAGCAATGCTGGTAACGCCTTCACGTACAGGCAAATACCATTCAATTACAGCGCAGCTTCGCTTTGAAGAGCTAGAGCAAGTTCATGCAGTCTACGCTGACCTTGCAGCTTGCCCGCTGATCAAAACAGCACTGTAATAAAAACACGCTTTCGGGCGTGTTTTTTATGCCTAAGCGCTATTCAAACTCAGACAGACACCCTGCCATTCCCCGCCAATTTCCCTATAATAGATCATCGATATCTCAACCAATTAAACAGGACACACGCGTGGAGACTGAAGCCAAACCGCAGCTCATTATTCGTCATTACACACAGCTGACTTCATATGAAGAGCGCTTTTGGGAAATGAAAAACTTTACAGAGCAGCGTGATGAAACAACACCTGATGAATTGTGGATTTTGCAGCATCATGATGTACTGACGCAGGGCCAAGCAGGCAAGCCTGAGCATATTTTAATGAGCAGCAGTATTCCTGTCGTGCAAACAGACCGCGGCGGCCAAGTGACTTGGCATGGGCCAGGCCAATTGGTTGCCTATTTTATGTTTGACCTGAACCGCCTCAACTGGCATGTACGCACACTGGTATCGTATGCAGAAAGTCTGATGATTGAGCTGCTGAACAAATACGGCATTGAAGCCTATGCCAAACCAGACGCTCCAGGTGTTTATGTTGCAGAACGTAAAATTGGCTCTTTGGGCTTTAAAATCCGTAAAGGCCGCTCATACCATGGATTATCTTTAAATATTGACTGCGACCTGTTTGGTTTTCACACTATCAACCCATGTGGCTATGCAGGCCTAGAAATGGTCCGCGTACAAGATTTAGTCGAAAACTACCCTAAATTTGAAAACTTCTGCGCGGATATCATTGAAACATTAAAAAACAGCGGTTACTTTAATCAAGTGACTGTAGAACACAGATAAAAACTTTGCTTTAACCATTAAAATAAATTAGAGTATTTACTCTAAAAATAAAATCTGAATATAGGGATGATCACGTGATTGCAGTTAAATCCGTAAAACCCGCCCTCCAGCTTGCTTATGTCAAACTCATGATGGATGTGATTGGCAGAGGCCTTGTGATGGCGAGTCAGGTTGATGATGAAGTAAAACAGGAAGTATCAAAATTTCCTGCTGGCTTCAGCCTTTCAATGAATGTTTTTCCAAATGGGCCTGCCTTTGTCGCACGTGTGACTGCGGACCATAAACTCGAATTGCTGAACAATTACAGCAAAAAGCCTGACTTAACCATTACCTTTAAGCATTTGCATCATGCCTTTTTGGTATTTTCTTTTCAGGAAAGCACTGCTCAGGCTTTTGCCAATGACCGCATGATTGCAAATGGCGATATTTCTTATGCTATCCGCCTTGTGCGCTGCTTAAATAAAATGGAATCCCTTATTCTGCCGAAACTGGTTGCAGAGCTTGCAGTCAAAGAATACCCGAGCAATTTAAGCCTAAAAGAAAAACTTACTGGAGCTGCAAATATTTATTTGAAAGTAGCTCAATCATATTTCACACGGAGTGCCTAAACCATGGCTAAGCCTTATTATGAATTTTTCTGCCCAGTTAAAGTGATTGCAGGCCATGCTGCTTTAGAACACATTCCGTTTGAACTTGCCGCTCTTGGCGCAAAACGCCCGCTGATCATTACTGACAAAGGTGTACGCAGCAATCACTTGCTTGCGCCAATTGAAGCCGCTTTTGAATCGACTGAAACGGTGATTGGTCATATTTTTGATGATGTGCCGCCAGATTCGAGCTTAGAAACTGTGCGCAAAGCTGCTCAGCTCTACCGTGAAAACAACTGTGACGCCATTATTGCGGTTGGCGGCGGCTCAGTCATTGATACATCTAAAGCCACCAATATTTTAGTCTCTGAGGGCGGCGATGACCTGCTGAAATATTCAGGCGCACATAATCTGCCTAAACCGCTGAAGCCATTTTTTGTGATTCCAACGACTTCAGGCACAGGCTCAGAAGTCACCATGGTTGCGGTTGTTTCTGACAACCAGAAAAATGTCAAAATGCCGTTCGCATCTTACTACCTGATGCCGCATGCTGCCATTTTAGACCCGCGCATGACGCAAACGCTGCCGCCGCACTTAACGGCTATGACCGCCATGGATGCGATGACACATGCCGTTGAAGCCTATACTTGCCTTGCTGCCAACCCAATTTCAGATGCCTATGCAACTGCTGCCGTTAAAAAAATCAGCGAACATTTATTCAATGTTTTAGACAATCCTGCCGATGCCCAAGGCCGTTTAGAGTTGGCTCAAGCCTCTACTATGGCCGGCATTGCATTTTCAAACTCTATGGTTGGCCTAATTCATTCGCTTGGCCACGCATTAGGTGCAGTTGCACACCTGCCCCATGGACTGTGCATGAACCTGTTCTTGCCATATGTGCTTGAATACAACAAAGAAGTGAATGCAGATAAAATAGCAGACTTGCTGCTGCCGCTGGCAGGCGCTGACATTTATGCGCAAACCCCTGCGCATTTACGGGCAGATAAAACCATTTCAAGCATTTTAGCAATGCGTGACCGTATTCATACACTGACCAAACTGCCGCGTACACTGCGTGAAACAGGCAAAGTGACTGAGGCGCAGCTGGACGAAGTTGCAGAGAAAGCGCTGAATGACGGCTCAATCATTTACAACCCAAAAGAAGCAACACTGCAGGATTTAAAAACTATCTTAGAAAAAGCTTGGTAATTGTTGAAAAATCAGCGAATATAGCGCAAATTCAGCCTGATGTTTTTTAAACATCAGGCTTTTATCTATGCGGCAGGAAATACCTCTAAACTCAAATAAAATGAAAGAAGCTGGCATATTTCCTGCAGCTTAAAACACAAAAATCACTGGCAAAAAGCGGCATATTAGAGTAGATTGGCGCACTTTTGTTTCAAAACGTAGGGGGGATCGTTCGTCTCAAACGATCCTATATGAACATGAATGATCCTTGATCAACGATTATTATGAGGATACGCCGTTGACGAATTTTTCTGGGACTCAATCAGCAGCTAAATTACAAAAAACGCTAGGTTTCTGGCACATTATCATTATTGGTTTAGCTTATATTCAACCCATGACATTATTTGATACTTTCGGTTTAGTATCAGAAGAAAGTCATTTCCATGTGCCTACGTCATATATCATTGCATTGATTGCAATTTTATTTACGTCTCTTAGTTATGGCCACATGATTCGCCGTTACCCTTCTTCAGGTTCTGCATATACCTATGCACAAAAATCAATTCACCCGAACGTCGGTTTCATGGTGGGCTGGTCGTCATGGCTGGATTATTTATTGTCTCCTATGGTCAATATTATTCTCGCCGTTATTTATCTTGAAGCCTTATTCCCTGAGGTGAACCACTGGGTATGGGTGATTGGCCTAACAGCATTTATGACTGCTGTGAACTTGCGCGGCGCTCGTTTTGTTGCCAACTTCAATGGTCTGATTGTATTTGTTCAATTGGGCGTCATCGCTTACTTCACATGGATGGTTTACAGCCTGCTTTCTGGCGGTGTAAATGCTGACGGCACATTAGTCGATGCAAAATACCAGCTATGGAGTCTAGAGCCGTTCTGGAATGAACTGACAAGTGTCGGCGCGCTTATTACTGGCGCAACACTGCTGTGTTTCTCTTTTACAGGCTTCGACTCACTGAGTTCACTTGCAGAAGAAACGAAGAATACGGAAAAAACCCTGCCTAAAGCGATCTTCTTTACCGCTTTATTTGCAGGCGTAATCTTTATTATCAGCACATACTTCATGCAAATTTACTTCCCGAATGACCCAAAAACATACTTTGAAGATGTGGCAGCGACTCAGCCTGATATCTTGCAAGCTGTTGGCGGCGCAGCCTTCAAAACAATCGTGCTTTATTTTGCGATTGTAACGGTTATGGCTTCGGGTATTTCAGCGCATGCAGGCGTTTCACGCTTAATGTATGTGATGGGCCGCGACGGTGTAATTAACAAGAAAATCTTTGGCCATATCAGTCCAAAGAACTTCACGCCATCGTATAACATACTGATCGTGGGCGCAGTTGCGTTAACAGCTGGCTTTATGGATTTGGACATTGTTATTTCGATGATCAGTTTTGGCGCTTTAACTGCCTTCACTTTCGTAAACCTGTCTGTGATTTCACGCTATGCGCTGCGTGACGGCCGTACTAAAAATGCCAAAGACATTTTTAACTATGTCGTTATTCCGCTGTGCGGTTTCATCAGTATTTTCGCAATGTGGCTTGAAATTGAAGAGACAGCGCTAAAATACGGCTTATGGTGGGCAATGTTCGGTATCTTGTACCTCGGTTATAAAACTAAAGGCTTCAAACACCCTGCTCCGCAGCATAACGAGTTTGATGACAGATAATCTCTGTACGGCAGCTCAAATAAAAAAGGCGCTTCATGCGCCTTTTTTATTACTCTATTTATTTATGTTTCATGGATAAATCTCGCCAGCCCGTCATCTTCGGCTCCTGAGTATCCTCTTTATAATTCAAACCCATATGCAGCGGCAAAGGCTGACACGCATCTTCTAATGAATCTGGCACAATCAGCTTCATCTTGCTATGCACATCCCATTGCCCATCCACAACCCGATCTAAATTATAATTCAAACGGTAAGTGCGGATTTCATCTGGCTGCAGCACTTCAGTCTTTATTTCGCGGCAATCATCAGCTGGGAAAATCTGAACAGCATTTTTAATATCTTGCAGCCTCACAGGCACATCGCATTGCGGATATTCAATCTGTACAGGCACTGCATTAGCATTTTCTAAAGTCAGCTGCACAGTTAGCGGAACAGCATGATCTTTATTAAAATTTACATGCAGCACAGTCTTTTTCAGTACGGGAGTGTTTTCCACAGGATCAATAAACTGCAGCTCGCGAATCACTAAGCTGCAATGATCGTATGCGGGTTCATTCAAAGACAGCAGCAGCGGAAAAGCTTCATCAAACTCTTTGTCCGTTTCATCACCATCGCCGGCATTACCTAAACCAGGCGGTGATGGCCTGCCATTTCCAGTCCCTTCCAAACTGGCGCCCCCTGCGCCAAATAAGTCACCGCATGCAGACATCACTGTACACAGCATACAGACACTAAACAGCTTAAGCGGATTATTCACCGTCATGCTGATAAACTCCAAATCTGAAGGTTTGGGTTGCTTCTGGCTTCCCTTCATCTAAAGCGCATCTTTCTGATGCCAGTTTTAATAAGCGTAAAGAATATTCTTGCCATAATTTAAGGCTTTCATCATGCAATATATTAATTGATTTTTCAGTTAACTCATCCGCACAAATCGCCTGTTCCAGATAAGTTGCTCCATTATTTTGAAACAAATTATGTAACCCTGCTGCCAAATGGGCAGTTAAATTATTGGTTAGAATTTTTCGGGCTTCCAGTAAAGAAGGGTCTGGAATAAATGGGCCTTTTTGCAGCACAACATTTTCTTCATCTTCTGTTACTACGCCTAGACGAATCAGCTCATTCAGCACTGACCGCGGATGACGCTCAGTTGAAACCCGCTTTACTAAATGCTCAAAACTGTTTTCAGTTTCACTGTAAAAAGCTAAAGATTCTTTCCAGCCTTCTGCCAGCCATAAACCAATCACACGCGAAGGCACACTGATCGGCTCAGAAATTGCAGCCTCTGTCAGCGCTTTACCCTCTTCAACAGTTTGCTTATAAGCCGTCACATCCTTTCGGTGCAGCCCCGAAAGCAGGCTAATTGCAGAAATGGTTGGTTTTTGCTCTATGCGCTGCAATTCCTGCAATGCTTGTTCATAAAAAATAGGCTTTAATGCCGCCGTAAATTCCGTGTAGCCCACCCCTGAACGGATAAGCCATTCAGTCAAATAATTCATTAACAGCAATACTTGCTGCAAATTGAATTGAGCATCATTCAGCGGAAGTTTGTTCATGCATATAGCCAGCCAGAGTAAAGAGCACTTTATAAGTGAAATTTTCGCATTATTTGACCTGCTTCACAATTTTTATTTGATTAAGTCCGATGGATATTCATTATAAAATTGATTCATCTGATTGAAATTTGTAAAGGATAAACTAATCGAAACATCCAGACTTTCCACACTATGCCACCAGCCAATCGGAATAAATAGCGCTTCGCCAGGTTCCAGTACGCACTCTAAAGGCGTGACATGCTGCAGCTGCGGATATTGTTTTAAATCTGCATTATCTAAACAATTCAGTTCACTAAACACCCAGCAATGATTATACATATCAGGCATTTGCAAGGCTGGAATTAAAGTAACTTTTTTGCGTCCATACAGCTGGACCAGCATATTATTGGTTAAATCATAATGAAGCGGTGTAAAAGTCCCAGCTGGCCCCATCCATAAAAACTGGCGCTCAGATTGAGTTAGATCACAATAACCTGTACCAAAGTCTGCAATATCTTTTTGCAGCGCCTGCATCAGCAGTTTATTTTGCGCTGCATTATTTGCAGTCAAATACATATCATTGCTGTACTGCACCGCCATTAGCTTAGAAATAAAATCCCGCATCAGTGTCAGCCTTTTCAGCTGCGGAGAATTGCGCTCAAAATTTGGATCACTTTGCCTATGCATCTGCACTTCAATCATTTGCTCTGGAAAGTGCGCAGCAAAATATTCAGGACTCCATTGATGACGGGCCGGCCAATGCTCAATACCATGAAGCAAAATAACAGGTACTTGCAAACTATAATGCTGCTGTACAAATTCAGAAAAACCTGGGACAGACTTACGTTCTATCTGAGCTGCATAATTCGGCTGCAGCTGACGCAGCCGATCCTGTGTCCGCATCATCCAGCTGCATTTATTTAATTTCTGCTGTGTTTGCAGCAGTTTACGAAATACAGGATCAACGGTCAGGTCTAAATACGTTTCTTCTATTTGCGCTGCTGGCCAACCTTTTGCCATGCCGTCAGCAATAATTTCAGCGCCACCATCTCCCGCGAGGCTGCGCTCCAGCACAAATTCACGAAGTGATTGATCGATATCAATATCACCCGGTTCAAAAACCTGACTGGGCGCTAGGCCATGCTGTTTAAGCACAGCCATCAGCTGCTCTTCGCTGCAGCCGCGCTGCAGGTTTTGTTCCAGCCATATTTGCCAATCTTGAGGCAGCTGCTGCAGCCAAACTTGACCTGCCTGTTCCAGTTTAAGCATTTGCTGATGATTCATTTTAATCAATCTCCCTCTTTACAACTGGAGTATAAATGATCTATCTTAAAAATGCTAAATTTTCGCATTTTATTAAAAGGTCAAAAAAACCTTAAATTTGCAGCGCATGTTACGGCAGACACACAACACCAAATAAATCATTTAAGCCCTAAAAGGAGTGGCTATCATGAACAAACTTTCGCTTCTAATACTTTCAGCAATGACCGCGTTAACACCTGCCGCACATGCGGGCTTTGCAGACACAATGCGCGAATTGCGCGGAACTCTAAACCAGATCACCGAGACAACAAAAGAACTGAGCGGTACAGCCAAAGAAGTCAGCGGTTTCGGCAGCGGCGCCAACAGCTCAAACGCTAATGCTTCATATACAGCAGGACAGCGCCTTTACCCAAAAATCAATAATCTAGCACTTTACCAAAGTCCAAATAAGTCTAGCCCTGTGGTCAGCAAACTGTCTAAAAATACAGATGTGGTCTTTGCTGGAAATATGAATAAAAACGGATTGATTGAAGTGAGCACTGAATATGGCAATGGCTGGATTGAATCACATTTAGTTCAATGATAAGTCTTTGAAATATTTAGAAATACATAATTATCACCTGAGGTCTTATGCGCTGCTGCTCCCCACTGCCAGCGCATAAGACTTCCTCACTCTTGCGCGCTGTTAACAACGATCCGTAGTGCGCTAAAAAATAAGAAGAGGAAAAAAGAATGAATACCATGACAAAAAGCAGTCTTGCCCTGCTCATGCTGATTGGTCTAAGCGGATGCGGCGGCTCCAGCTCTGATGATAAAGGTACGGATTCAACACCAACACCTACTCCGACACCAACACCTACTCCGACCCCGACCCCAACCCCGACCCCGACCCCGACTCCGACTCCGACTCCAACTCCAACTCCGACTCCAACTCCAACTCCAACTCCAACTCCAACTCCAACTCCAACTCCAACTCCAACTCCAACTCCGACTCCAACGACAGTTGCCGATCAATTTGTTGGCGATTGGATTCAGGGCAATAATAGTCTTGGAAGTACCAATTGTAATTTACCTCAGATTACCATCACCAAAAATACAGCCAATTCAGTCCAAGCAGTCAACGAAGAAGCCGCATATGCTGCTCACAATACTACAGAAAAAAGCTGCAGCGGTGAGCTGATTTCTAAACGCTATCAATTACTGCATGATCTGGTCATCAGCGATATACAGCCTGCAGCGACGCTCAGCAACTTCCAATATCATGCAATTAAATTTCAGCCTGAGCGAGGCAACACGCCGAGTAACCGTGTACTGACTTTTTTAAATAACAATAGCTTCTGTATTATTAACAGTACGATCTCCAATCCTAACTACATCATCATGGAACGCGGCCTGATTAAAGATCCGCTCAAAGACAGGCGCTGCTATACCAAAAGCAGCACGGTGTTTTTTAGCAATCTGGCGCCAAAAGCAAAAATTACAACTGCGGACTTTAAAACAGCAGCATTCCGTAACTCTCTCAACAGTGCAGACTTTTTAACTCAACTGAATTTAATGGGTCAAAATGGCTATAAATTCATAGGCTATGATACGCCAACGAAAGACAGCGGCATTGTTAACACTTATATGAAATTGGCGAATGACAGCGCTAAATTCAGCCATATCGCCGAAAACCGCACAAATACAGTTGTTGCTGACAATTACTTCAGCTGGCGCGCTCAGCTCAATGAGAAAGGTAAAACTGGCTATCAGCACCTCCATACCATCCGTCCAACGACAGAGATGAAGTACATTGATTATTTTATTAAAAAAGAGAATGATACGGCTTCTTATACCTATGACAGCGGCTATGTTGCCGGAGCTGTCGATCCGACTGCACTAGAAACTATGCTCAACAGTCTTGGAACTCAGGGCTGCCGTATCATCGAGTTTAAAAGCTATTTCACAGGCAACCATCCTGAAATTTTAGATGGCAAAGTCAACCAGCCTAAGATTGCCACTTGTGTAAACAGCAGTGCACATAATGGAACATACAGCTACCGTTATAAAGCAAACCCATCAAGCACCACTGCCCTTCAAACCATGCTCGATGAGCAAGCCAAAGAAGGCTACCGCTTGGTCAGCATGTCTTTAGATATGAGTTCAACCAATAAAAATGGCTTACTGTTTATGAAAGACAGTGAAAACACCAATGTCGGAGAATTCAAAGTCTTTAGTGAGAAAGTTTTCCGCAATTTAACTTTTAATGATGTATTGGCACAGCGTTTAAATCAGCAAGGTACACTAGGCTGGCTGTTTACCAATGGTCAGTCGATGTACGCAACAAATCCAAAATCACTGCAAACAGATCTAAGCGATTTCAATTTAATTGATTAAAGATCCGCTTGCTTAGCTCCAAGCTAAAAGCCTCTGTTTGATAAAAAACAGAGGCTTTTCCATATTATCTTAAACGGCAATTGAAACCCATCTGGGTATCTACAATATTATTTTTATAGCCCAAGCTCTGGATAAATAAATTTCGATCATCTATCTGTTTCTGATCAGCCTCACTCAATCTGCTTTTATTCTCCACGGCTAATTGATAGGTATCATCCACCACGGTTTGGAAAATCCCGCAAACTTCTTGTCTTTTTTGCTTATTTAAACTGCGTCCAGTCCAGCTGCGCTCAAAATCCTCTGGCTTCAGCGTTGCTCCCCACGCCTCAATCCGGCTGCTTAAATCTGCTTTCATGTTTTGTATGCCGTTGTGAATTTCATCGGCAGTTAAAGGCTGAGTTTGATCAAGTTCAGCAGCCATCACCACTGAGCTGACGATGAATGCGCCAAAGAAAACCCCAAAACTAATCTTCAATATTTTTAACAAGCTCAATATCTCTCAAACATCATGTGTACTTTATATACAAAAGCACAGCGCGGCTAAACCCTGTACAAAATAACATTACAATTTTTTTATTTATCTTTGCGCATCACATAAAAAAGCCATCTTAAAAGATGGCCTTTAATGAAATGCTATAAAACACTTAAGTCAGTATTTGAAAGCCCTGCTGACGCCATGCTTCATATAAAATCACAGCAGTTGCATTCGACAAATTCAAACTGCGTGAATTCGGCGCCATCGGCAAGCGGATCCAATGCTTTTGCGGGAACATTAGACGCACATCTTCTGGTAAACCGCGGGTTTCAGGCCCCATCAGCAGCGCTACAGAACGGTTTAAATCAGAAGTATGCGGCGTTTCTGTACCTTTTGTTGTTAAAGGATAAATGGCATCATTCATCACGCCTTGGCTTTCCAAATGCGTCAGGCATTCTGCAAAGTTTTCCCAGACCTTCATATGCGCCCATTCATGATAGTCCAAACCGGCACGGCGCAATTTTTTATCATCCAGCTCAAAACCTAATGGTTTGACCAAGTGTAACTGCGCTCCGGTATTGGCACATAAACGAATGATATTCCCTGTATTTGCAGGAATTTCTGGCTCGTATAAAACAACATGTATCACGTATTTTCTCTATATTAAATTGTTTGATAAATACATATTTACCAAGATTTGACCAACTTCACTTTTGCAATCCCCCATGGGACTGCTTCAAGTCCTGACGATTCATCATTTAGAAAATCTTCAATTTCAGACTGTCTTGAAGAATCATCAAATAAATTATTGTAATTAAGTTCTAAATTGAATTTCTCACAAAGCCTATCTGCAAGATGGTGACAATGAAAACTGTGAAAATCTCCACAAGGTTCTATACCAATATAGTCATAGCCTAAAAGTAATTCATTTGTATCTTCAGGTTCAACAATTACCTTCTTCAAACATGCATAAAGGCCGACCTCTCCTATATTAGGAAAAGCAGGTTTATAAATTTCAAGAATATCCTGTCTATATTCTTCATCAATATACATTGATAATAAGTGAACATTTTGACAATGCTCAAAGAATTTATGCTTATATTCTAAAGCAGTTTCAATATCGTAAAAGAGGCTGATCCAACCAACCTGATCTTGCAAACTATGTTGATCAGCCCACTTCCGCAAGTTACTCAATTGCAAATTAGACAAATTAAACTGGCTTTGTACATCTTCTATTTTAAAATGAGCATTTTTAACGCATGAATAAGACCAATTGCTAATCAAATGATCATTAATGCAAGAACTGCAAGTACGAATAAATTGATTAGCCCTGTTCAATAATGCATGCTGTTTAAGCTGCAACAAATAATAGCCAGCAAAATAATAGGCCATCCATCAATCCAGCCATTGAAGCTGTTCACGCAGACTCACCACATCACCAATAATCGTCAATGTAGGCGCCTGAATTTGGTATTCACTGACTTTAGATGCAATATCTGCCAATGTCCCGACCACGACTTTTTGTTCAGGCGTCGTCCCTTTAGAAACTAATGCGACAGGCATGTCTGGACGCTGCCCATGCGCGATGAGTTTCTCACAAATTTTTTCTAGACCGACCAAGCCCATATACAGCACCAGTGTTTGATTTTGATAAACCAGTTCACGCCAAGGCAGCTCAGGCGAGCCTTCTTTGAGATGACCCGTCAGGAATCGTACACTTTGCGCATAATCACGATGCGTTAAAGGAATACCGGCATAAGCTGAACAGCCAGATGCAGCTGTAATTCCTGGAACGACTTGGAAGGCAACGCCTGCCGCAAAGAGTTCCTGAATTTCTTCTCCGCCGCGGCCAAAGATAAACGGATCTCCGCCTTTTAAACGGCAAACTCGCTTACCTTCTTGCGCATACTTCACCAATAAAGCATTGATGCTTTCTTGCGGTACGGCATGGTTTGAGCGCGCCTTGCCGACATAAATTTTTTCCGCATCACGGCGGCATAAATCCATAATTGCAGGTGATACTAAACGGTCATAAATCACCACATCCGCCTGCTGCATTAAACGCAGCGCTTTCAATGTGAGCAGTTCAGGATCACCCGGACCAGCCCCCACCAGATAGACCTCGCCTTTCGGCTCAGGCCATTGCTGCAATGCCTGTTCAATCAAACGGTCAGCTTCAGCCAAATTGCCATTAAAGACCTGCTCTTTCAGCGGACTTGCATACAAGTCTTCCCAAAAGATGCGGCGCTTGTCTGGATTTTCAATTTTTTCTTTCACTGCACTGCGCCATTTGCCCGAAAATTCAGCCAATGCGCCCATCCCTTGCGGAATGGCTGCTTCTAACTGTGTACGGATCTGACGTGCAAGGACTGGAGATGCGCCATTGGTCGCAATAGATACCACCAGCGGTGAACGGTCAATAATTGCAGGCACCATAAAACGGCAATGCGGAGGATCATCGACACTATTGACCAGCACATTTTCAGCTTCACAATCTGCAAATACAGTTTGATTTACAGCAGCTTCATCTGTCGCTGCAATGACTAAACGGTATTTACGCAGCGCGATATGCTGACTATATTGCGCCTGAACAAATTGACCGCCGCTCTGCTGCACAAGACCCAGCAGGCCTGCATCAATTTCAGGTGAAATAACATCAATGACTGCACCTGCTTTTGCCAGAAGCACAGCCTTACGGTATGCAATATGGCCGCCGCCCACAATCAAACAAAGCTGCTTTTGCAGCTTCAGTGAAATTGGAAAAATATCCACACAAACCTCAAAACTATAGTGCTGATGGTCAGAGGGCTAGCATACGCTAGCCCTCCTGCACATCTGATTAGTCGATGTATTCAGCACCGCCCATATATGGACGCAGCACTGCTGGAATTTCAATCGAACCGTCAGCACGCTGATAGTTTTCCATTACAGCAAGCAATGTACGGCCTACAGCTAAACCTGAACCGTTCAGTGTATGCACGAATTCAGTTTTCTTTTGGTCTGCACGGTAACGCGCTTTCATACGGCGCGCTTGGAAATCCCCCATGTTTGAGCATGAAGAAATTTCACGATATGTATTTTGGCTCGGGACCCATACTTCTAAGTCATAAGTTTTGGCTGCGCCAAAGCCCATGTCGCCGCCGCACAGAATAATCTTGCGGTATGGCAGACCTAATGCTTGCAAAATACCTTCCGCATGGCCAGTCAAATCTTCCAGCGCCTGCATTGACGTTTCAGGTTTTACAATTTGAACCATCTCAACTTTGTCAAACTGGTGCTGACGGATCAAACCGCGCGTATCGCGGCCATAAGAACCTGCTTCACTGCGGAAACATGGCGTATGCGCAGCATATTTCAGTGGCAGACGGTCGGCATCAATAATTTCGTCACGTACAAAGTTCGTTACCGGCACTTCTGCAGTTGGAATTAAATAGAATTCTTTTTCGCCTTGAAGCTTGAACAAGTCTTCTTCAAATTTAGGCAGCTGGCCTGTACCGCGCAGTGAGTCCGCATTTACAAGGTAAGGTACATACGCTTCTGTATAGCCATTTTGGTCAGTATGCGTATTCAGCATGAACTGCGTAATTGCACGCTGTAAGCGAGCCAATGGGCCTTTTAATACGCTGAAACGAGAGCCAGTTAATTTTGTTGCTGTTTCAAACTCCAAACCGCCCATCATTTCGCCTAGGTCAGTATGGTCTTTGATGTCAAAATCAAAAGTACGAGGCGTGCCCCATTTTAAAACTTCAACATTGTCAGATTCGTCTTTGCCTTCTGGCACAGAATCATCAGGCAAGTTTGGAATAGATAATGATTTTTCTTCAAGCTCTGCCTGCAATTCAGCCAAAGCGACTTCTGCCGCTTTAATTTCATCGCCAATCGCAGACATGCGCGCCATGATTTCAGAAGCATCTTCACCGGCTTTTTTAAGCTGGCCAACTTGCTTTGCACCCGCATTACGTTCTGCCTGCAAGGATTCTGTTTTAGACTGAATTTCTTTACGGCGGGCTTCTAATGATGCCCATTCTTCAACGTTAAGCTGTACACCACGTTTCGCCAAGGCTAAATTTACAGCCTCAATATTATTTCTGAGTAATTTCGGGTCGATCATAGCCAATCTTTTGGAAAGAAAAAAACTGGCTATAGTGTAAGCTCTTCACAATAAAAAATACAGTCAAGCTGATCATGCCTGCGCCTTATTAAAGCAATATCAGCAGGATTCGCTTCAAATCCTGCTGCACAGCCTTATTTTGAATTTTTAGGCAGACTTGGCAAATATTTTGACTGAATCAAAGCCGCTGCTGACTCATACGGCAGTTTCAGCTCCGTCATGCCTTCTGCATAACTTGCCAATTCATAGAGCGGATAAACAAATACAATACCATTGGCGCCATAATAGTAATTATCGCTTAATTTCAGCTGCGATTTTTCAATCTGACGGTTATACAGCCAATTGGTATTTGCCTCATACAACGCTTCTAGAACTTTTTGCTCTGCGCCCTGATTTAAAATATCATGCAGCGCCAAACGCTTCTGATTTTTTAAATCAAAATTGACATATTCAATATGGTACAAACCATGCGCAGCTCCTGAACTATAGCTATAGCTGGCCATCGCAAAAGTCGCAATATCATACTGCTGCCCCATATAACGGACACTGATGCTTTGCTGATTCAGCTTTGCCGGATCCGTTTCTTCAGCGGCCTGCGGCTGAATTTCAGAAAAAGCGACTGGTTCAGCCTTACGGATACGGTCTGCAAAATATTCATCAATCCATGCTGCATTACTTTTTACCGTTTGCAGGTCAAATTGAGTACAGCCCTCTTTTTCACATACATTTTTATTAAAGCCTTCCATAGGCACAGCCTGCACTTGCAGCAACTGAATGGACGCTGCGGCTGGGGCAGATGCCTCCGCTTGCGGCTCTGCCGGCACTTCACGCGGCTGACAGCCAGTTAAAACTGCTGCTCCCAGCACTGCTGCCGCCAGCAGTCCAAATTTAAATTGTGCTGGTTTCATCAGATCTTCCATAGCAACTTCATTATTTAGTTCAATGATTTTTCACATTTTACTAAGTGCACAGCTCAGCTCAATTTACAAAGTGTATCTAAAATAGCCTTTTAATCTCTATTGCTCAAAACTGCAGCGCAAAAATACAAAAAGCAGGCCTAAGCCTGCTTTTTAAAATGTGTCATCCGCTTATTGATCAATGATGTCTGTCCCTTTAGGCGGCGCAAAATTAAACGTAGATGCTGGGATAGAGGCATTCACTTTGACATTATTAAAACGCACATAAGTCGTTTGACCCAAAGAATCAGCAAGAATCATCAAGGTCGGCGCTTTATTTGCGCCAAAACTAATGGTTAAGCTTTGAAACACGCCATCTTTTTGTTTTGGATAGAGTGTGTAATAGGTTTTTGTTTTATCTGGCTGTGTTACACGGTATGAGCTCATGATTTGGCTGGTATTGCCAGAGAGCAGCAATGCAGGCGTATTTGCCACTTGCTCATCTAAACTTTGGCGTACAGCCTGCTGCAAGTCTGGATCATAAATCCATACTGTTTTACCTGAAGTCACAATAGTCTGTTTCGCTGGACTGGTTGTTTCCCAGTAGAATTTGCCTGGACGCTCAACGTTCATGACACCTTTAAAGGTCTGGTTCATATGCTGTGCAGACAAGCCTTGTTTTTTCACAGGCTTACTGCCGCCCGTAACCTTAGATGTCTGTTCAAAATTCGCGCTTAAACTGCGGATGCCGCTGAGCTGCTTCACTAAACCTGCAGTCGCCTGCTGCTCCGATGCTGCAACTGGAGCAGCCAACACAGTTGTACTCATCATCGGCACAGTCAGCGCTGAACCCAATGCGATTGCACATACGGTTTTACGAAGCATATTCATAATTCACCTTTTTCTAGTTAGAGCAATTTAATGTATGAAATTATCTTAAACCAATTTGAATAGCTAAAATGATAGAAAATAAGACGTTTTGTAGTCTTATTTATGCAAAATGGCTGTTTTTATTCATCATGATGGAGATAAATACCATAAAAAAGCCCCTGTAAAAACAGAAGCTTTTTTGCAGTATTAAATTAATTCGGCTATTTCCACTGCCAGCCTATAGAAAGGCCTGCACCGAAATCTCCTTCAGTATTTGCAGTCGCTGCTAGTTTATAGACATATTTATTATTGTCCGAAACGCCGCTAAAGCCAACTGCAAAACCCTGTTCACTTTCCCATGTTCCTACACCTGCACTCAGCATGCTCAAGCCTGCTTCCGTCGGTTGCGGCAAGGATGCGATGGCGATACTCGATGCAACCGCTGCATGCAATCCATCTTCTAGATGGTCCACCCTGCGGTTTAACTCAGCAACCCGGTTATCGGTATAACGTTTTGACTCATTTAAGCTATCAACTCCATCACGTCCTGATGGTCCTCTCAGACTAAGCAGCCATTCTGCTTGGCTTCCTTCAAAGCCATTGTTCGCTGCAACTTCATATGCGCTTAATCCAGTAACACCTTGTTCACCTTTCTCACCTGCAACACCTTGCAGTCCTGCTGGACCTTGTAGTCCTGCTGGTCCTGCCGATCCTGGTTCACCTTGCGGTCCTGCTGGCCCTTGTGGCCCTGCTGGTCCTGCCGATCCTGGTTCACCTTGCGGTCATTCTGGCCCTTGTGGCCCTGCTGGTCCTACTGGTCCTTGTTCACCTTTTGGCCCTTTCGGTCCTGAATGCTCTTCATGACCATTACCATTACCATTGCCGTGTTCTTCATGTCCTTGTCCATTCTCAGCACCATTGGAATGGTGAGCATCCTCACCAAGTGTTGCCCAAGCGCCTCCACTAAAGGCCAGCATACTGCTTAGCAGCAATAGTTCTGGCATATGGTGTAAGCCTCGTGTCACTTTGCGAGCAGAAAAACCAGACAAATATTCAGTATTTTTTGACATTGCAGAGCAATTTACCGTTACGCGTCTTTCAGATTCCTTATCAGAAAGCTTTTTACTTTTAGAACAGGCTTGAGTGAATAGACTTTTTAATATCATGTTCATGCCCTTGTCCTTTTTATCATCTAGAGTTTCATTAGACTCTCTTAATAATGTGATGTAAATAACATTAAATTGCATATTTGAGACTCAATTATTATTAAATATTTCTAATGAATACTTTATTCTTTTAATGAAATTTAATTTATTGTTTTAAGCAAATTATTTTAAATAATATTTAATTGGCATAAAAAAACCCGCATAAAATGCGGGTTTTTTCTATCTCAGCTATTACGCGTCAACAGATACGTAGCGACGGCCAAATTGACCTTTCACTTCGAATTTTACTACGCCGTCAGCAGTAGCAAATAGTGTATGGTCACGACCCATACCTACGTTAACACCAGCGTGGAATTCAGTACCACGTTGACGAACGATGATGTTACCAGCAGTTACAGTTTGACCACCGTAAACTTTAACACCAAGCATTTTAGGGTTCGAATCACGACCGTTCTTAGTCGAACCACCGGCTTTTTTAGATGCCATGTCTCTTTACTCCTCGTAATTAGCCTGAAATAGCTGTAATTTTCAACTCAGTGAACCATTGACGGTGACCTTGCTGTTTACGATAGTGTTTACGACGACGCATTTTGATAATGCGGATTTTGTCGTGACGACCATGGCTAACTACTTCAGCAGTTACTTTAGCGCCAGCTACAACTGGTGCACCAATTTGAACGCTGTCACCGTTAACAAGCATCAACACGTCATCAAACGTAATTGTTGAGCCAGTTTCAGCTTTCAATAATTCTACTTTAAGGGTTTCACCCTCAACAACACGGTGCTGTTTACCACCGCTTTGGATAACTGCGTACATAACGTACTCCAAACATGCCCGTGTCGACGTGCCGGTAAAGGAATATACCGATCTTAAGACGACCGCCACTGGGGTTGTACAAGGGCAAGGATTTTAAGTGATAATCCGCCAAACAACAAGTCATTTGCACAAATTAATAGCCATATTTAACGATTATTTAATAAACAGCGGCTTATCAGCTGATCATTTTTTATCTAAGGTAATGTGCAGGATAAAAAATGACATAGATTTTTAAAATCTATTCGCTACTATAGACAGCATAAACAAAGGCAAATATAAGGTTTGCCAATATAACAGCATTACAGATTCGCACTGAAAGATTAGAAATAGAGAGTTGTCTGATTTTTTCACTCAACTTTAAATCAATCACTTGGCTTTCTATCTGCATTTCTCAGCGCAAATTGTTACACTAGCCACAGCCAACTCCAGATAAATTGAGGTTTTTCTTCACATGACCATCGACTTTAAGCAAGACATTCTCGCACCTGTTGCTTCAGACTTTGCCGCGATGGACACATTCATTAATGAAGGGATTACTTCTAAAGTTGCTTTAGTGATGGCCGTCAGCAAACATGTCGTAGAAGCTGGCGGAAAACGCATGCGCCCGATCATGTGCTTATTGGCGGCTAAAGCCTGCGGCGCAGAAAATTTAGAAAAGCACCGCAAGCTGGCTGCAATTATTGAAATGCTGCATACCGCAACTTTGGTACATGATGATGTGGTCGATGAGTCTGGCTTACGCCGCGGCCGCCCTACGGCTAACGCAACATGGAATAACCAAACGGCAGTACTGGTAGGCGACTTTCTTATCTCGCGCGCTTTTGACCTGCTTGTCGATCTGGACAATATGGTTTTATTAAAAGATTTTTCAACAGGTACGTGTGAAATTGCCGAAGGCGAAGTTTTACAGCTTCAGGCGCAGCATCAGCCAGATACTAATGAACAAACTTATTTAGATATTATTCACGGCAAAACATCCCGCTTATTTGAACTGGCAACTGAAGGCGCAGCAATTATCACTGGCACAGAACAGTACCGTGAGCCGCTGCGCAAGTTTGCTGGCCACTTTGGCAATGCCTTCCAAATTATTGATGATATTTTAGACTACACCTCTGATGCTGAAACATTAGGTAAAAATATTGGTGATGATTTAATGGAAGGCAAACCGACTTTACCGTTAATCTCTGCTTTGGCAAATACACAAGGCGAAGAACACAGCATCATCCGTAAAAGTATCGCTACAGGCGGCACAGCGGATTTAGAACGTGTAATTCAAATCGTGCAAACATCTGGCGCTTTAGAGTATTGCTCACAGCGTGCAACAGAAGAAACAGATGCTGCGCTGCTGGCGCTTGAAGCTTTACCAAATACTCAGTACCGTGAAGCGCTGCGCAACTTGGCAAAGCTGGCGCTGCACCGCATTCAATAAGCACTTAAAAACTATACCCTTGCCTATGCATATAAAATTAAATGATTTATTTTTAACCATGCAGCAGCAGCTTGAGCAGCCTCAAGCTGCTTTGGATGAGCAATTGCTCATAGAGCTGATCAACCGCATACGCCCGCTAGACAGCAAAAACAGCCATGAAATCCATCAAAAATTTCAAGCTCTTTTACAAGCCCTGCTGCTGACACCAGATGCAGCCAGCACGCTGCAAAGCTTTACTTTAAAAATCATCAGCCGCTATAAGCAGACCAGTTTGTATGCTGACACTGGTATTTTATCTTTAGATGGTTTTTGGGCGCAGCTTTCACAACGTTTAGGCGCACATTTCTTACCGCTCATTGATGATACAAGCCAGCTGCAAGATTTAGTCCGCCGCGTTTTTCATCAGCGCAGCGATAAATATTGGCTGGACAGCATAGACGAGCAAGATTGGCAAAAGCTGTTCCGCCTGCTCAATCAAGGCCACAGCAGCCAAGACGAAAAAAAACAAATCCGCAGTGAGCTGATCAAAGCCATTACTGTTTTGTCTTACCGTGTCAGCGGCATTGGTTTATATCCTGAATTTATTAATGCGCAGCCTGAACTGACTGAATACGAGTCACCCTTCCTCGTTCAGAACCGTGAAATCAATGATTTCATTCAGCAATATAAAACTCTGCACCAAAATGCAGAGCAAATGAGCGCCGTCATTCCGCCTGATGCATCTCAAGCCTTAGTCATGCTGGATCAGTGCCGTGAAGTGGTGCTGAAAATCCGCCGCGCAACTAAGCGTGTTGGCGTCAGTGTGAGTTTGACCTATTTACTGTCACTGCTTGAACAGTCTTTAGACCGCATCGAAATTTTACTCAACTTAATTGTTGAAGAAGACGATGTCCGCTACAGCTCGCTTGGCTCCTTGCTGGTTGATATTACCGATGCCCTATACAGCGAACGCAGCGTGCGCTCTTTGCTTGCGACCAACAGTGAACTCATGGCGCTGCAGGTTACTGAAAATGCAAGCAAGACTGGAGAGCATTATGTAAGCACAGATAAAAAAGGCTTTGTTTCCATGTATAAGTCCGCAGCTGGCGCGGGCATTATTATTGCGATTATGGCGACACTGAAAACCTTAATGATGCGCGCAAGCCTTGCGCCGCTCATGCAAGCCTTCAGTTACAGCATGAATTATTCATTGGGTTTCATGCTGATTCATGTGCTGCATTTTACAGTTGCCACCAAACAGCCTGCGATGACTGCAGCCGCCTTAGCCTCAACTGTACAGCACCGCAAAGGCTCCAAAACAGCACAAATTGCAGAATTAGCCGCATTGATTATTAATATTATCCGCACCCAATTTATTGCTATTTTAGGCAATATTTCAATTGCGATACCTGTTGCTGCTCTCATCACAATCGGCTGGGAAATGACGCTGCATGAACCGCTGATGAATCATGTTAAAGCAGCCAAAACTTTGCATGACCTGAACCCTTTCACCTCATTAGCTATTCCTCATGCAGCAATTGCCGGCATTTGCCTATTTTTATCCGGCTTGCTGGCAGGCTATTTTGACAATATGGCCATCTACCGGAAAGTCGGCCCGCGCATGCAGGCGCACAAAAAGCTTAGATCACTGATGGGTCAGGAGCGTTTAAATAAGTTTGCCGCTTATATAGAGCGTAATCTTGGCGCACTGGCGGGCAACTTTATCTTTGGCATCATGCTCGGCAGCATGGGAACCATCGGCTATATTTTAGGTCTGCCTTTAGATATCCGCCATATTGCCTTTGCTTCTGCAAACTTTATTCAAGGTTTGCTTAATATCAATGACAGTCCAGATATTGGCCTGATTATTGTTTCTTTTTTAGGTGTGCTGCTGATTGGCCTGACTAACTTATTTGTCAGCTTTACACTGACCATTATTGTGGCTCTTCGAGCGCGGCGTGTACGCTTTGAACAGTGGAAACCTTTAGCAAAACTGGTTTTAACCCACTTGCTGACCCGCCCAAGCGATTTTTTCTGGCCGCCGAAAGAACCTCTAGAAGTTAATGATGCAAATAACGCACAGAAACACAGCCACTAATTTGTTAATTTACTTTATTGGATGTTACATAAACACCAAAAAGAAATTAGCATAATTTACACACACTTGAAATAAAGTGTACTGATGAGTACACTTTAAACCATCAATTAATTGGACTTGCTCCAGTTAAGATACAAGGATTCAAGCATGCCCAAGCGATTGCTTTTCCTCGGCTGTTTCATGTTAATTTTCAGTATTTTATTGCTGATATTTCCAACATTGAATAGGTTTGACCTTTCCGTTTTGGACTGGATGCACGCGCACCGCAATGCCGCATTCAACACTGCAGCCATAGGATTTTCCATCGCGGGAGGCATGCCTTTTGTATTATTTATAACCACGCTATGGTGTTTACAGTCAGCATGGTATAAAAAATATTCACTTATTGCTTTTATCAGTATAGGAATTTTAGGAAGTATAAGCCTGACATGGCTTTTGAAATACCTTATCTCCCGGCCGCGCCCACCTGAAATGTATTTTCTGGTGAACACCTACGGAGATTCATTTCCAAGTGGGCATAGCCTCTATGCCGCAGCATTGGGGTGCTTAGGGTTATACATCTATCAGCAGTATACACAGCGTAAATTGATTTATCTGTTTATTTGTACATGGGTTCTGCTGATGGGTTTTTCAAGAGTATATGCAGGCGCTCATTATCCTTCCGATGTACTTTCCGGCTGGGGAATAAGCCTTATTTGGATCACGTTTTTATATGCGGTATTGAATAAACAGCAGCTGCGTAAACTAAATAATGAATTTTGATAAAAATCTAATTGAGGTGGAAGAATGATGTCTGCAAAGCTTTGGGCTCCGGCCCTGACTGCTTGCGCATTAGCAACAAGTATTGCACTTGTAGGCTGCAGCAAAGATCCAAAGGAGGCACAGCAAGCTGGCGCTGCTCAGCAAATGCCTCCAACTGAAGTTGGAATTATTGTTGCTCAGCCGCAAAGCGTGGAACAGTCTGTAGAACTTTCAGGCCGTACTACAGCATTTGAAATTTCCGAAGTGCGACCGCAAGCCAGCGGTGTCGTTCTGAAACGTCTTTTTGCTGAAGGCAGCTATGTCCGCGAAGGCCAAGCACTGTATGAAATCGACTCTAGCACTAACCGTGCAAATGTCGATAACGCACGTGCGTCTATTGCCAGCGCTGAAGCAAACTTAAACGTTTTACGCGTTAAAGAAGGCCGCTACCGCCAATTGGTAGGCACAAACGCCATTTCTAAGCAAGAATATGACGACATTGCTGCACAAGTGAAACTTGCTGAAGCAACATTAAACGCCAACCGCGCTACGTTAAAAAATGCTGAAATCAACCTAGGTTATTCAACTGTCCGTGCGCCAATTTCAGGTCAAACGAACCGCTCTACAGTCACTTCAGGCGCATTGGTAACCGCCAATCAGGCAGATCCGCTGGTAACTATTCAGCGCTTAGATCCAATCTATGTTGACATTAACCAGTCAAGCGCTGAATTGCTTCGTTTGCGTCAGCAGCTGAGCAAAGGCGCTCTCGACAGCAGCAACAACACGAAAGTGAAGTTAAAGCTTGAAGATGGCAGCGAATACTCACAAGAAGGCCGTTTAGCTTTTTCTGATGCAAGTGTAAACCCAGATACAGGCACAGTTACTTTGCGCGCAGTATTCCCGAACCCGAATCACCTGCTGCTTCCGGGCATGTTTGCAAATGCAAAAATCGTACAAGGCGTAATTCCAAACGCTTATTTGATCCCGCAAGCTGCAATTACACGCACCCCGACAGGCCAAGCAATGGCAATGCTGGTCAATGAAAAAGGCGCTGTTGAACCTCGTCCTGTAACTACTGCAGGCGTTCAAGGTAAAGACTGGATCGTAACAGACGGTTTGAAACCGGGTGAAAAAGTCATTGTTGACGGTATTGCAAAAGTAAAACCTGAACAGCAAGTTACTGCTAAACCTTACCAGCCAAAAGCTGTGCCTCAAGGTGCACCAAGCGCGGCAAGCCAAGCTAAACCTGCTTCTGAAGCAGAAGCTAAACCAGAACAAAAATCTACTTCAAATTCATAAGGGGTAGACTGAATGGCTCAATTCTTTATTCATCGCCCCATCTTTGCATGGGTGATTGCATTAGTCATTATGCTGGCGGGTGTTCTCACGCTCAGCAAAATGCCTATCGCGCAGTATCCGACCATTGCTCCGCCAACGGTCACGATTTCTGCAACATATCCAGGTGCATCTGCCGCTACAGTTGAAAATACAGTAACGCAGATCATCGAACAGCAAATGAATGGTCTAGACGGCTTGCGCTATATCTCGTCAAACAGCGCAGGTAACGGCCAAGCGTCTATTTCATTAAACTTTGAACAAGGGATCGATCCAGATATCGCCCAAGTTCAAGTGCAAAACAAACTGCAGTCTGCCACTGCGCTTTTACCTGAAGATGTACAGCGTCAAGGGGTAAAAGTAACCAAGTCAGGCGCCAGCTTCCTGCAAGTTTTAGCGTTTTATTCTCCTGATGGCAGTTTGTCTGCAAATGACATTAAAGACTATGTAAACTCAAATATTTCTGAGCCTCTAAGCCGCGTTGCCGGTGTGGGTGAAGTACAGGTGTTTGGCGGTTCATATGCAATGCGTATTTGGATGGATCCATCTAAAATGGCAAGCCTGCAAGTCACTCCAAGTGATATTGCTGCAGCATTAAGAACACAAAACGCTCAGGTTGCAGTAGGTCAGCTCGGCGGTGCGCCCTCTATTGAAGGCCAAGTGCTGAATGCAACAGTGAATGCGCAAAGCTTACTGACAACACCTGAAGAGTTTCAAAACATCTTCCTGAAAAATACGGCGAGCGGCGCTCAAGTACGCTTAGGCGATGTGGCCCGTATTGAATTAGGTGCAGATAACTATCAGTTCGACTCTAAATTTAATGGCAAGCCTGCCGGCGGTGTTGCAATTAAACTTGCAACAGGCGCTAACGCGCTTGATACAGCAGAAGCTGTAGAAGCGCGCCTTGTTGATTTACGTAAAAACTACCCTGCAGGCATGCAGGACAAGCTTGCGTTTGATACAACGCCATTTATTAAACTGTCAATTGAATCTGTAGTACATACACTGATTGAAGCTGTTATTCTGGTATTCCTTGTCATGTTCCTGTTCTTGCAGAACTGGCGCGCAACATTGATTCCAACAATGGCCGTACCTGTTGTTGTATTAGGCACCTTTGCAGTTATTAACGTTTTCGGTTTCTCAATCAACACATTAACCATGTTCGCCATGGTACTGGCTATTGGCCTTCTGGTCGATGACGCCATCGTTGTAGTAGAAAACGTTGAACGTGTCATGGTCGAAGAACACCTCGACCCTGTGAGCGCTACCGAAAAATCAATGAAGCAGATTTCTGGCGCATTGATTGGTATTACTTCTGTATTAACTGCGGTATTCGTACCGATGGCATTTATGAGCGGCACAACAGGCGTGATTTACCGCCAGTTCTCCATTACGCTTGTAACCGCCATGATTTTGTCACTGATTGTGGCATTAACCTTTACTCCAGCTTTATGTGCGACCATGCTGAAACAGCATGATCCAAACAAAGCAACAAGCAATAATATCTTTGCCCGTTTCTTCCGCTGGTTTAACCAAGCATTTGACAAAGTTGCTGGAAAATACCAGAACGGCGTTAACCGCATGACGCATGCCAAAGTGTTTTCTGGCGTGCTGTATCTTGTGGTGATTGCAATTCTTGGCTTCCTGTTCACTAAGCTGCCGTCATCGTTCCTTCCAGATGAGGACCAAGGTGTTGTTATGACACTGGTTCAATTGCCGCCAAATGCGACATTGGAACGTACTGATAAAACCATCAGCACCATGACTGACTACTTCCTTAATAAAGAAAAAGACTATGTTGAATCTGTATTCAGCGTATCTGGCTTCTCATTTACAGGTGTAGGTCAAAATGCTGGCTTAGCGTTCATTAAACTGAAAGACTGGGAAGAGCGCACAACGCCTGAAGCAAAAGTCGGTTCGATTATTCAGCGCGGCATGGCATTGAACATGATTGTAAAAGATGCGTCCTATATCATGCCTTTACAGCTTCCTGCAATGCCTGAATTAGGTGTAACAGCTGGCTTTAACTTGCAATTGAAAGATGCAAGCGGCAGCGGACACGATCAATTGCTGAATGCGCGTAATGCCATTTTAGGCATGGCGGCTCAAGACAAGCGCTTAGTCGGCGTGCGTCCAAATGGTCAGGAAGATACACCGCAGTACAAGATCATTGTTGACCAAGCGCAAGCTGGCGCCATGGGCGTAAGCATCGCCGAGATCAATACCACGATGGGTATGGCTTGGGGCGGTTCGTATATCAATGACTTCGTCGACCGCGGCCGTGTGAAAAAGGTTTATGTGCAAGGCGAAGCGGATTCCCGCATGATGCCGGAAGACTTAGACAAATGGTATGTCCGCAACAACCAAGGCACAATGGTTCCGTTCTCTGCATTCGCAACTGGCCAATGGACCTATGGTTCTCCGCGTCTTGAACGTTATAACGGCATTTCATCGATGAACATTCAAGGTACTCCTGCTCCAGGCGTCAGCTCTGGTGATGCCATGGCTGCCATGGAAGAAATCGTTGCTAAACTTCCATCTATGGGACTTAGCGGCTATGACTATGAATGGACAGGCCTATCTCTGGAAGAACGTGAGTCAGGTGCTCAAGCGCCAATTATCTACACACTTTCTTTACTGATTGTATTCCTGTGTCTGGCTGCTTTATACGAAAGCTGGTCAATTCCATTCTCTGTCCTTTTGGTTGTACCTCTAGGTGTTGTTGGTGCAGTCGCATTAACCTTCATTGGTATGGTTCTGTTTAAAGATCCGAACCTTTCTAACAACATTTACTTCCAAGTCGCAATCATTGCAGTCATTGGTTTGGCTGCCAAAAATGCGATTTTGATTGTAGAATTTGCGAAAGAGCTTCAGGAAAGCGGTGAAGAACTGTTTGACGCAACAATGCATGCTGCAAAAATGCGTTTACGTCCAATCATTATGACCACTCTAGCCTTCGGTTTTGGTGTACTTCCGCTTGCGTTAGCATCTGGCGCGGGTGCAGGCAGCCAGCACTCTGTAGGTTATGGTGTACTGGGCGGCGTAATCAGTTCAACCTTATTAGGCATCTTCTTTATCCCTGTGTTCTACGTATGGATTCGAAGCATCTTTAAATACAAACCAAAACAACAAAATAATCAGGAGCACGCATCGTGATGCAAAATATATGGTCTATTGCAGGTCGTAGCATTGCGGTTTCTTCACTTGCGCTTGCTTTGGCTGCCTGCCAAAGCATGCGCGGTCCAGAACCTGCCGCTCAGGCGAACATTCCAGAAGGTTACAGCAGTTATGCTTCTGGTTCATCTGCTGCAGAACAAGGCTATAAAGAGTTCTTTGCTGATCAGCGTTTAGTTCAAGTGCTGGATTTAGCTTTGGCGAATAACCGCGACCTGCGCACTGCCGCTCTGAATATTCAGCGTGCGCAGCAGCAATACCAAATCACTTCGAACAATCAGCTTCCAACGATTGGCGCAAGCGGCGGTGTATTGCGTCAGGACACGCTCAGTTCTCAAAAGCCCATGACTTCTTATAATGTCGGTTTAGGCGTGACTGCGTATGAGCTGGATTTTTGGGGCCGTGTACGCAGCCTGAAAGACAACGCTTTGGATAACTATCTGGCAACGGCAAGCGCACGTGATGCAACGCAAATTGCTTTGGTTGGCCAAGTTGCTCAAGCATGGCTCAGCTACTCATTTGCAAATGCCAATCTGAAACTGGCTGACCAAACCCTTAAAACGCAGCTTGAGTCTTATAACTTGAACAAAAAGCGTTTTGATGTCGGTATTGACAGCGAAGTTCCTGTACGCCAAGCGCAGATTTCAGTTGAAACAGCCCGCAATGATGTAGCGAACTATAAGACACAAGTTGCTCAAGCACAGAATATGCTGAATCTGCTGGTAGGCCAGCAAGTTCCAGCAAATCTGCTGCCTGCTCAGCGTGTTACCCGCATTACATCAAGCAATGCAATGGGCACAGGCATTCCAAGTGACTTGCTGAACAACCGCCCAGATGTACGCGCAGCTGAATACAAACTTTCTGCAGCCGGCGCAAACATTGGCGCAGCAAAAGCGCGTTTGTTCCCCACCATCAGCCTAACTGGCTCTGCGGGCTATGCATCGACAGATTTAAGCGACCTGTTTAAATCTGGCGCATTTGTATGGTCATTAGGCCCAAGCCTAGACATCCCGCTTTGGGACTGGGGCACACGCAAAGCAAACATCAAAATTTCAGAAACTGACCGTGAAATTGCTTTATCTGATTATGAAAAATCAATTCAAACTGCGTTCAGTGAAGTGAATGATGCCTTAGCTGTGCGTCAAAATATTGGTGACCGCTTAGCAGCTCAGAAACGTTTAGTCGATGCAACCAATACCACTTACAAGCTTTCTAATGCCCGCTTCCGCGCAGGTATCGACAGCTATTTAACAGTATTGGATGCACAGCGTACTTCTTATGGCGCTGAACAAGGCTTGCTTCTGCTTGAACAAGCGAACTTGAACAACCAAGTGGAACTGTACAAATCATTAGGCGGCGGCTTAAAAGCCAATACCTCTGATGCTGTACAAATTCAGCAGTCTTCTGCAGAACGCAAAGCAGCGCAATAAACGAAACAGCAGGTACTGGTTTAACCGGTACTTTAAAAAAGCTCACCTCGGTGGGCTTTTTTATTGCAATTTCAACGCAGTTTACCTATCTTCAATATCAATCTCATTGTCAAATATTTGCATCATGCTTTTAAGTAATCTTGAATCTGTTCCGGGCCATACCATTACGCAGCAGCTGGATGTTGTTTATGGCAGCACTGTACGCAGCAAACATGCAGGCCGTGACTTGCTTGCTGGACTGAAAAATATTGTCGGCGGCGAACTCACTGCTTACACAGAGCTGCTGGAAGAATCCCGCCAAGAAGCCATGGAGCGTATGATTGCAAAAGCGCAAAACTTAGGCGCCAATGCTATTGTGGGCATCCGTTTTTCTACGTCTAACATTGCCCAAGGTGCATCTGAATTGTTTGTTTACGGCACTGCGGTACATGTCGAAGCGAACCAGCCAAAACTGCCTGACCCATTTCCTGCACAAGGTTAAACGCCATGGATGCTTTTTTATTAAAAGTCACCATTTTTGTGATTTTGTTTGCCGTGGGCTGGGGCTTTGGCCGCCATGCAGAACGCAAGCACCTCACCGAGCTGGAAATACAGGAAAAACGTCTCGCCTACATCCGTTTAGACAGCAGCCGCTTTAAAACCACAGAACATTCAGGGCAATTGGTATCCAGCAATGTGGTGATTTCGCACGATTATTTTAAATATGTCATTGCGAATATTCAGAACTTTTTTGGCGGCAACCTCAGCAGCTATGAAACGGTGGTTGAACGCGCCAGACGCGAGGCTGTGGTGCGCCTTAAGCTGGAAGCTGAAAAGATTGGCGCATCTGAAATATTGGGTTTGCGCCTCAGCACGACCGAAATGGGTATGGACGGCGGCATGGTTGAAGTGTTTGCGTATGGCACGGCGATTCAAAACCACTGACTCTACCAATAATATCTTCAATACAGATACTCACTGCGGTATGCTTTGGGTATTTGGTATTGCGAGCCATCAAATTTCAAATTAAATCTTTGCTCTGAAATCTGGTGTTTTGAATCTACACAATTTTCAATCATCCCATATGATTGATAGCTTTCAATTTCACTTTTTACAAAAATATCAAATCTTTGATTAGACTGTGTACTTTTCATAGTTAAGGTTGATTTACGGTATTTAACTTCCGCATTACAGCCCGTACCCATTTCGACTTGGGATTGGCTTACAATAAATCTATCTAAAAATTTTTGCTTATTTTTCAAATCGTATAAGTTCAACAAACTGAATGTGGAAGGATTTACACTTGATTGGACAGCATATCTAAAACGTACTCCTAACACGCGATTCTCTTTAGTTATTCGATAATTTGCAGTATCTAAATGAATAGATTTTAAAGCTACAGCATCCGAGTTTAGTTCATCTTCATCATCAAATATAAATTTCACTACTGAACCATTTTGCGTAAATTTTAAAATTTTCAGCCGAAAACTTCCTATACCTGCATCTTCATAATCTGCTCTCCAAACAGCATAAGCCATAATCATTTCAGATGGATTCTCTGGATCAGGCTTACAATCTATTAAATCGCTCTCAGACGCTTTTATGTTGGCTTGTTTTAATACCATTTGAACAAGTGGCTTATTTTCGCAAATTTGTGCATAGGCACCCGTGATTAAGGTCGTCTGCAAAAGGATCAATTTAAGTGTTATTTTCATTGAGTTATTTTCTTCTTATATGCTGAATATTTGAATATAAAAAAGACGCCAATTTTATAAGCGTCTTTTATCATATACATGGCTTAGTGAAGTAGATCACTTCACCTTCGCCTTACGAATCATTTTGTACAGTGTGCTTGGCGACAGACGTGAAACCCAAGTGCCAAGCAGCTCTTTGCGTCCGCCCACCACAATATACTCTTCACCTTTCAGCAGCGCTTTGACCGAAATTTTAGCAAACTCATCTGCTTCCAAACCATTGGCCGTCGCATCATTATCAAAACCTTGCGCCTTGCCTTCACCATTCAAGGCATTAATAGACACATTTGTTTTGACAAAACCCGGGAAAATCACGGAAACATCAACACCGTCATCGGCAACCTCGGCACGCAAACTGTTGGCCCACATATGAATCGCGGCTTTAGCCGCAGAATATGACGCCCGATACTGCGTACCTAAAAGACCAGCAACACTGGAGACAAAAACCACGCGCCCTGATTTTTGCGCCAACAAGGTCGGCAGCACCGTTTTGGTCAAAAAGACCTGTGAAAAATAATCAACTTCTAAAATAGCGCGCTCAGTTTGCATCGAGGTTTCAGAAATTAAAGCGCGCTGACTTAAACCTGCATTATTGATCAGCCAATCAATACGTCCTTTGCATTTTAAAACCTGTTCATGCGCATGGCGAATCTGCGCTTCATCCGTAATATCTGCCGCAATAGACAAATGCTGATCTGGATTTAACAGCCCCACACGTACATTTTCCAGCTCTTCAAAACGCCGAGCGGTTAAAATCACCTGCGCCCCCTGCAGCGCGCACTCCTGCGCCAGCGCCTTCCCTAAGCCAGATGAAGCGCCCGTGATCCAAACCACTTTACCATCCAAGCTATTTAATTTCGCCATTTCCTGTTCCTTCGCTGCGCATATTCATGATTTTTCAGGCTCAGCCATGAGACTGGCCCTTTTGTATAAAACCGACAAAGTGATCAAAATACAGACTGATTTGAGCAGCATCATACATTGAACCTAATTTATCAAAACGCTTATAACCCAATTGAGTTGTCAAGTTAATCACGCCATTTAAAGTTTTATCGACCACCACATTAAACTTCAGCATTTTTTTAGGCTTGCGCACCAAATGTGTCACGCCTTGATCAACCACCTCTGTAAAGGCTTTCAGTGCAGTCGGCACATACTGATTGTTGCCCTGCTTCATTTGTTCCACACAGCCCATCAGCTCTGCAATCAAGGCATTGTCTACAGGATAGGTCACAAAAGTATCGCTATTTTGGTCTACTGTCATTTCATACAAGTAGTTCACCATAGGCTTTAAACGGTCATTGCCAAAAAATGATACAGACCACGGCATATATTTGCGGGTCATTTCAGTCACTTGCTGAATAATTTTTTCAGACTCATGATCATTAGAACTGGACATTTTTGCCATATTTCCAAACACTTGATCAATAATGTCGCAGGCGATATCCGCCAAAGTGTCCCCTAAAGGCTTTGCTACACTATCAGGATTATTATCGTTAATTTTTTGATAGATCCCCATAAAACGCTGGTGAGTTTCTGGCTGAATTTTAAGGAAAATTGTATAACTCATTGCAGGCCTCCTTCTTATAGTGTTTGACGTTCTACGCGTTCTTTTCTTAAGCCTATCATAATGCTAAGGATTCGTACTGCCAATTGGCGAAAGTTTACATTCTTGCAACATCCCTAAAACCGCATTTTTTTTGCTACAATGAACGCAATTTTTTATCCACTTTTGAATTGTTCGAACTATGACTGATTCAGCGCAAAATATCGCTACTACGTACGATCCAACCGAGATCGAGAAAAAATGGTACCAAACTTGGGAAGAGCGCGGTTACTTCAAGCCGTCTGAAAAAGGCGAGTCTTTCTGTATCATGATTCCGCCGCCAAACGTCACCGGTAGCTTGCACATGGGTCATGGTTTCAACAATGCCATCATGGATGCTTTGACTCGCTACAACCGCATGTCAGGTAAAAACACCTTATGGCAGCCGGGTACGGACCACGCAGGTATTGCAACGCAAATGGTTGTAGAGCGTCAGCTGGGTGCTCAAGGTGTGAGCCGTCATGACTTGGGCCGTGAGAAGTTCATCGAAAAAGTTTGGGAATGGAAAGAACAATCGGGCGGCACAATTACACGCCAAATCCGCCGCTTGGGTTCTTCTGTAGACTGGTCTCGTGAACGCTTTACCATGGATGACGGTTTATCGAACGCAGTAAAAGAAGTGTTCGTAAAATTACACGAAGACGGCTTAATCTACCGCGGTAAACGCCTCGTCAACTGGGATCCAAAATTACAAACTGCCCTTTCTGACTTAGAAGTTGAGTCTGATAAAGAAGAAGCAGGTTCACTTTGGCACTTCAAATATTTCTTTGAAGACAAATCACTTCGTACCCACGATGGTAAAGATCACATTGTAGTTGCGACAACTCGCCCTGAAACATTATTAGGTGATACAGCAGTTGCAGTTGCGCTGGATGATGAACGCTATGCGGCGCTTGTTGGCAAAAACATTATTTTGCCAATTACAGGTCGTGCGGTTCCAATTGTTAAAGATGAATATGTAGACAAAGAATTCGGTACAGGCTGCGTAAAAATTACCCCTGCACATGACTTCAATGACTATGAAGTAGGCAAACGCTGTGAACTTCCAATCATCAACATCTTCAACAAAAATGCGGAAGTATTGGCTGAGTTTGAATACATCGCGAAAGCGGGCGAGCAAATTTCTAAGACGATTCCTGCCCCTGCGGACTACATTGGCTTAGAGCGTTTTGAAGCGCGTAAAAAGTTAGTCGAACAAGCTGAAAGCGAAGGCTGGTTAGACCAAATTCAACCGTATACCTTGAAGCCACCTCGCGGTGACCGTTCAGGCGTAATCGTTGAGCCATTACTCACAGACCAATGGTATGTGAAAATTGCGCCGCTTGCTGAGCCTGCGATTAAAGCGGTTCAAGACGGTCAAATTAAGTTTGTGCCTGAGCAATACAGCAACATGTACATGGCATGGATGAATAACATTCAAGACTGGTGTATTTCTCGTCAATTGTGGTGGGGTCACCGTATCCCTGCTTGGTACGATGCTGAAGGCAATGTATATGTAGGTCGTTCTGAAGCTGAAGTCCGTGAGAAAAATGGCATCCCTGCCGATGTTCAATTAGATCAAGACGAAGACGTGTTAGATACATGGTTCTCTTCGGGTCTTTGGACATTCTCAACTTTAGGTTGGACAGGCGATGCGAAGAAAGATGCGGAAAACTATTTCTTAAATACTTTCCACCCAACTGATGTACTGGTAACAGGTTTCGACATCATCTTCTTCTGGGTTGCCCGCATGATCATGATGACCATGCACTTCATGAAAAATGAAGACGGCACACCGCAAGTTCCGTTCAAAACTGTGTATGTACACGGTTTGGTACGTGATGGCGAAGGTCAGAAAATGTCTAAATCTAAGGGTAACGTGCTTGACCCATTAGACTTGATTGACGGTATTGACCTTGAAACTTTAGTACAAAAACGTACAACAGGTTTGATGAACCCGAAACAAGCGGCGAAGATTGAAAAATCTACCCGTAAAGAATTCCCTGAAGGAATTCAATCTTACGGTACAGATGCCGTTCGTTTCACTTTCTGTGCGCTTGCGAACACTGGCCGTGACATTAAGTTCGACATGAAGCGTGTTGAAGGTTACCGTAACTTTGCCAACAAAATCTGGAACGCTACCCGTTTCGTGATGATGAACTGCGAAGAGCAAGTGATTGGTCAAGAAGTTCGTCAAGACCTTTGGGAATTGCCTGAACAATGGATTGTAAGCCGTCTGCAAAAAGCGGAACAAGCGGTGCAAACTGCATTTGCGACTTACCGTTTAGACTTAGCTGCACAAGCGATTTACGAGTTCATTTGGAATGAATACTGTGACTGGTATGTTGAGCTGACGAAGCCTGTTCTGAATGACGAAAACGTATCGGTTGAACGTAAAGCTGAAGTACGTCGTGTTCTACTTGCTGTGATGGAAGCATCTTTACGTTTGGCTCACCCATTGATGCCTTACTTAACAGAAGAAATCTGGCAAACACTTGCGCCAAAACTCAACATTTCTGGCGAAACCATTATGTTGGCGCAGTACCCTGTTGCTGATGAAGCAAAAATCAACGAACAAGCTGAAGCAGATATGCAATGGCTGCAAGGTTTAATTGGTGCGGTACGTAACATCCGTGGTGAGATGGGTCTAGGTAATGCACGTTTATTACCTGTTCTTCTGCAAAATACCACTGATGCTGAAAAAGCACAGATCACACGTATTGAAGCGTTATTCACTGCATTGGCAAAAGTTGAGAGCATTACGTTCTTGGCTGATGGTGAACAACCACCATTGTCTTCTTCTTCTGTAGTGGGTCATGTGTCTGTATTCGTTCCAATGAAGGGCTTAATTGACCCTAAAGCGGAATTGGGTCGTTTGCAAAAAGACTTAGACAAGGTTCAAAAACAGCACGACCAAATTGCCACTAAATTGGGTAATGAAGGTTTTGTGGCGAAAGCGCCTGCTGCGGTAGTTGAAGGTGAGAAAGTGAAACTTGCTGAATTTTCTGACCAATTAGCGAAGATTAAAGCGAATATGGAGCAAATTGCAGCGCTTTAATGTGTTGTTAACTTGATCTAATTTGTGTATAAAGGGCTGATTATTCAGCCCTTTATACTTTTATAATGACAAATCAATATATTAAATATTTCCCTAAACCATTTTTAGAAGATCTCATAGAAGGTCATGTTTTTCCTATTGTCGGTGCAGGATTTTCAAGGAATGCCAAAAGTGATGATAATAAGCCAAGCCGCGACTGGGATGAGTTAGGCCGTTATTTTGCAGAAGATATTGTTGATTATAAATATAATGGTGCTATTGATGCTATTTCAGCATTTGAATACGAATACTCAAGATCAAAGCTGGTAGAAAAAATGTATTCTGCCTTAAAAATTGGTTCTATACATCCTGATTTAGCACATAAATCATTTGCAAAACTACCTTTCCAATTAGTAGCAACTACCAACTTTGATTATTTACTTGAAGAATCTTATACACATTTAGGAAACCGATTTTGCAGAACAATAATTGATGAAGAGCAACTACCAATTATCAATAAAGATATTAAACATCTAAACTTATTAAAAATACATGGAGATTTAAGTCATCCATCCAGGTTAATTGCTACTGAAGAGGACTATGATAGTTTTTTAACTAAATTCCCAATGATTGCAACATATATCACCAACCAATTTATATCTAAAACAGTATTATTTATAGGTTATAGTGTAGATGATAATGACATACGACAAATTTTCCAGATGATAAAAGATAGACTAGGAAAATTAAAGCGAAGAGCCTATACCATTAGAATTAATGCATCTACACAAGAAATAAATAGATTTACGAGAAGGGGGATTAAAGTAATCAACATTCCCATTATATCTGAAAAAATAGATTATAATAAAACTTTCTCTGAAATATTTGATGAGCTTCATAATTACTGGACTAATAACATACCTAATAATGCAACTGAAGAAGACTCAAACATTGATCTAAAGCTTGCTAAAATCCACTCTAAAAATGTCAGTCGACTATCTTTTTTCTCAGTTGGGAATGAAGACTTACCTTACTTTAAAAGTAATTTTTTCCCTATATTTTATAAATATGGATTTACACCAGTTACACCTGATGATTTTTTGGATTCAAACGATAATTATATTGCAAGAGTTCAATCATTAATTAATGTATCTAATTTATGTTTAGCAGATTTTACCTCCTCATCTAATGACCGATTACAAGAAACTGAATTCCTGATAGAAAAAGTTATCACATCAAAAAGTGACTTTCATTTAATTATTGCAGTAGATACCAACAACTTATTTAGTAAAAATAAATTTTACAATTCATTAAACAATTTAAATGAAGAAAGTTTTGAAAAGATAAAAGCTAGAGTCCACTTCATAAACTTTAATAAAGGATTAAATCAACTAGATTTCAATCAACTTGAAGATATCTTAAAATCTATATCTGATCGAGTGTATGATCAATTCGATAATGAAATAGAAAATTTATTTAAAAGTAAACAATATGATATCGCATTATTGATGGGTTATATTACTTTTGAGAAATCATTAAGAAATTTTTATAAAGACTCTCGTTTCTCATCTTATAAACTCTCGGACAGACTCATTAAGGATGAAATTATTTCTTTCGCCGAAGCCGAGATATTGATTGAAGCTCGAAACTTGAGAAATAACATAGCTCATGGACTTAATGAACATAAATTAAATAAGGATGTCGTAAAAAAATATCTAAATTTTTTCAAAATGATTCAAAAACGATTAGTATCTGAGTCCCCAATAGCTAAAGACTCATAAATCATTTAGCACGAAGGATTTGCCATATCATCTGTTCTGCATCAGTAGCAGTGTGGCGCATAGTTTTGGCGAATATTAAAAGTTGGGGGTCGATCATTTTTCTTATTATTCCAATTTTAAATTTTATTCAATTATACGATACACAAAGAAGTTCCCTCTCCTTTTAGGAGATGAGCAGCACTGCTGCGCAAGGGAGAGGTAATGAAGTTAATATTTCTCATGAATTCTACCCCTCCCCCCAAGGGAGAGGGAGAAAAGCGTCACAGCACATTACACAAAATAAAAAGGCCGCTAAACAGCGGCCTTTTTACAACACATAATTTTTATGACTAACACCATGTATAACTTATAACTCATAAATTTATAGGCAACAAAGCATTAATCACAGCATAAGCAGATTACATCATACCGCCCATACCACCCATACCGCCCATGTCAGGCATTGCTGGTTTGTCTTCTGGGATTTCAGTAATCATACATTCTGTTGTAAGCATCAAGCCCGCAACAGAAGCGGCATGCTCAAGCGCAGAACGCGTTACTTTAGCAGGGTCAAGAATACCCATTTCCAACATATCGCCATACTCAGAAGTTGCAGCGTTATAACCGAAGTTGCCTTCACCTTGTTTCACAGCATTAATTACAACTGATGGCTCATCACCAGAGTTCGCAACGATTTGACGTAGCGGCGCTTCAATCGCACGGCGTAAAATGTTGATACCTACATTTTGGTCATCATTCGCGCCTGAAACACCTTCAAGTGCTTTCGCAGCACGTACAAGCGCAACACCGCCGCCCGCTACAACACCTTCTTCAACCGCAGCGCGAGTCGCGTGAAGCGCATCGTCAACACGGTCTTTCTTCTCTTTCATTTCAACTTCAGTTGCTGCACCAATTTTGATTACAGCTACACCGCCTGCCAATTTAGCAACGCGTTCTTGAAGTTTTTCTTTGTCGTATTCTGAAGTAGATTCTTCAATTTGCGCACGAATTTGAGTTACACGCTCAGCGATTTGAGCCGCATTGCCCGCACCGTCAACAATCACTGTGTTTTCTTTAGATACAGTTACTTTATGCGCAGTACCCAAATCTTGAAGAGAAGCTTGTTCAAGTGACATGCCAACTTCTTCAGAAATTACAGTCGCGCCAGTTAAGATCGCGATGTCTTGAAGCATTGCTTTACGGCGGTCACCAAAACCAGGCGCTTTAACTGCACATACTTTGATAATGCCGCGCATGTTGTTCACTACAAGTGTAGCCAACGCTTCGCCTTCAACATCTTCAGCAATAATAAGAAGCGGTTTACCTGTTTTAGCAACAGCTTCAAGTACAGCAATCAATTCACGGATGTTGCTGATTTTTTTGTCTACAAGAAGAATGAATGGGTTTTCAAGTTCTGCAGTTAATGTTTCTTGTTTGTTTGCAAAGTACGGGCTGATGTAACCGCGGTCAAACTGCATACCTTCAACAACATCAAGCGAGTCTTCGAAGCCTGAACCTTCTTCAACTGTAATTACGCCTTCTTTGCCCACTTTTTCCATTGCTTGCGCAATTAAAGCGCCGACAGTGGTATCAGAGTTTGCAGAGATCGAACCGACTTGTTCAATGGCTTTAGAATCAGAAGCAGGTTTTGCAGTCGCTTTAATTTCAGCAACCACTGCTCGAACAGCGATGTCGATACCGCGTTTAAGATCCATTGGGTTCATACCAGCAGTTACTGATTTGATCCCTTCGTTTAGGATTGCTTGAGCAAGTACAGTTGCAGTTGTTGTACCGTCACCCGCGATGTCATTGGTTTTTGAAGATACTTCACGTACAAGCTGAGCACCCATGTTTTCAAACTTGTCTTTTAGCGTAATTTCTTTCGCTACAGAAACACCATCTTTAGTGATGTGCGGTGCGCCGAAAGAACGGTCAATTACAACGTTACGGCCTTTAGGGCCTAAAGTTACTTTTACTGCATCTGCAAGTACGTTTACACCAGCGATCATTTTTGAACGCGCTGAATCACCAAATTTTACGTCTTTAGCTGACATGGTTTACTCCAAAATTTTTAATATATTTTCAAATCAGATTGGGATAGAAAAATCTGAGCTTAGCCTTCAAGTACAGCTAAAATGTCAGACTCTTTCATGACAAGAAGCTCTTCGCCGTCAACTTTTACTTTAGTGCCTGCATAAGCGCCAAAAAGTACGTTGTCGCCAACTTTCACGTCCAATGCGCGTACGCCATTGTCAGTTACTTTGCCGTTACCTACCGCAATAATTTCACCTTGAGCTGGCTGTTCAGCAGCAGATGTGCTCAAGATTAAACCGCCAGCAGTTTTAGTTTCTTTCTCAACACGGCGGATAACAACGTTGTCATGTAAAGGACGAATCTTGCTCATTTCTAACTCCATAGGCATTTAAAAATGCCATTGATTACGATGTGAAGATGACTTCTTATTCCTAGGTCATCGACAAATTTTTGATATGATACTTTTGTGGGGATGGAAAAAAACGCTTCAAGGGCAAAATTTAAAAAAATATGCTTTTTTGTATTTTTTTTCTGCAGATTTTAATCTTTTCTAGGACTGAACAGTAATTTCTCCAGCCGAGTGAAATCTTTTGTCTATCTCATGAAAAATATATTGCTCAACAGCGCCATCGGTATGAATCACATTAAAGCTGTTTGGCAACCCATGATGCAGCCGGTAAGAAGTTGCTGTCCCTGCATGAATATCCAAAACCGGCTGGCCTGCTCCAAGCATATATATTTGATTCAAATCATAAGCCCCCGCATGATGCAAATGCCCATGCAGCAAACCATTCAGGCCGCTTTGACTCCACGCTTCCAGCGCTATTTTCCCCAGCACAGGACAGTCTTTTACACCATGTTCGTGATCAGGCGGTGTATAAAACGGCTGATGAGCCGCAATCAATTTAATTTTATTTGCTGGCGCATGCCGCAAAACCTGATCAACTGTTGCAATTTGCTCCAAAGAAATATGCCCGCGTGTGTGATACCGCCTGCGGATGCTGTTCACCCCAGCCACAAAAAAGTGTGCCGTTTCCAGCGTACTTTCCATATTGCCAAAAAACAGCCGATAACGTGTAAAAGGGTTAATAAATCGATGCCACAAATGAAGCAGCGGAATATCATGATTGCCGGGCACAGCCAAATAAGGAATATTCAAACTGTCTAAAAATTGCTTGCATGCATAGAACTGCTGAAATTTAGCGCGCTGAGTCAAATCTCCGCTGACTGCAACCGCTTCAGGACGGTGCTCAAGACAAAATTGCTGCAGCGCTTGAACGCAGGCTATTTTTTCGGTGCCAAAATGCAAATCAGACAGATGCAGCAGCATGCGGCACCATAATATTTAAAGCAGACTTAAGCACTGAAATTTTCAGCGGTGACTGCATTTCAACAATCTCGCCATCCAAAGCAACAGTCAATTTTTTGCGCGCCGCATGTATAGCGACTTCATCTGCAGCAAAACTATATACATCCGGTGTTTTTTCCAAATTGCCGCGGATTAATTGCCACAGCATTTTAAACAGGCTGATTTTGTCACTTTTAGCAACCACCACGCCTGCCACTTTGCCTTGGGCTGCAGACTCAGCAATTTTCAAATTCAGCTCAGACAGCTGCAGCTGATTATTGCCAAAAAAGATCAGCGGTGTTTTTACGGGGTATTTTTTACCATCAACTTCAATCTGCAGCTTCAGTTCTTTACGGTCTCTGAGCAGTACATCTAAACCTGAGGTATAGGCATGCAGCGGAAATCTGCCTAAGCGCCGATTATATAATTCACGTTTTTTTATAAATAAAGGGTATAAACCCAGACTTGCATTATTTAAATAAATCCGCTCATTAATACTTGCCACATGCGAAGCTCGGATTTCTCCCTCAGCAATAACGGCCGCCGCCTGCATTAAATCTAAAGGAATATTTAAAACTCGAGCCACATAATTAAATGTTCCCAGCGGCAATATTCCCATTGGAATATCTGTCATCAATAAATACTGCGCCACTGCATTTAAAGTCCCGTCACCGCCAGCAGCTGCAACAACACCTTTATTATCAACATCTTGATGACGCTTCAAAACCTGCTGCATTAACATATCAAAATTTAAAAAATTACTCATTTCAAATGACTGTATTTCAAAGCCGCTGGATGATAAATAACGAATGAGCTCTTCATAGATTTCATCTTTTTGCGCTGCATGAAACCCTGACTTTTGGTTATAGATAATAGATAATGGCCTAGTGCGATTAGACATTTTTTATGCTTTCAGGCTGCTGAAATTAACATTTTGTAGAAATTATCAACAATTAAAAGCACCTTTATGTAAAAATCAAATTACCACCATTTATTTAATCAATAATAATACTTAATTAAAAATTATCAATAACCTATTGATAATAAATAAGATAATTTAAGTAAATAATATCCATAAAAAAATTAAATATTAGCAAAACCCCCTGTATATTTAATTAAGATATTGTTTTTAATCAATTTTTAAATAATTAACATTATCTGCCAAAAAAAATCTACCGCTTCTTTAGTCTTATTTTTTTTATGAAATTATGCTTTAATAGCGCCACTTTTTTTCATATTTCATCTGCTCAATGCACCCATTGGGCGGATTAGACTTTGTACAGCTTGTACACATTTGAGATAGGCCTCACCATGACCCAAGTGAACGCACCAGAATTTGTTCGTCACCCTAAGCTTATTGCTTGGGTGGAAGAGATTGCAAAATTAACAAAACCAGCAAAAATTGAATGGTGTGACGGCAGCGACGAAGAAAATCAACGTTATATCGACTTGATGATCGCTAACGGCACTATGCAAGCGCTTAACCAAGAAAAGCACCCTGGTTCATATCTTGCTAATTCTGATCCTTCTGACGTTGCTCGTGTTGAAGGCCGTACTTACATCTGTTCAGAAAATCAAGAAGATGCTGGCGCAACAAATAACTGGGAAGCTCCAGCTGAAATGCGCGCGCGCCTGAACGGTTTATTTGACGGTGCAATGAAAGGCCGTACTTTGTACGTTGTTCCTTTCTCTATGGGTCCTTTAGGTTCTCATATTGCTCATATCGGTATCGAACTCACTGACTCTCCTTACGTTGCTGTAAGCATGCGCAAAATGGCCCGCATGGGTAAAGCTGTGTATGACGTACTTGGCACTGACGGTGAATACGTTCCTTGCGTACACACTGTAGGCGCACCGCTTGAGGAAGGTCAAAAAGACGTTGCATGGCCTTGCAACCCTGAAAAATACATCGTTCATTACCCAGAAACTCGTGAAATCTGGTCTTACGGTTCTGGTTACGGCGGCAACGCTTTGCTTGGTAAAAAATGCCTAGCGTTACGTATTGCATCTTCTATGGGCCGTCAGCAAGGCTGGTTAGCAGAACACATGCTAATTCTTGGCGTAACAAACCCGCAAGGCGAAAAACACTACATCGCAGCGGCTTTCCCTTCTGCATGCGGTAAAACAAACTTCGCTATGCTGATTCCGCCAGCAGGTTACGAAGGCTGGAAAATTGAAACTGTAGGTGACGACATTGCTTGGATCAAACCAGGTGAAGACGGCCGTCTATACGCGATCAACCCTGAAGCTGGTTTCTTCGGTGTAGCGCCTGGTACAAACACCAAGACTAACCCGAACTGTATGGCTACGCTTCACAAAGACGTAATCTATACAAACGTTGCTGTAACTGACAACGGTGAAGTATGGTGGGAAGGCCTTTCTAAAGAAGCGCCTGCTAACCTGACTAACTGGAAAGGTCAACCGCACACTGGCGAAGAAAAAGCTGCGCATCCTAACGCTCGTTTCACAGTATCTGCAGGTCAATGCCCTTCTATTGATGCTGACTGGGAAAATCCAGCAGGCGTTCCAATTTCAGCATTCATCTTCGGCGGCCGCCGTGCAGACACAGTGCCTCTAATTTCAGAAGCATTTGACTGGGTTGACGGTGTTTATAAAGCTGCGACTATGGGCTCTGAAACAACTGCTGCTGCTGTTGGTCAACAAGGTGTTGTACGCCGTGACCCATTTGCGATGCTTCCATTTGCTGGCTACAACATGGCTGACTACTTCTCTCACTGGCTAGAGCTTGGTGAAGAGGTTGCAGCGAAAGCTGAAGCTGCCGGCAACAAACTTCCTGGCATCTACAACGTAAACTGGTTCCGCCGTGACGCTGAAGGCAACTTCGTATGGCCTGGTTTCGGTCAAAACATGCGTGTTCTTGAGTGGATCATTGACCGTTGTGAAGGTCGTGCAACTGCTGTTGAAACTCCAATTGGCCGCGTACCAACTTATGAACAATTGAACTGGACTGGTTCAGACTTCACTAAAGAACAATTTGATCTTGTAACTTCACAAGACAAAGAGCAGTGGATCAAAGAACTTGAAAGCCACACTGAATTGTTCAACAAACTTGGTGATCGTTTACCAAAAGCACTTAAAGCACGTCAAGACGAGCTTTTAGAAGCTGTGAAAAAATCTGCTTAATCAACCTTTAATTTCCCTCTTTTAGAAGAGGGATTAAGGGAGATTTAAAAGACCGCCTTGTGCGGTCTTTTTTTATCTAAAGCAATTCTGCATCCAAGCCCAAAGAATTTAAGCTACATCTTTTTGCAAGCGGCGCTCATGCAATGCTGTTAAATACACATCCAAAGCTTTCACTTCAGCTTCACTAAACTGCAAATACAGCTTAGTCCGGCGCTTTAAAATATCTTCAGCAGTGACTGCCCACTCCTGATCCACCAAATACTCAACCTCTAGCGCATATAAGCCATGCCCCAAATCTTCGCCTAATTCATGCACACTCGATATATGGCCAATCCATGTAAAAGCCAGTGTGCCATAAGCATTTGCCCAGCGCTCTGCCGTTTCAGCAGATAAGCCCTGCACCTTCTGCATAAGCGTATGAACAGCATCTTCTGCAGAGCTAAAATTTTCAGCGCCAGGAAGCAGTGAATTTTTCGTCCACGGCTGTTTCATGTCGGGAAAATAAGCCTGCATATAGGCCAGTGCAGACTCCGCCAGCTTACGGTAAGTCGTCAGTTTGCCGCCAAATACTGACAGCAGCGGCGGCTCACCCTCGGTATTGGAACTCAGGGCCAAAGTATAATCTCGCGTGACTGCGGATAGATTATCAGACTCATCATCACATAAAGGCCGAACACCAGAATAATCAGCGACAATATCAGCAGCGCTCAGCTGTGTTTTAAAGTGCGCATTGCATACATCTAATAGATAATTTATTTCATCGGAACTGATCTGAACATTGTTCGGATCTGCCTGATACTCCCGGTCTGTGGTGCCAATTAAAGTAAAGCGCTGCAAATAAGGAATAACAAAAACAATTCTTTGGTCATGATTTTGCAAAATAAATGCCTTATCTTGCTCATACATTTTAGGCACAATAATATGACTGCCCTGTACCAAACGAATACCATAAGACGGCTGAGCCTTCAGCGTATTCTGTATAAAAGATGCAACCCATGGCCCTGCAGCATTCACCAGCATTTTGGCTTGAATAACATAATTGCCTTGAGCGCTTTGCATCTCCAGCAGCCAGAGACCCGCCATGTGCTGTGCAGAAATGCATTTGGTACGTACCGCTATTTTTGCGCCGTGCTGACGCGCCTGCACTGCATTTAAAACCGTTAAGCGCGCATCATCTACAGCACAGTCAGAATATTCAAAACCGCGGGTAAAATTTGCTTTTAATGGACTGTCACACGAGTCAAACCTAACCGCAGCCGAACCTAGCAGCCGTTCACGCTTACCCAAATAATCATAAAAAAACAGGCCGGCTCTTATCAGCCATGCGGGCCTCAAATGCGGCTGATGCGGCATGATAAAGCGCATAGGATGCACAATATGCGGCGCTTTCTTCAACAGCACTTCCCGCTCGGCCAAAGCCTCACGCACTAAACGGAATTCCCTGTGCTCTAAATAGCGCAGTCCGCCATGAATAAGCTTAGAACTGGCAGAAGATGTATGTGAAGCCAAATCATCCTTCTCACACAAAAACACGCTTAAACCGCGCCCAGCCGCATCTGCAGCAATGCCTGCGCCATTAATGCCGCCGCCAATAACCGCAATGTCATACAGTTTCTGATCCCGCATAAACCCTCTCATTACCCATCCATATTGGGTGAAATAACGCAAACACCTTATATTTTCATATTTAAGCTGCAGGCTGATCATTGTTCTTTTTCAGCTGTCTTGCTTATCTGCTACTTTATAGCTATAGAGTGCCTGTTAATTTACGTTTTCACGCACAAATAAACACTTCACATACAATTTACTTGCTGCCGACTACATTTTAAGCAAAATTAAAGAAATAAGATAAAGATTACACAATAAAAATAGACTTTAAACGATCAGAACATAACGCATTCCATCCAGTATTGAAAAGCAGAACCCGAATAAAACCCATTGTTAAGCAGCTCCGCCTACTGAAGTAAAATACCCAAAAATCTGCTGCAATTTTTTACAGCTTCCAATACGCCGCCTTAATTACAGATCAGCTGACAACATTTTATCGGCTGCTGATTTTGCAATGGCAGCTGGCCGAAGCACGCTGAATTTCATAATAAAAGACTCCAGACCTATACTTTTTATTTTTTAACAAATGTTCAAATAAAAAACTGAAATCATACTAAAGTCAAAAGCATAACAGCCTATTTTTATTTACAATACCGCCCACGCAAAAATAAACTGTATTGTCTATATTGCACAAAGAAACACTGACATGATGCACAAATGAGGTTCACTGATAAGCACACATAAAACGGTAATGCTCCCGCAAACAGCGTATCCAATAAATAGAAAAATAAGCCTCAATAATACAAAAGGCGGCCTTAAAAGTTTAAATTGCAATCAAAATATTGCTCAGAATTTACGATTTTCAGCGCTTTCCAGCCCAAAAACTGGAAAGCTTTTTTTATGGAAGCAGCATCAGATTAGCCATCGAGTCTGCGATGCGTTTATGTCATACTTAAAAATAGATATAACAAGACTGGAAATGACATACATGAAAATAGTTTATAAATTATTGGCTTTGGGTCTAACGGCAGCAAGCTTAGCAGCATGTCAAAGTGCACCGAGCGCTTATAATGGCCAGTCCGGCTATCGAATTGAAAAACAGGATGCGAATTCGGCAACTTTGGCTTATACCCTTGCAGGCCGTCAAAATCAGCAGCTGGATGAAAATAAACTGCAGCGCGCATGTCAAAAAGTGTTAGGTCAAAACCGCACATTTAAACTGCAAATTCTGAGCATCAATGAAATTGCCAATCCAGCAGCAGAGTCTGTGCAATATGGCCGTCAAATTGGCAATACCCGCACCAACTTTGGCCTGTCAAACACACCGGATCTAAGAAATTCAGATAATCTTGGCGCGATGAATGCTTTAGAAGCGCGGCCTTCAACACTGCACATTGTGCGCTACACTTGTTCTTAACAAGTAAAAACAAAATAAGACGCATATAGCGTCTTATTTTTTATCTAATATTTAAAGCGTTTTATAGAAACTGACATTTCGGAATTCAGGCGACTCATCCAAATCAGGCCACGTCGTTGCGCTGCGCTCATCCAGCTTAATATATTTGGGGTGGCTGAAATTTTTCACACGGCTATCTGCAACCCACACTTCTGGTGCAAACTTTAAAAACTCATCTAAGAAAAAGCGGTTGCATTGGTCATACAGCACATCAGCAGCCAGCAAGATATCAACTTGCTCAGCTTTATACAGATCATCCAAATATTCCAATTCAACATCATTCAGCTCTGCATTGGCGCGGCAAGCATCCAAACTGACTTGATCAATGTCACAGCAAATCACCCGTTTTGCTCCGGCCATTTTCGCGGCAATCGCCACCACGCCCGAACCTGCACCAAAATCTAACACCACTTTATCTTTCACATGATGTGGCTCAGCCAATAGCCACTGTGCCATTGCTAAACCTGATGCCCAGCAAAAAATCCAATACGGTGTATCATTCCAAATACGACGAATGACTTCATCATCTAGCTTATCAGTTGGAAACACAGGTGGAATCAACCACAACGAAATTGGCGTTTCAGGCAATTGCTGTGCAAGCAGTTCGCAGCTGGGTATCACCTCATGCAAGGCATTGACTAAATGTTCTGGGGCTTTGGGGAATTGGAAAGTGCAGCTCATTAGAATTTTATTTTTCGAATACGCAGAGTTTTAATATCATAAAAGCCTAAATTAATGTCGGAAGCTCCCTCTCCTTTTAAAGGAGAGGGTTAGGGAGAGGATTATTTATAAAAAAGCACCCTTATCCCCTTGCGGAGCATGCTCCTCATCCCAAAGGGAGAAGGAACATCCCAATACAATTAACCTAACGCTTTTTCAGCAGCTTCAACAGTTTGACGAATCAACGTGGTAATCGTCATTGGGCCTACACCGCCTGGAACTGGCGTATAAGCAGAAGCAACTTCTTCAATACCCACCAATTGAATATCACCTACACCGCCGCCATCACGCGGGTGGAAACCAGCATCCACAACCACTGCACCCGGCTTGATCCAATCTTTTTGAATCAATTCAGCTTTACCTACAGCACCAACAATAATGTCAGCTTGTTTGACAAAGCTTGCTAAGTCTTGAGTGCGTGAGTGGCAAGTTGTCACTGTTGCATTCGCTTCAAGCAGCATTGCAGCCATTGGTTTGCCCAAAATTGCAGAACGGCCCACAACAACTGCGTGTTTACCCGCAATTTCAATGTTGTATTCTTTTAGAATCGTCATGATCCCTGCAGGAGTCGCTGAACCATAAGCAGCCTCACCCATCGCCATGCGGCCATAACCCAAGCAAGTTACGCCATCTACGTCTTTAGCAAGCGAGATTGCATCAAAACATGCACGCTCATCAATTTGAGCAGGCACTGGGTGCTGCAGCAAAATACCGTGTACATCCGGGTTTGCATTCAGTTTCTCAATTTCTGCAAGCAGCTGCTCAGTTGTCGTTTCTGAACCTAGCTCAACTTTTAATGAATCCATACCGACACGGCGGCAAGCATTTCCCTTCATACGCACATAAGTTGCAGATGCGCCATCGTCACCTACCAAAATAGTCGCAAGAATTGGGGTACGGCCTGTTTTCTCTTTCAGCGCTTCTACGCGAGTTAACAAGTCAGCTTCAATTTGTTTTGCCAATGCACGACCATCTAAAACTAATGCCACGGCACATCTCCAAGTGTTGATATGAATCAATTTCGCACATTCTACATGATAATTTTAAATATTTTATCTTGTGTGCTGTTTTTATGCTCATACAGATGAATCTGCTATTGTTTTTTTTTCAGAGCTTGCTAATATACGCATCAACAAGACATGGCGGGGTGGCAGAGTGGTCATGCAGCGGACTGCAACTCCGTGTACGCCGGTTCGATTCCGACCTCCGCCTCCATCTTGTTAAGCCCGAGTGGTGAAATCGGTAGACACAGGGGATTTAAAATCCCCCGACCTTCAAGTCGTGCCAGTTCGAGTCTGGCCTCGGGCACCATCTTACTGCTACAGTGTGATGGTGCAATAAAAGACCCAGCGTAAAGCTGGTTTTTTTATGCCTGAAATTTATTTAGCAAACTCCTCCAAAACCATCTTTTTTCTTTTTTTAACTTCTTCAAACAGAAAAAAACACCCGCTGCGGGATGTTTTCCTTTCATTTAAAACTGCAAAATCAAATACTAGCTCATCTGCTGCAGACAACGTTCCAAATTTCCTTTTAATTCCTGCCTTAAACTCTCAGGCTGAACAATACTCAGCGCTGGCATCCAAAACTGCACCAAAGGCAAGATTTGCATCGCATGACCAACTTCACTGGTCAGCAGTAAGCAGCCATCATTCAGCTCTGCTTTAATACTTTGCTTAGGCAGCACACTGCTCTGCTTAAAATAGGCCGCCAGTTCAGCAGACACCTTTATTTCCACCTCAAACGTGTCCTGATACAGCCAATCATAATCCCCTGTTTGCAATTGGGCCAAAATCATTGGATCAGGTTCAAATACAGCGCCGGCTTCTGTTTTTTGCTGTAAAACAATATGACTTAATGGATAACTTTTTAAATTCCCTTCACAGACTGCCGCCAAATACCAGCAGCCCTGCAGCTGAATAAGTCGATATGGCTGCGCCAGCTGCAATTCACCTTTAAATAAAAAGGCAATTTGCTGACATTGCTGAATGGCTGAGCCAACCGCCTGAAATAACGCTTCATACTGTTCAGCCCGCTCATAAGCAAAGCCTTTTAAACCGTAAAACTGTGCCGTCTGCTGATCCAGCATATTATGCAAGAATGGAATATCTGCTGAGGTATAAAAATGACTCATGCCCGAAAGCTGCGGCGTCTCTTGCGCTTTTATTTTTGTGAGATAAGCGGGATCTAAATAAAACTTTTTTGTTTTTTCATCTTGCAGCAGCGGCAAGTGGCCGCTCATTCTGTCAAAATCACGGCTGACAGTGCGGGTACTGACTGAAAACTCCAGCGCAAGATCTTTTACTGACAGCTTCATTCCCATATTTAACTTCGTCAAAATACAAGCCAGCCGCTCTGCAAGGCGTTCATGCATGGAGGGGTTTTCTTTCATACGCACCCTTAACACTCAACTAAGACATCACTTTTATTAATAAAATTATACACTTAAATTATTAACCGCTTTAAATGAAATATTACAATTACTTGTTTTCTATTCATCGACAAATGATGCCTAAATTGTGCATTTAGCGACATTAATTCGCTTTTAAGCGGTCTATATAACGCTCTAGATGCAGCATGGCCTTATACATTTTATGCAAATCATGACGCAGCACTTGCTGACAAATCACAGCTCGATGCAAACGCTTCAACGCCCGTCCGCTATGCATATCGGTATAAGCTGATGGCATAATTTTCATAACCCCTCCTAAGTGTGATTAATCACACAATACCAACCAAAACAGTTGGTTTCATTTAAGGCTTAATCTACACGACAATTTTGACAGGTTGTGTCGAGCAATCTGCATTTTTTAACATATGGAAAAATAATTTAATATTTTTATGATTTTAATTTGAATCAAATCACATTTTTACATCAAAATAAAAGCCAGTTCAAAAAACTGGCTTTTCGTCTATTTATCCTTTAATGTGTGTTATTTCATTCAGGAAATAACATTCACCACAACTTTACCAATATGCTCACCCGTATCCATACACGCATGCGCGTCTTGAATTTGGTCAAAGTTGAAAGTTTTATAAATCATTGGCAGACATTCACCTTTCGCCCACAGCGGAGCAACGTGCTCTTGCAAACCTTGGGCAATTTCTGCTTTTTCTGCAGTATTGCGCGCGCGCATGGTTGAACCAGTAATGGTCAAGCGCTTCATCATAATCTGACCAAGTTTCACATCCTTCGCTTTCGCCCCACCTAAAAATGCGATATAGACCAAACGGCCATCACGGCGCAGCAAATTGAGGTTTTTTTCTAAATATGGCGCACCCACCATATCCAGCACCACATCTACACCGCTATTGTCGGTTGCTTCATTAATGACTTGTTCGAAGTCTTGCGTTTTGTAGTTAATTGCTATCGTTAAGTCTGAAATGGCGTCTACTTTTTCATCTGAACCAACCGTTGCAAAAGATTTTAAGCCCAATGATTTGCACAGCATCAGCGCTGTAGTACCAATACCGCTTGCGCCGCCGTGGACTAAGACGGTCTCGCCTGCTTTAGCATACGCCATTTGGAACACATTCGCCCAGACCGTAAAGAAGGTTTCAGGAATCGCAGCAGCTTGGGTAAAGCTCACACCTTTGGGAATAGCAATGGTTTGACTTTCAGGCACTGCACAATATTCTGCATAACCGCCGCCATTGGTTAAACCGCAAACCAGATCACCCACTTGAAATAAAGTGACTTCAGCGCCGACAGCAACCACTTCACCTGCAACTTCCAAACCCGGTACTGGTGTTACACCTTTAGGCATTGGATATAAGCCTTGGCGCTGCAAAATATCTGGACGGTTAATGCCAAAGGCATGCACTTTAACCAAAACTTCATCTGCTTTTGCTGTAGGTACTGCTACAGTTTCATAAGCCAGTTTATCAACACCGCCTGGTTCTGTAATAATGACCTGCTGCATGGTTTCCTGTGACATTGTATTTCCTTTTCAATAATTGGCTATTCTTCTATCTCGGCACTATTTGAACATAGAAATGCCGCAGAATGAACAGCCATGAACTTATGTATAATTAAAGCATTATTCAGCAAATTCATCATAGGCACCGCATGTCTCAGCTCATTGAATACAATGAAAATAACCATAGTGACTATGAATGGTTTGACGGTTTTGCCGTGATTCGTTTCTATGCCGATTGGTGCGCGCCTTGCCTGCAAAACTTTCCAGTCTTTGAACAATGCGCGCAGCAAATGTCAGCACAGCATGACAATATTAAATTCGGCAAAGTGAATGTCGATCAATCACCCATTCTGACTTTGCGCTATAACGTTTATGGCCTGCCTTCAACTTTAATGTTCTATCAAGGTCAGATCATAAAGCGTATTGCTGGGGTGAAAACCCTGCATGAGCTGCAAACTCTCATTGAGCAAGCCATGCAGGCATACCCCGCGGATGACTAATGTTATTTCGCTGACTCATTTGGCATGTGCACAAATTTCATTAAAAATTTACGCACCAATGGCAACACAATCAAAATCAATGGGAACGCCATCATCCAAGACAGCATCCAAGCATGCAGCCAAATCCCTAAAAAGCCGTCTGCAGCTCCAATTTTTAAAAAGACGTTAAAACATGAGATCGCGCCGCTCATAATGCCAGATAGGATCAGAGGCATTAACCATGTTAGATGCTTGGGATGAAATTTTGGAAGCTTATTCATACGTTTCCCCTTGCGCTAGAACCGCCTGCGCTGCGTTCTTCGCTTTGACTGTTTGTTTCAGTGTTTTCATAAACTGGACAAAATGCGGCAAAAAATCTTGAAATAAAGGCATATCTTTATTTTCCAGCAAGGTTTCGCCAAACAGCTTTAAACCTATCCCAAAGGCTTTGGTTTTTTCATCATCCAACAGCTGTGCATTTCCTATCACCTCCAATACTTGAAAGATGTCATCATGGTTGTAGGCATTGAACTGCAAAACTTCCGTATACGCCGCTGGATTGCCCTGCGCATCGGCCATATGTTTTACGGTAATTTCATATTGATGCTGTTTCATTGAGACACCTCCATACGGCTGATTTCAACTGCCGCCTGATCTATTTTTTCTGCGATGGCATACACCTGTTCGGGTGTCAGTTCACAGTGCTGAATTTTAATGCGCAGTGATGCTTTCAAGTTTTCCATCGCACGTTTGATATCAGCATATTGTTCATTGTTATGGATTTGCTTGCGGGTATCAAAACGGCACAGGATTTTCTCTACAGTCGCTTGTTCCGCTTCTAGATGCTGCATGCCAAGTGGGCTAATACTGTACTGTTTACGCTCTTCAGCATTCAGTTCTGCATGAATGTACTGCTGTTCTTCAAGATAGTTCAGCGTTGGGTAAATCGTCCCTGTACTTGGGCTGTAACCGCCGCCCACGATTGCGCCTACATCTTTAATAATGTCGTAGCAGTATTTGGGCGCTTGAGAGATGAGATACAGCACCAGCAGTTTCATATGCCCTGCTTCAAATAGGCGTTTACGTGTTTTAACAGGACTATCGCTAGCAGTAAGAAGGTCTGAATTTGGCATAACCAAGATACACCTTAAGATCAATTAAGATATATCTTAAACTATTTTCTTTGGATGAAATATACTTTTTATTAAATTTTTATGAATTCATAAAACATCAATATGTAAGCAAAGTTTAGATATATGACAAATCAATAAAAGTGTCATTTTCAACTATTAAGTTTGAATCGCTTTTTAAAAAATCAAACCTGAGACAACATAATGACTAAACTGACTTCATTAAGCTTAGCGGTATTATTGGCATTCAATTTAACTGCCTGTAACGACAATGATGATAATGACGGATCATCCGCCCTGCCTGAAACACCAACTACACCAGCTCCAGAGCCAGAAACGCCAGAAGAAGAAGTTCCTGTACCTAAAAGCTATTTAGACGAAAACTTCGATCAGCTTAGCGCGCTTCCAGCCTCATGGACTGCACTGCGCTCCAATGCAGGCACGGTTGAAGTCAAAGACGGCAGCCTGTTCATTGACGGACGCGCCAATGACACACAAATGACCACGTTAATGCTGTCACCTGAATATCAAAAACTCAGAAACTATCGCATAGATGTCGAATTTACCTATTTAGAAAGAAATAATGGCGGCCGCTGGGGCAGTATTATTTACCGCGCTGCGGACAGCTATGCTGAACCTGCCTTCACCCCTTATTATCAATTTGCAATTCGCGCTGATGCAACTGGCGCAAGCGGTTTAGAACTGGCGCTGCGCCAGCCTACCAATGCGTGGAATGTCCTGCATAAATCTGCTTATAAAGAAAATATGGACATCAACACGCCGCATAAAGCGACGGTGATTGTGCATGGTCAGCGTGTGCGCCACTATATTGATGACAATTTAGTGCTGGATACCACACTGCCTTATAATCTAGACCAAGGCGCAGTCGGCTTATCTACTGCCGGCTTATTAATGAAAGTGGATTCAATCAAGATTACTGAACAGCTTGATCCGCTGCCTGAATCCAACCGCGTTACAGAAATTATTGACCAAAACCTGCCTGTTTCTATGGCGCCAACCATTGCCCAGCCTGCACCTGTGAACGGCATTTCCTCTGCTGCTGCAACACACATTGCCTATCAGCTGGATGAACAGTTAAATCTGCTGAATGCTGAACAGAAAAAAGTCATGCCTTTGCGTGATTATCTAAATGACGCAACGCGCCGCACGCTGCCGCTCCTTCATATCAAAAATGAACAAACCATTGAAAAATTAAAAGCGCTGAACGAAAGCCATGACCTGTCAGATATCACCTTGCTTTCAGATCAGCCTGAACTTTTGCGCAAAGCCCGGATTGCCATTCCTGCCCTTCGAACAGCGCTGGATTATTCCAAACAAACGGGATTAACAAATTCACGTAAAGATATAGTCACCATTGCGCACAATACCAATTTATCGCTTTCTAAAATTGTCATTCTGCCCAAGCATCTTGTACAGACAGAAGCTGTTTCGCATTTACAGCGCCTGCTGATTACACCTTGGGCAAATATTGAGACCAATAATGCGTTAACGGCTGCCGAAGCGATAAGCACAGGTGTCAATGGTATTTATACGTCTCAGCCAGAGACGGTTCAATCCATTATGAAATTGATGGCGCCTAACACGCTGCTGCGCAAACCGCTTATTACAGGACATCGCGGCATTCCTGCACTTGAAGATGAAAATACTTTAGAAGGCACATTAAAGGCCATCGAAGTCGGCGCAGATGCGGTTGAGTACGATGTATATCTTTCTAAAGACAATCATGTCGTGGTCATGCATGATTCAACCACAACACGCACCACAGGTGTAAATGCCAAAATTGAAGATTTGACGCTTGCAGAAATTCAGCACTTACGCACCATTCCAAATGGACGTAAAGTGCCGACAATGGATGAGATTCTTGCGGCTGTGAAAAAATATCCAAATGTGACCCATTTCATTGAAATCAAAAGTTCAAAACCTGAAATTGTTCCAAAAATTAAAGCTTTGCTAGATAAGTATGATGCTTATGACCAAGCGATTGTGATTAGTTTTCTTGGTGATCAAATGCTGCATATGAAGAATGAATTGCCGGGCGTATCGACTGGTTTTTTAACCAGCACACCGACAGCGCAAAGCAATATTGTCAACACGCGCCGCATTTTAGATGCAACGCAAAAATATTCCTCAACTTTTAACCCGTCTTTTTCTGGTTTAAATAAAGAACTGATGGTTATGGCGAGCCAGCGCGGCGTGACCTTCTGGCCGTGGACGTTCCGCATGAACAAAGATGATTTCAACCGCATGTATGTTCAAGGCACGCATGGTTTAACTACAGATTATGCGCATGATTCATCCAATCTGGCCGTAAAGCTAAATACAGCCAGCCAAATCACAGCCGCTGTAGGTAAACCTCTAGAAATCAATGCAGAAATCCAAACTCAGATTGGAGCGAAATCAAATTACATTGTGAAAAATATGCTGGTTTTGCCAAATTCAGTTAAATATACACAAAATGGTCAAGGGCTGACATTTACCGAAAAAGGCACTGCCTATGTCATGCCAAGCTATCAATATACGATGGCGCCAAATTACACCTATACCATTTATGCAAAGCCTGTCACTGTAACGATTCAATAGGTTTCAAAATAGCCATCTACTCATTCAGTTCATTGTCGGTCTTGATGATGAACTGAATACCCCCTATGCAATATGCTCGAAATTAATCGTTGCGGACATAAGTAATTTCATTAAATCAGCCTGTGAATTACATTTAGTTTTTGCATAAATTTGTTTTAAATAAGTTCTAACCGAACTCAAAGCCAATCCTTTTTGTTCCGCAATTTCTTCCAGATTTAAACCATTAACAAAGAGCTCACAAACCTGTATTTCTCTGCTCGACAGCATATAGGAGTTTTTTAAAAATACTGTTGCCAGCTCACTATACTGATTTGTTTCGGTCATAAAAATAACCACTCTCTGAGAGGCTGGTTCACCCATTTTATTTTGCTGTAAAATTTTTGCGCACGGAACAATACTCAACATCAGTTTTTGTTCAGATGTTTGATCAATCAATGCCATAACACCCCCTACAGATGAACTATCGGTCTGATTTAAATTAGATTTAGCTTGATCAAAAAATAATGCGCTCTGTATATATTGATTTAATTTTATCTGATGTTCTTTAGATATTTTAATTCGGTTAGATTGATCAATCTTAATTAGCTTTGATTTTTCAATAACGTTCTGTGCACTTTGATTTGTATAAATAAGCCGAGAATCCTGATCAATTAGCATCACCCCTAATTTTAAGCAATCTAATAATCTATATAAATCTTGATTATGCTGTTGAACTAAAGATAGTTGACGATAGATTTGCAAAGCACGGCGTAAATGCGTACCGATACGCCTCAATATATCTAATTCTCTCTGTTCATATTTACACGATGCCCGATGTAAACCTAACACCCCCCAACGATACTGCCCTGTATCAAGTAAAACAGCTGAAATATAGAAAACGCCTGTAGGCTTTAAACATCTATCGTAAAAAATAAATTCATCTGAATCTGGCGGCTTTAAGGCATAATCACTCAGATTCATATGAACAACCCCGCCCACTCCTGCTTGCTGCCATAATGGAGCATGCAATCGCATATCAATGATTTTTATACACTCTTCTTGATATGCAGCCATACTCACATCTGGAATCTGATGACTATAAATAAAATCGTGTTCGGGATTAAGCTGATCAAGAAATACAAAAATCGCCGTTTTGCTGCCCGTATATCTAACAACTTCTTCGAGCACATCTGGCCATTGCGCTCTATCTAAAGCAGCATCATAAATCATGCCAATTAATTTACTTTCGAGCTCTGACATAACTCACCCAAATTACTTATAATGAATTTAATAATATTTTTTGATTATTTATGTAATGTCTTTAGAACAAAGTCAAGGAAACATGAAATGTAATATATTTATTCACAAATCAAAAAATTAATAAAATTTATTATTTACTCCGCAGAATCCCCTATATTTATTAGACCTCTTTAATAAATTACTTTTCAATCCAATACCATCTAAACCATCCCCCCTAAACACATATTAAGAATGATTAACTTGAATAGCGCACCTCCATTTTGAACAAAAAACCCCGCCTTTCGGCGGGTTTTTTTAAATCAATTCAATCTATTACAAACGAACTAACTCAACAATTTTTTCAGCCACTTCTTCAGCAGCCTCTACGGCATAAGCCACATCCGTACCTTCAGCGAGGTCTGTAACAACCACTACACCAGTTTCACGAAGCAGCGCAACTTGAGCAGCATCTAAACCAGCTTTCGCAATTGCAACCACGCCTTGCTGAATCAGCAAGCTTTCAATCGCTTGCGCATTTTCAAGGGCTTTAGCACTAACAGTCACCGCAGCTGGTTTTTGCCCCAAACGCGCAGCACGCGCTTCCGCAGTTACAGGTTCGTTGTGTGCAGTCCATTCCACCGCAGATTCAACCATACCCGCGCCGACAGTCACGTTGCTTAAACGGTCAATAAAGATGAAAGAGCCTGTGTAACGGCTGTCATGGTAACGATCAAATACAACAGGAGCATCAAATTCAATCGTTACGTCTGCAATCGCATTCAGTTCAAGCTGTTCAACTTCCGTTTTTTCCAGTGTGTTGACATTGGTACGGTAGTTAATTTTCGCAACTTTGGCAGGAATCGTTTGCGTACCAAACTTCACGTTATACAGTTTGCCAACCACTAAAGGCTGATCTGTCATCCACACCACAGATGCACGTGCAGAACGTGAAGTTAAGGGCTGCTCACCCGCTTTTACCAGTACGTTGCCTCGTGAAATATCAATTTCATCATTTAATGTAAGTGTTACTGCTTGACCAGCTATGGCATTTTCAAGGTTGCCGTCAAAAGTAACAATTTCTTTAACTGTTGATTTCTTGCCAGATGGAAGCGCAACAATTTCATCGCCAACAGCAACTTCACCCAGTGCAATCGTGCCGCAGAAACCGCGGAAGTCTAGGTTTGGACGGTTCACATATTGAACAGGGAAACGGAATTCATGCGTACTGCTGTCACGTGTAATTTCAACAGTTTCCAAAGTCTCCATTAAGGTCTGGCCTTGGTACCAAGGTGTATTTGGAGATTTGTTTACAACGTTGTCACCATTTAACGCAGAAATAGGCGTAAAGATAATATTCGCAGGTTTACGCTCACCCAATTGGTTCACAAATTCGTTGTACTCTGCTTGAATTTCATTGAAACGAGCTTCAGAAAATTCAACTAAATCCATTTTGTTAATTGCAACAACAATGTTGCGAATACCCAAAAGGCTTGCAATAAATGAGTGACGGCGAGTCTGAGTTTGCACACCGTAACGCGCATCAATCAAAATGATTGCTAAATCTGCAGTCGATGCGCCTGTTGCCATGTTGCGGGTATACTGCTCATGTCCCGGGGTGTCGGCAATGATGAACTTACGTTTTTCAGTAGAGAAATAACGGTAAGCTACATCAATGGTAATGCCCTGCTCACGTTCTGCTTGCAGACCATCTACGAGTAAAGCCAAGTCAGGCGCATCGCCCGTCGTGCCGACTTTTTTCGAGTCACGTGTTACCGCTTGCAATTGATCTTCATAAATCAATTTTGAATCATAAAGCAAACGGCCGATTAACGTCGATTTACCGTCATCCACATTACCGCAAGTCAGGAAACGCAATAAGTCTTTATTTTCGTGCTGTTTTAAATATGCCAAGATGTCTTGGCTAATTAAATCTGATTGATGAGACATTGCTCAAAGCTCCACATATTCTTTTGAAATCGGTTTCTTAAATCCCCCTGTATCCCCCCTTTAAAAAAGGGGGAAATTCTCCTCTCTTTTATAAAGAGAGGCCGGGAGAGATTTCTAGAAGTAACCTTCCTGCTTTTTCTTTTCCATCGAGCCAGCTTCATCATGGTCAATCATACGGCCTTGACGTTCTGAGCTGGTCGCTAAAAGCATTTCTTGAATGATTTCCGGCAAGGTGCTTGCAGTCGATTCAACTGCACCTGTTAACGGATAACAGCCAAGTGTACGGAAACGTACCGATTTCATTTGCGGCACTTCACCTTCGTTCAAACGCATGCGCTCATCATCTACCATAATGAGTGTACCGCTGCGCTCAACCACTGGACGTTCAGCAGCTAAATACAAAGGAACAAGCTTAATATTTTCCAGATAGATGTATTGCCAAATATCCAACTCAGTCCAGTTAGACAATGGGAACACACGAATGCTTTCACCCTTGTTCACTTTACCGTTGTAAAGATTCCAAAGTTCAGGACGCTGGTTTTTCGGGTCCCAACGGTGCTTCGTATCACGGAAAGAATAAACACGCTCTTTAGCACGTGATTTTTCTTCGTCACGGCGCGCACCGCCAAAAGCAGCATCAAACTGGTATTTATCAAGCGCTTGTTTTAAGCCTTGAGTTTTCATGATGTCTGTATATTTTGAACTGCCATAGTCAAATGGGTTTACATTCGCATCTAGGCCTTCTTTATTTTGATGCACGATCAAATCAAAGCCATGCTCTTTCGCCATGTTGTCACGGAAAGTAATCATGTCTTTAAACTTCCAGCCCGTATCGACATGCAGCAGCGGGAATGGAAGTTTGGCAGGATAGAAGGCTTTCAATGCAAGATGCAGCATAACCGCAGAATCTTTACCAATAGAATAAAGCATCACTGGGTTTTCAAACTCAGCGGCAACTTCACGGATGATATGAATACTCTCAGCTTCTAGCTGCTTAAGATGAGTAAGTCTTTCCTCATTTAACGACATGGACAACACCAGCTTAGAAAATCGTGTACTTATGACACTTTTGAAATTTGTTATTCATTATAGTGATTTACTTATCCCAACTATTGCTTGTTTTATTATATTGATATGCAAATTCGTCATATAAAACTTTGCTGATATTTTTAATCAATTTTACTGAGCAAAACAACACCGACTTATAAATCTAACCAATTATGCCATAATTTCCGTATATTTATTAAAAGTCTAAACGATGAAGTCATAGTTAAATACTCTAATGCTTTTATTTTCAAATTTATAAAAAAACCCTCTGTACACGACAAAAATAGATAACTCATTGAAATAATGTCATAATAATTGTTTTCTAACGACGAATACTATGACACATCTCAATGAGTTATATCTTATCTTAAACAAATCTCTAAAATGGAACAAGTCACATTTAAAGTGCTTTGCGCTCATCATGCTTGTGATTATTTTAAAGCAAACATGTAATCTTTCTTCTGCATCTAAAGCCTTGCCCATCAAGTGCTTACCACAATCATTTTATCGACGTATGCAGCGCTTCTTTGCAGGTCAGTATTTTGATTATCGTCAAATTTCTCAGTTGATTTTCAATATGTTTTCATTCGACCAAGTGCAACTGACTTTAGATAGAACCAATTGGAAATGGGGAAAACGAAATATTAATATCCTGATGCTCGCAATCGTTTATCGTGGAATAGCGATACCTATCCTTTGGACATTGCTTAATAAAAGTGGAAATTCAGATACGAAAGAGCGCATTGCTTTGATTCAACGCTTTATAGCCATTTTTGGTAAAGACCGTATTGTGAATGTGTTCGCAGACAGAGAGTTTATCGGTGAGCAGTGGTTTACATGGTTAATTGAACAAGACATCAACTTCTGCATTCGTGTTAAAAAAACTTCATTGTCACCAATCATTTAGGAAAGAATCATAAAATTAGTGATTTATTTCGCCATCTTAAAGTTGGTCAAATTGAATGTCGTAAACGACGGATTTTGGTTGGTCGGGTGAAACTATATATAAGTGCACTACAGTTAGAAAATGGAGAGCTTTTACTCGTCGTTTCTCCTCAGTTTAATGCCAATGCTATTCAGGATTATGCATTACGCTGGGAAATTGAAACCTTATTCAGTTGTCTCAAAGGACGCGGGTTTAATCTTGAAAATACGCGCTTGACAGACCCTAGACGAGTGAAAAAATTGATTGCGGTGTTAGCTATAAGCTTCTGTTGGTGTTACTTAACGGGTGAATGGCAACATGATCAAAAAAAAGCGATAAAAATAAAGAAGCATGGACGACTCTCAATGAGTTTATTTCGCTATGGTTTAGACTATGTTCAAATGGCGATTCAGCGTTTAATTGGTTTTGGGAAAAAAGAAGAGTTTAAGGAAATTTTGGCAATTTTAAGAAGGCAGAATCCTGATAGGATAAGGGTTCTGTGAAATTTGTCGTGTACAGAGAAAAAAACCTTAGAGTAAAAGCAGTTCTCTTTTATACCCTGCAGACTATGCCTTATAGCCATTTTGACATTGAAACCCTCAAAGCACGCTTAGAACAGGCAAGACTTGCCGGATATATCTACCAGCATCAGCAGCATATGCTGATTTTGCAAGAACCTGCAGCAGAGAACGGCTCTGCCTTAAACAATTTTGTGCAGCATGAGCACAGTTCCGACCAATTAGGCCTGCAATTTGGCCTACGACTTTCGGAGCAAAAGTGGGAGTTTGTCATTGGCATTACTCACAGCAATCAAAATAATCATTATGAAATCGGCGCGGGCAGCTTGAAAGGCGACCAGCGCGCTTTTAATTTGCTGTATGCTTTTTATAACTATCCCAAAGGTTTTTATATGGTGAGCATGCCTTTGGCTTCAAATGCCAGCCAGCTGGAAGCCGCGATTCAGCAGCAATTGTTTGAACTGCCAGAAATGGACTTTTTAAAAACAGCCCTAAAAATCAATCCAATGGGTGAACAGGTTGCGTGGATGAGCAGTATCATTTTACAAATCGCCTTAGAAATGAAAGTCCGCATTCAAACCGCACTATTGTAATCATAACTCCAGACATTTAAAGATTATGAAATGATTCATGCGCTGTGTATTTTTACACAGCGCATTTCTTATTGAGGCTATGCATATAAACAATCTAGAACGCCAATGCAGTCGGATACAAAAATTTACAGACTTTAAACCGCAATATAGAATTTAAAGCCTAAATTGACGGCAATGCCGCTGTGCTATACCTATTTGCAGTTAACAAAACTCTATAAAACGACATATTTGTGAAAAATATTTCAACAAATTGACAATAATTGTCAGCCATTTATTACACAACTTCATCATTCGGTGTTATCTTAGAATTATAAAAAAATATGTTGCCAGAAATAATTTTTTTTAATTATTCATATTTTAAGATGAGAGAAATTGCTATGTGGGAATTGCTCACTCATCCATCGAATATTGCATTCAGCATTAGCCTGTGTCTGATGTTTTTATTTGGGATACTTGAAGTTCTTTTAGCAGTCATTGGAGGCGGCTCACAAAGCTTAGTCGAACAATTCCTGCCGGAAGATCTAGAGAAACAATCCATAAATGGCGCGCCTAAAAAGCGCAGCCTAATACGAAAAATTTTAGATTGGCTATGTTTAGGGCACGTACCGCTCTTTATCTGGCTCATCATTTTTCTAAGTGCATTCAGCTTCACAGGCCTGATGATCCAAAGCATGATGCACTACTTTACTGACATGCTGTTTAATGCACTGCTGATCACATTGGCAAGCTTTTTTCTCTGCATGCCATTGGTACGTCTTTGCGTGCAAACTGTGGCAAGACTTTTACCGTATGACAATCTGCCTATCCTTTACAGTGATGCGCTGATTGGCTGTACCGCAGTCATTGTTCACGGCGAAGCGCGCATGAATATGCCCGCTAAGGCCAAAGTACAAGATCAGCAAGGCATTACACATTATGTCATGGTAGAGCCTGACCAAGAAGTTTCACTCAGTACAGGCAGTTCTCTTGTACTGACGCAAAAAACAAAAAATGGTTTCCAAGGCACTCTCCTGTAAACCGCATTTTTAAATAAAAAGCTGCAGCCCATTCTGCGGCTTTTTATTTAAATTTAGATTCGTATTTAAAGCTGTGCAGTCCTGACCTTAAAGCCGCTAAAACCTGAAAGTGAGCATATCGCCGTGATGAATCAACTCACACTGCAGCCTTTTATATGCAAGAGAAATCTAAGAATACGCAGCTGAATATTTTTTAATCCATCCGCATATCAAAACATAGTCCATCATCTGTGAAATACATTCATTCCAGATTCAGCATCAACACGTTCAGCTTTAAACTGCTGCGGCCGTACAGACAAAAACCACAAAAAGCCTAATGACATGCATCAGGCTTTTAAAATATTTATAACTTGATATAAAGCTGAGATCTGCCAAGCAGGCTTAACTTAAACCAGCCCTTTATCCTTAAGCACAGCATACATAGTAGAACCCAGCTCTGCCGGACTGCGCGTATATGCCATGCCAGCTTTTTCAAAAGCCGCAAATTTTTCTTCTGCAGTGCCTTTACCGCCAGAAATAATCGCGCCAGCATGCCCCATACGCTTGCCTTTTGGCGCTGTTACACCTGCAATATAACCCACCACAGGTTTGGTCACATGAGACTGAATATATTCAGCCGCTTCTTCCTCTGCAGTGCCGCCAATTTCACCAATCATGATGATCGCTTCAGTTTGCGGGTCTTCCTGGAACAGCTTTAAGCAGTCAATTTGGTTCATACCCGGAATTGGGTCACCGCCAATACCGATACAGGTTGACTGCCCTAAACCAAGCTTGGTCGTTTGTGCGACGGCTTCATAGGTCAATGTACCTGAACGCGAAATAATACCAATCTTGCCTGCTTGGTGAATATAACCTGGCATAATGCCGATCTTACATTCACCTGGGGTAATAATCCCCGGACAGTTAGGTCCAATCAAACGCGCATTATTGCCGTAGGTTTCCAAATAACGCTTGGCTTTTAACATATCCAGCGTTGGTACGCCTTCTGTAATCACAACAATCAGCTCAATACCTGAATCAATAGATTCAATAATCGAATCTAATACAAACGGCGCAGGTACATAAATCGAGGTTGCCGTTGCACCAGTTTCACGAACCGCTTCTTTCATCGTATTAAAGACTGGCAGGTTTAAGTGCTGTGTGCCGCCTTTGCCCGGTGTTACGCCGCCAACAACTTTTGTGCCGTAAGCGATTGACTGTTCAGAGTGAAATGTACCGTTTTTACCGGTAAAACCTTGCACCAATACTTTTGTGTCTTTATTTACTAATACGCTCATGATTTCTGCTCCCTTAGCCTTTTACCGCAGCAACGATTTTTTCTGCAGCATCCGCTAGTCCGCTTGCAGAAATCAATTTCAAACCGGATTCATCAAGTAATTTTGCACCTAATTCTGCATTGTTCCCTTCTAAACGAACAACCACAGGCACAGTGACATTTACTTCTTGAACCGCTGCAATAATTGCTTCTGCAATCATGTCACAACGTACAATTCCGCCAAAAATGTTAATTAATACACCTTGTACAGACGTATCTGCCAAAATAATTTTAAAGGCTTCGATCACGCGCTCTTTGGTCGCGCCGCCTCCAACATCAAGGAAGTTTGCCGGCTGACCGCCATATAGCTTAATGATGTCCATGGTTGCCATGGCAAGCCCTGCGCCATTGACCATACAGCCAATGTTGCCTTCTAAGGCCACATAGTTCAGATCAAACTCAGACGCTTTCAGCTCACGCTCATTTTCCTGCGACTTATCACGCAGCGCGGCAATTTCGGGTAAACGGTATAGCGCATTTGAGTCAATGCCAATTTTTGCATCCACACATAAAATCTCGCCATTTTCACGTACAGAAAGCGGGTTAATTTCAAATAAGGCAAAATCATTTTCAATGAATGCTTGATAAGCAGCTGACATGATTTTGACAAACTGGCTAACTTGCTTATCTTTCAAATTCAGCGCAAAGGCCACTTCACGCGCTTGGAACGGCAATAAACCCACTAAAGGATCAACTTCGACTTTAATAATCTTTTCTGGTGTTTCTTCCGCGACTTTTTCAATTTCAACACCGCCTTCAGTCGATGCCATAAACGTCACACGGCGGCTTGAACGGTCTACAACAGCACCCAAATAAAGCTCACGCTCTACAGGATAAACATCTTCAGAAACCAAAATACCGCTGACTGGCTGACCTAATGCATCTGTCTGATAAGTGACTAAGCGTGAACCGACCATCTGGTTGACATAATCTGTCGCTTCTTGAGCCGACTTCACTACTTTCACGCCGCCTGCCTTACCGCGGCCGCCAGCATGCACTTGGGCTTTTAAAACTGCAAACTTGCCGCCCAATTGCTCAAAAGCTTTTACAGCTTCTTCAGCAGTGGTTACAAATACGCCTTCTTGGACGGGCATACCATATTTTTTTAATAACGCTTTAGCTTGATATTCGTGTAGATTCATTGAACAACCTTTTACTCATTTTTCGCTTTGTTATGACCCATTAAAGCCCAGACATCCGTCAAAGCAGCTTTAACCTTTTTAAAAATTTAAAATATTTCTTATCTTTATTTTTAGATGATTGTTCATATAAAAACAACCACCAAATGCAAAAAGAGCGGCCTAGGCCGCTCTTTTCTTCATCTTATTTACGTTTACGCTGAATCGCGTGAATCGCACGTCCATCGACTGCAAGCGCAGCTTCATGGACAACTTCAGAGAATGTCGGGTGACCGAAAGTCATTAACTGAAGATCTTCAACAGAAGATACAAACTCAAGCGCGATCATGCCTTGGTGTACGATGTCAGACGCAGCAGGCCCAATCACGTGCATACCAAGCAAACGATCCGTTTTAGCATCTGCTACAAACTTCACGAAACCAGCATTTTCACCAGCAGCCATTGCACGGCCGTTCGCAGCAAAACCAAATTGACCAGTCTTAACTTCGTGGCCTTTTTCTTTCGCTTGCTCTTCTGTTAAACCTACCCACGCCGCTTCTGGGTGTGTGTAAATTACAGAAATAATGGTGTCGTAGTTTACTTGTGCTGCATGACCGTGAATACGTTCAACAGCCATTACGCCTTCTTCCATTGCTTTATGCGCAAGCATTGGACCGCGCACCAAGTCACCAATTGCGTATACGCCTTCAACAGAAGTTGCACACCAATCGTTTACTTCAACTAAACCGCGTTCAGTCAGTTTGATACCGCAATCTTCAGCCAATAAGCCTTCAGCATAAGCGCGACGGCCTACACAAACGATCAATTTATCGAAAGTTTGAGTTTTGTCTTCGCCGCCTTGAGTGTACTTAACTGTAACTTCACGGCCGTTAACTTCAGTACCGGCAACTTTAGCGCCAACACGGATATCAAGACCTTGTTTAGTCAATAGTTTTTGGTAGTCTTTTGCCAAAGCTTTATCAGCCATTGGCAAGAATGCATCCATTGCTTCAAATACAACAACTTCAGCACCAAGACGACGCCATACAGAACCAAGCTCAAGACCAATTACGCCCGCACCGATTACGCCTAAACGCTTAGGTACTTCTTGGAATTCTAATGCGCCAGTAGAGTCAACGATGATGTCTTGATCTACAGGAGCTACTGGAATATTTACAGGAACAGAACCAGTCGCAAGAATTACGTATTTAGGTTCTAAAACTTGAGTTTCGCCTTCGTGAGATACAAACTCAACTTTTTTACCAGCAAGTAATTTACCCGTACCTTTTAACCATTCGATACCGTTACCTTTAAGAAGGCCATCGATACCCATCGTCAATTGGTTTACGATTTTGTCTTTACGGTCAAGAAGTTTTGCAAGATCAAATTTCACTTCACCTGTTGTAATACCGTGGTCATCTAGGTGATGAACAGTATCTTCATAACGGTGTGAAGAATCTAAAAGCGCTTTAGACGGGATACAGCCCACGTTCAAGCAAGTACCGCCTAGAGACGGCTTGCCTTTATGGATGCGTTTTTCGATACACGCAACTTTAAAGCCTAATTGCGCAGCGCGGATCGCAGCTTCATAACCACCTGGACCGCCGCCAATTACAACTAAATCAAATTGTTGAGACATTATTCTCTCCAAAAATGGGCCTAGAGGATCGCTCTAAGCCCATGGATTTATTCTTTAGAATTAAAGATCAAGGATCAGCTTAGCTGGCTCTTCTAACAATTCTTTAATTGTTACAAGGAAACCAACCGCTTCTTTACCATCGATTAGACGGTGGTCATAAGAAAGCGCCAAGTACATCATTGGAAGAATTTCTACTTGACCATTCACAGCCATAGGACGCTCTTGGATTTTGTGCATGCCAAGAATCGCAGTTTGCGGCGTGTTTAAAATAGGCGTAGAAAGCAATGAACCGAAAGTACCGCCATTAGTAATGGTGAACGTACCGCCAGTCATATCTTCGATGCCAAGCTTACCGTCACGCGCTTTGCCAGCATATGCACGGATGCCGTTTTCTACTTCAGCATAGTTCATGCGGTCAGTATCACGAAGCACTGGAACCACTAAACCGCGGTCAGAAGATACAGCAACACCGATGTCATAGTAACCGTGGTAAACGATGTCGTTGCCGTCAATTGAAGCATTTACAGCTGGGTAACGTTTAAGCGCTTCAGTTGCAGCTTTAACGAAGAATGACATGAAGCCTAGACGCGCGCCATGACGTTTTTCAAATGCGTCTTTGTATTGAGCGCGCATTTCCATGATTGGTTTCATGTTCACTTCGTTAAACGTGGTCAACATTGCTGTTTCTTGAGTTGCAGCAAGCAGACGTTCAGCAACACGTTTACGAAGACGAGTCATCGGAACGCGTTTTTCAATACGCTCGCCTACAGCAACGCTTAATGGCGCAGCAGCAGGAGCTGCTGGTTTCGCTTGATGATTTGCAACATCTTCTTTAGTGATGCGGCCGCCGCGGCCTGTGCCTGCAACGTCAGCAGCAGCAATGCCAGTTTCCGACAAAGCTTTACGAACAGCTGGCGCTTGGTCAGCAACAGGAGCACGCTCAACTACAGGAGCTGCCGCAGCTGGAGCAGCGGCTTCAGGCTGAGCTGCAGGCGCAGCAGCTGCTGCGCCTTCAACAAATTCAGCAATTACTTCTGAAGAAAGCACTGTATCGCCTTCGTTTTTAATGATTTCAGAAATCGTACCGTCTGCAGGAGCAACAACTTCTAGAACAACTTTGTCAGTCTCAATATCACAGATCACTTCGTCACGTGATACAGCTTCACCTGGTTGTTTGTGCCAAGCAGCGATCGTACCGTCCGCAACTGACTCTGGGAATACCGGTGCTTTAATTTCGGTTGCCATTACTTAGAATCTCCTGATTATTCAGCTACGATCGCTAGAGCGTCATTAATGAGCTGAGCTTGTTGTTTTGCATGCAAATATGGTGAACCGCATGCCGGTGCAGCAGATGCTTCACGGCCTGCGTAGCTAATACGTACCTGTTTACCTGACTTCATGATGTCGTCATATAAACGCGGAGCGATGAACAGCCAAGCGCCTTGGTTCTTCGGTTCTTCTTGTGTCCATACAATTTCCGTTGCATTTGGATATTGAGCAAGAACTTCAGCAAGACGAGCTTCTGGGTACGGATACAATTGTTCAATACGAACGATTGCAGTGTTGTTCAATTCTTTTTCACGGCGTTTTTCAAGCAAGTCGTAGTAAACCTTACCGCCGCAAAGCACGATACGGGTAACGTCTGACTTGTTGATGCTGTCGATTTCGTCAATCACAGTTTGGAATGTGCCGTTTGCAAGCTCATCTAGGTTAGATGTAGCAAGCTTGTGACGAAGCAATGACTTCGGCGACATGATGATCATTGGCTTACGGATCGGGCGAAGAGCCTGACGGCGTAAAGCATGATAAATCTGCGCTGGAGTAGTCGGTGTCATTACCTGCATGTTGTCTTCAGCACATAACTGTAAGAAACGTTCTAAACGCGCAGATGAATGCTCTGGACCTTGACCTTCAAAGCCGTGCGGAAGAAGCATAGTCAGACCGCATACGCGCTCCCACTTCGTTTCGCCTGAAGCGATGAACTGGTCAATAACAACCTGTGCACAGTTAGCGAAGTCACCGAACTGAGCTTCCCAAAGCACTAAGCTTTTTGGAAGAGTCGTTGCATAGCCGTATTCAAACGCAAGAACCGCCATCTCTGACAATAATGAGTCATAGATTGCTGTACGCGGCTGGTTCTCTTTCAAGTTACATAATGGAATGTAAGTTGAACCGTCCACTTGGTTATGAAGTTTTGCATGGCGGTGTGAGAATGTACCGCGGCCAACGTCTTCACCTGTTAAGCGCACAAGGAAACCGTCATCTAAAAGTGATGCATACGCTAGAGTTTCGGCAGCACCCCAGTTCAAAGGCATTTCGCCAGTTTGCATTTTCAGACGGTCGTCGATGACTTTCGAAACCTGACGCTGCATTACGAAGCCTTCAGGAAGCTCGCGCATTTTCTTGCCAAGTTCTTTCAAACGCTCGATTGGGAAAGTTGTATCCCATTCGTCTGTATACTCATGACCTAGGTAAGGCGCCCAATCTACAAACATTTTTGTATTTGGCTCAAGCACCAGCGCATTTGCAACGTGCTTGCCTGCTTCTAAATCAGAACGGTACTGCTCAACCATTTGATCAGCAGCAGCGCGGTCAAGAACACCTTCTTGAACCAGCTTGTCTGCATACAAAGTACGAGTCGTCGCTTTTTTGTTGATGACTTGATACATCATTGGCTGAGTTGCTGCCGGCTCGTCCGCTTCGTTATGGCCGCGGCGGCGGTAGCAGAACATGTCAATCACAACATCTTTACGGAATGTATGACGGAAATCATGCGCCAATTGAGCAACAAACAATACAGATTCAGGATCATCGCCATTCACATGGAAGATAGGCGCTTGGATCATTTTCGCGATGTCAGTACAGTATTCTGTAGAACGCGCATCACGCGGATCTGAAGTTGTGAAACCAACTTGGTTGTTTACCACGATGTGAACTGTACCGCCCACTGTATAACCGCGAGTTTGCGACATTTGGAAGGTTTCTTGGTTTACACCTTGACCCGCAAATGCTGCGTCACCGTGAACGATTACTGGCAATACATCGTCACCGCCGATGTCTTTACGGCGTACTTGACGTGCGCGTACAGAACCTTCAACTACAGGACCAACAATTTCCAAGTGTGATGGGTTAAACGCCAATGCCAAGTGAACTTCGCCGCCTGGAGTCATTACGTTTGAAGAGAAGCCTTGGTGGTACTTAACGTCACCAGAACCTTTCTTATGAAGAGATTTACCTTCGAACTCACCAAATAGGTCAGCTGGGTTTTTACCCATGATGTTTACAAGAAGGTTTAAACGGCCGCGGTGAGGCATACCGATAACAACTTCTTTACAGCCAACTGAACCAGCGCGCTGGATCAATTCATTTACCATAGGGATAAATGATTCGCCGCCCTCAACACCAAAACGTTTCGCGCCAACGAATTTGTTGCCTAGGTATTTTTCTAAGCCTTCAGCTGCTGTTAAGCGCTCAAGAACGTGTTTCTTTTGTTCTGCGTTATAGCCGAATTGACCGCGTGCACCTTCTAAGCGCTGTTGAATCCAGCGTTTTTCTTTTGTGTCCACGATGTGCATGTACTCTGCGCCAATAGAAGAACAGTATGTTGCTTCCATTGCCTGAACCATTTCACCCAGCGTAGCTTCATCTTTACCGATTGCTAAGTTGCCTGTGTTGAATGGCGTATCTAGATCTGATTGAGTCAAACCATGCGTTGCCAAATCTAAATCAGGCACGATTTCACGTTTAGCTAAACCAAGCGGATCGAGTTTTGCTTTTTGGTGACCGCGGTTGCGGTAAGCAGCGATTAACTGCAATACACCAATTTGTCGACGCTCATGCTCAGAACTTACTGCACTTTGAACAACAGGCTGAACACGGCTTGAATTGCGGCCTAATAATAGGAATTGCTCACGTACATTACTGTGCGGCTGATCACCTTTAGGGAATTTATCGAAGTATTCGCGCCAGTCAGCTTCTACTGAGTCTGGAGCAACCAAATACTGCTCATAAAGCTCTTCAATATACGCTGCACTGTCAGCGGAAAGTTCAGTGTCAAGACGCAGCGCGTCAGCAACTTCTTGCATTTGTGGACCCATTTCCTATTGCAAAAACATTTCAGGATGCTTTTTAAGCGAACCCATGATTAAAAATGCCATATGATAAACAGCATTAGTCCCCATTAGGCTTAAGCCATGAGGCGTTATCACTGCATCAGGATTACCCAATGCGATTAACGAACAATAACACCCCTCAGCGGCATCATTACTCATTGTTAATACCCAGCAAAAGCTAGGCAATTTTTTGCAAATCGTCTTAGAAAAAATAATTCGCACTGATTATCTTTTCTAAACCGACTTTACAGGCGGATGTTTTTACATTTATATCCTGCTTCAAGCACATAAATTGTTGAAAAAATGTACCCATAGCCGCCGTTTTTCAAATATAGCTGTGTGTCAAATGCTATCACGCAACCAGATTTTGAATTGATTTTTTTGACACATACCATCCATAAATTGGCGAAATACAGTTTAATATTTTCCAGCTAAGATATGGTGCTTTATCTTCAAAAATCTTTCAATTTAGACCAAAGTATAGCCAATCAATTTTCCATAAAACAAAAGAGAGCACGACATTTCTACCGAGGCTCTCCTTAACCGCTATATGATAACATTTTCCGCTCAATTTTACAGGCTTAATAGGCCAAACCATCAAATATTAACCAGCACAATAACCCACCCATAGCCCGCCCTCACTTCAAAACTTGCCAGACAGCAGCCTATCCCATTGACTTCGCTATATTTAAAAACGATTTCTGTTATTAGAAATACACTTTCTTTCGTTATAAAAACACAACAAAACCGCAATAAAGCAAACAGTTAAGCTTTTTAAAATATAAAAAAACGCACCTTGCGGTGCGTTTTTTAGACTTGCGTCAATGCCGCATTAGCCCGCCATATCTAAAAGCATGTTACGGATGTGACCGATTGCTTTAGTAGGGTTCAAACCTTTAGGACATACAGACACACAGTTCATGATGCCTTTACAGCGGAACAAAGAGAATGGGTCGTCAAGACGGTCCAAACGCTCTTGAGTTGCTGTATCACGAGAGTCGATGATGAAGCGGTAAGCATTCAGCAATGCAGATGGACCCAAGAACTTGTCTGGGTTCCACCAGAATGATGGACATGAAGTTGAACAGCATGCACAAAGAATACATTCGTACAAACCATCCAAGTGTTCACGATCTTCTGGAGACTGCAGACGCTCTTTAGGAGGCGCAGGCTGGTTATTGATCAAGAACGGGTGAATTTTGTTGTACTGATCGTAGAACTGATTCATATCAACAACCAAGTCTTTCACAACTGGAAGACCTGGAAGCGGACGGATTGTGATTTCATTTGGCAAATCGTTTAGGTTCCATAGGCACGCTAAACCGTTTTTACCATTAATGTTCACACCGTCAGAACCGCAAATACCTTCACGGCATGAACGGCGGAATGTTAACGTTTCATCTTGAACTTTCAATGCAAGAAGCGCATCAAGCAGCATACGGTGCTTTTCAGTCAGCTCAAGCTTGAAAGTTTGCATGTACGGCGCTTTATCCTTATCAGGATCATAGCGGTAGATATGAAATGTACGGATACCTCTACTCATCTTTATTCTCCCAATTAGAATGTACGCGGTTTAGGTGGAATTGCGTCAACCGATAATGGTTTGTAACGCACTGGCTTGTACTCAAGATGGTTGTCTGAAGAGAACCATAATGTGTGCTTCATCCACTCATCATCACGACGGCCGTATGGGTATTCCGCATGATCTGGAGATTCTTCGAAATCAACCACAGTATGCGCACCGCGGCATTCTTTACGCGCAGCAGCAGAAATCAGTGTTGCTTTCGCTACTTCGTACAAGTTTTCAACTTCTAGAGCTTCAATACGCGCTGTATTGAATACTTTAGATTTGTCTTTCAAGTGGATATTGCGTACACGCGGTTCGATCGCAAGAATCTGCTTCACACCTTCTTCAAGAAGCGCAGATGTACGGAATACACCAGCATGATCTTGAACGATGTCACGAATCGCATCAGCAACTTCTTGAGCATTTTCACCTGAAGTCGAATCGTCAAGCTGACGAATACGCGCAATAGTTTGCTCAAGTACCGTTGTAGGAAGCGGCTGGTATTCATCACCGTGGTGTTTAGTCACGTAGTCGATGATGTGTTCACCGGCAGCTTTACCAAATACAACCAAGTCAAGAAGCGAGTTTGTACCTAGACGGTTTGCGCCATGTACAGATACACATGAACATTCGCCAATTGCATAGAAACCTTTCACTGGTTTAGTGAAATTACGGCCTTCCGCATTTGTAGAATAAACATCAGTATCTTTGTTGTAGTGCGCAACAAGCGCTTCAGTTTCGCGAGATTCAGGAACAACCACCTGACCGTGAATGTTTGTAGGAATACCGCCCATTTGGTAATGGATTGTAGGCACTACAGGAATCGGCTCTTTAGTGATGTCAACGTTCGCGAATTTCTTACCGATCTCAAATACAGATGGAAGACGCTTCATGATCGTTTCAGCACCCAAGTGCGTCATATCAAGCAAGATGTAGTCTTTCTTAGGACCACAGCCACGGCCTTCTTTAATTTCCTGGTCCATAGAACGTGATACGAAGTCACGCGGCGCCAAGTCTTTAAGAGTCGGTGCATAGCGCTCCATAAATGGTTCGCCTGCATCGTTACGAAGGATTGCACCCTCTCCGCGGCAGCCTTCAGTAAGAAGTACGCCAGCACCCGCAACACCCGTAGGGTGGAATTGCCAGAATTCCATGTCTTGCAATGGAATACCTGCACGGGCAGCCATACCAAGACCGTCACCAGTATTGATATATGCGTTTGTAGAAGCGCGGTACACACGGCCTGCGCCGCCTGTAGCAAACAATGTCGCTTTCGCTTGGAATACTGCGATTTTACCTGTTTCTTGGTCAATTGCTGTTACACCAAGAACGTCGCCAGCTTCGTTACGGATTAAGTCTAATGCAATCCATTCAACGAAGAACTGAGTACCCATTTTCACGTTGCTTTGGTAAAGCGTGTGAAGAAGCGCGTGACCTGTACGGTCAGCTGCAGCACATGCGCGAGGTACAGCTTTTTCGCCGTAGTTCGCAGAATGGCCGCCGAATGGACGCTGGTAAATTGTGCCGTCTGCGTTACGGTCAAACGGCATGCCCAGGTGTTCAAGTTCATATACAACTTGAGGCGCTTCACGCGTCATGAATTCGATCGCGTCTTGGTCGCCTAACCAGTCAGAACCTTTAACTGTATCGTAGAAGTGGTAGTGCCAGTTATCTTCTTGCATGTTGCCAAGAGATGCACCGATACCGCCCTGTGCTGCTACAGTATGAGAACGTGTTGGGAATACTTTAGTCAGAACCGCAACTTTTAAGCCTGCTTGAGCAAGCTGGTAAGATGCGCGCATACCAGAACCGCCGCCGCCAACGATGACTGCATCGAAAGTTTCGTGCGGAATATTTGTGTAATCTTCTTTAGGGGTTATAGCGCCCATGATTGTTTCCTATCAATTCGCCCAAAAAATCTGGATCGCCCAGATTGCGTATGCAAATACAGCAATAATCACTGCTGAAGTCAGTACAAGGCGTAAACCTGATGCTGAAGGACCCATTTGACGAGTAGTCACATAGTCAGTGAATACTTGCCACATGCCGATCCATGCATGCGCAACAAGAGATAAGACAGACAATAAAGATAAAATCTTCATTGGCGTAGTCATCATAAAGCCGTACCACTGTTCAAAGCTGAATCCGCCATTACACAGAATCCAACCCAATACCACAAAGGTATAAACAGCTAGAACTACAGCACTTACACGCTGGATAAACCAATCGCGAGAACCTGAACCCGTTAAACCAGTAGCACTTTTCATTAGATAACAATCCAAACAAATGCCGCAATGATACCGATTGCAGACAAGATCAATGAAATAGTAGCTGCGACACGACCGCTTTGCAGCTCTTCAGCAATGCCGACGTCTGCAAGTAAGTGCTTAATACCCGCGATAAGGTGGAAAATTAAGCCGGCTACAAATACCCATACGATGAAACGCACAATAAAGCTGTCAAAAACAGCTTGAACTTGAGCAAAACCTTCTGGAGAAGACAATGATTTGTCTAGAATCCATAGAAGTACCGGTACAAGTAAGAATACGATGACACCTGAAAGACGGTGTAGAATTGATGCAATAGCCACAGGGGATTTTAAGTTTACATCTAAAACTTGACCCATGGACAAATTGACAGGTCTGTTGCTTTTCACAGCGGGCATCCTGTAGTTAAAAACTCCATCCGGAGTTTGTTGGAATTAATTCGAAGGAAAGCTGGCATTTTCAAGCCTTATTTTATCTAAAAGTTAGACATGATAAGACCTAAACTTTTAACGACACTGAATTATAAAACGTGAACTATCAAAATACAAACAGAGGCATTTAGGAAATAGTTAAAAAAATCATTAAATAAGAATCATTAACATCTGTTTATTGCGCAAAAAAACAGCCCCGACTTCACCTTAAGGCACTATGTTATTGGTTTTCAAATATTAAATGTATTTAAATACTTAAAATAGCAAAGCATTCAATGCACTAAAAACCCTTAGACTAAAGGCCAAAAAAACTTTGTTAATTGTTTTCTATATTTTAGCGATTTTGCATAATTGCGCCAAGACTATTATTTAATTAATAAATAATGAATATTTAATTTAAAAAATACCAAAGAAATATCACGTTTCTTAATAAGAACTTAGTCTGTGCATAACTCTCTATTTTATGGCTAAAAATACCAAATAATAGGAAAAATGCAGCTCAAAACCTTTAAATTTGATTATTTTTTAATCTTTTTTTGCGTTTTAAGCAGTTATTTTTTGATCAAACAAACTTTTTTACATCTGCGATTAAGCGCTTTTATTTATGAATAATAAAACATCATTTTCACGCTTCACAAACCTGTAAGTAGTGAAATTTATAATGGTTTAGCGAATTATGTGCAACGAATAATCAAAATCAGTCAGAGCTTTTAGCAATTATAAATTGACTACTATTAAAGCAGCAGACGCATTTTAATCTGCACCTCCCCCTAAATATGACTTATTATACTGCGTCGTTACTGTGATTTATTCATTTTTTAAATGTGTTAAAGCTTTGACTAAACCTCTGTGCGGGCGTCACTTTTATCCATAAGTATAATTGACAAAATTTCAGTACCAACTAATCTTATAGCAAATTTTTGATACGTCTGATTCTCGCATTAAAATATTAGCATTAAGAGTCAGATAAACATTCACCAGGACAGGAGATCGATTGAATGTCTGAAGCAACTGGCAAGAAAGCAGTATTACAGCTTGATGGCAAAGAAATTGAATTACCAATTTATAGCGGCACATTAGGCCCAGATGTAATCGACGTTAAAGATGTATTGGCCGCAGGTCACTTTACTTTTGATCCTGGTTTTGTGTCTACAGCTGCATGTGAATCTAAAATCACATTCATCGATGGCGGTAAAGGTGTTCTTTTACACCGCGGTTACCCAATCGACCAGCTTGCTACTAAAGCAGACTACTTAGAAACTTGCTACCTTCTATTGAACGGCGAACTTCCAAACGCTGAACAAAAAGAAGAGTTTGACGCTAAAGTTCGCAACCACACTATGGTTCACGACCAAGTTAGCCGTTTCTTCAACGGTTTCCGCCGTGATGCTCACCCAATGGCGATCATGTGCGGTGTTGTTGGCGCGCTTTCTGCGTTCTATCACAACGGCTTCGATGTTGAAAACATTGACCACCGTGAAATCACTGCAATCCGCTTAATTGCTAAAGTTCCTACTCTAGCTGCTTGGACTTACAAATACACTGTAGGCCAACCGTTCGTTTACCCGCGTAACGACTTAAGCTATGCAGAAAACTTCTTGTACATGATGTTTGCTACTCCAGCAGACCGTGACTACAAAGTTGATCCTATTCTTGCGAAAGCAATGGACCGTATCTTCACGCTTCATGCTGACCACGAACAAAATGCTTCTACGTCTACAGTACGTTTAGCTGGTTCTACTGGCGCTAACCCGTATGCATGTATCGCTGCTGGTATCGCTGCCCTATGGGGTCCTGCTCACGGCGGCGCGAACGAAGCTGTTCTTACAATGCTTGATGAAATTGGCTCTGTAGAAAACGTTGCTGGCTTCATGGAAAAAGTGAAAACTAAAGAAGTTAAACTTATGGGCTTCGGTCACCGAGTTTACAAAAACTTCGATCCACGCGCTAAAGTAATGAAAGAAACTTGTGACGAAGTGTTAACTGCACTTAACATCAACGATCCTCAGCTTGCTCTTGCTATGGAACTTGAACGTATTGCGCTTTCTGACGAATACTTCATCAAACGCAACCTATACCCTAACGTAGACTTCTACTCAGGTATCATCCTTAAAGCGATTGGTATCCCAACAGAAATGTTTACTGTAATCTTCGCTCTTGCTCGTACAGTTGGCTGGATCAGCCACTGGTTAGAAATGCACAGCGCACCTTACAAAATCGGTCGTCCTCGTCAGCTTTACACTGGCGAAACTCAGCGTGACATCGCTCGTTAATTTGAGCTGCGTTATACGCGACCTAAAAAAACCGCCCTTTCGGGCGGTTTTTTTATAT
>NZ_RAXV01000070.1 GCF_003611465.1 Acinetobacter tianfuensis
CTATAGAGATCATTTCATCATGACAAGCGCTTTTTATAAAAAAACCGCACGTTTGATTAAATAAAAAACAATATGTATTAAACTGGTTTTTTCTTATGCAATTTCAGTAATTAAGCATCGTTTCAATGCCAAAAAACTTTGCATGCGGGCAGTTTTATGCTTTGCCAGCATCCCTAGCAGCAACGGTAAAAATGCGTTAAATACGGCAGGCAGTTCAATCTTCAGCTGCTGGCAATGCAGCACAGCCCAATCCTGATAGCTGCTGGCCTTTAAGCGCTGTCCGCTTAACCATTCATAAAATACGATACCTAAGGCATAAATTTCAGACGCAATATCTTTAGGCTGCCCCTGAAATAACTCTGGCGCCATATAGCGCGGTGTCGCATTCATGACATGAGCAGGCGCTATAATTTGTCTAGCTTGCTCAAAATCAAGGATTTTCAACTGCCCTTCATACATTACAAAGTGTTCTGTCTTAATATCACCATGCATCCAGCCAGCCTGTTCCAGCTGATCTAAAGCATCTATAGCCTGCCAAAGCCAATGTTTAACTTGCGGCAAAGTCAGCAGCAGCGGATCTTGCTGAAAAAATGCAGGCGCATGCGGCAGCAGTAAGACCTCTGTGAAATTTAGATGCTCACTGCCCTGCTGAATATGTAAATTTGAGATGATTTGAAATGGCAGCATAATCTGCATCTGCTGCGCGTGCATAATGCGATAGCACCGCAGCTCTTGCAGAAAACCTTCTGATGAAAAGCCAGAACTATTGGTCAGCTGAGCCTTGAGCCAAAACTGTTTCTCATCCGCCACATCTTCTGCAGCATTGCACTGATATAAACGCCTGCCAAAAGACAGGCTTTGCGCTTTTGTTTTTAACTGATATTTAAATAACTGCAAGTCAGCCGCATCAAGTGGCAATAAACTCTTTTCTGTTCTGGTCTGGGACATGCTGATATTTCAATAGCTCTAAGCAATGCTGAATTGTTTTACCTACACGCGCATGCGTTTCAATAAGGGAAATTTTAGGCCACGTTGCCCGCTCACCTTCTTTTTGCAATATTTTAAACAAATAAGGACGCGGGTTCTGCAGCATATAGCTATAGTGACGCAAGCTGTATTTGCCCACAATATTCACATCACCATAATAACGCTGATCGACCACGCCATAACCATGGTCAAGCAAACGGCGTACTGGCGGCACCAGTCCAACCCGTTCACGGGCAAAATCCATCACGCCTTTCGCAATAACTTTACCCTGACGGCGCACAATTCGCTCAGGCCAGCTCAGCATGTCCTTACGGTAGCGGGAAATATCATCCTGCATAAACGGCACAACATGCGGATTCACCTGACTGGCAATACTGTAATTAATATTGTACAAACGCGACATTTTTTCTTGCGGAAAATCACTGCGCACACTGCCATCGACCCAACGGGTTGATGCCATATAAGGCGTATACTCACCATCATAGCGTTTACTGGTTAAACGTACTGGCGGAAACAACACAGGCACTGCACAAGATGCCAAAACTGCACTCCAAACCAATAAGTCCGGTGATGTATGCGCATTCATAATTCGTGCGTCTTGCGAAGCCTCATAAGGCGCAACAGCAATATTAATATTCAAGCCAGATGTCTGCAGCGCCTCTGCAAAGGTCATATTACCTAAATTTTCAACTAAGAAATTTTTCAGATATTTCACATCCGCCAAACCGCCATTGCCTTTGATTAAGTCTGTCAGTTTACGAAAATGAAAAGCTTCACTATAGAAGTTCTGCCCCTTTAAAATTTGAGAAAATTCAGACGGCTTAGACACACCTAACATAGCCGTCATAATTGCGCCTGCACTGGAGCCGGACAGCACATTCGGCATTAGATCCTGCTCCATCAGCGCCTTACACACGCCAGTATGAAACAAACCTAAAGTCGAGCCGCCTGAAAACATGAGCGCTGGCTGGCCAAATGCCAATTTGCATTGTTCAAAAAAACTGATTTTCTCTTTTGCGTTCAAACAGGTACATTCTTCTGATGCAATAAAGGCCAAGCTTTGACTGACTTCCTCTATATAGTCTTCAATAATTTTTTTAGTGCCCACATAAGCCACCGTAAATAACAGCGGATGTGCAATATTTGCTATGTCATAGCTTAAACCTTCACGTAAAATATACATCAAATCTCGAGTACGCTTTTGCACTCTGTAACGCTTCAGCATGCTTAAGCGATGACTGATAATTTCAGCATCGAAATAAGGTGAGCAGTTATCCAGCTTCCACTCTTGCGCACCAGATTCTTCATCTATTTTCAGCGCGATGCTTTTCCATTCTTGGTACGTTTCAGCAGATTCCAATTTACGCTTTAACCGCTTAATACGGTAAGCCTGATGCGGGTTGATATCACTAGCAAAATCTTTAAACAGCATATCAATCCCTCTTAGCTTGCATTATTTTTCATTTCATTTTGTCCTGCTCTCACTGTTGCAAAGTTTAGAGCACAATTCAAGCACTAAAACATGGTCAGATACGGCAATTTTACAGGGCTTCTTCTCCCAAGTTGATGTAAAATTGCCGCTATTCGCAGTTACATCATAAGCTGACAAAACCATGGCAATAATTGATTTACCACAGAATATTTTAAATTCTTTATCCAATGTACTGCAACAGCTGCAGCAGGCGCTGCCAGAACTCAAACAAGCGCCTGACTTTTCATCTGCTGCTTATAAATGGCAAGATAAACAGCTTAAGCCAATTCACCAGCCTAAAAAGATATATTTAGCGGACTTAAAAGGCATTGAGCGCCAAAAAGAAAAAGTCATCCAAAATACTTTACAATTCTTAAAAGGCCTGCCTGCAAATGATGTGCTGCTGACAGGTTCACGCGGTACAGGAAAGTCATCTATTGTCCGTGCTCTGCTCACTGAATACGAAAACCAAGGCCTGCGTTTAATTGAAATTGAACGTGATGACTTGTCTGACTTACCTGAAATTCAGCAGTTGATTGATGGCCGTCCTGAAAAATTTATCGTGTACTGCGATGATCTTGCTTTTAATGCTGAAGATGAAAACTACCGCAGCTTAAAAAGTGTGCTGGATGGATCACTGCAGTCAGGTTCCAGTAATTTTATTATCTATGCAACCAGTAACCGCCGCCATCTGCTGCCAGAGTTCATGCATGAAAACACACCTGTATTAAAAGCAGATGTACCGCAGCATCATGAATTACATCCTCAAGAAGCCATTGAAGAGAAAATATCTTTATCTGACCGTTTTGGCCTATGGCTGTCGTTCTATCCAATGGATCAAAATTTATATTTAGAAATTGCAGAGCACTATATTGCCCAAGCGCATATGGAACTTACAGCCGACGCCCGCGCTGAAGCGCTCAGATGGTGTCAGGCACGCGGTCAGCGTTCTGGCCGTGCTGCGTATCAATTCTCTAAACACTGGATTGGCTCACAAAAGCTAAATTCTTTATAATCCAACAGTGGTCATCTTTTTGAATACTGATGACCGCTTTCCGATATTCAAAATACAGCGATAGAAAATATGAAAATATTAAAGTGATGATTTGAATGGTAACTTTTACTCTAAATCCAATATCTTAAAATTGCTTTACGCCAGCAAAACAGCAGCTCAATATCGCTTTCAAATCCTGCCCCAATAAAATTCATTACCAGTATGACGATAAAACTAAAATCCGGCATTGCGATAGAAATTAAGTTTTAAGCAATAAAAAAGAGGCCTATGCCTCTTTTTTTTACCTGCCTATTTTAAGCGTCAATCAAAATCTGTAATGCTTAAAATAGATAGACACTTTAAATCATCTAATGATGATTAATCACCTTCTCCAGCCAAGGCAAAAGCTCCTTTTTGTTTTGAAAGTTCGGTAAGTAATCCATATGCACAATACGGGCCACTCCATTAAGCATAAATCTTACTTTACTTCGGTCTCGCAAATCTAAAAATCGATCTGAACGATCTTGAAAAATAGAGAAAAAAGTCAGTATTTTTTCATAATTAGATTTTCGCTCTAACCCTGGCATTTCTAAAATAAAATTATAAATTTGCTCAATTTCTGAAAGTGCAATCATTGTTTTCATGATTTTCGCATCCCCCTCTTTATAAATGAATTTAATGAACCATTAAACCAAGATTCGGTAAATATTGTTTCGCTAAACACACACCTATACTAGAAGCATATAAAAATTAAATCATTGATTTTTTATTAAATAAATCAAAAGTTAATCTTATTATTATATTATTATTTTTACTTAT
>NZ_RAXV01000071.1 GCF_003611465.1 Acinetobacter tianfuensis
TTGAGTGGTGCTCTTGCCTCTGAGTGTGAGTTGTAGAGGTAGGCATGAAAGTAAGCCATTGGATGCAGCATGGTAGTAACTGAGCCGAGCAGCTAAGGTACGAATACTGTTAAAGCCGGTGGTTCTAAAAACGAAAGTCCCAAACTCATCCGATTCATCGAGATTCACATAGAGACGACCATAGGGTTTACACAATCCTCCTTGTGCCAATGGACATAGATCAGGTGAAGGACAGGGGTGATGTTCAACCCCTTGATTGGTTAAGCGCTGACAAGTTTCACCATTGCCGATACACACAGGTCGCCCTGTTTGTCGATCAAATAGACTGTACTCTGCCCTAAGATTGAGTTCAGGATCATTAAAGATCATACGGACTGGAATGCTTCTAAGTTTTTGGTTTTGAGCTTTGGCTCGTAGTTGCTCATCTAGGGGGTGTTTGATCCAGCCCTCTTTGTTTTGGATTTGGGATGTCAATGTAAATTGATCATCCTTTTCAGGGACACGTTTCCCGTTCTTCTCTACCATTTTTCCAATACTGATACGCCCGAGTATCGGTGGGCTAATCGCTAAACCTTTAATCATGGTACTTTCCTTTTTTGAGTAAAATGAATTAGACATAAAAAAATCCCATGCACTCAGGCATGGGACATTTAGGTTAGTTCGGTGTTTTGCTTATGAATTGCACTTAGGCTAAATCTGATTCAATCATCATTGGTATAGATGTTGAAGCGCCGTGTACCTTGCTTGCTTTGCGGAAATTGATTCAGATATTCAGGGTGTAATTTGAGTAAGGCCTTGCTATCTAAACTGAGCGAATCTTTCGACTTCTTCCACGTGACTGAGCCCGCTTTAAAGGTGGCACGCTCAGCCTCTTGCATCTGGCCTTGCAGTTGGTGCTTGAGTAGGTCAAATTGCTGTTGGTATTTATCAACTTGGTTACGCACTCGGATCAGTTGTTCAAACTGTTGATTGGCTTGCTCATCTTCGGATAAGTCTGTGGTACTTAGGGGGATATGTTCTGGATAAAGCAGCTGTAAAGCTTTAGCTGCCGATTCACTGGCATCTGCTTCTGGTGGGGTATCCTTTTCCACACAGTCCCAGAAGTAATGTTCGGCATTGACGATATGCTGAATCACTGACTCAGAACGCGTCACTTTAAAAATGCGCGTTTCATGCCCACAGATCAGCACACAAATATGGGCTGCCTGTTTGCCTGTGACAGCAAGTTGATGTTGCACTTGGCAAAGGACATAGAGCGGCACGCCATCTCGCCAGAGCTTAGCCCCGTACTCTCCTGCGGTTTTGCATTCCAGAATTTGGACCTCGGCATTACCCACCACAGAGTAATCCAAGTTAGCCAACATGAAATGTTTATCAGGGTCAGGATGTTGCAGCACTGCATTCACACGTCTCACTTTATGCTGGGTATACATGCTGTAGTATTCAGCAACGAGTGGCTCTAACTGCTTGCCCCAGTACAGAGGTGCATGGCCTTCGCTGTCATCTTCAATGTTTTGTTGAATCCGTCCAGTCTTGATCATCCATAGTTCTAGCATCGACATATAGGGATTAAGTCCACAGGCTGCGGCACAGTCACTGCTACCAATGCCCTTGCGTCTGACTTCCAGCCATTCGGCCTGAGTCATGTTTTTCGTCTCGACGAAACGTTTTGCGTTAAACAGTTTTGGACGGTCGGCATGGATATTGGCTTTGGTGTGACTTGGGTGAATTACGGCTGAGTTCATATTGTTTTCCTGTCATTGTTAAATTTTGGGCATAAAAAAAGCCACATCTGGAGATGTGGCAAAGAGGTGTTCGGATTGAATAAGACTGACAGGATCATATTGGTCTCATGTCCTGATCTTAAATCCTGAATCTGAATCTAAACTTAAACAACTAAGCGTAGTGCTTGCTCCAGTCCGCGTTGTTTGAGGCCTGCACCTGCCCCGAACCAAGCAGAATCCAAACGGTGATCCTGACTCATGGCGCGTCGCTCGTGGTCGGCAAATTCCGTGATTGAGCACAGCAAACCATAGGCAGTATCTTTGGCTGAACTGAGTTCCGCTCCACGACCATGCCCATTAAACATGGTCATGACCTTCGACATGGCACGTCCATTCGGTTCAGTCTTGTTTTCAGCTTTGGTTGTGTGGTTAGTTTGGGTTGCGACATTACGGTAGAACTGAATAATACCCTCGTCTTGGTCCGCATTGCTTAGGCTAGTGTTGTTAAACACGGCATCGAAATAGGCTGCTGCTTCAGTCTGCGTAACTTTCCGTTGGCTAAGCTGTTTCATTTCATACATGTGATCCTCCCATGTACGTACTGAAATTCCCAATTGCTGTTTAATTTTCTGCGCATCGAATTTGGTACTGTGTGGGACTTTGACCACACCTGCACTAGAATTTTGGCCTTTTAGTGCAATAGCTAAAGTGTTATTACATACCACACGAATACTGGTGAATTGTGCTGTGGTTGCCAGTGTCCCGTCACAGGCTGTAGCCAAAAGAATGTAGCCATTACTGACATCTTTACCCTTGAGTGCTGAAGTCTGCCCTGTCCTGGCTAATGCCCAGAACTTCTTACCGCCTTTCAGTACACCTGCGGTTTCCAGTTCAAAGCCAGATTGCTCAGTCAGATCCCGGTAGAACTCCAGAATCTCTTTAGGCTGAACTTCCTGATAACGCTGACTGACAACAGATAAAGGTGCATGGGTATCTGAACGATACAACACTCGCTGTTCTTCAAATGGCATGATAATGCTCTGACCACGCTCATTCTGTGCCATGTAGCTGACGTTCGAGGATTCAATCCGCCAGTCCATCCCGGCTTGCTGTGCCCATACTTCCAGTGGTTGATTCGGACTTAGCTGATTACCGAGACCATGCCAAGGGGTTTCGCCAACATAGGCGATTTGTTCGATTTGATGTGCCATCGTTCTTATCTCCTATACTGATTCAACGAAAATTCTGCTGACAGTGATTGCAGTGATAATAGGTCAGCGTGATCGGCTTTTTCGGCTCATCAATCATGCTGCTAAATAGGCCACCAATGACTGCACCTGCAATACCACCAATGAATGGAGATATAGGCAGTGGCAAACCCTTTGAAATGGATGCACCGATGGTGGCAAACGAAGCTGATGCTGCTAGACCTGTAGAATCAGATCCACTTACCTGCTGATTAACCACTTGAATCGTTTGATCAGAAAAACAGTAAGGGCAATTAATACTCATAAGATATACCTCAAAATGAAAAAGGCTTACCGTATGGCAAGCCTCTGTTTCGAATGTCAGGGGGAAAATAAACATTCTTCTTTCATGTTAATGATGTATATCTATAACTTTTTGGGATCATTGGAAAGTACGCATTCTAGCTTTATTTTTCACCCTAAGATACTGATCTTCTTTCTCAGGATTAACAAGGTACGCACCAGCATTACACAATTTTTCCACTTCTCTGGAACAATCACGATGTATTTTTCCTATACCTAAAATACCCAAACTTGCGTATCTTTTTATTTGCTCAGTGTCATGGCAATTAAAATGGTGCCCTTGTCCGGCTGTAAGCTGTTTCCACAGCTTTCCAAGCTGCTCTGCAATAGCCCATCCATTCTGATGCTTATGACCATTAAAGATTAATAACAAATGACAATGGTAGCCCTTATCAGCCCCTTGTTCTAAAGCCCATGCATAATCAACCAAGTTGTTGAATAACCCTTCACGTTTAGATATTTCCTTTCGGAATTTACCAATATCATCGTAAAAATTTTCAATATCAATGAGATCATGGAAATCCTTGAGATAAAAGAGATCCACTCTAACCACTTCAGACTTAGAATAAACCTGTATTGCTTTTTCTATTTTCTTTAAAAATGACTTTGTATTTCTAACCTCATTTGCACGATGTCTTCGAATATCTTTATGGTATTGCGAACGATAGCCTTTAAAATAACTCTGATACTCGTCAAAAGTTTTATTCGTTAAGATAGCTTCAACCTGTACTGTACCTAAACCATGAATATCATGTTCTTCCAACAAGTCACACCAAGCATTGATATAACCAAAGTAACAATATGATCCACAGTATGCCTGATCAAAATCTACCAATAGCCTTGTAAATTCTATATAGAAATCTAGTGGCTCATTTTTTGTTTTGACCCACGCTTTAGTATTAGCTTCTATTTCAATCAATAATCTAGATCTACACATTCCTATTTCTCATATAATATACTTCCATATAAAATTAATAATCTG
>NZ_RAXV01000072.1 GCF_003611465.1 Acinetobacter tianfuensis
ATAATAAATTTTAAAACATCTGATCTTTTGAAAAGCCTAATTTTTTTATCAGTTTTTCCAAAATAGTAAGGAGTTATAAGTCCTTGAGTTTGTAAATTTGTAATATGTGAATGACGCATTCCTAACATTGAACTAGCTTCAGCACCCGTTAGATATTTTTTTTTTCAATCTAATAATTTCGTTTAGTTGACTCTTATTGACAAGCTTCCAATAAACTAAATTTTTAATTTCTAAAAATCTTGTTCTACACCAATATTGATGGATTCAGTTTATTCTGCAATTTAGCTTTTCTAAAGCCGTCTGAATAGAAACATAATCCTCACTTTCAAGTAAGTTTTTTAGTGTATCTAGTGAAATACGTTTGATTTTAATTGGGCTTAAAAATTCGTTATCACGATCTAAAATTTTTAAATGAATCAAAGTAGAGACTTGATTAGGACTAATTTTTAATATTGATGCCGCTTCATTCAATGAGTAAAAATCATGATTAATAGTTCTCTTAAAATTTGTTTTTTTTCTACCTGTTATTGTTGAGTATTCGTTTATCTGATCTATGTGGTCTTTAGTAATATGTTTAATAGAGTCTTTAGAGAAAATATTTACCGGCAGCCTATCAATATGAGGACCACTAATAGGTTTGATTCCAATACTTCTCATTTTTTCTACAAAATTTACTGGATTGACATTTAATGTTTTTGCAAGAGTTGTTGCAATTACATATTTTTCATGTAAATTTTCCAATTTGTAGAAAGGAATAAGGATCGGCGATGCATTGTTATTATTATCGTGATTGAGCCAATGTGATCTAGCTAGTCTTCTAATCGTATCAAGACTTGTATCAAGAATTTCAGCCGCCAATTTTACCGTTACTGTGAGTAATTTATTTTGATTAGTTGGGTTAGTAGTAGGACACTTTTCTGTATTTAAATCTCTTTTTCCAATTAAAAAAAGTTCAATATCAGTGCTATAGATGAGTGGCTTATCATGAGTATTATCCGCAAATTTTAATAATTTTTTAATTATGAGATTTTTTAGTTTGAATCGTCCAATATCAAGTAAAAGTCTTGACTCCTCGAATGTTAAGTAGATATTTTTACTTTGAGGATTTGGTTTATATGGAATACAATTTTTCTCAATATTTAAGAGATAATTATCTTTAAAGCAAACGGTTTTAGCTTCTTTATAAAATGGTAATAACTGAATTTTGGGGTGAGCGAACTGTATTCTATTGTTAATCCAATTGCTCATGGTGATAACGGAATTGGTATTATTTACAAAATATTCGTGTACAACTTTTAAATAGCACTCATCTGACCGTGGTTCATCTAATGCTGAAAATTTTTCTAATGCAAGCCAAAAAGATGTAAATTCTTGAAATAGTACATCAGATTTTTGATTTAAAATATAGATAAACCAGTGGATTAAATAATTGTCTGAATAATAAGTTTGTTGAGCCTCTCTTAAATCCGTAAAGCAATTTGAACATTTCACGAGTGATCCTGACTGAAGCTTAATAGCATGTCCACATTTGTAACAATTATTTAAAAGGAAAATAGAATGAATAGGGCAAGAAAAAATAGGTCTTAAAAGCCATATTTTCCTGAAATATGGCTTTTCCTTTAAGCATTGTGGGCAATATGAATAGCTTTGTGATTTAAATAAATTATGATCGACATTCACATTTCTATATTTTCTAGGTGCTCGGCTAGTAGATTTATCTCGCTCAAAAGCAAGATCAATATAGTCAGGATTAAGGTTTAGAGTCTGTAATGCATACCTAAATCGGTTTGTGTCAACAAATGTGTAATTTGGGGATGACTTACTTAAAAAACTAAATTTTTCTTTCCCAAATAATTGATAGACTGAAGTGTGACCGTTTAATTCAGCAGTTCGAAGCAAGTAACTTGTAGCTGATTCATCTGGATAAGGCGTTGCCTCCATTAGAAGCCCTATGTTTTTACTCATATTTGACCTCTTACCTTCACAGCTAATTGTGAGAGTGACATTTTAAAGGGATCAGAGTTGAGCTTAGAAATATAATCAGTAATTCCTAATTCCCAAGCGGCACTAAAATCACTTGTATTGACTATTAGCCTTCCTTCCTTTAATGCATTAACAATACTTTCTCTGATCAAACTAACGGTGTAGGAGTGATAACCTCGAGTTGCAGTGTGGATTTGCATACCCATAAGTGGATTGTTGAGCGGTGGTGAAAATGAAATATTTTGTTGCGCCAGTTTGCGAGCAATTTCATTTAAAAATGCGTAAATTGTGCCATGACCTTGAGGGGACTCAATATAGAGTGGATTTAAGGTATAGATGAATGGAAATCTGCGAGCTATTTGACTGTCAACTTGTAATAATTCTGCAAATTCAGGAAGACCGACTAAGCAAAAGCTAATTTCTGTTTGATTAACGAGCGTTTTTAGCCAATTTCCTATAGTTGAATTCATGCGGGTATATGACGGTTTTCTCTCAAATAAATGATGAAACTCATCTAAGAACACGAGCTTGGTTTCACACTTTCTGAGTAAGTAACTTAATCTGTCAGTTAAATAGGATGTTGTACCATTGTTATACCTAGGATCACCTAATTCATTTAGCATGGTGATTGCAAGTGATTTAACAGTAGCTGGGGAAGGGACTTCAACATAAAATGCTGGAATGATTGTTTTTTATGGTCTTCTTCAATTTTTGTTGATTTAGGCATTTGGCTGACAATAGCTTTACATAAAGTCGTTTTTCCTAAACCTCCTTTTGCAAGAAGCATGCTTCCTATAGGTTCTTTATAGGCGATGCTTCTTTTTACGCAGTTTTGGATTCCTTGAAAGGCTGTAATAAACTCATCTGAAGTGACTACAATATTGTTAAGTGAGTTAATTTGTTCATAATAATTTTCAAATTTTTCCATTTTTTATTACCTCGATTGATCCAAAGCTCAGATTATTTTTTTTGTTATTACAAGGTGCCTTAGTATTTGGCTCCTCTTGAATCTCTACAATAGGTGATAGGCACTTTTCTATATTTTGAAGTATGAAAGGAAGTTCAAGTTTTATAGGTTTTAACTTCGGTCTATTTCTGATGATATCTGTTTGGATTTCATGAAAAAGTTTGTGGAGTCCGAATAGATCAGCAAACTGACCTAATTTTTGTTGATCCAGCTTAGACAATTGTTTTTTTCTTTTTTGAACTTCTAGATGAATTGCCCGAGATAATCCATAGGTGTAGTCTTGGTTGGTAGAATCTGCTTGTATGATGATATTCATATCATTTGGATCAACGATATAAACTTCATTTAGGTCAAGATCATCAATGAGAACGGTGACTGTCTGAATACCTTTTGCTTGTAAAGTAGTTAAGGCGTGAGAAAAATAACTTAATCTATCAACCTGAATTTGCCCATGATGAATTGTTCGTTTGATGGGTCTTCGACATAATATTTTTGCATCAACTTTAGAAATATGACTCGGTTTGATATCTGTAATAGCCTCTTCCCACATGACAGATGGTGAGCGACCAGTCATGCTATGAATTGCGCAATGATAGGTATCATTGATCCATGTATCGATATAGTTTTTAAGTTGCTCTATCG
>NZ_RAXV01000073.1 GCF_003611465.1 Acinetobacter tianfuensis
CACGATTTATGGCTTAGGCGCGGGTGTATGGTCGCGTTCAGCACATACCTCTTACCGTGCAGGCCGCGCAATTCAGGCAGGCCGCGTATGGACCAACTGCTACCATATCTACCCTGCACATGCGGCATTCGGCGGCTATAAAAAATCAGGCATTGGCCGTGAAAACCATAAAATGATGCTCGACCATTATCAGCAGACCAAAAACCTGCTGGTCAGTTATTCAACGAAAGCCATGGGTTTCTTCTAAAGCCTATTGTCCATCAAACTGCGAACCGCAGCTCATCGGTCCCGCAGTTTCTGCTTTAAGTCAGGTAACCAGTGCGGCAGAAATGCCGCACTTTTTGTTTCCAGCATTCAAACATAAGAGCGCTTCAATACGAGGCAGCCTCATATCTAAAAGACGGAGAGCAGTTTAAACTGCCTCCACTCAATGGCCCAATTTACAGCAAGACATCAGGCCCCGCATTCAAAACATTGCCTAAAGCGAATTCATTTATTTTATGCAAACCTATATACTGCATATATAACTTTCTAAATTAACATTCAAAAGATTACCCGTATAATTTTTAATGCGTCTAATCAAGCCTTATGATTGAAACTGTTTTAGCTCTACTATGTGTATCCAGTTGGTTTCTGACATGGAAATTTTCCCGTTCATGGATTTTAACATCTATCATTTTTCTTATTTCCATTCCAATTTGCACATATATTGTTGATGAACATCGAAAGCAGCAATTACAAAATGCAATGCGCTCAGAACAGCAGCAATCGATTTGCGGTAATTATTTAGGATTTTCCACAGTTGAAAGAGGCTCAAAAAATAATAAGTGGCAACAAACGGTCTTTCATTTTCAAACTGCAGACGGCGAAAAATATCATTTCCCTGAGTCTGATCTATTGAAATTATCAGGAGAGCATCAGCAATTTTTAGAACAGCCGCCCCAAGCTTTCTGCTTAACTTTCGCTCAAGATTATTCGGATAATAATGGATTTTATTTATTAACAAGCATTCATTTTAATAAAAAATAAATTTCTAAACAGCAATCGCCATAAAATCAGCAAATGAAATTCACCCTCTGCCCTATTATTTTCAAGATCACGGGCATATTGTTTTAAGTGCTTAAAAAAGGAAGGAATAATTCAAAGCCAAAACAACCATTAGATTCGTAATAAACGCCCCATTATCAAATGGGACAATACTGTGCTGCAAATAAGGAATAATGTCTGAACAATGCCAGTATTTTTTCATTACCCCATCAACCTAACCTCCCTCATGACCGCTTCAATTGTTCAATCCAAATTGAGCCGATCAGCAGACTGTATTTTAATCACTCCAATTTCTAATAAGCCGCCCACCAAAAAATTACCGCCGCATTATGTATAAATAATAAACAGTCTGACGCAATTTAAATATCAACTTAAATATATGACATCAAAATTCTCTATAAATTTTTATTCAGCGCTTTTTCAATTATCATCTTTAGAATTAAATATTTAGTTTTCTTATTTATAAATAGTCTTAATAGGACAGTTGTACAAAAAATAAATTAAGTAAAAAGCCAATCACCGCAGCATATTTTGGCAGCCGAATAAGACTTCAAAAATATTGATTGAGATATATTTTATTTCTATAATCGCGCATTTATAAGCTTCAAAAATACTTCTCCCGCACAAACAACAAGGTCTAGTCTAAGTTATAGCCTATACCCTAATTTTGGTGCGTCAAAAATTCCTCTTTGCCATTATCAATGACTTAGATGAAAAGAAGATATATTTTTCGACGTTTTTACCCAAATCGACGCAAATTTATTCTTAACATTTAGTACATTTTTTGTATTAATCCCAGAAGAGGTCTTCTATGGATATTTCCCACGCGGATCAGTCGCAGCCGCCGAAAAAGCAAAAGTTTTATAAAATCCTCTATGTACAAGTAATCTTTGCCATTATTGCAGGTATTTTACTTGGCCATTTCATGCCAGATTTAGGCGCGAGCTTAAAACCTCTGGGTGATGCCTTCATTAAAATCGTGAAAATGATTATTGCGCCTGTTATCTTTTTAACAGTGGCGACAGGCATTGCCGGCATGAATAACATGGGGGCTGTTGGCCGCGTAACGGGTAAAGCCATGATTTATTTCTTTACCTTCTCTTCGCTCGCGCTGATTTTCGGTATGGTTGTAGCCAACCTGATTCACCCAGGTAAAGGTCTGAACATTGACCCTGCTTCTCTTGAAAGCGACAAAGTTGCAGGCTATGTAGAAAAAGCACATGAAGCTTCTGCTGTCGACTTCCTGATGAATATTATTCCGCAGACTTTTGTCAGCCCATTGGCTGGCGGTGATATTCTGCAAGTCCTCTTCGTTGCCGTACTGTTCGGTTTGGCGATTTCAGCTGTCGGTGAAAAAGGCAAACCCGTTAAACAATTCTTAGACAGTTTGATTGCTCCTATTTTCTACTTGGTCGGCATGCTGATGAAACTTGCGCCTATTGGCGCATTTGGTGCAATGGCCTATACGATTGGTGCATTTGGCATCTCGAGTATTGGCAATCTTCTCCTGCTTATTGCTACGTTCTATGTTACTTCTGTGCTGTTCATTTTTATTGTTCTAGGTCTTGTTGCCCGCTATAACGGCTTCTCAATCATGGACTTAATCCGCTATATCAAAGATGAATTATGGCTGGTACTGGGCACAAGCTCGTCCGAAGCGGCGTTGCCTACACTCATGGACAAAATGGAAAAGGCTGGCTGTGAAAAGTCAGTTGTAGGTTTGGTTATTCCTACAGGCTATTCATTTAACCTTGACGGCACCAACATCTATATGACGATGGCGGCGCTGTTTATTGCTCAGGCATGCAATATTGATCTGACCATTTGGGAACAGCTGACAATTCTGGTTGTAGCCATGATCAGCTCTAAAGGCGCTGCTGGTGTAACAGGTGCAGGTTTTATTACTTTAGCTGCCACCTTATCTGTCGTTCCGGCGCTTCCAGTCGCGGGTATGGCCTTAATTTTAGGTATTGACCGTTTCATGTCTGAATGCCGCGCACTTACAAACTTGGTCGGCAATGCATGCGCTACGATTGTGGTAGCACGTTGGGACAATGCCTTAGATAAAGACAAGCTCAATGAAACTTTAAAGAAAAAAGCATAATTTACTTCGAAATCCCCCTCATGAGAGGGGGATTTTTTTATTCTAAAAATCCTATCTTTACACTTTTCAGCCAATCAAATTCAGGTGTTTTTTGATCAGAAAAATATATATCCGCGCTAAACACAACCTTAGGCCTCTGTATAAAAAATTTATCCGCTCAGCTGAAAACCTCAGCATTAAAATATGTAAAGACTTTGCCTTTGCTCATCTGGAATTTACATTTAAGACCTTACACCAAGGCATCCCATACAGAGATAAATACAGCAATACAGCGCGTATAAGCTGATCACAATTTAGACGGTCCAGATTCAGGCGCGCATGGGTTAGGCTGAAGTTTGAGCATATTACTGAACATTTGAAATGATGTTA
>NZ_RAXV01000074.1 GCF_003611465.1 Acinetobacter tianfuensis
CGTTAATAACTTTCTGAAAAGCCAGTCTATATGACTGGCTTTGCTCTTTTAAATCTATGGGAAACTATTCCTCCAAAATACTGAAGCTTTTACAGTGCAGTAAAGCATTTCAAAAGGTAATAATCCTCAAGACATCTCATCATACCTTTACATCAAATTATTCATGACGTTTTTCCAAGCAGAAAAAATATCCATTTTGAAAGTTTTTTGTAAAAAATTATCTGCAACTTAAAACATTGTATACATAAAATCAGCATCTTAAATGCAGTACAAAATATTTTACATATCAAGTTTTACACCTTGCAGCAATTCAGCTTGTCGAACTACAAATCCTGACCTAAGATGGTAGAACAATCATCAATGTATGATTGAAAATAATAAATAAGGCATGTCAGAAAAATAAGGAGAAAAAAATGCAATATCAGTATCACTGTGCTTGCTGCAACAAGGCTGTTGCTTCTACTGACAAGGAATGTACCAGTTGCGGATCACATAACATCCGCAGCCCTTACGGTTTTTGGATTTTTTGTATTATGGCTTGTCTGGCCGCAGCCATTATCTTTAAAGTTATGCATGTCTACCTTCAGGACCATCAAGAGATGCCACAACAGCAGTCACTCTTTGATGTACTGCAGCAAGACAGCAAACGCGGATTGTAAAAAAGCATACATAAAAAAACCTGACATTTTGTCAGGTTTTTTACTCTTTCAATTGGTTCATTTGCCTAATTCTTCTGCCTTATCCTGCCATTTTTTAGATTAAAATAAGCATCATATAGAGGATAGATTATGGTTCAACTCATTAAAAAAGGCGGTTTACGTGAACGCGCTAACCGCAGCCGCAGCTATAAAGGTTCAGAAAATACTGAAAAGACTTTAGCGCCAAACCGTTACCGCACCGATGCTCCTGAGCAAAAAGCAGAAGCTGCAGAAACGGCTATCTTATCTAGTGAAGAACAAAACTCCGCCTTAAATAATACGCAGCGCATCCAGCCATAACCACACGGCGAACCCCAAGAACAGTACACCTGAAATAATATCAATCCAGCTGCTTGAGCGCTGATAAAGCGCTTTAATTTTCGGCATGGATAAAATCAGCATCAGCAATGTAAAAACCAAGAAAGTTTGGATGGAAATAATCACTGCCAGCTGTGTTTTTAAATGCGCACCTGCTGATGAACTGAGGGCAAGTGAAAATACACTGCTGAAATAAATTAAAGTTTTAGGATTGGATAAATTGGTCAACAATCCCAGCAGAAAATAATTTTCTTTCTTTTCCTCTTCTGGCGTACTGTCAATTTCGGCTTGCTGTTTCAAGCTTTTTAAGCCGCCATTCAGCATTGCCCAGCCCATTTTTGCCAAAAATAAACCGCCAACCGCCATCAGTATTTGCTGAATCCAAGGAAACTGCTCAATCAGCAAAGTAAACCCAGTAAGTGTTAAAACCACCCACACTACAATACCTAAAGAAATCCCCGCAATAATTTTTAAGGTATTCGCACGAGATGTAGAGGCTGAACTTTTTGCAATCAGCAGCACATCAGGCCCTGGACTGAGCTGCGCCACAAAATGCAAAGCACAAATAGTAAAAAGCAGTGACATAAATGATGGATTATTACCGTATGAAAGCGCACGATTATACGCCTGTTCAAAGTAAAAAATCGATGTGACAATTTTTTGAACATAAAAAAAGCTGGATGTTTAATCCAGCTCCATGAATTTAATGTGCTTATTTAGGACTCACATCTTTCATTTCAATTTTTTTAGCATCTGGCATTACTTCTCGCGCTTCACCATCAATCACGCTCGAATCACGGCCGCTTTGCTGATTTTGCATGTCCTGCATTTGACGCATCATGTCCGCAAATGGATTTTGACCTTGTGCTCCGCCGCCCATGCCATTCATATCACCCATCATGCCGCCCATCATTTTTTCCATCATGGCCTGCTGACGCTTCATCATCACATTCATCATGGTCGCTTTAAGCGCATTTTGCACTGGCGGAATCATAATCAGCACAGCCAATACGTCTGTGATTAAACCCGGAATCAAGAGCAGGAAGCCTGCAATGATTTTAGGCAAATTGCCAGTCAGTGCAGGATCTGCACTCATTTGGCCTGCTTGCATTTGCTGCATCTGCGGCATTAAACCCGCAGAGTATTTGCGGATCATGCTCATACCAATGAAGAACGCTGCCGCAAACCAGAAAAACACATACCACATACTGCCGACAAGGTCGCCCACGCCGATCCAAACAAAGACTTCTAGGATTAAGCCAATTAGTAAAATAAGAAATAATTTCATGAAAATTAATCTAATCTCAATTCAATAAATAAAGTGTATCAATCAAGTGCTTAATCACTATCAAGCTTTTTTGATCCGCTTATGTAACAATATGGGCGTATTTTAATTTTTAAAGGGCAAATATGCCATTAATTATCGGCATTGATCCAGGTTCCCGCTTAACTGGTTACGGCATCATCGAACACGAAGGCTCAAAATTGAGATTTGTCGATGCTGGAACCATTCGTACCGAAACAACAGAAATGCCCGAACGCTTAAAACGCATCTTTGCTGGTATTGACCGTATTGTAAGATTTCACGGCCCGACTGAAGCAGCTGTAGAACAAGTTTTTATGGCGCAAAACCCAGATTCGGCTCTAAAACTTGGTCAAGCCCGCGGCGCAGCGATTGCAGCCTTAACCAATTTAGATTTAAAAGTTGCAGAATATACCGCCCGCCAAATTAAGCAATCTGTGGTCGGCTACGGCGCAGCTGACAAAGAACAAGTTCAAATGATGGTGACCAAGCTTTTAAATTTAAGCGTTACCCCTCAAGCAGATGCAGCCGATGCACTAGCCGCAGCAATTTGCCATGCGCATGCCTCTGGCAGCATGAGTAAACTGGCTGTATTAAATGCTTTGGGCGGTATGGCCCGCGGGCGCAGCCGCTCTAGCTCTAGACGGCGTTAATAAATTATTTTAAATAATGGGCGAAATCTGATCTCATTTCAGTCAAAGAAGGCTCATACGGATATTCTGCAATGAGCATTCGCCCTGAATGCTTTAAATTCTTTTTTACAAGTGTTCTATTAATACGAATAAACACCAATTCCTCAGGTTCATTTCTATGATTATATTCACAAATCATAAGCATATTATTTTTATCAATGATTCTGTAATTTGAGAAGCCATCCTGAACTTGTTGTTTAAATGGCCTTTTAACAAGTGTGTTTATTTTTGGATTTAGCTTTCGTTTCTTTAAATAAAAGAAA
>NZ_RAXV01000075.1 GCF_003611465.1 Acinetobacter tianfuensis
GTAAGCGTCCGCTGAACCCCATAGCTATTTTTTAATTCGGTTCAGGTTTCCAGCGGTGTGGTAGTAATTCTTCTATTTGGGTCACTTTATGTGTCGGTAACCTTTTCAGCACATCACTTAAATAGGCATACGGATCTAGACCATTCAACTTTGCTGACTGAATCAGCGTCATGATATTCGCCGCTCGCTGGCCGCTGCGCAGCGAGCCAGCAAACAGCCAGTTTTTACGCCCCAATGCCCAGGGACGCATCTGGTTCTCAACCCAATTATTGTCAATTGGCAAATTGCCATCATCCAGATAGCGGCTTAAGGCTGGCCAACGCTTCAGAGTGTAATTGATGGCCTTGGCGGTGGCAGAACTCGATGGCACCGTCAGATGATGCTGGTTGAGCCATTCATATAGTTGTTGCATGACCGCTTGACTATGCTGTTGCCGGTATTCGCGGCGGTGTTCTGCTGTACCGTCGGTCTCTTTTCTGAGTTCTGCTTCTATAGCATACAGTTTCTGAATCAGCACTAAGGCCTGTTCAGCGACCTGACTTTTCCCGGTCACATGCAGTTCATGGAATTTACGACGCGCATGCGCCATGCAGCCCACTTCAATGACCTGGCCTGATCTAAAGCGTGCTTTATAGCCACTATAATCATCACAGATCAGATAACCTTGCCAGCCTTTCAGGAAATCTTCAGCATGTTGACCTGAACGACTATCCTGGAAGTCATAGATCACCGCCTGAACTGGATTGTATTGTGTCGTAGCATAGGCCCAGACATAACCTTTCTTTGGTTTTTTCTCATCATCACCAAGCTGCATGATGGTGACCGCTGTTTCATCGGCATGCATCACTTGCTGTTGCAGCACCACCTGCTTTAAAGCATTGGCCAAAGGTTCAAGTTCCACACCACAGCGGCCAATCCAGTCAGATAACGTGGATCTCGACAGATCAACACCTGCGCGTAGAAAGATCAGGCGCTGACGGTACAAGGGTAAATGATCGGCATACTTGGATACCAGCACATGGCTAAGCAGTTCAGGGCTAGCAATGCCTTTATCAATCACATAGGCTGGCATCGCTTGCTGAGTCAGGGTGTCACACTGATCACAGATCCATTTGCCACGCACATGTTGTTCTTTATAAAATTGTGCCGGTCTGAAATTCAGTTTTTCACTGATATCTTCGCCGATACGACGTAACTGGCAGCCACAACTGCATTGCGTTGATGCAGGTTCATGCTCGATACGGAGGGTTGACAGGTGATCCGGTAGCGGTCGACGTTTAGGTTTGTTGACTGTGGCTTTCTGTGTAGCTGCATCCGTTTTATCTGCATTCAGCCGTTCCAGTTCCAGGTCGACTGCTGCGATATCTTCTTCAACTGCTTCATCTAACAGGCTGATTTGTTTGGCAGTGAGATGTTCGTTTTTACTGCCGAATTTGTGCTTTTTAAACAGCGCCAGTTCATGCTCGTATTTTTGCGTGAGAACAGAGAGGTGTTGAACTTTTGAATCGAGTTGCTGATTTGATACCGCAAGCTGTTGGACTTTGGCATCCAATTGTTGGTTTGATACTTCAAGATTTTGAACTTTAACGTCTAATTGTTGTTTATCTTCTGCGAGTTGTTGATGCTGCATCGCCAACTGCCGGGTAAATTCCAGCAGTTGTTCATGGCTCAGTTGGCTTAAGTCAGGCAGCGTATTCATGACCGCAGTATGCCTGAGGTCATGACAAGAATGAAATAGAACGTTTGGAGAATAGCAGAATGCACTCGTCTAGTTTAGAGCATAGTGACCACCTGCTGTCGTCCAATGCGCTGCCAGGGCAAACCCTGGATCAGTGCCTGTAACTGTTCTGGACTGAGGGCTACGGTTTCACCCTGATGCAGCTGAGCCCAGTGAAATTTACCCTGTTCCAACCGCCGGGCACACAGCCAGATACCCAACCCATCATGTACCAGCACTTTCATACGATGACCACGTTTATTACAGAACAGGTAGGCGCAATGCGGTTTGATCGAGCCAAAGGCTTTCATAATCTGCGCCATGGCAGTATCCATCCCTGCACGCATATCCATCGGCTGGGTAGAAAGCCAGATTTCATCAATACGGATCATTGAGTCAAACCCTGGATCAGCAACAGTAATTCAGTTGCATACTCCACTGGCCATTCGATTTCGATCACCTGATCTCTTGCGGAACATTGTTCCTTATGCAGTGGAATTCTGATATGAGCGAAAGCTTTCTTCTCCGGCACAGGTGGCGGAGGTACTTCTTGTTTGACTGGAGTCGAAGGCAGCACAATGGGAAGAAAGTCGACCTGCACACTGGATTGGGTTGTTAATGCAGGGAGCATTGATCTGAACTGGCGAATCCATTTATGCAACAGATTGGCATTGATCTGATGTTGGATTGCTACCTTGGCCACCGATGTATCTGGCTGCAGACATTGCTGAATAAGTTGATGTTTAAATTCAGCCGTGAAGGTTCGACGGGGCTTCTTTAGCGTTGGTGCACTGTCTATAGTTGGTGCACTGTCTATAGTTGGTGCACTGTATATAACTGTCTTTAAATCCATAAATAGGTGTCCACTTAAATTTTAGTGGACACTATCGCGGTATTAATGAGTGAGAAAAAGTGGGGTTCAGCGGATGCTTAC
>NZ_RAXV01000076.1 GCF_003611465.1 Acinetobacter tianfuensis
TTATCTGCACCAAATTCAATTGCTGTGAGTAGTCAGGAAGATATTCATCTGTCAGCAGATGGGCAGATCAGCCAAAGTGCAGGCGATAGCATTAACTTCAGTAGCCAAAAATCTTTGATTGCCCATGCACAAAGCAAGATCAGTCTATTTGCAGCACAAGAAGGCTTAAGAGCTTATGCAGGCAAAGGCAAGGTTGAAATCCAAGCCCAAGGAGATGGGGCGGATTTGATTGCACGAAAGGGTGTTCAAATTATTTCGACGGAAGATACCGTGGAAATTAAAGCCAGTAAGAAAATAGTGCTGACCGCAGGCGGCAGTCAAATCGAAATCAGCAGTGCAGGGGTATTGCCAACGACTGCTGGAAAGTTTGAGGTGAAGGCGGGGCAGCATAAGTTTGAATCGGGCGGCAAAATTAACTTTGATGTTCCATATTTGCCAAGTAAGGATACATATTCCCATCAGTTTATTTTAAAGAATAATAAAGGAGCATTAATGCCAGATACGAATTATGTATTGACTGATATTAATGGAAAGAAAATTAGAGGAATAACGGATAAGGATTGTAAAACTAAGAGAATTTATACCTCTGAAAAAGAAAAATTTATTTTAGATATAGATGTTTAATATGAAAAATAGAAATTTTGAAACTGACTTAGAAAACCCACAAACAGAAGTTCAATTGGATGAATATTATGTTGTTATTGGAACGGAAACTAATCTGCCTGAATTAGCATATTTACCTAAAAAAACTTTTCTATTGAAAACTCGAAATCATCACGATTTAAAAACAGCTTTTCCTGAAAATAATGATACAGGTGAGTGGGGGCATGGTTTTTTCTATGTAATAAAAAATGATGAGGTATTTAGCTTCTTTAGTTACGGTCCTGCTGGTGATGGGAGTAATATCACTGGTAATATTTCAACTTGTGATTATCCTATAACAGAGGTTACACATTTGTATAGATTAAGAATTTCTGAAGAAAATGCAAAAAAAATAGCTATTGATGTAAATAAAATTAGAAAATTAAGTAATAGTTTTATTTTTGATGAAGAGAGAAAGGAATATGTAAATAATGAAACAATAGAAAAGGATAAAAAAAAATATAGAGCATTAACCAATTCAACATGTGCAAAAGAAGCTGAAAAGATTTTAAGGCGACATTTAGGGGAGAAAGTGCCTAAGGGAAATGGTTATGTAAAATATGGATTTTTTTCAATTCCTGCTGTAAATCCATATTCATGGTGGGAAAATTTACAAAAATCTCCATTGAAGCTAGAAAAATATCCAGAATTTCCAAAAACTGGGAAAGCTGAAATTATGCTTGGACAAGTACGTAAAGATGGTAAAGATGAGTTTGTTCATAGATTGTATGGACGCAATTTATCCTCATTTTATGAAGAAGATACTATTATTTGGAGAACTGGTGATGATGCAACAAAAGAGGAATATTGGATATTACAAATAGGTGATAAAGATCCATTGATAGAATGGGGATATCTAAATGATAAATAATTTTTTTATTCTTTTGCTACTGGTAATTTTTTGCCAATTTTCTAATGCTCATCCTAATGATATTCGGTTGTCTATAAATGAGAAGTTTGTTATGAATAGTCAAAATATGTGTGATACTTTTAATGGAATTATTAGTATTGTCAAAAGCAATAAATTAAATAGCAGCAAAATACTAGGACCATTTCAACAACACATTCTTAAGGATGGTCAAGTTGGAAGTTGGGGAATGTATATGCTTTCTAGGGATGTGTTAGGTATGCCTGGAAAGTTAGTTCTTTATCGCACAGAAAGTAAAATAACAGATTTAATATTGTCCCCATCTGCTAAGCATCACTTTAGTTCTAGCCTTTTCTTAAGTGAAAAGTGTCTTAGAGATGAAGCCATATCTTTTGTAAGTAGTGAAGAAGTAAATAATAAGGATTATAAATTTGTTAATGTTTTTTTATTATCCCAAAATGGTTTTAAATTAAAATTTAGATTTTTTTCTCAAGAAATATATAGTGAGAATGGGGTGGAGTTTAATAGGCTAACCATTAGAGTAGAATGATGTTAATTTTGAATGATTATTTTTTTATTTCTAAATGGTATTGTTGAAATAAGAAGTATTATCTAATAAAGCTAACCTGATGGTGCGGTTTTTAAGTGTATTGAGTTTAGTTGATTTTGATTTGGTTTAAATATTTTTTTGTTTTTAGAAAGCTTATGTGTTTTATTTTTAATCTATGAATTGAATTATGATTTATTTTTTTAGTGTTTTTAAGTTATTTTTTATGATGCTCATTAGCTCGACGGTATATGCTGATGAAGAACAAGAAGCATATTTATACGAGAAAAATAAACAAGCGCTTTTTTTAGGGGGTGTAATAGGGGGATTTTTCCATTTAATAGTACTGATTTTTCTAAAATAAAAGATCTAACTTTAAAATATAAATTGAAAAAAATTCATCGAAATCATGAAGAGCCTACATCGTTTAATTTTCTGATCGAAAATGAGGAAATTACAATGTACGGTGGAGGAAATAAAATTGTAAG
>NZ_RAXV01000077.1 GCF_003611465.1 Acinetobacter tianfuensis
AACTGTGCTTTTAGTCGGTCTTCTCCAAGTACGAATATCGAAACGATGAGGCTCTAATTTTTCTAAAAAATCTGCTAACTCTAATAACAGTTCCTTACGCATGGTTGTATTTCCTAAGTATAAATGAATTATAATAAATTTATTTAAGTTAAATAACTTAGGTAAGTTACTTAACTTGTTTCAATACAGCCTGCTGTAATTCTTCTGCAGTGAGGTTCTCCAATTGGTGAATTGCAGCTTTTAAAATGATAGATCTGTTAGCTTTAGCTACTCTACAATTAACTAAAAGTTGGTCTATTTGCTGGTTAACTTCTTCTGTTAGAGAAAAAGTATATCTTTTATAGTTTTGCTGACTCGGTTCAATTTTCTTGATGCGTTTAGATGCACCTTGAATAAAATTGTCAATTTGGTCTTGATTTGAACTTTGCTCAGACTTTTTTAACCCTTTTAATGCCATTAGAGTTCTCCTAAAAATTCTTTTGCGATGTGTTCAATTTCTTGTTTAGCTTTTTCATCAGACGACATTTCAAAAACAGATAAACCATTCTCATCGGCATCATCGTAAATATTTCTATTGCATGTAAAATTATTGAGTGGGATAAGATCAAAAGATTCACAAGCATCTTTTGCATCTAAAATTCTTTGAGATTGACTTGGCAAAGTTGGGCATTGGGTAATAACTGCTCTAGTGTAAAGTTCAGGATTTACCGCTTTTGCTAATCGAATAAGCTTCTCAACATGAACTAGTGTTTTTAAATCTCTTCGTTTTGGACGAAATGGAAGAAGCATATGCGTTGCAATAGTCATCGCTGAACGTAATGCTTCTGAATCCTGACCACCAGCATCGATAATAATATCTTGATAGCGCTTAGAGAGATCCATCAATATTTGTCTAATATTCCCAGCTGCTTGTACGGATGGGATGCTCTTAACGTTATCATTTTCATCACGCTCTTTGATCCAATCTGTGGTTGTACCTTGAGGGTCTGCATCTAATAATAGAATATCTCGATTTTGAGCTTGCAAGTAAACTGCTAGATTTTGGGCTAAGCAACTTTTTCCTGAACCACCTTTTTCACCACCAACTAAAATAATCATATTGTTATTTAACTTACGTAACTTATTTAACATTTAATTATATAGTGCTTTTCATTTCGATCAATAGTTAAGAAAATATATTTTTACGTAAGTTATTTAAGTTATTTAAGTTACGCAACTTATTTAAGTTTTTGTTGTTTTTATGCTTTTATTTTAGGTCGGTTGAAAACCAACTTTTTGAAGGTAAGGGAATAATTCTTGGAATTTTTGTCTGTCTTTAAGCATTTGAGCGATACGTACAGCAAACTGCGGATAGCTCTCAGTACCTTCTGAATATCTTCCCATCTCTGGTAGTTTAGAAAGTCTATTAGCAAAAAGGTGACGTTGTGCATCGGTCATTTTTAAGAAAAGATCAGTTGTATTTATTTGTTTAGAAGCTTCTATAGATCTGATAGTTGATTTCTTTAATGTAAAATTAAAAGAAAATCCTGAGATAGAACGCCCTTGTTTATGTTGCTCATATTTAACAATGATATCTGAGAGTTCGTTAATTTGGTTTACTGCAATATCTAACACGCGTCTCTTAAATGCCTCCATTCTTGTATATTCATTAACACCAATTCCGAGTTGGCTACGAAATTTGTTTAACTCATAGATAGGAGTTTTTCCTACAGATTTCCATTGCATTAATAACTCATAAAGACGTACCGCATAAACACTTTTGAAGTCAGCAGTTTTTTTCAAATGATAACTAGTAAAATATTGTTCAAACCCATCTATTTTAGTCACATGTTCAACCACTACACGAGTTAAAGTAACTAAGATTCTTCCTTCTCCTTTGCGATAATTGGCATCTTGAATCCAACGACTTTTTGTTAAGGTTCCATCTTCATTTGTGATCGTGAATTTTTTTTTAAATAAAGAATCCTCTGCTTCAATTAAAGCCAAATAAGCTGCGTCTAGAGAAACATTAAATGCCTTAGCATACCGATTTGCATTTAACTCAAGAGGATGCTCTGGAGTTAATCCTTTACCTGTTTCTCTAGCATCAATAATTGCAAGCTGTATTACACGAGTTTCAGCTAATGATAAAGTTTGTATTGCTTGCACAAGTTTATTTGATTTGACTATTAGATCTGCCATAACTTTAATTAAGCAACAATTATTTATTTGTTGCTATAAGATCACTATTAAATATATGTGTCAATAAATATTATTTAACTTTCAAGCTTTACTTAGCAGTCATTTTCAACCAAGGAAACGTTGTCATATGCCATGTTTTGAAAGGTGAAAAGCCCTAATTTATCATTATAGA
>NZ_RAXV01000078.1 GCF_003611465.1 Acinetobacter tianfuensis
CTGATTTCGTATAATGTGCGCAGGATTATGTTATTTGCATCATCTCTCCAGTGGAGAAAACAAAAAGCTATGTTAAATCAAACATAGCTTTTTTTTTCTTTGTAGGATGCATTTAACATCAATCTGCATTATACGAAATTTGTCGGGCAGTGAAGTACGACGTTTCTAATGTCGTACTTAACTCCCATATTTAGGAGTTTTACTCGTCTTTTTTTAGTATTTTTCTTCTATATTCCAATACATCATCCTCACTTAATTTATCTAAGTGTTTGTAGATTAGAGCATTTAGAACATCTGTATTCTGTATTTCCATTCTAAGCTTGTACTTGATTTCCCATTTTGCAGTTTCAAGTTTATCTGCCAACTCGTCTCTAACTCTGATTTGTACTGAAGCCATTTACTGCACCAATGTGTCATGATGTCTAAAAGTATACTTTGTGTTGCACTGACACAGTGTGTCGTGGTATCGTTCCGTCATTAATGTGTCCCTGTGTCAGTGATTCAATGATCGATTTTGCAGAAATACGCTTATTCGTAAAAGACGAATTTGTCATTTCAGATAGAAGTGGCGAGCAATTTCTGTTGTCTTTAAATTTGTTGGAACTTGGCGTTACTGTTGGTTCTCGTGATGTTTATCTTGATGAACATGGCAAGATGCAAGTAGGGGCCTTATATCATCCTTATGATGATCTTCCGACTTCATTTACAAATGTTGCTTTTAAGCTTGTACACGAAGGCAAAATTAAACCGCATGTCATGATTAAGTGTTCACCAGCAAAGATCATGCAAGGTCATAATATTTTCGGTTCAGATAATTTAGAGCTTGGTATTTTTGAAATGCTTGGCTATTTGGCTGAATCAAATCCTAAGCTTTATGAAATTCTTGACGTACAGAATGCACAAATTGTAAATCTTGACGTGACTTATTCAGCTCGTCTAAAAAATGATGACCAAGTTCTAAGTGTTCTTGATTTTCTGCGCAAGGTCTCCAGTGGTTCACTTCGTAAATCTAAATTAGTTTACGGCTCCACAGTCTACTGGGGATCACCTAATTCTAAGCGTTTGGCTCGTAAAGCTTATTGCAAGTCTATTGAGTTTCAGCTTCAGCTAAAAAAATTAAAACGTCTTGCTGCTAAAGGTGAAGTTTTTGCAATTCGTGTGATTAAAGCAATGGAAGATCCGCGCGTTATTGCATTCATGCAGGGCTTACTTCGTTTAGAAACTCGCTTTAAACCGTTATGGCTTACTGAACATGGCATTCCTTTGAATGTCTTTGAATTGATTAAACATCAACATGCAAATCCGAATTTTTTAACTGAACTCTGGCAATTGGCCAATAAACCTTTATTTGAAGCACTGGAGGGTCACACGATGAAAGCCCTTGATCATGACACTGTTTTTGCAAAGATCTGTACCGTATTTGATACCTATACAAAGTCTGGACGTTTATCACAAACCAAGTCCCGCAACATTTTTAATTTTTTCTGTGCGCTTGAGTTGCACGGTGCTGAAACACTTAAAAAGAAATATTCAGAAACTCGTTATTACGCTTATATCAAGGATTTAAGAGCTTGTGGCTTTTCAAAAGCATATTTGCAAAACCTTGATTCTGAATCAAAAAATAACGTCATTCCGTTTGTTCAACTTGTAAAAATCGACTTCCAAAATCAGGTACCAGACTGGTATCAGGAACCACAATCACGCTTTGCTAAGGTAGGTTAATCATGCATCTTTCAATCACTGGAAAATTAGAAAACGTATCTGTTTATGAAGATAAAGAGAAAAACGTCAATTATCACAGCCTTGTTTTTACAAAGAACATTTGGTCAAACAAATTGAACCGCGACACAGAAGAAGTCGTTTCTGTATCAATTCCTCAAAAGCTGAATTGGACAGTTCCAGAGTTTAAAAAAGTCGTTGGTAAAACCATTTCATTCAATGTGAATGAACGTACTTTTAATAAAAATATTGCTGGTCAAACCGTCCAGACGTTCGCAGGTTTTGCGCTTGCTGATGATGGCAAGTTTGTTATTCAGGATTAAGTCTATATAAATTAAAGGCTTAATTATACCATTTCGTATAATGTATA
>NZ_RAXV01000079.1 GCF_003611465.1 Acinetobacter tianfuensis
TTGGGATTTTTCCAATTTCCGCTTCACGTGCTGTAATACCATGGTGAAATTCAGTCATGATGACTCCATAAAAGTGAAATTACTTTTAGAGTCATCATGAATTGCGGAAGGTTTTTATTCTATAAACTGAATCCTGTTTAACGTTTAATCAGGATTTAGCCGTTGGGGCATGTCCCCCAAATAGGAGGTGTTAATAAGGATAATCCATCCCACCCTGCAGGCTGTGTCGTAATGTTGGAAACACACCAGCGCGACAAGTCAAGTGTTTGAGTAGCATAAAGCATGTTATTCATACTTGTTGCTAAACGCACATCCCATTGTTCAAGCTCACTCAGCACGTTTGAGTTTGCTGCAAACATATAGTCATAATTTGTGGTTTTTGGCGGTGCTGTATTCGGAACACTGGTTGCATCTTTAAAACCTGCAAATTGTCCCTGCGGGTCGTCAAAGCGTTCATATCCTTCGCTATACCATTGCAAAATAGCTGGCAAGTTTGAAAGGCTCATTGCACTTAACTGAGATCCAGCAGCGTCAGGAAGGATTTCAATTGTCATCTCAGATCCATCCGAAGACTGAAAACTATAATAATGGACACCCATCGCAGCAGAATAATCTTGATAACCAACATTCACATTTGCAGGAGCCGTAATTTTTAATTTGCTAAGACTATATAACTCCGCGCTTCCACCTTGTTCTCCTCCGCGGACAATCATTGGGCTGATACCGCCATCGCCACCGCCTCCAGCGCTAGGACATGTTCCCCAAACAGGCTTATCCTCTGCCGTCATAAGCGAAGATCCAAAAAATTGAGGTTCCGATGTGATTAGCGGAACGCACCATTGTGATAGATTAGGCTTGGCCAAGTTACAACCTGATAAAAAACCTTTCATTGAAGTTACATTACTTACATCCCATTTGCTTATTGAATTCTTGGCATCTGTAAAGCGGAAGCTGCCATAAATTAATTTGTCTATTCTTTTCATTTTTGGCGGAAGTACAGCAGGCATATCAAAATCTGTATTAGCAGATGAAATTTGCACTTCTACATCCTGATTTGGTAACTCAATTACATCCTTGCGGTGGCTACCTTCAAATTCATCCGCATAACAAACATTTAAGCCGCCTTGTGTTGTAATAGTTAGCTCGCCAGCCGTTGCGGGGAATACATATTGATAGACTTTCCAAGGGTGGTCCGCGACCTCATAGTGCATATCAATAACACCGTCCCCAGTCCAATCTAAAACAGGCGCACTAATTTTTGTTGCATCACCGTTGACTGCAATCATATCCAAGCGGACTTGAAGCGTGCGGGTGTCGGTCACACCTTCAATGGGAGTAAACGCAAACTTAGTTACGACAGGAGCGATAGGTTCGGGTTCAGGTTCGGGTTCGGGTTCGGGTTCGGGTTCAGGTTCAGGTTCGTCAAAGGCATCTAGCCAAAAGCTGATTACACCTTCACTGTCAATTTTTGCAGTCGGATTGCCAATGAGTGTCATTTCATTTGTGTAAGGATTATCAGGAATCAAGCGGATAAATTTGCGCGAATTTGTGATATTGCGGATAAATACTGCTGAACTGCCACCGTCATTACTTTCATACTCGCCAGTAATTCCTAGGGTTTCTTTATTGTCCTTTAAATAGTCTTCTAAAAATGAATATTCACCGCCGCCGCCAATCTCAGTTGGGTACAGCGTGCCATTCACTTCAATAGCCCAATGAATATTGTTTTCAGTATTATCATCGGTATACTGCAAATCAGGAGAAATACCGACTGATATAGCGTCAATAGGTCTCTCAACGCCACTAAAAACATTTCCGCTTGTCCAATCTGGCCAAATAATTTCAATCTCACGGAAAGCCAGTTGTTTACGAAAAGCAGCAACAGACTCAGCGGTCGGAAGCATTGCACCATTTTCATTGCGCGGGGTGATATAAGCGTAGGCGCGGAGCTTTTTGCAGATAGCACCGAGCGCG
>NZ_RAXV01000008.1 GCF_003611465.1 Acinetobacter tianfuensis
GCAACACCTGCAACACCTGCAACACCTGCAACACCTGCAACACCTGCAACACTAGCCGTTTCAAACGAAGTGAAGGCTGAGGAGGCCACTAACACATCAGAACAAGTACCAGTTCCAGCTGAACGTGCTGCTCCAGCCGTGACAGCTGAAACCGTGAAAACTATAGAGCTGAGACAGGCAGCAGTGCAATATCAACATCAGGAGTCATTGCAAGTTCTCAGCCAGACACAGATACAGCCTGTTGAAGATAAGGCAGTAAAGTCAGCTGAAAATGCAGAAGTTCCAAAGATAAAAGAAAGTGCAGCGGAACAGCCACAGCCCAGCGCAGAAATATCAGCTGTGCCTGCAGCTGCAGAAGTCGCTGTATTGGAAAAGACGGCTGTAAGGAAACAGGACGTAATGGTGCAAACTATACAAACAGCGGAGAACAATGAAATAAAGGCTGAAGCAAAATAGTGATTGACTGAAAGAGCCACATCTTAGGTTGAATTTAAGCACTGAAAAAAGGCACTCTGATTGATCAGGGTGCCTTTTTTAGCTTTAGGCATATTCAGCTTGCATTTTTCGGTTTGAAAACTGAACGTACGAACACAAAGGCCAAGGGAATAAAGATCAGCACCAGTACTGTGCCGAACAGCACACCGCCAAAGACACTCAAACCAATTTCTTGGCGGCTGAATGCGCCAGCGCCTTGAGCGAAAATTAAAGGGATCACACCTGCGCCAAAAGCCAGTGAAGTCATAATAATGGGTCTAAAGCGCAAGTTAGCGCCCTCTAAAGCAGCGTCTAAGATGTTTTTGCCTTGACGCTGCGCAAGGGCAGCAAACTCTATAATTAAAATAGCATTTTTACAGGACAGGCCAATGGTGGTCAGCAAGGCAATTTGAAAATAAATATCATTTGGAAAGCCGCCGAAATAGGTAAAGAGAATACTGCCGCCAATGCCTAGCGGAATAGCAAACATGACTGCGGCTGGAATAGACCAGCTTTCATATAATGCTGCAAGGCAGAGGAAAATAAAGCCAATCGAAATCAGATATAAAAACAGTGATTGATTGCTGGTTTTCTGCTCCTCAAATGACAAGCCGCTCCAAGCCAAATCGACATCTGGAATTTGCTCAAGTAAAGCGCTGACTTGCTGCATAGCTTGTCCTGAACTTACATGTGCAGTTTTATCTGCATTGATTTCAAGCGCGCTATAGCCGTTAAAGCGGTTAACTACTTCAGGGCCGCCAGACCAGCCGACAGTAGAAAAGACACTGAAGGGGACCATTTCATTGACATTATTGCGCACAGACCAATATTTCAAATCATCGGGTTGGGCGCGAAATGGCGCATCGCTTTGCATCATCACGCGTTTAATGCGGCCGCGGTCAATAAAGTCATTAATGTATTTTCCGCCGAGCGCAGCGGATAAAGTATTGTTAATGTCGTTGATTGCAAGCCCAGATGCCATTGCTGCTTTTTGATCAATATTAACCGCAAGTTTCGATTTATCTGGCGCTGCACGTTTATCCAAATTTTCCAAAGCATCAAAATGAGCGGCTTCATTTTTAATCAGTTTAAATTGCTGATTGAGAAAATTACGTCCAGCACCGTTAATGTCCCGTACCCAAAAGCTTAAACTGTCAGTGTCGCCTAAGCCAATAACAACAGGAGGCATAGAGAGATTAATGCGCGCATTTGAGTTATTTGCAAAATATTGATTGGCGCGCTCACGTATGGCATTGGCGCTATTGGCTTTACCAGAACGCTGATCCCACGGCTTTAATTTGATAAAACCTTGCGCTAAATGCTGTCCCGAACCTGAGCGGTTACGGCCATAGCGCAGCATGACTAAATCAATATTGTCTTTTTCATATTGCAGGAGATACTGCCGTACAGACTCACCGATTTGCATGGTTTGTGTCATGGGCGCATTGTCTTGCAGGGTAATTTGCAAGCTTAATCGGCCTTGATCTTCATTTGGCAGGAAGCTGGTTGGCAAAGCGCGGTAAAAAAGCGCAAAGATGATAATTAAAGCGCCAGCAATGACCAAACTGCAGAGCTTATACTGAATAGACAGCGCAGACAGGCCTAGATATTTATTTTTAACTGTATTTAGAGCTTGATTAAAGCGTACTGCCCAGCGTGCAGGCTGCGGGTTTGGCTTTAAAATTAAAGCGCACAGGGCAGGTGTCAGCACCAATGCTGCAGCCAAAGAAATGCTCATGGCTGTAATTAGTGTAATGGCAAACTGGCGGTAAATCACGCCGGTAGAACCGCCAAAAAAAGCCATTGGAATAAATACGGCAGTCAAGACAAGTGTAATACCGACAAGAGCGCCGCTGATTTCATGCATGGATTCAAATGAAGCCTGTTTTGCAGTCATATGCTGTTCATGCATCAGGCGTTCAACATTTTCCACCACCACAATAGCGTCATCGACCAGCAAGCCAATGGCCAGCACCAGTGCAAATAAGGTCAGTGTGTTAATACTCATGCCCAGCAGCCAAAGCACTGCCATGGTTCCCAGTAAAACCACTGGAACGGTGATGGCTGGAATTAACGTTGCACGCCAGCTTTGCAAAAATAAAAACATCACGATGATAACCAATAGAATCGCTTCAAATAATGTTTTTACGACTTCTTTAATCGACTCACGGACAAATGGCGTATTGTCATTTGGGTAAACAAGTTTATAGCCTGCCGGCAATTTTTGACTAATACGCTCTACGGTGTCCTGAATGCGTTTAGAGGTTTGAATCGCATTTGCGCCTGAAGACAATGATATGGCCATACCTGCGGACGGGTAGCCGTTGATGGTGTTATTGGACTGATAGTTTTCAGCGCCAATTTCCACACGGGCAACATCTCTTAAATAGACATAACTGCCGTCAGTATTGGCTTTTAATATAATATTTTTAAATTGTTCAGCTGTTTTCAGTTTTGAGCCAGAGGTGACTTTGGCATTTAAGTACTGCTCTGCTGTAACGGGCAATTCACCTATGCCGCCTGCAGCCACTTGCGTATTCTGCGCTTCAACGGCTTGCTGAATATCGCTTGGCATCAGTTTAAACTGTTTGAGTTTATTTGGGTCCAGCCAAATACGCATCGCAAATTTAGAGCCGAATACGTCAACTTCACCGACACCTTCGACACGGCCCAGTTCATTTTCTAAATGAGTCAGCAGATAATCAGACAACTCAATATTGGTGCTTTTTCGGCTTTCATCATAGAGTCCGACTACCATGAAGGTATCGCCTAATGATTTCAGCACATTTACCCCTTGACGCTGCACCTCATTGGGCAGGCGGCTCAGTACGCCATTCATGGCATTTTGCACTTGCACCTGTGCAGTATCCGGGTCTGTACCGTTTTCAAAGCTGATATTGATACGGCTGGAACCGTTGGAGTCGCTGCTGGAGCTGAAATACAGCAAATGATCTAAACCAGTAATCTGCTGTTCTAATACTTGAGTGACACTTTCTTCAACAGTCTGTGCATCTGCGCCTGAGTAATTGGTGCTGATGGAAATACGCGGCGGAGCAATATCTGGATAACGCTCAACAGGCAGGCTGTTTAAGGCAAATAGGCCTGCAGCCATGACAAAAATGGCAAGTACAAAAGCAAAAATAGGCCGCTGAATAAAAAATTTAGAAAGCATGGCGAAAAATATTTTCCGTGTGTACTGCCATATCCATAGACATACGGGCAGATCAAGTCACTGGCTGAAAAAATAAAAATATACAGATGCTGAGCGTTAAATGCAGCACCATGTTTATAACCTATAAAAATGAATAGAAAATGTATATTTACAACAATATAAAAATAACATGGCTAAAATTTATTATCATTCATCATAATAGCGCATAAATGTAGTGGTTTGATTTTGCTGGCCTGCAGCCGGCAGGCTATTTTTTGCTGAATTCTGTTAGCGCCGTCAGTCAAAAAATCAGCAAGATATACTGCTAATTACAGGGGCAAGGGAGTGAATGCATGCAGAATACAATAGATATGGTACACAGTATTCAGCAATTGGCGCAGCAGCAAAATTTGGATGAGGTTTTAACGCAAATTCAGCATTTGAATGCGGCAGATATTGCGCTGATTTTACAGGCGCTGGATATTTCTGTTCAGGTCAGTTTGCTGCATATGCTGGAAAACAAAGCTGAAGTTATCACGTTTTATCCCTTAGAGGCGCAAATTGAACTTGCGCAGCATTTGCCCATACAAGATTTGGCGGAAATGATTGAGCATATGCACTCTGATGACAGTGTCGATATTGTCAAAGCTGTCTCGCCCATTATACAAAAACAGCTCTACACACGTTTAAGCTTAAGTAAGCGGATACAAATTCGAGCATTGGCGGCTTATAAAGAAGAGTCTGCCGGCGCGATCATGAGTTTAGATTTTGCAACTTTGCCAGAAGGATTCAGCATTCAGCAGGGGCTTGATTATTTGCGTGAAAGCGCTTCAAACCCTGCAACCCTATATGAAATATATATTGTCAATGCAGTGCGCCAGCTGCAGGGCGTTATTTCATTGCGCGAAATGGTTTTAGCGCCGCCAGATGCTTTAATTCAATCTGTGATGACGACAGAACTGATTTATGCCTATGCCGACGATGACCAAGAAAGTGTTGCGAATAAACTCAGTCATTATGATTTTATTGCGTTGCCGATCGTAGACCGTGAAGGCTGTTTACTCGGCATTGTGACTTATGATGATGCAATGGATGTTGTGAATGAAGAAACGACAGAAGACTTTTTAAAAGCTAGCGCGGTGAGTACCACAACCAAAATGAGTATGAAAACAGCGCCGATACTGCTGCTGTACCAAAAACGGGTATTTTGGCTGGTGTTTTTGGTTTTTGGCAGCCTGCTGTCAGGTTTGGGTATTGCGCATTATGAAGACATTATTGCTGCCAATTTGGTGCTGGTATTTTTCTTGCCTTTATTGGTTGGAAGCGGCGGCAACGCAGGCTCACAGTCAGCAACCTTAATGGTTCGGGCGCTGGCGACTGGAGATGTGCATTTTAGAGACTGGTTTAAGCTGCTGGGCCGTGAAATTTTGGTGGCGCTATGCTTAGGCGGCACTATGGCCGCTGCCGTATCGCTGCTGGGCTATTTCAGAGGCGACATTATGGTTGCGCTGGTGCTTGCGCTGAGCATGATCGGTATTGTCATGATGGGCTGCCTCATTGGCATGAGTCTGCCCTTTATTTTGCAAAAGCTGAAACTTGATCCTGCCAGCGCATCCGCGCCCTTAGTGACTTCTATTTGTGATGCTGCAGGTGTGCTGGTTTATTTGTTTATTGCCTCGCAATTGTTACTTTAATGTGAATATTAAGCACTATCTGATGCCGCTCAGCTCTGAGCGCTGTACCTCGCTAACCGAATATGATTTATTTGCAATATAAGCAAGCAATTGAGCATCAGTATGGCATCCGCAGATCGGCAGAATAAAATAGAAAAAAGAATGTCACATCAAGACATCATCCGTTTAGAGCGTGACTTGGCCAAATTTGCCAATATGATGGACTCGGTCGTCCGTATTCCCTTTACCAGACAAGGGGTGGGGGCGGATGCTGCGCTCAGTACAATCCCAATTGCTGGCGATGCAGCAGGCTTTGTGTTGACCTGCTATGCCATTTATAAAGCGAAACAGATTGGTGTGCCGCAAGAAAAGCTAACCCCTGTGATGAAAATGGCAGCAGTTGATGCTGTGGTTGGATTTATCCCAGTTGCAGGGACGGTATTTGATATTTTTATCCGTCCAAGCCGCAAAGCGCTGGATGTGGTGCATGAACATATACGTACAGAATACCAAATCCAAAGTGACTCACACGTTGTGCATCCATTTTTGCATGAGAAATTAGAACAGAAGCAGCAGCAGTCCGCTTTTTGGCGAAATCCTGTCATTGCATGGCTATGGCTGCATATTCCAGATCTTTTAGGACTGTTCTTTATTGTACTTTTGGGTATCGCAATGTGGATTGGCGGTACTGCGCTGTGGCAGTGGTATCAATCCTTTATGACTGGCGGATAACTGTATAAGCTTTTATATGCCATTCGGGCAAAGCTAATTTGCCCAGAATAAAAAAAGCCTCCATCTGGAGGCTTTTTTTAGAATTACGTTTTAGATGCTTATGGGCAATCTAACTGCTGTAATGCAGCAACACGCTGTTCAATTGTCGGGTGCGTTTGGAACAAAGCAGCTAAGCTGAAACCTTGTTCTTTACCTGCAGAGATTGCAAAAGCTTTCATCTCTTTCGGCATTGCATCTGGCATTTCTGATTCAGCTTGTAGGCGAAGCAGTGCAGAAATCATCGCTTGTTTGCCAGCTAAACGTGCGCCAGCTTCGTCTGCACGGTATTCACGGTAGCGTGAGAACCACATAACAATAGATGAAGCTAAGATACCAAAGACAATATCCAGCACAATGGTAATCACGAAATATGCGATACCCGGCGCTTCGCCTTCTTCACGGCCAAATACGTTGCGGTCAATAAAATCACCTGCGACACGGGCAAAGAACATTACGAAAGCATTGACTACGCCTTGTACTAGGGCCAATGTCACCATGTCGCCATTGGCAACGTGACCGATTTCATGGGCAAGTACAGCACGAAGTTCGTCTTTATTCATGCGCTCCAGCAAGCCGGTTGAAACCGCAACAAGCGCATCATTTTTATTCCAGCCAGTCGCAAACGCATTTGACTGATAAGAAGGGAAAATACCAACTTCAGGCATTTTGATGCCTGCGCGTTGAGAAAGTTGTGCAACTTCCTGTAATAGCCATGCTTCCGCTTGGCTGCGCGGCGCATTCGGGTCGATAATTTCAGTACCTGTGGTTTTTTTTGCCATCCACTTTGACATGAACAGAGAAATTAAAGAACCAACCATACCAAACACAAAACAGATTACCATCAGGTTGCCAAGCTGTAAGCCGCCTGCGCCGTGGTAACTGCCGACACCGAAGAGTGACAAAATAATGCCAGCTACAATCAGTACCGCGAGGTTGGTTAGCAAGAACAAACCAATCCGCATCATTGAGAAAATCCTCGTATTAGGAAAAAATAATCTGATCTGCAAATCATAATCATTGCAGTCAATATGAGGTGAAAGCAGCAGAAATTCAAGAAAAAATTACGAAAAGCGCAGTTTTTTATTCGCTGATATATAGCCGGGCTGAAGCGCTTGCATGTGCAGTTGCATATGAGCCTGCTGGCGCATCCGTAAATGAGCCGTCTGCAGCTTGAATAATTTGGCGCTGATATGGATTCGATTTTGGGGCTGCTGCTTGTATTGAATCATTATTGGAGCTGGCAATGATTTTGGCATTGGCCGGTAGATTGCTGCTGGCAGATAAACCGATGCCGCCATGATATAAGTTTTGAAAACGGCTGTTGACGCGGCGCACATAATCTTGTGTTTCGCGGAAGGGCGGCACACCGCCGTATTTTTGCACATTGCCTTCGCCGGCATTATAGCCTGCCAGCGCTAAGGTCGTGTTGCCATTAAAGCGTTTTAACAGCCAAGCTAAATAACGTGCGCCAGCCATAATATTTTGATGCGGATCATAAGCATTAGAAACATTAAAGCGGCGGGCTGTTGCCGGCATCAGCTGCATCAGGCCTTGTGCGCCGACAGGAGAGCGTGCATTGACGTTAAACCCAGATTCAGTATGCATAACGGCTTTAATTAAACCTTCAGCGACACCATGCTGGGCCGAAGCCTGTTTAATAATGCTGTCAAAAGCATTTTTGTTGCGGCTATAGCTAGGCAAGACTGAAGATTCACTTGAACCCCAGTTGCTGTATGTATGAATATTGCTGTCTGGGTAGTAAGTAACTTTTACTTTGGTTAATGATTTGTCCGCACTTTTGCGGTTAGTCATTAGTGTGCTGCCATTATTGTCTTTATAGATATAGATTTGACCAGCAGATACAGACCCTGCGCCTAAAATTGATGCAGAGCCTAAAATGAACAGAGTAAAAATTCCAAGTTTATTATTCATTATGATTTCAAAAAAATCTGTCCCCAAACAGTTAAAACAGAGTGTAGCAAAAATAAAAAGGATGAAAAGCTTTATGCTGCGTATTTATCGGTTAGTTTGTAAAAATCAAGTCATTTTGCCGAAGCATTAATCAAAAAAAATATTTATTTTTTTTTAATGAGCATAACTTGACACACTTAAACCATTGATATTTAATGCTTATTAAATTGATCAAAAAACGATCAATTTAAATGGAAGCCTTAAAATAAGGGAGACGCACCTTGTCAAGCCTTTTAGAATCCACAAAGTTATCCACAGGTTTTGTGGACAACTGTGGAAAAGTCCAAAAGATAAGCATCTTGGTGTTTTTTTGAACTGCAACGTTCAAATATGCAGGAAGAAGATTGCGTGAATATGACCATATTTTAACAATTCATCGAAATTACATTCTTTTGATGCGGCGGACAGCTGAATCGGATAAAATTGCGCGGTTATTTTATTTATGGGCATATCGCGTCTATGTACTCGCCAGTTGAGTCCGAACAAGGATTTAATTTCAAGCCAGAGCTGCCAACCAGCTCAGCTTATTACCGTTTGCTGAAAAAGCTCCGCCGCCAAGTTGGTCATGCGATTCGTGATTTTAAAATGATCGAAGACGGTGACAAGGTAATGGTCTGTATTTCTGGCGGTAAAGACAGTTATACCTTGCTGGATATTTTGCTTCAGTTCCAGCGTATTGCGCCAATCAGCTTTGAAGTGGTTGCAGTTAACCTTGACCAAAAACAGCCAGGTTTCCCAGAAGAAGTACTGCCGCGTTATTTAGAAGAAAATAACATTCCGTATTATATCTTGGAAAAAGACACCTACAGTATTACGAAAAAACTGACACCTGAAGGCAAGACTTACTGTGCAGTATGTTCACGTCTGCGCCGCGGCTCGCTTTACGGTTTTGCGCAAGAGATCGGTGCGACTAAAGTAGCTTTAGGTCATCACCGTGATGATATCTTGGCAACTTTCTTCTTGAATCTGTTCCATGGCGGCAGCCTAAAAGCGATGCCTCCGAAGCTGTTGTCTTCAGACAAAAAGAATATCTTGATTCGTCCGCTGGCGTATGTGGAAGAGAAAGACATTATTAAATATGCAGAAATGCGTAAGTTCCCAATTATTCCGTGTAACTTATGCGGATCGCAGGAAAACTTACAGCGCGCGATATTGAACGATATGCTGCGTACTTGGGATAAAGAATATCCAAAACGTTTGCACAGTATTTTTGGCGCACTGCAAAATGTATCGCCATCGCAGCTGGCTGACCGTGAGCTGTTTGATTTTGAGGCGCTGGACAGCGAACGTGAGTTTGATTTCAAAAACGGCAGCTGCTCGACAGAGGAAGCTGCAGAAGGCGAAAGCAAGCGCATCAATATGGTGAATTTGGGCTTTGCTGCAGAATAAGCTGTACAAGCTATAAAAAAGCATCTGAATCATCAGATGCTTTTTTTATGTATTTGATTTTGTTTAAAGATGTATAAAAAATATAAAAACTGAACGGTGCGTGCAAAATTCTTTAGCCATTTGCTAAGTGATCATGCTATAACAGGCAACAAGCAATAAGTGCTTCTTAATGATGCCATCTGGATAGATGACACACAATGAACAAATAGATAGAGGTAAGAACATGCCGGCTTTTTTAACTGATGATTGGTTTTCAACTGTGGAAACTCTAACTGCTCAAGCAGGTGATTTGAATTTGCCTCCTGCATTGTCAAGCCTAGCTATTAATTTAGTTGTAGCAGATGCTGCAGGCAATACTGAATTGTCTTTAGATGGCGGCGCGATTAAGAAAGGCCTGTCTTCAGATGCAAAAACAACATTGAATATGGATGCAGAAACTTTACGTAAAGTATTCCTAGAGTTTGATATGGCTGCAGCAATGCAGGCATTTATGACAGGCAAAATAAAAGTTCAAGGCGATATGTCTCAGTTGATGGCGCTGCAAACTGCTAAGCCTAGCCAAGAACAAAAAGATTTGTTTAAGAAAGTGCTTGAGCACACAGCTTAAGGCCTACATAAAAAAAAAGCTTACCTTTAGGTAAGCTTTTTTTTTATGCCTTCAATTTTACAGTACAGCCTAATTCAGTTTTGCTGTATTAGATTTTCACCAGCTGCGGTGTCGTCTTAATATGCTCAACATAGGCGCGGATACGGGTCACGTATTGTACTGCTTGGCGATAACGGCCATTACTGGCTTTATTGTTATCTAAATAAGCATAAAGGTTCACCCATTTATTCGGGTTCTTGCCTTGCGACTGAATGCGCTTTTGGATCTGGCTGACAGCGCCTGGCCCCATGTTGTAGGCTACGAGAGCATACCAGTTGCGGTCAGGCAGCGGGATATGCGCATAGCGGCTCAGCATTTGATCATAATACTTAGCGCCGCCCTGAATGCTCTGAGCTGGATCTGTACGGTTGCTGACCCCCATTGCTTTTGCAGTGCTGTTGGTCAGCATCATAATGCCGCGCACGCCAGTAGGCGATACCGAATTAGGTTTCAGGTATGACTCTTGATAGCCGATAGCGGCCAATAAATGCCAATCTAAATCATACTTTTGAGCTGTTGATTTAAAGCTGGCTTTATAAATAGGCATACGGTTGCTGAGATCACGCTGGATAGAATCCCAAGATTCTTGCTTAACAACATTGCGGTTATAGAATGATGCTAACTTTTGCAGTGTGCCTGCTTGTTTTGCACGGCAGATGTAACCGCTGGCAGTATCGCTTAATGGGTCATTTGCAGATTTAAACACCCAGTTTAAATCACTGCTGAGACCATTTTTTTGCATAGAAACTGTTTCGCCGCATGTTGCAGAGAAAGAAGTCAGCTGTTTGGCTTCGATGCTGCTGATGCTGGCAGTTGTCATCGCAAAGTTCGCTTTGCCTTGCTGGACCATTTCTAGCGCTGCTGCGTTGTCTTTTACCGTTTTAAACTCTAAACGTACTTTCAGGCTATCAGCGTAGTTGCGCACTAAGTCATAGCCGAAGCCATGCTTAATTTGCCCGTCTTGGAATACGGTGGTTGGGTTTGCAACAGAAACCACAACTAATTTGCTGCTGTTGACTACACTGTCAAACTGATGTGCAGTTTTGCTGGCACTGATGCTATGCAATGGGATGAATGCGGTGCTGAGTGCTAGCGTTTTAAGAGAGAGAGAAAAAAATGAGTTAAGGCAAAGCCTCGACCCAGAAGTTGAACTGCTGTGCATGTTGTCTCCGCTACACGTAATTTATGCCCTAAAAAGTAAAAAGCGCAGTGCTCTAGACTTTCTAAAAGTTTGATAAATTCAATAAGGGGTGGGCAGTCATGAACGTCATTCAAAATGACTTTGGAAATTGGGAAATATGTAGAAAAACTACATTGGTTAAAAAACAGACTGAATTAAAAGATGTGCGAATAATAGAGATGAAAAAAACGATTGTCAAACTTTGTGCGTAATTTATTACTTTTTTGTGACATAAGGTAATGTTTTTATTGGAAAATTTATTTTATATAGTTTTTGTGTGCAGGAAAACGGTCAGAAACACAGGTTTTATGTAACTGTTTTGATCAATTGTTAAGCTTTTTTTATGCAAGAAAAACTTAGCAAATCGAATAATGAGCGAAGTTTTTAGCCATGATTTATAGCTGAATTTTTAAATATTTTTATTGCTAAAAACGATTAATTTAATCGTTAAAATATATTAATGGTTTTTTAATAGGGATATTGGGAGGGTACGCTGTGAACCGCGTGTCACGGCTTTTTCGTGGAATTTAAGCATTATTTTTATACAGTATTCTGAAATGCTGTTTGTTTGTTAAATAGGCAATAGTTGCTTGCGGGTAAATTACGATTTCTCTTTTAGGTTTTAGGCTGCTGATATTGAATATGGGTGATATACCAATTTTTTTTGCCGCTGGGGGTAACTACAAAAATTTCATCATCTATAGATTTACCTAGACACGCTTTTGCTATAGGTGACTGGAGTGAAATATAGTCTTTGCGTCCATAAATTTCTTCATCTCCTACGATTCGGAACTGAATAGTTGTGCCTTCGTCATTTTCTAATGTTATCCAAGCGCCAAAATATGCTTTGCCATCTTGTTCAGGGCTGTATTCTACTTTATATGCCACTTCAAAAAGCTTAGTTAAAAAGCGGATTCTGCGGTCTATTTCGCGCAGTTTTCTTTTATTGTAATGGTAATCTGCGTTTTCTGACCGGTCGCCGAGGCTGGCAGCCCACGATACAATTTTGGTAATTTCAGGGCGTTCCTTGCGCACGAGGTCATTCAGTTCATCTTGCAGGCGCTGATATCCTTCAGCGGTCAATAATTTACGGTTCAAAAAAGCTCTCCACAGCCTATGAGTGTATCTGCATATGAACTCTATATGTGAATAGGCCATAACTTCAAGTGCTTTTAAACAGAGACCGCGATTCAGCTGTATGAGGCAGAAGCTTTGCTGTCTCAATTTATTTCTGAAGCTGTATTTATTTCGATTATATTGAATAGATTCCTTTAGAAATAAGAACTTATTTTTCATGAGCATTTTGATATGTGTTCGATAAGGCGGCACAGGCTTAAAACGTTGTCCAGCAGCCCTCAGTTATCAATCAAGTCTTTGAAATGTTAGTTAACTCTGTCTTTTTGTCATTCTGCAAGCTTTTAAATGCAGCATTTGTTATCGCTGTTTGAGTTGCGCAAGGAGTTGAGTTTGCATGAAGATGCTGCTGAAAAAATGGGGGGAATGGGTCTTTTACTGATCTCTATCGTGCTTGGCAATGAGGTGCAGATGAAAAGACAAATGGTTTAATCAGCGCCTAGATAAATGGGCCGTAATTTGTATAGCTATATAGGTGTGTATATTTCAGAAATTAGTCAATGTTTGAATCATCATCTAAGTACAAGGTTTAGCTTGAAAAGTTTGAGTTAGGCCGTGGCAGCAACATGCTATTGCACTTTAAATATTGCTCTAAGGCTTTTAAAAAGAGTCAATTGCATACTTTTTAAGTAAACAGCAGATCTAGGCTTTAAAAATGACGAAAAAGATTTGCCATTCTGTAGGAATATTTATATTATAGCGGCCATGGAAGCGTGGCAGAGCGGTTTAATGCACCGGTCTTGAAAACCGACGAGGGCTTATACCCCTCCGTGAGTTCGAATCTCACCGCTTCCGCCAAATTTTGAATTAAGCTCTTGTATTTACAAGGGCTTTTTTCTTGTCTGTATATTTATCCTGTCTTCTAAAAAATCAATTATTATTTAGCAAATTTTTGTGTGAGTCTTATCTGTAAAGGGCAGATTAATCCAGTGCTGTATTAATCATGCAATGGATTAGTATTTTGCTTGGCCTGTATTATTTTTATTTAATCAATTGAACTGTTCGTATATCACCAAAAATCAAAAAAGACTTTTGTAAAGTTAGAGAGCTGCTGAGCTTAAATGTGCTGTGAAAACTGCATTTTGTGATGATAGAGCAGCGGTGATAAACGCCGAAAAGAGAATATTGCTCCGCCAGTTTTCAAAAAATATTTGGGCCAATGGCTGCAAGATAAATAAACCTTGATTTGGGGCGCTGCATCACTGCTAAAGCTGCATAACCCTCTTTTGGATAGGAGAGTTATGTGGCTGAACATAGTCACATCACAGTCAAAGCGTTATGATAGCGGCATTACTGTTTTGGAATGCGCTATGAAAATCGTTGCAGATGAAAATCTGGCATTTACAGATTATTTTTTCAAAGATTTTGGTGAAATACATCAGGCTGCGGGGCGTACCTTAACGCATGCAGACGTGCAGGATGCAAATGCATTGTTGGTGCGGTCAGTAACGAAAGTCAATGAGGAACTGATTACAGGCACAGCTCTAGAGTTTGTCGGCAGCGCAACGATTGGAACAGATCATTTGGATATTTCTGCTTTAGAGAGGCAGGGTATTGCGTGGTCAAATGCAGCAGGCTGTAATGCCCAAGCTGTTGCAGAATACGTGATTACGGCTTTATTGAAGCTGCAGCCTGAATTGATCGATGCAAATGGGCAATTTACGCTAGGGGTTGTCGGGTTAGGAAATGTAGGTGCCCGTTTGGCTTATATGGCGAAATTATTGGGCTGGAACGTTATTGGTTTTGATCCATTCGTTCAGCATAATCATATTCAGCAAGTTGAGTTTGCAGCATTATTAAAGTCAGCTGATGCGGTGACAACACATGTTCCATTAACCCAAACAGGCAAGTATCCAACACATCATCTCATTAATGCGGGCGCTTTGGCTTTAATGAAGCCGGAAGCGATTTTAATTAATTCTGCGCGCGGTCCTGTGGTGGAAGAGGCTGCGCTTATTGCAGATATTCAAAACACACAGCGTAAAGTTGTATTAGATGTTTTTGAGCATGAGCCTGAAATTTCACAGCAATTGCTCGATTTGGTCAGTATTGTGACACCTCATATCGCAGGCTATAGTCTGGAAGGCAAAGCACGCGGTACACAAATGATTTATGAGGCATTTTGCAAAAATTTTGCTCATACGGCGCATAAAAGGTTTGAGAGCCAGCTGCCTGCATGTGATCAATATTTCTATGGCAATGATATTAAAAAAACGCTGAAACAGCATCTTTGTAAAATTTACGATATTGCTCGTGATGATGCCAATTTAAGAGCGACCTTAAAAGATGCAAAAGTTGATCAAAAAGCATTTGATCATTTACGTAAAACTTATCCCTTGCGCCGTGAATGGGCTGCACATGGCGGGCCAAAAGCATGAGTCAGTCAGTATTGAATTTTCAGCCGACCTGCAGTTTAGATGCAATGCGCGCACGGGCAAAAATGTATGCGCAAATCCGTCAGTTTTTTGCTGAACGCGATGTTTTAGAAGTTGAAACACCCGTTTTATCGCAGGCGGGTGTGACAGATGTTTATTTATCTTCTGTTCAGGCGCAGCGTCATGTACTGGGTAAAAAACAGACGCATTATTTACAGACTTCACCTGAGTTTGCAATGAAACGCCTGCTTGCCAGCGGCAGCGGCCCAATCTATCAAATTTGCAAAGTATTCCGTGATGATGAACATGGGCGTAAGCACAACAGTGAATTTACGATGCTGGAATGGTATCGGCCGGCATTTTCACTCAAAGACCTAATGTTGGAGGTTACGGATTTATTGAATGCGGTGCTGGCGCAGCGCTTTGGTGAAGTACGTCCAACCATTTACAGTTATAAACATGCGTTTATGGACCGTTTGGATCTAAATCCGCTGAAAGCGACATTAGCCGAATTGAAGGAGGCTTGCCGCCGTGTAGGTCTGAGTCTAGATTTAGGTGATGACCGTCTGGGCTATATCGACTTGCTGTTTTCTCATGTGGTTGAGCCGAGCCTTGGTTTTGATACGCCTGTGTTTTTAACAGATTTTCCGCCTGAATTGGCATCATTGGCTAAAACGCGTATAGATGATGACGGTGAGTTAGTTGCAGCACGATTTGAGCTTTATATCGAAGGTTTGGAGCTTGCAAATGCTTATGATGAGCTGATAGATGCAGATGTGCTGCGCAGCCGCTTTGAGGCGGATAATCGTGAGCGTGAGAAGCTTGGTTTACACGTGATGCCGATTGATGAGTATTTACTTGCAGCTTTGCCAAATATGCCTGAATGTTCGGGTATTGCATTAGGGATTGACCGCTTATTAATGGTGGTTTCTGAACAAATGCATTTGGAAAAAGTGATTTGTTTTCCAGCTGATGTGTCATAAATTTAAATAAATGACGCAGCAATAAAAAAAGCGCCTAAATCGGCGCTTTTTTTATTCTTGCTTAAGATTGAAGCTGGGGCTGTTTTGCTTTCAGCTCTTCAATTGCCTTGATGCGGCGCTGGATGAGCATTTCACCAATATCAGGGCCTTGCACATCTGGCGGCAAATCTTGTGCTTTAATACTGCGCACTACTTGCATCGCATCAAGTACATATTGCGCTTGAGGATATTCACGATTTTCTAGGCCTAAACGGCCGCGTGAATCGCATTCACAGGCTTGAACAAAGGCTTCTACACGTTCAGGACGGCGCAGCACATCTAAGCGCTGCAGCAAACGCCAAAGAGTTCCCGGCTTTAAGGTTAGCGCTTGATGGCATTTCAAATGCTCTTTACATACAGCGAGTGCCAGCTGTTTAGTGTAGGTTGGCACTTTTAGACGTTCGCAAACTTCAGTCACAGGCTTCAGGCCGCGTTCTTCATGCATAATATGGCGCGGCCATTCTTCTTGCGGAGTCAATGCTTTGCCTAAGTCATGCAGCAATACGGCTAAGCGCACATCCAGTGAGCAGTTCGCGCGGCAAGCTTGCTGTAAAGACATCATGGTATGAATGCCGCAGTCAATTTCCGGATGGTATTCAGGACGCTGCGGAATGCCATACAAGGCATCCAGTTCTGGAAATAATACTTTTAACGCGCCGCATGAACGAAGTACTTCAAAATATTCATCAGCATGATCTTCCATGAGCGCGCGTGAAGTTTCTTTCCATACACGCTCAGGTGTCAGCGCTTGAAGTTCACCGGAATCTGCCAGCTGCCGCATCAGATCCAGCGTTTCTGGCGCTACAGTAAAATCAAGGGCTTTGTAACGGGCAGCAAAACGGGCAATACGCAATACACGTAAGGGGTCTTCAACAAAAGCATCTGAAACATGGCGCAGGATTTTATCCTGTAAATCTTTTTGACCCTGATAGGGATCATAAATATTACCGTCACAGTCCATGGCAATTGCATTGATTGTCAGGTCGCGGCGGATCAAGTCCTGCTCAAGGGTGACGCTGGTATCGGTGTAGAATTCAAAACCGTGATAACCGTGACCGGATTTGCGTTCGGTACGCGCTAAAGCGTACTCATCTTTGGTCTCTGGATGTAAAAAAACTGGAAAATCTTTACCCACAGGCTGGTAGCCTTGGGCAAGCAGCTGCTCAGGCGTTGCGCCAACAACAACATAATCTTTTTCGTGATAGGGGTAACCGAGCAGCTGATCGCGCACAGCACCACCTACTAAATAAACTTGCATGAAAAAACCTCTATTCTTGCAGTCATCATGCAACAGAATAGAGGTTTTCTCAAGTCACAAAGTTGGATTCAGCTGGCTAAATCACAATGTGTTTTTTTCGTATTCCTGAATTTCTGCAACGGTTAAAGCAGTCATATTCACTAAACGGCGTGTTGTCGCTGTAGGTGTTAAAATATGAACTGGTTTCGCTGCGCCTAACAGAATCGGGCCAATCGTCACATTATTGCCAGAAGTTGATTTCAACAGGTTGAATGAGATATTGGCAGCATCCAAATTCGGCATAATCAGCAAGTTAGCAGAGCCTTTGAAGCGAGAGTTCGGGAATGCGAAACTGCGGATGTTTTCATCCAGTGCAGCATCGGCATGCATTTCGCCTTCAACTTCAAGTTCAGGTGCAATTTCACTCAAAATTTCAAATACTTTACGCATTTTTTGAGCGCTTGGATCATTTTGATCTGAGCCAAAGCTTGAGTGAGAAAGCAATGCAACACGTGGAGTCATACCAAAACGGCGAACTTCTTCAGCAGCTAAAATGGTCATTTCAGCCAGCTGTTCAGCTGTAGGATTGGTATTTACATAAGTGTCAGCAATGAACAGGTTGCGGTCTTCAAGCATTAATGCATTGAGTGTAAAGAATGTGCTGCGGCCTTCTTTTAAGCCGATTACATTTTTCACGAAATCTAAATGGATGTCATAGCTTGAATATGTACCGCACAGCATGCCGTCAGCAAGGCCATGGCGTACCAGCATCGCTGCGATCAATGTCGAACGGCGGCGTGATTCACGCTGTGCATATTCAGGTGTTACGCCTTTACGCGCCATGATTTGGTAGTAATCATCAGCAAATTTTTCGTAATCAGGGTTGTTTTCTTGATCAACAATCGTGATATTCACGCCGTTTTCAAGTCGTAAACCTAATTTTTTGATATTTGCTTCGATAACCGCAGTACGGCCAACCAAGATTGGTTTTGCCATGCCTTCATCAACAGCAATTTGCACTGCGCGAAGTACGCGAAGATCTTCACCTTCAGCATATGCAATACGTTTAGGATCTGTTTTTGCTTGGGCAAAAATTGGCTTCATAATGAATGCTGAGTTGTAAACAAACTCAGACAAACGCTGATGATAAACTGAGAAATCTTGGATAGGGCGAGTCGCAACACCTGATTCCATTGCCGCACGTGCGACTGCAGGCGCAATTTCAAGAATTAAACGCTGATCAAGCGGGCGGGGAATAAGGTAGTCACGGCCAAATGATGCAGATTTTTCACCATAAGAGGCAGCATCTGCTTCAACGTGCGCCATGCGTGCAATTGCGTGTACGCAGGCAATTTTCATCTCTTCGTTAATTGTGGTTGCGCCAACATCCAATGCGCCGCGGAAAATATACGGGAAGCAAAGCGCATTGTTTACTTGGTTCGGATAGTCCGAACGGCCAGTTGCCATAATGACGTCTGGACGCGCTTCGTGAGCGTGTTCAGGCAGAATTTCTGGGTCTGGGTTCGCCAAAGCAAAGATAATTGGATCAGCAGCCATTTGCTTAACCATTTCTTTGGTCAAAATGCCAGCAGCAGAAAGGCCTAGGAACATATCTGCGCCTGCCATCACATCAGCAAGCTGTGTGCCTTCGATGTCTTGAACGTATGCTTTTTTAGACTCATCCAAACCTTCACGTTTGGCCGTCAATAGACCGCGTGAATCTGCGACGATAATATTTTCTTTTTTCGCGCCAAGTGCGCAAAGCAAGTTCAAACATGAAAGGGCTGCAGCGCCTGCACCAGAAGCGACGATTTTGATCTCTTCAATTTTTTTGCCATTCAGCTGCAATGCGTTAAGCAAAGCTGAACCAACAATAATAGATGTGCCGTGCTGATCGTCATGGAATACAGGAATATTCATGCGTTCACGAAGTTTTTGCTCAATATAGAAGCATTCAGGCGCCTTGATATCTTCAAGGTTAATCCCGCCAAATGTCGGTTCTAAAGCTGCAACGATATCTACGATTTTGTCTGGATCATTTTCAGCAATTTCGATGTCAAATACATCTACACCGGCAAATTTCTTGAACAGTACACCTTTGCCTTCCATAACCGGCTTAGATGCTAGAGGACCAATGTTGCCTAGCCCCAGTACGGCTGTACCGTTACTGACGACTGCAACTAAGTTACCGCGCGCTGTGTAAAGCGCTGCAGTAGACGGGTCTCGTTCAATCTCTAAACATGGTGCTGCGACACCTGGAGAGTAAGCTAAGGCTAAGTCATGCTGGTTGACCAGCTGTTTACTTGGAGTAACGCTGATTTTTCCTGGAGTTGGAAACTCGTGATAATACAATGCCTGCTGTTTTAAAGATTGATCGTCCATCTGTATCTCGATTGTTTTAAGTTGCCCAGAAAAACTGGAGTGTAATTGCTTCTAATGGTCTTGAATATATCACTTGTTAGACAGTTGGGACAGTCGAACTGTGCGCTTTTTTGGGATGGCAGCCTCTAAAGGCACTGTCTTATATTCAGTAACTATAAGTCGCTGATTGTGTATTTTGCTCTAAATATTGGGTTGCTTCTTGTTCCGGGAGCGGTTTGGAGAATAAGTAACCTTGTGCAATGTCACAGTTTAAGTCTTGCAAATATTGCATTTGCTGCTCAGTTTCAATGCCTTCTGCGACTACAGTCATGCCCATGGCTTTCCCCATAGCGATCATGGCGCTGATAATCGCTGTTTGCTTGTCTTGCCCTATTTTAGATACAAAACTGCGGTCAATTTTCAATATATCAATTGGAAAATCAGCAAGATAGGATAGTGAGGAATATCCTGTGCCGAAGTCATCCAATGAAATATGAATGTTCCGCTGTTTAATTTCATTTAGGGTGTTTTTGATTTCGTCAGAATTTTCCAGCAACGATGATTCTGTAATTTCTAATTCTAAATTACTGCCGGAAATTTGATTTTTCTGAATGGCATCATCTAAAACTTCAAGCAGCTGGCCGCGGCGCAATTGCTGTGCAACGATGTTGACTGATACACAAATGTTATTAAAGCCCAGTTCTTGCCATTGTTTGATTTGTTTGGCTGTTTGCTGAATTACGATACGGCCGATGTCTGAAATAAGGCTGGTTTGCTCTGCTAACGGAATAAACAGTGCAGGAGAAATAATGCCTTTTTCTGGATGATTCCAGCGCACCAGTGCTTCAAATCCGCAGACATTTTTATCGTGGAAATTAATTTTAGGCTGATAATAAACCATTAATTCATTGTTTTGGATTGCTTTACGCAGGTCGCGTTCTAAGAAAATGCCTTGCTCCAGCAGCGCAGTATTTTCAGAAGAATAATAACGCGTGGTGTTGCCGCCAAGTGTTTTTGCTTCGGTCAGCGCCTGTTCTGCGCAATTGTTTAAGTAGTCCAGCTGACGGCCATGCTCTGGGTAAAATGCAACCCCCATAGAAATGGTAATCAGATGTTCTTGATTGGCAATATTGAAGGGCTGGCTGAAGGCTTTGCGGATACGTTCACAATGGCCTTGTATAGAAGGGCGGATGCGTGAAATTTCATGCACAATTGCGAAGTCATCGCCGTTTAAGTGCGCCATAAATAAGGCATCGGCATTGGTTAGACGCAGACGCTGCGCCACTTGGCGCAATAATTCATCACCGCCGTTATGGCTTAAATATTCATTGAGCGGACGGAAGCGGTCAATATTGAGGCGAATAATAGCCAGCTGAGAGTCACGCTGTGTAACCAGCAGTTTATGCAGCTGGAAGTTGTAGTAAAAGCGGTTTGGCAGATCCGTCAGGGTATCGTAATTTTCTAAATAGGAGAGGCGCTGTTCCTGCAGTTTGCGTTCGGTTAAATCTGACACGATACCAATATAATGCGTTACTTTATGATCTTCATCTGTGATGGCATTAATGTGCATCCAGAGCGTTAGCTCTTTGCCAGAGAGGAATTTTTCAGTCAGTTCACCGTCAAATTCGTTCATGTTCATTAGCTGTTTGATGACTGAATAATGCGCGCTGCGCTGCTGTGATTTATTATTAGCCGTAATATCGAATAGATGTTTACCCAAAATTTGCTGGCTTTTGAAGCCCGTCAGTTTTTCATAATAAGGGTTGACATCGATATAGCAGAGTTCGTCATCTAAAATAAAAATACCTTCTGCAGCTTGCTCAAGTACGCTGGCAGCCAGTTTAATCCGTTCCTGAGAAAGGCGTTCCTTTTGAATATCGCGGCGGATGCCGACCATGCGCAGCGCTTTATTGTTAGTTGAATCACGTTCAACAACACGGCCGATATCATGCACCCAGCTCCATTTTCCTGACGTATTTTGAATACGGTAGTTTACCTCATAGCGGTCTGTTTCGCCGCGTAAATGAGTTTTCATCGTATTTTTAAAATGATCGAGATCATCTGGATGAATCATACTTTGCAGCTGTATGCGGTGCTGCTTAGAATCACGAATCAATTTTTCGTGTTTATGGTTCGTTAGCCAAATTTTTCGGTCTTTAATATTCCAGTCCCATGGACGCAGGCCAGCAATTTCATGCGCTAATATTAAGTTTTCTTGCTGATTTTCTAAGTTCTTATTCATTTGCTCAATATCAAAAGTACGTTCACGGACTTTTTGTTCAAGCAATTGGTTATTCAGCTGCAGCTGCTGTTCAATGTCTTTGGAATGGCTGATTTCATTTTGCAGCTGTTTGCACAGGTCATCGGCCCATTCAACTTGCTGTTCAGCATGTTTCGTTAATAGTTTGTTGCGGGCATAGGCAGAACTGAGGCGGTTATTGATGCGGTATGAAGTTGTTGCGCAAAGCAGAATGACGATTAAGCCAAAATTGATGGCTAGGCTGAACAGATGGTTGGATTCACCAATAAATATAAATTGTGCAAATAGGTAGGGCACAATAGATGGTAAAAAAGTTAAGCAGAAATAATTGAGCTTCTGCGTGAGATAGGTCAAGCTGAAACTTTGAGAAACAATCAGAAGCAAAGCGGAAAGTGTTAAAGCGTGAATTTGTTCGAAATGTAAATTAATTTGCGGTAAGTGATAGAACAGGATGTAAATACCGCTTGCGATTAAGCAGCCGACAATAAAGCATTGCAGCTGCAGCCAGCGGTGAGCCGCGGTTAATTGGTATTGGCCAGGTTTAAAATAAACTGTGCTGACTAGCCAAAACAGGCTCACAATAATTTCTGTACCAATAAACCAAATATTAAAAATGGAGGTTTCTGTATGAAAATAAATTTGGTAGATGCAGAAGATATAAAGGCAAACGATTAGAATACTGGTGAGAAAATAGCGGCTCAGGCGCAGCGTATTTGCAATTTGGGCAGTATGGCTATACTGCTTGATGTATTCATATTGATCTTCCGTCATGGATATCAATGCCTTATTTCAATGTAATAATTAAAGTCATTTTTTATAGGCCTAGCTTTATAAAAGCTCGAAATCCTTTCAAGGCCATACATTTTTATGTAAATAAGGTTAATTGGCTAAAGCACAAAAATCAATCAATTCTGATACAAATCTACAAAAAATCAGACGAAGTCATTGATTAGTCGATAGTTCAAGATGGAAAGAGCAACAACAGGCGCAGTTTCGGTGCGTAAAACACGGTCACCGATACACCAGTTGGCAAATCCAGCTTCATTTGCAGCAATAATTTCAGTTTCACTTAAGCCGCCTTCAGGGCCAATGAGCAGCGCAATATCACGTGCAGCATTGGCTAAAACATCTGTTTGGTCCTTGTTAGGGGCGAGCACGAGTTTAGTTGCTGGCAGTTCAGATGCAAGCCATTTGTCTAAACTGACCGGTGCAAGGATTTTTGGCACGATGTTTAGGCCGCATTGTTCGCAGGCAGCAATCGCGATGCCTTGCCAGTGATCCAGTTTCTTTTGATCACGGTCGTACTTTAAACGCATTTCACAGCGTTCAGAGGTCAGCAGCTGAATTTCTGCAACACCGAGTTCCACCGCTTTTTGAATGGCATAATCCATACGGTCGCCTTTGCTCATGACTTGACCCAAGAGAGCCGTAAAATGAGGTGTGCGGTTGCTTGGATTGAATTGCAAAACTTGGACGGCAGCCGACTTTTTAGCGACTTCAACCAATTCAACATGGTATTCGCCACCTTGCCCATTGAACAAAGTGGCAGTTTCTCCCACTTGAGCACGTAAAACTTTTACCCAGTGATGAAACACTGTTTCCGTTAATTCAACAGTCGTATCAACAGTTAAATCAGCTTCAATATAAAAACGTGGCATTAAAGTTTTACTCTCAAATAGGTCGAAATGTCTTATGCAAGACCGAGGTCTTTCACAAGTTGACGTGTAGGGTCAGTGGTATTCATGGTGTAGAAGTGCAGGCTTGGCGCACCGCCGGCAATCAGGCGTTCGCACAGTTTCACAATCACTTCATGACCAAAGGCTTTGATTGAATCTGTGTCATCGCCATAGGTTGCTAATTGCTTACGAATCCAGCGCGGAATTTCTGCACCTGTACCGTCTGCAAAGCGGATTAGATTGCTTGCATTGGTAATTGGCATAATGCCGGGCGCAACTGGAATATTCACACCTTCTTTTTGAATGCGCTCTACAAAGTAGAAGTATGCATCTGGATTAAAGAAGAATTGTGTCAAGGCAGCATTTGCGCCTGCATTGGCTTTGTCGCAGAAACGTTTGATATCTAAATCGAAGCTGTCTGCTTGCGGGTGCATTTCAGGATAGGCTGCAACTTCAATTTTGAAGTGATCACTTGAATGCTCACGGATGAAACGCACTAAGTCGGTTGCGTATGGCAATTCGCCTAAGCCTACTTGACCAGACGGCAAATCACCGCGCAGCGCCACAATACGGTCAATGCCTTGTGATTTATACAAATCCAACAATTCAGCAATACGTTCTTTACTGTCACCAATACATGAAAGATGAGGGGCAACAGGTGTGCCTTTGCCGTTGAAATCATTCAAAGTTGACAATGTGCGTTCACGGGTAGAACCGCCCGCACCATAAGTCACAGAGAAAAATTCAGGATTCAGTAACTGGAGTTCTTGGTGTACAACTTTAAGCTTTTCCGCACCAGCATCAGTTTTGGTTGGGAAAAACTCAAAGGAAATTGGAATCTGTTTTGACATGTTCAAATCCTTTTTTATAAATACGGTTGTTTATTATTTCCCTCATCCCAGCCTTCTCCCTAAGGGAGAAGGGACTTCCATTATGAAAGTAATAGTTATTTGGAGTTAACATCAAATTTGCTTTCACAATGAAGAGTTCCCTCTCTTGCGCTGAGCTTCAAAGCAGTGCTTGAAGCACGCTCAGGAGAGGGTTAGGGAGAGGTATTTATAAAACTTAGTATTTATAAGCCTCAGCTTTGAACGGGCCTTCAACCTGAACACCGAGGTAATCCGCTTGTTCTTGAGTCAAAGTTGTCAATACGCCGCCGAAACCAGCAACCATTGCAGCAGCAACTTCTTCGTCTAATTTCTTAGGAATCAGTTCTACGCGGATTGCAGCTTGTTTTTGATCTTCAGGAAGATCAGCAAATTTTTCAGCGAACAAGTGCATTTGGCCCAATACTTGGTTAGCAAAAGAACCATCCATAATACGCGATGGGTGACCCGTTGCGTTGCCAAGGTTCACTAAACGGCCTTCTGAAAGAAGGATCAAGTAGTTATTCTCGTCTTCTGAACGGTAAACTTGGTGTACTTGCGGCTTCACTTCAACCCACTTGTAACCGCGCAGGTAGTTGGTATCGATTTCAGTATCGAAATGACCGATGTTACAAACAACAGCGCCCGCTTTTAATGAATCAAGCATTGCAGCGTCACATACGTGGTAGTTACCAGTCGTCGTTACGATCAAGTCAGTGTTTTGAAGAAGGTCAAGGTTGATATCTTCTTTCTTGCCAGTTTGCACGCCGTTTTTGTACGGAGCAACAACTTCGTAGCCGTCCATGCATGCTTGCATTGCGCAGATTGGGTCAACTTCAGTGACACGTACAATCATGCCTTCTTGACGAAGTGATTGAGCAGAACCTTTACCTACGTCGCCATAACCGATTACAAGCGCACGGCGGCCAGATAAAAGCATATCTGTACCGCGTTTGATTGCATCGTTTAGTGAGTGGCGGCAGCCGTATTTGTTGTCGTTTTTAGACTTGGTTACAGAGTCATTTACGTTGATTGCAGGAACTTTTAAAGTGCCGTCGCGGTGCATTTCGTAAAGACGCTGCACGCCAGTAGTGGTTTCTTCAGTAATACCGTGAATTTTAGCGATCACTTCAGGATATTTTTCGTGAACAAGCGCAGTTAAGTCACCGCCATCGTCCAGAATCATGTTGGCATCCCAAGGTGTGCCGTTTACGTTAATTTGCTGTTCTAAGCACCAAACGTATTCTTCTTCAGTTTCGCCTTTCCAAGCAAATACAGGAATACCCGCAGCAGCAATTGCTGCAGCAGCGTGATCTTGCGTAGAGAAAATGTTGCAAGAAGTCCAGCGAACTTCTGCGCCTAATTCAACTAGAGTTTCAATTAAAACTGCAGTTTGAATGGTCATGTGGATACAGCCAAGAATTTTCGCGCCAGCAAGCGGTTTAGCTGCTGCATAGCGTTTGCGAAGACCCATTAGGGCTGGCATTTCTGCTTCTGCAAGCTTGATTTCTTTACGGCCGTAATCAGCAAGTGAAATGTCGGCAACTTTATAATCTGTAAATGAAGCATTAACCGCGTTCATCACGATCTCCTATATTTAAAAAAATTGATCATTATGTTCGCGGATGCCGTTGTTGATTGGAGCGAGTGTCCAACCGAATCGTCGAGCCTAGCGATCTTATATTTAGTGCCTATAAGAAAGTCGCAGCATCCCTCGACTAGCGGAGTATTGTACTTGGAAATAGAGTGAGTTCCAATCCGAAAATGCTTAATATCTGACTTATAGGTTTTTTGATCTGTAAAATTACGCTGTGAATATTTAAATTTAATCCATCGGTTGGGAGTATAAGAAGAATGACTAAACCCTTAATGGCTTTATTGATGTTTTGGCCAGTTCTTGCCATATCCAATGACTCAACGGGTTATGTGGCAACAGGCGGTGTGCAATACCTGAAAAATAAAGACATTCAAATGTTCAGTGAAGACCTGTTTATTAGTAAAAAAATCATTAAGGTCGATTACCAGTTTAAAAATTTAAGCAATCAAGATGTGACTGAAACGGTCTTGTTTCCGTTGCCAAAAGTTGAAAATTTTTTTGAATCTGATTTTGCCAATACAGAAAAACTGCTCAAAAGTTTTAAAGTTCAGGTGAATGGAAAAACGATTCAGCCTGAAATGCACGTGCGTACTTTTATTCAAAAAGATGAAAAAACATCCCCGATTGATATGACGGAGAGTTTTAAACAATGCGGGTTTACGGAAAAAGACATGCTGAATCCGTGGAGCAGGCAAAATGATGAATATGAAACTTTCGAAGCAAAACTCAGAAACTGTAAAAATGCAGCGCTGCAAAAAGTATTGCCCAAAGATCCCAATGAAGTCATTTCATGGTCGTCTCAAGTGATTTACAGCTGGAAGCAAACCTTTAAAGCCAATGCTGTGACTCGTGTACAGCATCAATATGCACCGCTGGTGGGCGGCTCTGTGGCTTTATATCCTGATGAATATAATCAAAGTTATTGTATGGATCAAAACTTTAAGCTAGGACTCAGAAAGGCCAAATCACAGCATGCGCCATTTCAAACTTTGGGCTATATCTTAAAAACAGGTGCCAATTGGGCTAAACCCATTCAAGATTTTAAATTGACCATAGAGCGTGATGCCAACGAACTGGTTTCTTTTTGCTGGGCAGGTAAAGTGACGAAAATCAGCGCAACGCAATTTCAAATGGGTGAAAGGAATTTTGTACCTAAACAGGATTTGGACATTATTTTTGTGCATGTGAAATCAGGTCATGATTAAAACTTTCAGGCAAAATCTTTTTGATTTGTTTATCATCTTCATAACAAATTTTGAGTTCCTGTTATGTCTTTGGAAATCCCAGAATCATTAGCCAATTTAGAAGCCAATGGCGGCATCTATGCCGTGTGGATGCTGCTGCAGCACTTAGGTTTAGATGCTGAAATTGATCAGCTTATAAATGTGTGCGGCTACGATGCGGAATATGGCACCAGCACTTTAGGTTTAGCGATAGGTTTAAAAAAGTTTGGCTATCAGGTTCAATTTCATACTGATGAAGACTTAGAGCCAAGTGAAGAAGATCTAAAGGAATTGAACACAGCACATCAAATTCAATTGCCAATTTTACCTGCACTGAGTTATGCAGAAATCCAGCAAGCTTTTGAGCAAAAGAAATATGTGATTGTGTATTACGACACTTTAGAAGGTGAGGGTAATCACTCGCTGGTGTATGCAATAGATGCCAAGGAGATCAGTTTTTTTGACAGTTTCGAAGTGATGCCCGCTGCTATTTTTGAACAGCAGCGAACAGTAGAGGGTATCTTTAGACAAGCCATTGTGGTTGATGCATAACACTACATTTAAAGTGTCAAATAAAGCCCATCGTTGATGGGCTTTACTTTTAGTCTTCTTTTGCTGCGTCTGCTGCTTTGTCAGCCCAGAAATCAGCTTTTTCTTCATCAATATCCACGCCTAAACCATGAGCATAAATGGCAGATAAATCACGCATGGCCTGATCATCACCCAGTTCAGCTGCCTGCTGTACCAGTTCAATTGATTTCGGAAGGTCTTTTTCAGTCGCATCACCGCGGCGGTAGTAGCCTGCAAGCTCTAAAATAGCGGCGGCATGTTTACTTTTGCTGGCTTCGGTCAGCCAGTTAAAACCATATTCAAAGTACTTTTTAGATTCTTCAGGGTCTTCTTCACGTAAATCTTTGGCATATACCGTATAGCCCTCACCCAGCCAGTACATCGCTTCGACATAACCTAGCTGTGCAGAACGTAAAGCCCATTCTTCAGCCAGCTCAATATCATCTTCATGTTCGCTGAGCATATAGCGTTCAGCCAGTTCAAACTGAGCTTGAGCGTTGCCGGCAGTGGCGCGGTTAATTAGGGCTTTTGGGGGAGAAATACGCGGGATCATAACTGCATCTCATAAATGATATGCGTAGACTAAAAGGTTTAAGCTAAAAAAGCCAATCTGAAGATTGGCTTTATCATGCAGCAGGGGATTTAGATAAGGTGAATGAATCCAGAAATGGCTGCAATGAAGGCAGTCAATGCCGCAATTTTCTTAATTTTTGTCTCTAAATAGCTTAAACAAAGTCCAGTAAAAAATGCAGCAAAGGTTAAAGCAGCAACCCAATAGCTGACCATGTTGGTAATTGCGCCTGAAAGCAGGCAAATGATTAAGCTTGTAATCAGCAGCGTCCATCCCTCAATTGCGGCGTATTTTGTTTTAGCAGCATCTAGCTCATGACCAAAAATTTGCTTTTGATGCTTAGACATTGAGCTGGCAAGCGCAAAGAAACCTAAGCTTGAAATAGACCAAATCAGGATAAAGAAAATCATGCTGATGCCTCTTGATTTGCTGCAGCTTTTACTTTTTTGGGAGGCAAGCCTTTATGGTTTTTGACTTTGTAAAATGAGTAGGCAAATAAAGCAGCCAATACCCACATGGCTAAGTCAAAAGAAGCAATCATCCATTGGCCATGCGCCATAGTATGCCAAAGCGGTTGGCCGCCGGTCATAAAGTTAATGATTGGCAATAGTGCAAAAATCACTGCTGCAAAAACCAGAAGCTCTAGCCAAGCTTGGCGGTGTGTACGGAAAATGGCATAAACCAAAGTCAGCACCCAAACGATAAAGAATGTACGGATTTCCCAGTTTAAACGCATTTCCATTTCTGCTGGGATAAAGCGGTTGGCATAAAAATATGCAGCGCAGGCAATAGGCAAGCCAATAATGGCTGCAATATTGGTTGCTTCAATTGTACGGTAACCGAAAGATTTGCAGCCTTGTTTTTGCTGCTGCGGCGCACGTTTCACACACCATAGAATTAGGCCTGTTGCGATCATCAGCGTACCGATAATGCCTGAAAGGAATAGTAGCCAGCGAAGGGCAAGGTCAACACCGCGAGCTTCATGCAGTGTAGTGACCACATTGTAAATACCCATCGGTACAGATGGATTTTTTAAGCCTGAGCTGTCATCTGTGGTATTTTTACCAGTCACGCCATCAAACTGCAGGTTCGCGTAAATATTGCGAAAAGCAACGCTTTCACCATACAAAGCGCGCAACTCAACCTGAGCCTGAGCCGTATTTGGCGCAATAATGCTGACGGTGCTGATCGGATTGGTTTTCCATTCTAATTGTGCATGTTCAATCATGGGTTTTAAGTCAGCCAAAGGTGCAGGCTGCGCTTCTGATTTTTTACGCTTTCTGTCTCCTTGCGCTTGCTGCCCTTCATGATTTGAACGTTCAGCGCGAGGCATATTTTCAGATGCATTGTTTTGTACCAGTGCACGGTTTTGTTCTTGCAGGAATGCGCCGCGGTTTGGATAGACCTTTTCAATTCCCCATGGCATGATGGTAAACAGCAGAAGCAGCAAACCGCTGAAAGTAATCATAATATGGAAAGGCAAGGCAAAAACAGCAGTTGCATTGTGAGCATCTAGCCATGAGCGCTGACCTTTACCTGAGCGGAAAGTAAAGAAATCTTTGAAGATTTTTTTATGCGTAATGATGCCGCTGATAATTGCAACAAGCATGAATAGTGTTGCAATCCCCACAATCCAGCGTGCCCAAATACGAGGCATGCCATATAGATCGAAATGAAAGCGGTACAAGAAATTGCCGCCGCGTGTCTCACGGGCTTCAAGCATTTCTCCAGTCGCGCTGTCGATGGTGATGCGTTTTCCGCCGCGGCGGGCGCGCGGATCTTCACCTTGTTCACGAATAGTCAGCTGTGTTGTATTTTGCCTTGAATTCGGCAGCTGAATGCTCCAGCTTCCTGCGTTTGGGTGGTTAGCCTGCAAATAATTCAGTGCAACTTGCGTTTGCTGAATTTGAGAAGAATGGGGAATAGATTGATGGTATTCGGGTTTCATCCACGTGGTGATTTCATTTTGGAAGAAGCTGAGCGTACCTGTCAGGAAAATGGCATACAGCAGCCAGCCTAAAATTAAGCTAGACCATGTATGCAGCCAAGACATGGATTGGCGCGGCCCTTCCGCTTTAGCATCTGGACGCATATCAGTTTCCTAAAAATGTACAGAAAATAAATAGTGCAAGGACAGGCAATAAAATACCTAAGCTTGCTTTTAAGGTTTTATTCACCATAAACACCCAAATGAATGCACCAGTCCAGACCGTAAATGCAATCAACGTTGCGGCCATTGCTGCGCTGCCGCGCTGTTCTGCAAAAACTTGGGTAATCGTAACGGCGCTCAAGTACGCTAATGCGTAACCGCCAATCAATGCTAAGGCAAAGCGGTAAAGGATCATCAGGCGGTAAGCGAGCAAAGAAGCTTCGGTTTTAGTCTTTTTTCTCACCTGTGCTGTTTTTGGGGCGAGCTCCGCTGAGACTTCGATTTGTGAGCTGGTCATAATGAAGAACTTAAATGGGTGGATGTTATGATTTTGCAAATGATAACAATTTACATTTAGATTTTAAATAGCGAATGGATTTAAAACTTCTTTTTGTTTATGGCTTTATGCAAATAATTTTTTGAAAAAATGGTGTTATGTCGAAATATATAATCATTATTTTTAAAAGGGCGATTGGTTTATAGTGTATTGCAGATCATTGAAGTATAGAAAAAATGATATTTGAGCATTTTACGAAGCCAAAAAAAACAGCAGCCGAAGCTGCTGTTTTTTTTGTATAGAGTCTTAACTTTCTTGCTGAATGCCGGCAACTTTCCAATCATCATTAGAGCCGGCAGGCTTAACAAAGTGCCAGATTTCTGCAAATGGCTGCGGCAGGCTGTTTAAGTCTTCGCTTACAGTACCTGTGAAGCGCACGCTTACAATGTACTGGCCATTTTCAGATGCAGAGTCTGCAACCATTGCATTGAGATTAGAGAACTCAGCTACGTCCTGATCTTGATTCGCCATGATGTCGTTATACATAGACTGGTAAAGATCAGCAGTTAAATAGCGTTCAATTTCAGCAATGTTGCTTGCAGAGTTCATTGACTGAATATGGTTAAAACGCTGACGCGCAACACGTAAGAATGCAGCAGGTTCTGTACCGTCCGGCAGCTGGCTGCCAGAATTTGTATAAGCGCCGCCAGCTAGTGGAGCGTTATTTGCAGGAGCAGAACCGAACGGACCATTGTTTGCGCTTTGGCCGCCCACACTCTGACCAAAAATATTGGTATTGTCGCCAGCGCGCGGAGCAGCAGTTTGCTGACCAAATGGCGCGCTGTTAGGCGCACCATTGTTTGGAGCATACGGGTTGCTAGCCGTTAGTTTTTTTTTTGCGCCCATCTTGCGGAAAATAAAGAAGGCAACAGCAGCAGCAAGAAGAATCCAGATCCAGCTTGGGATACCGCCTTTTTCCTCTTGTTCAGCCTGTGCTTGTGCTTGGCTTGCAGAATTGTCATCTGCTAAAGCATTGGCAGCAACTGCGCCAATTGCAGCGCCGGCAACACCAGCGGCTACCATACCGCCTACACCTGGACCAGACTTCGCTGGGGCAGTTGCAGGAGCAGCAGGCTGCTGTGCTGGAGTCGCTTGACGAGGCTGCTGGTAAGATTGTGTTGGAGCAGCTTGACGAGACATGCCGTGGCTTTTACCGCCGCCCGCACGTTTTGCTTCAGCTGCTAAAGGCGCTACTAATAAAGCAGCTGTTAAAAAACCAGCAATCAAACCGCGCTGTCGAACTTCCATTGAGTTTTCCTGTATGAATAAAGAAATAGTCTAGACTTATTTATGCAGTCATTCCGTTAAAATTTCAATATCTAATTGGTATTTTCATTAAAAAATATCTAAAATTTTGTTGAAAATTAGGTCAGTTCATCACTTAGGCTCATGGCTTCGCTTAAAGCCTCATGCAGGCGCGCAACGGAAATAATTGTGACACCGTCAATCGGTTTCTGCGGTGCATTGCCTCGCGGCAAAATAATATATTTAAAGCCATGCTTAATGGCTTCTTTTAAGCGCTCCTGACCATTTGGAACTGGGCGGATTTCACCAGAAAGCCCGACTTCACCAAAAACTGCCAGCTGCTGCGGCAAGGCTTTGCCGCGGATACTGGATGCGCAGGCAAGAAGTACGGCTAAGTCGGAACCTGTTTCAGTAATCTTTAAGCCGCCGACAATATTGACATAGACGTCTTGCCCTGAAGTTTGTACACCGCCATGACGGTGCATCACCGCCAACAGCATATTTAAACGGTTTTGCTCTAAACCTAGTGCAACACGTCTAGGCTGACCGTGCGCATCATCGACTAAGGCTTGAACTTCGACCAGCAGCGGGCGTGTGCCTTCGCGGCTGATCATCACGATTGAGCCAGGAATGGCTTCATCATAGCGGCTAAGGAAAATTGCAGAAGGATTGGCAACTTCGCGCAGCCCCTTATCCGTCATGCCGAATACGCCTAATTCATTGACAGCGCCAAAACGGTTTTTAACGGCGCGAATCATGCGGTAGCGTGAGTCAGACTGACCTTCAAAATACAGCACGCAGTCCACCATGTGTTCTAAAACGCGTGGTCCGGCTAAAGCGCCTTCTTTGGTCACATGACCCACGATAAACAGTGCTGTGCCGCTGTTTTTGGCAAAGCGGGTCAGCAAGGCCGCCGATTCACGGATTTGTGATACACCGCCCGGTGCAGATTGTAAGGTTTCGGTATAAATGGTTTGAATGGAGTCAATAATGGCAACAGCAGGGCGTTCTTGTGCCAGCACTTCACAAATGCGCTCGACGCATGTTTCTGCCATGACTTTGAGCTGATCCGTAGGCAAGTCTAAACGGTTGGCACGTAAAGCCACTTGAGAAAGTGATTCCTCGCCAGTGATATAGAGGGCAGAACTTTGTGCTGTTGCCATATGTGTTGCGGTCTGCAGTAAAATGGTCGATTTACCAATGCCAGGGTCGCCGCCAATCAAGACGACAGAACCTGTTACCAAACCGCTGCCCAGTACGCGGTCAAACTCTCCAATTCCAGTCTGCAGACGTGTTTCAGTTGAAACGGAGACTTGATTTAACGTGGTAATAGCTGCGGCTTGACCTGCATAGCCGCCAGTTTTGGGCTGTGCGCGATGTGTAACGGCAGGTGCGATCGTGACTTCTAATAAACTGTTCCATTCACCGCACTCAGAGCATTGGCCAGCCCATTTGGAATGATCCGTACCGCATTGCTCACAGCGGTATACACTTTTTGCTTTAGCCATATGAAAAAAGACATTGTTCGAAAATGTTTCAAAGCATAGCGGTGATTGCGCTATGAAACCAAGTGTTTGCGGTAAAAATGTTGATTTAGGCTGACAGATTATGTCGTTTAAACAGATGTGAATGCTTATCTTGGAAAATGCAGGCTATAATGCCGTGCAGACTTTTTAAAATGGATAAAGCTGATGCCGTTACTTATTGATCATATTGATGCGATTGCACGTGAAAAAAAACGGGATGTGCTTTTTGTACATTTTGAAAATTATGTGGAAGATAAAGATCTAGAAGATAATGCGCGCGAAACATTAATGGCGTGGCTGGATGAAAACGGCATTGCTTATATGCCGTGCATGGGGCTTGAAGATGACGAGATCATTAACAGCTATTTAGGTGACCTGTATATTGATTTGCCATTTGATGAAGACAATCCGTCGTATCAAATTTTAAGTGATCATTTAGAAGATGAAGAAGGCAATATGAAAATTGAAGATGTGTATTTCTATGTATTAAGCCTAGAAGTTGCATTGGAAATTGAAGCTGAACGTAAGGCAGCGCAAACTTTTAATGATCAGAACGAGGCTCCCTTTGATGCAGGCCGTCTAAGTTAAGTTTTTGCCAATATAAAAAAGCCGCTCGAATCAGCGGCTTTTTTTGATATGTGTAAGATGGTTTTAGTACAGTTCACCTGACTTGCGGCGCTCAATAAAGTCTTTAGACTCTTTCACAATAATGCCCGAAAGCAATAAAAGCGCGATACAGTTTGGTGCAGCCATTAAGCCGTTGAAGGTATCGGCAAATAACCAAACCAAATCTAAAGTCACGACACAGCCTACAAAAACTGACGCAATGTAGATTAAGCGGTAAAGTAAAATTGATTTGTCGCCAAACAGGTATGTGCAGCATTTCTCGCCGTAATAGCTCCAGCCTAAAATGGTAGAATAAGCGAAGAAAATAATGCCAAAAGTGACTACCCAGCCGCCATAGCCCGGAAGCAATTTATCAAATACGCTGATGGTCAATACAGCGCCAGTATGATCACCAAATGAATTGCCTGCCATGATGAAGCCCATCACCAGCACAATACCTGTAATTGAACAGACAATAATCGTGTCTAAAAATGTACCTGTCATCGAGACCAAACCTTGGCGGGCAGGGTGGTCTGTTTGAGCTGCCGCTGCTGCAATAGGTGCAGACCCCATACCTGCTTCATTTGAGAATACGCCGCGGGCTACACCGTAACGGATAGCTGCGCCAATTGCGCCGCCTGCTGCTGCTTCACCCGTAAAAGCATAAGTAAAGATCATTTTTAATGCAGGAATAACCAGTTCTAAGTTATTTAAAATAATCACCAAACCGCCAAGTACATAGCCTATCGCCATGATTGGCACAATGACGGATGATGCTTTAGAAATAGATTTAATGCCGCCTAAGATAACCAGTGCAGAAAAGCCGGTAATCACAATCGCGGTGATCAGTGTGCTGACACCTAGACTGTTTTCTACCGCTAGCGCAACGGTGTTGGATTGAACAGAGCTGCCAATGCCGAAGGATGCTAATGTGCCGAATAGTGCGAATAGAACAGCAAGCCATTTCCATTTAGCGCCAAGGCCGCGCTCGATATAATACATTGGGCCGCCAGACATCTCGCCTTTTTCATTTTTAACACGGAATTTGACTGCAAGTACGCCTTCGCCGTATTTTGTCGCCATGCCGAATAGCGCTGTGATCCACATCCAGAAGACTGCGCCTGGGCCGCCTAGAACGCAGGCGGTTGCTACACCTGCAATGTTGCCTGTACCAATGGTGGCAGAAAGTGCAGTCATGAGCGCTGCAAATTGTGAAATATCGCCTTCGTGTTTTTTAGGGTGTTTGCCAAAGACTTGTTTGAAAGCCAATGGCAGCATGCGGAATTGCCAAAAGAGCAGGCGGAGGGTGAGGAATACGCCTGTACCCACGATGAGTACGAGCATGTAAGGTCCCCAGACTAAGCCGCTGAGTGTTTCCATGAGTTTTTGTAGGTCTTGCATCGTATCTCTTCTTATATGTCCAAATTATGTTTTATGATCTTGAACCTAGCAAGCGTTGTGCCATGTGTTCGCAAATCCCTGCGTAGACGTGTTTTTTTATGTGATAAGTACTTTTTTTGGCTTTTATTAATTCGTTTGCTTTCAAGCATAGATTAAAAAGCACAGTTCTTTTTTAATTGATATTCAAAAATTTGTATATAAGAAAAATAAATTAATTTTAAGACTTAAGGAGGAAATACAGATCATGGCAATATTTTTTTGTATTTTATAAACCATTTCAGTTAATTTGTGCCGATTGGACACTGAAGTTGAATTAAGAATGAATCATCAAAACAATGGATCGCCAGCTGAATCAGGCGATCTGCAACGCAGCCTGTCTAACCGCCATCTGCAATTAATTGCCATTGGCGGTGCGATTGGTACAGGCTTGTTTATGGGATCAGGAAAGACCATCAGTCTTGCGGGGCCATCAATTCTAGTGATCTATATGATTATTGGTTTTATGGTTTTTTTAGTGATGCGCGCTTTAGGAGAGCTGCTGCTGTCAAATTTGCAGTATAAGTCTTTTATCGATTTCGCAACGGATCTGATTGGCCCGTGGGCGGGCTATTTTGTCGGATGGACCTATTGGCTATGCTGGATTACCATCGGTATCGCGGATTTATCTGCCATTATCTATTATCTGCAGTTCTTTAATGGCGGTAACCCATTCTCGCCAGAAGAAGGGGTGATGATCAGTATTGCCGCCATTGTCTTTATCATGGGTTTAAACTTAGTCACTGTAAAGCTGTTTGGTGAACTTGAGTTCTGGTTTGCCTTAATTAAAATCATCGCGATTGTGGTTTTAATCGGTGTGGGCTTGTGGATGATCTTTAGCGGTTTTACTTCTACAGCAGGTGAAGTGGCGTCATTTACGCATTTGTGGTCACATGGCGGGCTGCTCCCGACAGGTGTAACAGGCTTCTTGGCTGGCTTCCAGATTGCGATTTTCGCCTTTGTAGGCGTGGAGCTGGTCGGTACAACAGCTGCGGAAACCAAAGACCCTGAAATTAACTTGCCTAAAGCGGTGAACTCAATTCCAATCCGTATCATTGTTTTCTATGTGCTGGCATTGGTTATTGTCATGTCGGTTACGCCATGGAATAAAATTGATCCATCTATTTCACCCTTTGTGAACTTGTTCAGCCAAGCAGGTATTGCAGCAGCGGCTATTATTATGAATTTGGTTGTACTGTCTTCTGTCATGTCGTCTATGAACAGCGGTGTATTCTCTACATCACGCATGCTGTTTGGTTTGTCACGTGAAGAGCAGGGCCCGAAAGCCTTTGGTCATTTAAATAAACGTGCAGTGCCTGCAAATGCATTGTATTTCTCTGCAGTATGTTTGCTGCTGGGCGCGGCATTGCAGTACTTTGTTCCAAATACGGTAGAAGCTTTCACTTTGGCAACGACGCTGTCTACGATTTTGTTTATCTGCGTATGGCTGATGATTATTTGGAGCTATATCGTGTATTACAAAACCCGCCCTGAACTGCATGCAAAATCTACGTTTAAATTGCCGGGCGGTTTGTTTACTTGCTGGCTGGTGATCATCTTCTTTATTGGCATGATTTATGTGCTTTCTTTAGAAGCGGATACTATGAAAGCTTTGATGGTGAGCCCAATTTGGTTCGTCATTTTGATTATTGGTTATTTCGGATTCTACAAACCGAAACATAAATAATCGAAGCAAAAGCTAAAAAACGCCAGTCAATGACTGGCGTTTTTTTATAACTGGCGATAATCTCTAGCGTTTATTGTTTTGGTCACGAAAGTGATTGCGTTATACTCTAACAAACATACCAAATAGGTGAACAGATGCGCCAATTCATTTGCTGCATGAGTTTATGCGCCCTAAGTTCCGCTTTTGTCGGCTGCGGCCAGTCTGGCGCATTACAGCTGCCAAGCGACCCAAATTATGACAAACGTTCGAAATATTTGCTCTATTCAGATGCAGATGCACAAAAAAAAGCTGAAAATTCGCGTGAAGAAGCGTCAGTTCAGCAACCTTTAACCGATGAAGCTGCGCCTTCAGAAAATACACCTTAATTCATTTAAGCAAGGATACATTCATGAGTTTCACCCGTATTAATGGGGTTTTGCATGCAGAGCAATGTTCTTTACAGATGCTTGCAGAGCAATATGGTACACCGCTATATGTTTATTCTAAGGGCGCTTTTGAAAAGCATTACTTAGATATGGACCGTGCATTTAACTTTATCGATCACCAAATTTGTTTTGCGGTAAAGTCAAACTCAAATATTGCGGTTTTGAATGTATTAGCGAAGCTTGGCGCCGGTTTTGATATTGTGACTGGCGGTGAATTAGCGCGTGTTTTAAAAGCTGGCGGTGATGCTTCTAAGATCGTATTTTCTGGTCTGGGCAAGACTGAAGCAGATATTCAAAAAGCGCTGGAAGTCGGCATTGCTTGCTTTAATGTCGAATCTTATGCAGAACTTGACCGCATTCAAAAAGTGGCTGCTGGCTTAAATGTAAAAGCGCCAATTTCTTTGCGCGTCAATCCTGATGTAGATGCTAAAACGCATCCATACATTTCAACAGGCTTAAAAGAAAATAAATTTGGTATCCCTTCAGACAGCGTATATGAAACGTATCAATATGCAGCGTCTTTGCCAAACTTAGATGTTGTCGGCATTGACTGCCACATTGGTTCACAGCTGACAGAAACACAGCCTTTTGTTGATGCGCTGGACCGTGTAATTGTGATGATCGAAGAGCTGAAAACGCTGGGTATCGAGTTGAAGCACATTGATATTGGCGGCGGTCTAGGTGTCACTTATAAAGATGAAACGCCTCCTTCGGTAGAAGAATATGCCAATGCGATGAAGCCTGCTTTAGAGAAATTAGGCTTAAAAGTATATATGGAACCAGGCCGCAGTATTTCTGCCAATGCAGGTACATTGCTGACTAAAGTTGATTTGCTTAAACCGACGAATCACCGCAATTTTGCCATTATTGATGCAGCGATGAATGACCTGATCCGCCCAGCGCTCTATGAAGCATGGATGGATATTCAGGAAGTGACGCCTAATAAAAATGCTGAACGCAAAGAATGGGATGTTGTTGGCGCGATTTGTGAAACAGGCGATTTTCTAGGCAAAGAGCGTGAACTTGCAATTGAGCAAAATGATGTGCTGGCAGTATTAGGTGCAGGCGCTTACGGTTTTGTCATGAGTTCGAACTACAACAGCCGCGGCCGCGCTGCTGAAGTCATGGTTGCGGGTGATCAGTCTTATTTGATCCGCGAGCGTGAGACGATTGAATCGCTTTGGGAACGCGAACGTCTTTTGCCTTAAGGGATAATTCGAGATGTTATTAGAATTTACTAAAATGCATGGTCTAGGCAATGACTTTTTAGTGGTTGATTTAATCAGCCAGCGTGCCTATTTAGATACTTTAACAATTCAGCGTATGGCTGACCGCAATTTTGGTATCGGTTTTGACCAGCTGCTGGTTGTTGAGCCGCCAGACGAGCCGACAGCCGATTTTAAATACCGTATTTTTAATGCAGATGGTTCAGAAGTTGAGCAGTGCGGCAACGGTGTGCGCTGTTTTGCGCGTTTTGTGCATGAGCGCCAGCTCACCACAAAAACCAAAATTAAAGTACAGACGAAGTCGGGTATTGTAGAGCCTGAGCTTGGCCCAAATGGCTGGGTTCGCGTTAATATGGGTTATCCGAAGTTTCTGCCGCATGAGATTCCTTTCATTGCAGATGAAGCTGAGAGCTTGTATGACTTGGCATTGCCAGATGGTGAAAGCTTGGTGATTGACGTTGTCAGCATGGGTAATCCGCATGCTGTCACTATTGTGCCAGATGTTTTAAAAGCGGATGTGCCGCGTTTAGGCCCGCAGGTTGAGTCGCATGAGCGCTTCCCAGCACGTGTAAATGCGGGCTTTATGCAGATTATTGACGATAAGCATGCGCGTTTGCGTGTATTTGAGCGCGGTGTGGGTGAAACATTGGCTTGCGGTACAGGCGCTTGCGCTGCTGCTGTATCGGGCATGCGCCGCGGCTTGCTGTCAAATAGCGTGGAAATTGAGCTTGCCGGCGGTAAGCTGCAAATTGAATGGCGTGAAGGTGATGTAGTTTGGATGACTGGTCCAACAGCAACTGTTTATGAAGGCCGTTTAGATTTGCGTTACTTCCAAGGTTAAGCTGAATATCACTGCACAAAAGGGCACTTTCATTTGAAGGTGCTTTTTTATGTCTGAAATTCCGCTATGCTATGAAAATGTATGGAAACACAAGTGCGTTATGACACAGCTGATCTTTTTACCAGGGGCATCTGGCAGTACTGATTTTTGGGCACCCTTGGCCATAAAGCTCCAAGACTACCCAGATCAGAAAATCGTCGCTTATCCTGCTTTTGCAAATGAGCCAGCCCATGATGATGTACAGGATTTTTCAAGTTTAAGCCGCTATGTGCTGGATCATATTCAGGACGAGTGCATTATTATTGCGCAGTCTATGGGCGGAATATTTGCTGTGCAGGCTGCGCTTGAAAAGCCCGAAAAGGTAAAAGGACTGGTATTGATTGCAACTTCTGGCGGGATCGATATGACTGCTTTTCAAGTTGAAGACTGGCGTACTGCGTATCAGCAGCACTATTTAAATTATCCAGACTGGTTTAGCACAGTAAAACTAGACTATGCAGCGCAGCTGGAAAATATTCGACAGCCAGTACTGCAGTTATGGGGGGATGCGGATCTCATCAGTCCTGTGGCCGTAGGTGAGTTTTTGCAGCAGCAATTAGCATCTTCTTCTCTGCATGTGGTTGCAGGCGGTGATCATCTCTTTGCCTCAAGTCATGCAGATATTTGCGCCGTGCATATTTCTGCATTTTTAAAGCAGTTTTAGGAGAGAGAATGTCCAAGGTTTTTGATCCTCAAAATTTGCTTGGCATGTGGCTCAAAGAGCGCAAAATACAAAATCAGTCAGAACATACACTGCTGGCTTATGAGCGTGATGTCAGTGATTTTTTAGCCTTTTGTGAACATAAAAATCTGCCGCTGGCCGATGTGGAAACAGCAGATTTGCGTGAATATTTAGGTTCAAAAGTTGAACGGCAGCAATTAAGTCCCAGCAGTTTGCAGCGGATGCTGTCTGCAATCCGCCAATTTATGAAATGGGCTGAGCAAGGGCAGTATTTAGCATTCAATCCTGCTGACGACTATCAGCTGAAGCGTCAATCCAGACCTTTGCCAGGCATGATTGATATTGAAACCATACAGCAGATATTGGATCAGCCAGCGCCTGAGGCCGAGGGACAGCAGCAAATGTGGCTGCGTGATAAAGCCATTTTAGAATTGCTGTATTCCAGCGGCTTGCGTTTAGCAGAAGTACAGTCACTGCGTATCAAAGATCTGGATTTTAACCGGCAGCTGCTGCGGATCACAGGTAAAGGCAATAAAACGCGAATTGTGCCATTTGGCACAAAAGCAAAAGATGCCGTTATGCAGTGGCTGCAGGTTTATCCGCTATGGCAGGGAGATTTTGTGCCAGATGCTCATGTATTTATTACACAAAAAGGCAATCCCTTGGGAGCGCGGCAAATTGAAAACCGCGTTAAGCTGCAGGCGCAGCGGGCTGGAGTGAATGTAGATTTACACCCGCATTTGCTCCGTCATTGTTTTGCCACTCATATGCTGTCCAATAGCGGTGACTTGCGCGCCGTGCAAGAAATGTTAGGACACAGCAATCTGACCACCACGCAGATTTATACACATGTTGACTTTGATCATTTAGCGCAAGTCTATGATCAGGCGCATCCGCGGGCGCAGAGGACAAAATAATCGGGTTAATGAAGATCTTGAATGTTTAGTTTTGGGTAAGCGGCAGAGGGCTTTATGCTTAATTTTAAATGAGCAGCTTAACGGCAGAGCGTTGACATAAAAGCATATAAATAGACCATAAGCAGATATGGACAAAATGCTGTAAAGCACATAAATTAACTCGGAAAAATGCATAAATGACATGAATATTGCTGTAAAAAAAGGCAATTAAAACTAATGTAGAATAATAAATGTTCATTTATTCACGTATAAAATGCATGTAAAGCGCGTATGAACCGAATAGTTTTATAGACATCTCAAAGGCAAAAGCTGCTTTGTTGTCTTAAGTTTAGCCGCCACAGAATTTGATTTAGAAACTAGGCAAAAACAATGATTCAGGATATTCAAGTAAAGTATGAGCAGTTGAGCTCAAAGCAAAAAGAAATGTTTGCTGGTTATGGCTTAAGACAGATTAAGCATTTTGTAGATATCAGTCTGCCTAAAATTGAAGCTGCGCTGCCGCAGGGCGCTCGTGTGCAGGGTATTAACGCTGACGGTAAGGTCATTGCCTATAACCCAGGCACGAAAGAATATTTAATTTGGATTTCAGACCTGCAGTGGCAGCGCTATACCAAAGCTGACTTAGCGGTAGACATGAAAGAAGATGCGATGGCGATTTGGCAAGTTTTTGGCTTAAAAAATTATGAACTTATCGATTTAAGCCATGTGCACCGTGATTTTTTAGAAAATCAAACTGTTTAAAGCTAAGCTAAAGCGCTATCCAAAAAGCGAAGGTTTGACCTTCGCTTTTGCTTTTATTGGGGCCTGTATTTATAAATCGTCCAGCGGCAGCTGATAGCTTTGCTTGATAATTTGGCTTGGAACGTCTGTTTTGACACTGGTAATGCCATTTTTCTTGGTCAGATGAGCAGATTGAAATTTACGGTAACTTTCTAAGTCAGGCACAACCACTTTCAGCATTGCATCACATTCACCTAAAATAATATAGCATTCCATTACTTGCGGCAGTTCTTTCATCGCTTCAATAAACGTATCAATGGTTTCGGCATCTTGTCCAACCAGCCAAATGCGGGAGAACAGTAAAAGCTGAAAACCTATTTTTTGCGGATCGACGACCGTGGTATAGCTTTGAATAACGCCTGCCTCTTCTAGGAGCTTGACTCTGCGTAAGCAGGAAGAGGGCGACAAGCCAATATGTTTAGCTAAGTCTATATTTTGCATACGGCCGTTGTTTTGCAATGATGAAATGATACTTTTATCAATACGGTCGAGCTTTACTAGAACAGACTTGGAAGATATTTTCATAAAATAGAATATAATTCTAAAAATAATTACTTTATTAGAATATTTGAAATCCTATTTTATCGCAATTCGCAGATACTGTTTTTTCTGTCAGTACAGCGATAGGAAAAGGAAATGTCTGTATTAGTACTCTTTGCTTTAACGGTTACGCCGCTTATTTTTACACCTGGGCCAGATATGCTGTTTGTGCTGTCCCAAGTTATGGGTAAAGACGCAAAAGCAGGCTTGATGGCAACGCTAGGTATCTGTTCAGGCTATTTGGTGCATTCAATTTTGGTTGCTGTAGGTTTAGCTGCAATTATTGTCTCGTTCCCTCTTTTATTTGAAACCATTCGCTGGCTGGGTATTGCTTATTTAATTTATCTGGCAGTGAGCTTGCTGAAATCTGTATTGAGTAAAAATACGATCCGTATTGAAAATAAAAGCAGCAGCTCGCCAATTAAAAAAGGTTTTTTTACCGCACTGCTGAATCCGAAAGGTATGCTGATTTATTTTGCAATTCTGCCTCAATTTATTGATAAATCAGGCAGTACTGTTGTGCAAGGTTTAATCTTATCTTGTGTGTTTATTGCTTTAATTTTTATTGTGTACTGTTCTCTAAGTTTAATCTTTGCTCAAATCAGCCAAAAAACGCAGATTGATGCACGTAAGCAGAAGTGGGTTGATGGTGTCTCTGGAGGTCTGATCGGCTTGGCTGCTGCTTGGCTGATTGCAAATTAAAAATCTTCGGGTTCAACATGTAAAAGCCTATGCCATGCATGGGCTTTTTATTTTTGTGCTGAATCATTGCGCATGAAAATAAATTGCGAGCTTTGTTACATGTTTTACTCAGCAGTTCTTGAGCCATAAATGCTGAAAATGAGTGTTTGAAAAGTAATCCTCTATCTTTAATGACAGGTTAAATTTTGACATTTAAAGTATCTTTATTGAGCTTTTCGGGCAGGGCAATAATCATTTTTAGCTATTTAATCAGAACTTCTGATGTGTGTAATAAGATGAAAAAATAATAAAAATCAAAGATTAAAAAATAACTAAATAATCTTTGGAATTAGACAAATAAATAAGCGATTGAAAAGTGTGAACGCCAAGTTCAAGGAATTTTACGCATTTTTACAGGTCTTTCGATAATTGTGACTTGACCGAAATGCCATACACACTGCAAGATAGGGCACCTAAAAAATTTTAAGTGAAGAGTTATTATAACTTTTCATAACATTTACATTTGCTAAAACAGCCGAGGATTACATGAAGGCTCTTGTTGCTGTAAAACGTGTGGTTGATGCCAACGTTAAAGTTCGCGTTAAGCCGGACAACAGTGGTGTTGACTTAACGAACGTTAAAATGTCAATCAACCCATTCTGTGAAATCGCAGTGGAAGAAGCGGTTCGTTTAAAAGAAAAAGGAACTGTTTCAGAAATTGTTGTCGTTTCTATTGGCCCTAAAGAAGCTCAAGAACAAATCCGTTCTTCTATGGCGTTAGGTGCAGACCGCGGCATTCTAGTTGAAGCTGATGACAGCCAGTTAGGCGCTCTAGAAGTTGCTAAAATTCTTAAAGGTGTAGTTGAAGCTGAACAGCCTCAACTGATCCTTCTTGGTAAACAGGCAATTGATGACGACTCTAACCAAGTTGGTCAGATGCTTGGCGCTCTTCTTGGCGCTGGCCAAGGTACTTTCGCATCAGAAGTGAAAGTTGAAGGCGACAAAGTTCAAGTGACTCGTGAAATCGACGGCGGTTTGCAAACTGTTGAGCTTGGACTTCCTGCAATCATCACAACAGACTTGCGTTTGAACGAACCGCGTTATGCAGCGCTTCCAAACATTATGAAAGCGCGTAAAAAACCGCTTGATACTAAGTCACCAGCTGATTATGGCGTTTCTCCTGCAACTAAGCTTAAAACTGTTAAAGTTGAAGCTCCTGCAGAACGTAAAGCTGGCGTACAAGTGAAATCTGTAGATGAGCTTGTTGAAAAATTGAAAAACGAAGCGAAAGTGATCTAATACAGAAGGATAAAATCATGAGTATTTTAGTTATCGCTGAGCACGACAACAAAGCATTAAATGCTGCTACTTTAAACGTTGTTGCTGCAGCTCAAAAAATCGGTGGTGATATCACTGTATTAGTTGCTGGTTCTGGCGCTCAAGCCGTTGCTGACCAAGCTGCTAAAGTTGCTGGCGTAAGCAAAGTATTGCTTGCTGACGATGCTGCTTATGCAAATCAATTGGCTGAAAACGTTGCTAAGCTAGTTGCGTCTTTAAGCGGTTATACACACATTCTTGCTGCGTCTACAACAACGGGCAAAAACGTGCTTCCACGTGCTGCTGCGCTTCTTGATGTAAGCATGATTACTGACATCATTGCTGTTGAAGGTCCAAAAACTTTCAAACGTCCTATCTATGCAGGTAACGCGATTGCAACTGTAGAATCTGGTGAATCAGTTGTTGTTGCAACTGTTCGCGGTACTGCATTTGACGCTGTTGCAAACGACGGCGGTTCGGCTGCAGTTGAAGCTGCTGCTTCTACTGGTGATGCTGGCATTTCTAAGTTTGTTTCAGAAGAAATCGTGAAGTCTGAACGTCCTGAACTTACAGCTGCTCGCATTGTCGTATCTGGCGGCCGCGGTGTTGGTTCTGGTGAGAACTATCATACAGTACTTGATCCACTTGCTGACAAGCTTGGTGCTGCTCAGGGTGCTTCACGTGCTGCGGTTGATGCTGGCTTCGTTCCAAACGATATGCAAGTTGGTCAAACTGGTAAGATCGTTGCTCCTGAATTGTATATCGCTGTAGGTATCTCTGGTGCGATTCAGCACTTGGCAGGTATGAAAGAATCTAAAGTGATCGTTGCGATCAACAAAGATGAAGAAGCGCCAATTAATGCAGTAGCTGATTACTGGTTAGTCGGTGACTTAAATACTGTAGTTCCAGAATTAGTATCTAAAATCTAATTACTGAACACAGTTCAAACACCCTCAAAAGAGCAGCTGCAGTGATGTATGCTGTTTCTTGGGGGTGTTTTTTTATGCCTGAAAAAAAGTGCATGCTTACTTTTTTGGGGATTTTTAATATTTATATCAATTATAGATTTTTAGTTTAGAGACCTGTTTTGAATCTAATTTTTAGCGCAAGGTTTTTAAGCGCAGAGAGATTGACCTACTAGGCATAATTTTGCTGATAGCGTCAGTTATTTTGTATTTTATCTGCATATTTTACTTTATTTGATGAAACGGCTTACAAAAGCTCTATAAACGGCTGTTCTATTATTTTTGTATGTATCAATTGAGCTGTCAGATGATCAGGCGCTGTTTTAGCAGCAGTCTTTGAGTGCGGCTCTATTTGCTGAAATGGCCAACAATTTATTTCCGGTCTTTATTGATGTATTTGATTGCACAGCCTGTATTTATACGTTTGTCAAATATCTGTATCCGAATTTATCTTACAGCTTTAAATGATGTGTATGTCAGCATTGGCCTTAGCATGAACTTTGGGTGTTTTTGCAGGGCGGGACGCAATTAAAAATAAGATGGAGCAGCCTGCAGCATTATTGCAGAACACTGCTGAGCATCATGTGCTGGAAGATGTGCACGAGCTTCTGTGAATGTGAGAGATAAGATTAGGCATCTTGGGGCTTAAACCTTAGCCAACGCAAGCGGCATGCGCTTCAAAATGCGCTGCAGAGCAGTTGTTTAAATACTGAAAGTCAGACACTTTGAGTGATGAAAATCCAATGAAAGATGAGCCTCTGGAACAGGAGGCTTTTTCGCAGGTTTTAGTAAATAATCTGTTGAAAATATATACCAAAATTCATGGTTATAGATCGTAATCTTTGAAGCAAAAACCAGTGCTTTTATGCTATACTGCAGGACTGAATTTTTTAATATTGGTTCATATTTTGTGAACTGATTTTTAGCTGATTTTACGATATAAATGCGGGCAGAATTCTGCTTGTATAACAAGGAGTATGCATGAGCGTATCGGAAATTAGACCGATTGCCATTGAGGATGAACTTAAAAGCTCATATCTCGATTATGCCATGAGCGTGATTGTTTCACGTGCATTGCCAGATGTGCGAGATGGTTTAAAACCTGTTCATCGTCGTGTGCTTTTCGCAATGCACGAATTGGGCAATGATTACAACAAAGCATACAAAAAGTCTGCCCGTGTAGTCGGTGATGTTATCGGTAAATATCACCCGCATGGTGATTTTGCTGTATACGAAACGATTGTCCGTATGGCGCAGGATTTTAGTCTTCGCTACCAGTTGGTAGACGGTCAGGGTAACTTTGGCTCTGTAGACGGCGACAGCGCTGCTGCGATGCGTTATACCGAAGTCCGCATGCGTAAGCTGACCCATGAGCTTTTGGCTGATCTTGAAAAAGATACAGTTGAATGGGAAGACAACTACGACGGTTCTGAGCGTATTCCTCAAGTTATGCCGACACGTGTGCCTAACTTGCTGATTAACGGTGTGACCGGTATTGCAGTGGGTATGGCGACCAATATGGCGCCGCATAACATGACTGAAGTGGTCAATGCATGTTTAGCTTATGCCAATAATCCGCAGATCAGCATTGAGGGCTTGATGGAACATATCTCTGGTCCAGATTTCCCTACAGGCGGTATCATTTACGGTAAATCAGGCATTGTTGATGCTTACCGTACAGGTAAAGGCCGCTTGCATATCCGCGGTAAATATCACTTCGAAGAAGATCAGAAAACTGGCCGTACAACCATCGTATTCACTGAAATTCCTTATCAAGTGAATAAAGCAAAAACGATTGAACGTATTGCTGAGCTGGTGAAAGAGAAAAAGCTGGAAGGTATTTCTGAGCTTCGTGATGAGTCTGATAAAGACGGCATGCGTATCGCGATTGACTTAAAACGCGGTGAAAATGCAGAAGTGATTGTGAACAATTTGTTCCAAAATACTCAATTAGAGAATTCTTTCAGCATCAATATGGTGTGTTTGGATAATGGTCAGCCTAAGCTGATGAATCTAAAAGACATCATTGCGGCATTTATTCGTCACCGTCAAGAGGTGGTTACACGCCGCACGATGTACGAGTTGCGCAAGGCGCGTGAACGAGGCCATATCTTAGAAGGTCTGACTGTTGCGCTTGCGAATATTGATGCAATTATTGAGACGATTAAAACCTCTGCAAACCCAAGCGAGGCGCGTGAGCGTTTACAAGCGGGCGAGTGGGCTGGCGGCGGTGTTCTTGCATTGCTTGAAAAAGCAGGCGCTGTATCTGTACGTCCAGACGAAATTGAAGGCGAAGATCCGAGCCGTCCATTTGGTTTGACTGGTGAAATCTACCGTTTGTCTCCAACGCAAGTGGGCGCGATCTTAGAACTTCGTTTACACCGTTTGACAGGTCTTGAACAAGACAAACTGCAAGCTGAATATACTGAAATTTTGGCTCAAATTGCTGAATATACTGCTATTTTAAATGACTTCAACTTGTTGATGAATGTGATTAAAGAAGAACTTGCTTTAATCTTGCAGCAGTATGGCGATGCGCGTAAAACTTCAATTGTGGAATCTCGTATTGATTTCTCACGTGAAGATTTAATTCCTGAAGAGCAAATGGTGCTGACTGTTTCTCAGTCAGGCTATGCGAAAACTCAGCCGCTTTCTGATTATGCGGCGCAGCGCCGCGGCGGCCGCGGTAAATCTGCAACATCGATGAAAGAAGATGATTACATTCAGCATCTGATTGTGACATCAAGCCATGCAACCGTGCTTTGCTTTACCAACGTCGGTAAGGTTTACCGCTTGCGTGTGTTTGAAGTACCTCAAGCATCCCGCGGTGCAAAAGGCCGTCCAATGGTGAATTTATTGCCGCTGGATGATAACGAAACAATTACAGCGATCTTGCCTGTAATCGATGCGCCGAAGAAATTCAAAGAGCGTTTAGCTGATTTCCGTACGTTTGTGAAAGCCAATAAAACACAGTTACAGCAAAATGAAATCATTGCAAATCATTATGATGCCCTAGAAGCTGCTTTTGCAGAGATTGCAGATGGTGATGATCTTACTGATGCATTGCGCGTTCAATTGAAAGAATTGGGTGTAGAGCTTTCTGCAACGGATTTGGACGATGAAATTGTTGCTGAGTTCGCAGAGCTTGCTGAAAACTTACGTAAGAATTTCTACGTATTCATGGCAACTGAATTCGGTACGATTAAACGTGTTGAATTAGATCAGTTCTCAAATGTGCGTTCAAATGGCTTACGTGCGCTTGAATTGGTGGAAGGCGATACCTTAATTGGTGTGGCGATCACCGACGGCGAGCAGCAAATTATGCTGTTCTCGAATGAAGGTAAAGCCATCCGTTTTGCTGAAACTGATGTTCGGGCAATGGGCCGTTCTGCTAAAGGTGTACGCGGTATGCGCGTGACTATTGGCGCTGCTCAATCTGAAGAAGCAGAAGAAGCAGATGTAGATTCTGATGATGAAGATACAGATGCAAACTTCTTGAGCCGTATCGTATCATTGGTGGTTGTACCTGAAACAGGTGAAGTACTGTGTGCTTCTGCAAACGGTTATGGTAAACGTACACCAGTGGATGACTTCCCGACGAAGAAGCGCGGCGGTAAAGGCGTAATTGCAATTAAAACCTCTGACCGTAACGGTGAGCTGGTTGGTGCTGTTGCAATTGATGCATCTAAAGAGTTGATGCTGATTTCTGATGGCGGCACGCTCGTGCGGACCCGCGCTTCTGAAGTTGCTCAAACTGGCCGTAATGCACAAGGTGTCCGTTTGATCCGTTTAGGTGAAAATGAAACACTGGTGGGTGTTGAAGCGATTGAAGCAGTTGAAGAAGACGAGTTTTTAGAAGATGAAACATTGGCAGCAGAAGCTGTGAATGCCTCAGACGAAGAAAATGTTATTGAAACTGAAGAACGTGAATCTGATCTTGAATCTGATCTGAACGAAACAGAAGAAGACTAAGCTTCAGCTGTATAAAAAAGGGCGCTTCGGCGTCCTTTTTTATCTATATAGACGTTAGCTTGATACGGAAAAATTGAACATGAAAATGAAATACGCAGTGATTGCTTCAATAGTCGCTTTGGCAGGATGTTCGGGTACGCAGCTGCCAGATCCGAGCGAACAGCAGACACAAGCTGCGCAGCAAGCTTATGATGATTTGCGTTTGCAAAAGTTTGATGATCTTATGGTGCACTTAGAACCTGAACTACAGGATTATTTCAAAAATAATGAGCGTGAGCTGCATAAGTTTTCGCGCAATTTACCGAAAGCCGATTATCGTACACGTAAAATTGTTGCGAAAAATCAGCAAGAAGATAGCACAAAGCTAAGCAAGTATACAGTGACTTATGAATATGGCTATGAGAAAAACTTAGTGCAATATGATGTCAGCTTTGATAAAGCGGGCGGCAGCAGTAAAATTCGTGATTTAAATGTATCTGTATTTGGTGAGTCAATCAAATAAGATGGTGTGAATGTGATTTATATATATCACAGCAGTTAAGTGAAGCTTTAAAAGGATGCTTAGGCATCCTTTTTTATGCTGTTCACTTTCAGTTTTAAGCGGTAATAGGCAATGCCAAAACAGCATAAACCGAAAATAAATAAATACAGCAGTTTAGGCCAAACATAAGCGCTTGGAACCCCCATTTGATTCAGCTGGATAAACATTTGAATCCCTTGGGTTGAGGGTAATGCAAGGGCTGCGATGTGCATCCATTCCGGCATTGCCGCTAAAGGCCAAGCTGCGCCAGATAATAAAAACAGCGGTATAGAAGTAAAGACAAAAACATGTCCAGTACGTTCCGGCATATCTAAAAATGAAGCGCAAAGCAATGCTAGGCTAATAATGCAGCCGATATAGATAGGTACACTGAACAGCATGCCCAAGAAGTTGCCGCCGCGGGGGTAGTCATACAGCCAAAAAGTAAATCCGAACAGGTAAAAACAGCCTAAACAGCCAATGGTTAAAATCGCTAAAAAAATACCAGCCATTTCAGCCCGCTGAGGCTGCCATCTTCGTTCACGATAACCTGCAATCAGCATGCAGACTCCCAGTAAAACCGTTTGGTGGATAATCAGCGGCGCAACAGCAGGGAAGATATAGCTGCCATAGCCTGAAAGGGTATTAAATAAAGGGATTTGATGCACAGATATTGCGGGTGAAAAATGTGAAATGCTGCCAAATTTTTCTGCCTGTTCAGCAAGAGCATGTTCGATAGAAGAGGCAAGTCCTAAGCCAATCTGTTTGGTTTTTAAAAAATTGGCTGCGCTGAGATACAAGCCAATGCCGCCAGTTTCACCGCGCCTGATGCTGTTGCTTAAATTTTCAGGCAGGAGCAGTATGCCGTCGGCCTGCTGAGTTTCAATCATCTGTTCGGCTTCTGCAAAATTTCCAGTTATGGCTTTAATTTCAACATTCGGGCTTTTTGCAACTTGGCTGATAATTGCAGCGCTCATTGCACTTTGTTCTTCATCCGCAATGACAATAGGCAAGGCTTCAGCTTGCTGTGACTGATAGGCGGTTGGATAGAAGAAGCTGTATAAGAATACTGAAAGGATCAAAGTGGTTAAAATGGATGAATCGGCAGCAATATTTTTAAATGTTTGGCAGTAATGGCGCCAGAGCTGTTTCATAGGCTGGACTCCCGGGCACGTTTAATAAGCAGTGCATAAGAGACTGCCAGCCAAATTGCAGCATAAAGGCATAGTGCAAGCAGAGGCTGCAGTGAAAATGCTATAGGGCTGCCAATCACCCATTGTTCTGTCTGTAATTTGGCATAGGGAGTATAAGGAATAATATTGGCCCAAAATTTGGTAAACAGCGGTGCGTTATTTAAAGGTAAAGTTACGCCTGCAAAACTGAGCGATGAGCCGCCATATACCGCAATAATGCCAAAAGTTTTGCTGAGGTTGCCTGTGGCTAAAACCAGTGCGCTGCTGATAAAAGCATAAGCGCTATAAAAGATGAGTTGCGCCAGCATGATCAGCCAAACATGTCCGGCAGCAAACCAGCCGCGGACATCCATCAGCCAAAACATCCATAACCATGTCCATAAGCTGAAAATAATGATATAGCACAAATTTTTAGACAGCAGTGCCTGCCAGATGCCTGATTGCAGCCAAGATTTTTCAGTCTGAAATTTAAATTCCTGTCCGACTGAAAATGCGACGCAGCAGCAGAGCAATAAATGCAATATTGCCGGGATCATATAGGGTTCTAAATAAAACTCATAATTTAGACCAGGGTTGTATAAGGCCGAGATTTTGACATGCGGTGAGGGTGCTTCCAAATAAGGCAGCCGGTTGTTTAAATAATCACGGCCCGTAAAATTGGCCAGAGCTTGCAAGGTGCTGCTGAGCATTGCAGAAGAAACGGTATTGCCTACACTGAAGTAGCTTTGATTGAAGGCGATACTGATTTCTGCATCTTTAGCCTGTACTAAACGCTGTTCTGCTCCAGCTGGAATATGTACATAGCCCCAAATTTTATTTTTATTCAGCAGCTGTTCAGCTTCAGCGGGCTGATCTGTAACTGCGGCAATATGCAGTGTTTCGCTGGCAGACAGATAATGCTGAATATTGCTGCTGAGTGCGCTGCGGTCTTGGTCAATAATTGCAATAGGAAGATGTTCAGGTTTGCCTTTAGCAAACATGGAGGTGAATAGTAGGATGACCAGTAAAGGCGCAAGCACAGCAAGAAAGAAGTCCCATTTGTGCTTCAGCAGATAGTCGATTTCCCGCCATAGGCCCGCCGGCATAGTTATTTGGCCTCTTGTATTTTAAACAAAACGCTCATGCCGGCTTTTAAGTCTGCAATAGGCCGCGCAGGGACAAGTTCAACTTTGAAACTGCGGATGTCATAACCGCCAGTTTGCCGTGTGGTTTTAATGGTCGCAAATTCGCCTTCTGCGCTGATCTGCTGAATTTTAAAGTCTGCATTTAAATTCAGTGCTGGAATATAGCCTTTCATACTTTGAACTTGATAGACCGCCGCATATTGATCTTCACGGATATTCAGGCTGACATGCATGTCATGGTCAACAATAATGCTGGCAACTGGTACACCCATGGCGACTAACTCAGACACTTTGCCGTAAGTCTTGGAAATGGTGCCGTCAATTGGCGAGAGCAGTTTAGTTTCTGCTTCTAAAGCATTGGCTTCTGCAACGGCTGCATTGGCAATATCGACTTGTGCATCTGCAGAGGATTTTTGCTGCGGCGTACTGCCGCGCTGAGCGCGGACATATTGCTGATAAGCAGCTTCTGTCATGCTTGCGGAGGAGAGTGCTGCAGCATGCAGTTCATCACGGCGCTGGCGGGAAATAACCCCTTCTTTATATAAATTTGCACCGCGCTGATAGGTGGTTTGCGCTAAATCCTGCTGTGCTTTCATGGCGTGCCAATTGGCCTGCAGTGTTGCAATATTTTCAGTCTGTGAGCCGCGCTCAGCCGTGGACTGCATTGCAAGAGCAGATTGCAATGCGGCTAAAGCCTGCTGTTTTTTAGCATTCACTTCAGGGCTGAACAGCCGAACAATTTCTTGGCCTTTATGTACTTTTTGCCCTTCGCGCACATATATTTCTTCTATGCGGCTGGGTACTTTGGTTGCGATATGAATCGTTTCCGCTTCGACACGGCCTTGCAGCTCAATCTCTTTTGGCTGGTAGCTTTTCCATAGGCCAAAAGCAATTACGCTTAAAATAACGAAAATCAAGGCGAACAGAATCCATTTAAGAGCTGCCGGTTTTTTCTTTGTTTCAGCCGCGGCAATATCTGTCTGCTTGTCAGTATCAGCGGGCAGATCTGAAAATTTTTCAGTGTTTTGTATTGAATTTTCAGTATTTTGCGCAGGTGCATCGGTACTGTTTTCTGAGCTCTGTTCATTTTGATGGTCTTGATTCATCTATTTTCCCCATCTGAATTAGCGTAAATAATGTGTATTCGGCTGCTGAATAAAGCCTTGAAAGCGCTGAATTGAACCATGACTTTGCAGCAGCGCCGCCAGCGACAGAATATATTTATAGGCATTCAGCGCATTTTCAGCACGAAGAATGGAGAGATTATTTTGTGCATCAATGACCTGTGCTGCTGTTCCCATATCTTCTTTAAACGACAGCTGCTGAATGCGTAAATTTTCCTGCGCTGCGCTAAGGTTTTGCTGCAGCAGCAGATCACTTTGCTGAGCGGTGTTTAGCTCACTGTAAGCGCTATAAATGACTGTTTCCAGCTCTTGCTGAGTCTGTGCTGTCATAAGTTGAGCCGCATAGCGCTGCAGTTCGGCTGCCTGCACATTTTTATTTTTGTCTATGCCAGAAAACAAATTGTAGCGGGCAGCGACACCTACAATCCAGTTTTCGTGCTGGTCAAGGCTATATTCTCCAAATGCAAAAACACTGGGCTTTTTTGCAGCCTGCTGGGCGCTGACATTGACTTGGGCCAGCTGCGTATCAGTGCGCAGTTTTTGCATCAGTGCAGATTGTTCAGGCAGGCTTTTTAAAAGCTGACTTAGAGCAAGCTGATGATCTCTGTTAATAAACAGCGGCGTTGTTAATTCTGTAATTTGGCTGCCATGCAGCATATTATTCAGCTTGAATAAACTGGCATCTAAGCTGGCATTTGCGTTGTGCAGTGATCTTGCTGCATTGTTGCGGGCCACTTCAAACTGCATGCGCTGGCCTTTGCTGATAAAGCCTTGTTTTTCCATTTTAAGCGCATTGGAGGTATGCTGCTGCATCGCTTCAAAATTATATAGACTGGATGCGCGCAGCTGTTTTTGCAGCTGTACATTAAAATATGCCTGTATCAGCTCAAAACGCTGCAAGTCTTGCTGCTGCTGTGTATTCAGCTGACTGCGCTGCGCTTTCAGCTGAGCTGCAGTTTTGGCATTTTGAGTCATTCCGCCGGTATACAGCGGCATCATGAGTGATACAGTTGGGCGGATCGTTTGGTCATCCAGCGTCAATTGAGATGAATCTGGGATTAAGCCAACACCGTCATGAATAGGCTGTTTTAAACTCTCTTTCAGCGGATCTGAAATTGCACCTAAATTCAGCTCATCGATTTTATTGTTTACGCCATTAGTCAGCGACTGTTCCAAATTATTTTTTACTGCGCCTAGAGGAACATCCAGTTCATTATGAAATGCGTAAGCGCGTACATTTAAATCTATGCGGGGCAAGCCAATGCCTTTAATTGCTTCAGCTTCCAGCTGAGAAGCCTGCTGCAGCGCCTGGTTAGCTTGGCTGCTGTATGCATTTTGCAAAATATTCTGTTCGGCTTGCTGATAGCTGATGCTGGCAGCCAGCAGTGCGGGAGAAGCGCAAAGGCAAAGCAGGCTCAAAAGACTGCGGCAGCTGCTATAGCGGGCAGCAGCGGTGGTTATTTTTAATTTTTTTCGGTGTTGAAAATGTGCTGGCATTATTCTGGCTCATTCGCATGAATGTCTTTTATTATAGTTGATACTAAACCGAACAGCGGCTTTGTCTGCTGAATATTTGCAGAGAATTGGCAAAGTTATTCCCTCATCACTCTTTTGGGGCGGCCTTTTTAATGTTTTAAGCGGATCTGCAGCTGCGGGCTCTAAAAAGTCTGTAAAAATTAAAATGCGGGTTTTATTGAAAATTTGACTGTAAATATTGCATTGGATTGGAATATTTACAGCTGAATATACTGCAAGCGCTGGTGATCTGTGGTTAAATGCCATCATTTTATTGTGTTTCACTTTGAAAGGAAAAATCATGCGCGCGTACAACTTCTGTGCTGGTCCTGCTGCATTGCCTACTGCCGTTTTAGAAAAAGCTCAAGCTGAGATGCTTGACTGGCAAGGCAAAGGCCTTTCCATTATGGAAATGAGTCACCGCAGTAAAGATTATGTTGCTGTCGCAGAGAAAGCTGAAGCGGATTTGCGCAAACTCATGAATATTCCAGATAACTATAAAGTACTGTTCTTACAAGGCGGCGCTTCACTTCAGTTTTCTGCTATTCCGCTGAATCTTTTGGGTAAAAACAGCAAAGCGGACTATATCCATACGGGTATCTGGTCTGAAAAAGCGTTAAAAGAAGCGCAGCGCTATGGTGACATCAATGTCATTGAAGCGGGCACAGCTGTAGACGGCAAGCTTGCGATTAAAGACCAAAGCGAATGGAATTTATCTGATGATGCAGCTTATGTGCATTATGCAGATAACGAAACGATCGGCGGCATTCAGTTTGCAAATATTCCAGAAACGGATAAACCTTTAGTTGCTGACTTTTCTTCAAGCATCTTGTCTGCACCTTTAGATGTATCTAAGTTTGGCTTGATTTATGCTGGCGCACAAAAAAATATTGGCCCAGCGGGTTTAACGATTGTAATTGTGCGTGAAGATCTGCTTGATCAGTCTAAAGCTGAAATTCCAAGCATTTTGAAATATTCTTCACAAGCGAAGAATGATTCTATGGTGAATACGCCATCTACTTATGCATGGTATTTATCAGGCTTAGTATTTGAGTGGCTGCTTGAGCAGGGCGGTGTAGACGCTATTTATAAAGCGAACTTGGCAAAAGCTGAATTGCTGTATAACTATATTGACTCAAGTGATTTCTACGCAAACCCGATTGCTGTAGCAAACCGTTCAATCATGAACGTGCCTTTCACTTTAGCGAAACCTGAACTTGAGAAACAGTTCCTGCAAGAAGCTGAACAAAATAATTTGTTAAACCTTGCTGGCCATCGTTCAGTGGGCGGTATGCGTGCAAGTATTTACAATGCTGTACCGCTTGAAGGCGTACAGGCGCTTGTAAACTTCATGGATGATTTTGCTAAACGCAATGCATAATTATTTATGCAATGAAAAAGCCCATCTTAAAGATGGGCTTTTTTTATATTCGATGAAAGTTAAAGGATAAAGGTATGCAGAATGAATGCACACATCAGCATGCCTAAAACAAAAAACAGGCAGGACATTGAATCGATTTGATATCGAGAATTGAGCTGCGTTTCGACGGTCTGGATATTTTCTTCTTGCACGACTTTCATAGATATTTATTTTCCGATCTATTTATCGTTAATTCCTATTTCTTAAATGCATTTTTATCATAAAAAATTGATTAAATAAAGTACTAAACTGAATGATGCTATAAACATATTTAGCCAGACTTAAAAATCGCTGCTGATTTCAATGAAAGCTGCTAATTTTCAACAGAATTTACAGTTTATAGATTATTTTAAATATTTTAATTTAGCTAAATTAAAGATTAATTTTTTAAAATAATTGAATTTAAAATTGTGGATAAGTGTATTTTAAAATGAATTTAAAAACATTAACTGCACAAAAACTGTGGATATTTATAAAATAGATACAATTTTATAGCCTAAAAAAATAAGCGGGTTTTAAAACAATAAAATTCTGATTTATCAGGATTTTATTGTTTTTTGGCTGAAAAGCTTTGGTTATGCTTTGCTGTAAATATTGGCTTGCAGCCATACATTGCCGCGGATGAACTGACCGATACTAAAGTCTTTAAATTGTGCATCACGGGTGGCAATCCGCATCAGGGTCGCGGGTTGATCACCTTCGTGAATAAGCGTCACATCATACAGCGTGTATTCCTGATCCATAAACTGCATAGCAGTTTTGCCGACAATGCTGCCTTGGAACCAAGCTTCATCTTCTTGACCAAGGGTTTCGCCGTACAGGTAAGCGACCATTTTCGAGAAGTTAACAGTGACGGGCGCTTTGTCGTCTTCGGACTGCGGCTCCCAAGCATCCAGCAGCTCTTGCAGGTTTTCAGGCGCAACACCATTATTGGCCGCTAAAATATCATTTAAGGCGCGGTGGTGTTTGATCGATGCAGGATCATCGACCACCAGCTGCTCATGTTCGGTTACAGCTTCAAGCTGATAAGCCCAGCCATTCAGCTGTACTGCATATTCTTGATCATGCTGATATTGGTTGTGGTTAACGCTATATAGGCTGTCATAAGCATAGACAACACTGCCGCTGCCGACATTTAGCTGTAAGACTGCTTGGGTATTGGTTTTACAGGTAATGATGCGTTCAATTTTGGCTTTGACTTTATATGGGCTGTCAAAGCATGGAAAAGCAGTTTTCACAGATTTAGGCTTATTGTTTTCAACTGCAATCACTTGGCTAAGCTGAACAGAAGCTTTGCTTGGCCCTTGAATTAGCCATGTTTCAGCATCCATGTCGTTTTCTTCAGCACAAAGACCCATTGGCATGATGGGGGCATCAAGCGCTTGACCTAGCCATTTTGGCACATCAGCAGCAGGCTGGTCTGTCAGCAGGTTCCAGTGTTCAATGTGGCTGCCGAAGTTATGATCTTCAATGGTGATGATTTCAGGTCTGTTTTGATTTTTCATATTCACAATTGATGCTGGATTGTTATCTAAGTATTAAATCGAGGGTTATTTTCAATTTTCAAGTCTATAGCGCTAAATATTCCATAACATGACACTTTTTTCTGTCTACAGCATGTAAAAAGTGAATGAATAGTGAGATACGTTCAGAATACTGATGAGCAATACCAGTGACAGATGGCTATGCGTTCCTTGTTCATTTTTCTGCTTTATTGTTCAATCACGCTGCATGATGCTGTGAAACATTGTTTACATATTCAATGTGGAACATGGAAAATCGTCAAAAAAATGAATAAGTAGGTTTGGGGTTTTTAGTAATAAGGTATTGAAAAATATGTAATAAATTGAATATTTCGTGTAGCGTGTATTATGTTAATTTAACTTTAAACATTGAGATCCATTAATTAAATCTGGATCATTTTTCAAAAGATTTAAATATTCACTTTGCAACACAAAAGTTTTACTCAAGGTTGTATCATATCGTTTTGCTAATTCTTTTCTTTCCAAATGATTCTGATATTTTTTCAAAAATTTATTAATAATACACATTGAATCAATAGCATCTCCCGATATTAACCTGTAACTTGTAATGTCTTTCTTATAGTCTACCCCCCCCATATCATAAGTATTAAAAAGTGATTCAATTTCACTCAAAGCATATAAATATAAGTGATCGTTAACTTCCGAAGGTTTTTCCGAATTTTTATATGCAGCTCGATATACAAAGCTTGCACTTTCTAGACTACTTGAAATAGCCATAATTTTTGTTTGTACTATTTGTTTATCTAACTCGCCTTCATCGATTGTATTTTTTTTAGCGTTAGAGCAAGAAGAAAGAAGCATAGAGCAAATTAATAGAGAGAAGATCTTTTTCATTAATACGTTCCATCAAATTTTTCAAATTCTTCTTTTCTAGGAGTTCTGTAGCCTTCTGAAACAGCAAAACTATGAGCTTGCTTATTCCAGCTTTTTCCAAAAATCATCGTATACAATCTTTCACTAATCATAAAAGGACCACCATTTTTTAGAATTTGTCCAGCTTTACCGACATATTCTGCTTTGGAGAACATACCATAGCCAGCTGGCGTAAGCTGAATGATATCTTCCTTATTTTTATAATGAGCAGCAACTCGAATTTTAAATGTATCTTTTAATAATTCAGTGGCTGCTATCAGTGCTTTGTCTTTACTAACCTTAGTCATATATGTAGCAAATTTGAGATACATCATTGTGTGAAAATATTCAGTATAAATAAATCCAGGTGTATCTTTCTCAATTTGCCTTAAATCAAACTCCAAACCGAATCTTAAAGCCATATCATATTCAAAGGGTTGTCGTCTCTTAATATGATCCCAAAGATGCTGTGGAATACAAAAAGTATAAGGTACTATTTGCTTCACTTTAATTAAGTTTTGCCAACCTTCACATGCTGTAAGAAATTCATCATCAGCTCGGCACATGTTGACTGTTCCTTTTAAATCAATTCGTTCCGCTGCTTGAGCCTGAATAGGAGTTTTATCGTAATTGCTATGATAGATTAAGCGGCCAGTATCACTCATTTTTTTTCCTAGTATTATTTATAAGGGATCTAATGTCTTCGACAAGTCCAACGTTATAAGTTCAATAGCTTCTGGCTGATGCTCGCTTTCGTAAATTGCTGTCATGCCATTTTCATCTGTATAGCCTTGAACTAATAATTCCCCTGATTCTTTGCTATAAAGTTCATACAACATATCTGAAAGTAATTCCTGAGAATCTTCATCTATAATTTTGAACTGAATTTTATGGATTTCTTTCGCAATATCCTCAACCAAACTACTCATGATAGGTGTGGTTTTTGTTGAGATACTAGAAGTAGAACTAGCTCCACCGCTTGTGCCAACAACATGAACTTGTTTTGGCATTAGAGTAGCACCACATGTGAACTTATCACCGACATAAGCGACTGCTTTACCATCAAAAATCACATGGTCATTGCTTTTAATCAAAGTAGACCACGTTTTACATTTTGGACAAGCAAAACCATCTCCCGCACGAAGAAATAAATTCCCCATTTGTGAGCTTCGAGATTGAGTGGATATCACAGTTCCACCATGACTTGTTGTAGAACCGTGGATGCCAAAACCTTTAGTCATTATTTGAATCTCCATAAACTGAAGTCATAAACTCTTCTGGAATCATCGCATTATGATATAGATGTAAGACATGAGAGGTCATCGGACTATCAATAATTTCATCACCATTTTCTAATGGTGAACCAATAAGTGCTGCGGATCGATTATAAACAGTGATGGCACTACCGGCGCCAGAGATAATTTTTGCCGTTGAACCATCAGCATATATCGCTTCATCACCTACTAAAGCTAAAGAAATACCTTTAACTTTATAAGTATCAGTAGAGGCTCTGATTAATCCACCTTTTTTCGTTTTAGCACCATTAAATGCAGTAAAAAATTTGGTATACGGCTTATTATTCCAATAGAGTTGTTCTGCTTGGTGAATCTTTTGAGTATCATCTTGAGAAAGCTTTTTTAACTGCTCTTCTGGCAGTTCATGCAAAAGTAAAAAATTATTCATATAGAGAAAGTTCAGTATTTAAATGACAAACAAATTCTTCAACAGTGGGGATTACTCCCGCATCATCTACAGTTGGAAAAATACAGAATTTAATATTTTTTTCTAAAAAATGTGGCAAATATTCATCTATAAATTGCTCAATGCCCAGCCAGGTTGGTTGAAAACTTTCCCAACCATTAACTCTACATAAGTTGGCATATTCTTCTGCAGGCCAAAGCGGTAAAATAAGTTTGAATTATCATCTTGAAGATAGGCGTACTCACCGCCAATGGGGCTATCTTCTAAGTCGCCATCATACTCCTCGCTTTTATATAACATCCAAATTTGATCACTACCAACAGTTTCTTTAATAAAATGAGAATATTTCTCAGGCGCAGGTAAGTTTAAAATGGCCTGAATTTGTTTTTGTAATAAGTTTGACATTAAATTTATATCCTTAATAGTTGCTTGTTTTGCTATTTCTATTATGTTTATGCTGAAGTTTAGGCAAAGTAATCCTAGACAGGATTATGGACAACCGACTCCCTTAAATGAAATACCCAAATTAAGCGTATTTTTAGTCATAACTTAATCTGCTGCTTATGTTTATTTGGATAAACATATTTCATAAGTTTGACTGATGCTATTCGAATAATTCGCCAGCAGATGGTTACTCTTAATCAATTACTGAAGCCAAAATTTGAAGATTTTATTATTTTAAATCAATTGTTTGTTAATGATAGATGGTGCTTTGTCAAATTTTGAGAAAGCAATGCATTAAATAGAGCAATATCACGTATTTCTATCATCTAAATTTGTTAAAATACTGATCATACTTTTGTACTGGAAGTGATTGTGCTGCCATTTAAACTTTGGGTAGATGCAGATGCATTACCTAAAATTTTGCGTGAAGTGATTATTCGCGCATCAGACCGTTATCAGCTGGAAGTTACTTTTGTTGCGAATCAAAACGTAGGCATCACGCCATCGGTACGAATTAATTCAATTCAGGTCATGAGCGGTGCAGATGCGGCGGATAAAGAAATCATCGATCGAATGAAAGAACACGATATTGTGATGACGCAAGATATTCCGCTGGCGGCGCAAGTGATTGAAAAGGGGGGTATCGCCATTCATCCGCGCGGTGAGGTGTATACTGTCGCCAATGTCAAAGCGCGATTACATTTGCGTGACTTTATGGACAGTCTGCGTGGCGCAGGCGTGCAAACAGGCGGGCCGCCGCCTATTTCAGAGCGTGACAAGCGCGAGTTTTCCAGCAGTCTGGATCAAACGATTTTAAAACAAAAGCGTAAAACTTCAATTTGATGCAGCCATCTAAAGCGAATCTCTCTGCAACTTATGGGCTTTTAGTTCTCATTTGGGCATCCACACCTCTGGCAATTGTCTGGAGTGTGCAAGATATTAATTTGTATTGGGCGCTGGCTTTGCGGTTTTTTATCGCATTGCCGCTGGCTGCTGTTATTTTATATTTAAGCCGTATCCCATTTCCGTTTAATGGACACGCACTGCACAGTTATTTGGCTGGCGCATGCAGCTTTATCGGTTCGCAGATTTTCACCTATATGGCGACCAGTTATTTAAGTTCAGGCATCATTGCATTGATGTTTGGCCTAGCGCCGATTATGACAGGGCTGATTGGGCATTTTGTATTTCGAGTTCATTTGCGCCGTTTGCAATGGCTGGGCATGATGATCGCGGTGTGCGGACTCGGCATTATTTGTTTAGGCGGCAGCGGGCAGCACGTGCATCCCATCGGCATTATGCTGATGCTGCTGAGTGTACTGATTTATTGTGTCTCTATTTTTTGGATTAAGAAGGTGAATGCGCCTGTAGAACCAATGGCGCAAGCTTTAGGGTCAATTGGTATTTCGGTAATATTTTCATTGTGTATGCTGCCGTTTATTTGGTCTGAAGCGCCTGCACAGCTGCCTGCGGCCAAATCGCTTTTCAGTCTGCTGTACGCCTCTGTCATGGCATCTCTGATTGCAATGTTTTGTTATTTTAAATTGGTTAGAAATATTCAAGCATCAACTTTATCTTTAACTACAGTCATGACGCCTATTTTAGCCATTTTGATTGGAGCACTGCTGAATAATGAAAAATTGACCATGATGGTGCTTTTCGGTGCAGCAGTTTTACTTTCAGGGTTACTTATATATTTTTATCAAGATTTTAGGGCGAACCGAAAATTCGCCCATAAACTGAATAAGCCCAGCAGCTAATCAGGGCTTATTTTGAGTTAATTCTACGCATTCTGCAATTTTAACGCGGTCTTGCGGGTGAAGAGTCAGAAAGTACGCGCCGATACGGTATTTTCCATTTTCCTCCTGACGGCTATAAACGACATGCGCCGTTGTTGCAATATGGAAATAGTTTTCCGGATGGCTGAGCGTCATGTGCAAGTATGAGCCTTCAGTGATTGGATTGTCGCTGAAAAAGCTTAAACCGGTTTCAGAAAAATTGACGTGCTGGGGCACAGGTAACATGCTTTGTACAATAGCATCGTATAAAGTGCCTGTAATCAGGTTTAATTTTTGGTTGAATAAGGATAAGATTCGTGAAATTTGTTGATCTTTTTCAGCTAATTGTTCTAATTCGTAGTTCAGCGCATGATCAAATTGATCTAATTCTGCAAGTAGTAGAAAATAGCGCGGTAAGATAAAATTAGGATCGTAAGGATCATTCAGCGCAACCTCATCAGAAATCATCTGATAGTTGATTCGCAAGGCAGCATCGATACGAGACATTACACGGCGTTCTGTTGAAGCGCTTTGATGCTGTAAATTTTCCATAATTATATTACCTCGGACTAGATGGTTATGTTTAAACCGATCTCGCTATATATAGGGTTGAGATACACTCGCGCACGGCGCAGTAACCACTTCATTTCTTTTATTGCTTTGGTTTCCATGATCGGCCTCACCTTAGGTGTGGCTGTACTTATTACAGTCCTTTCCGTAATGAATGGTTTTGATCGTGAACTAAAAAACCGTGTTTTGGGAATGATACCTCAAGCCACTGTTTCATCAACACAAATTTTAACAAATTGGCCAGATCTTGCAAAACAAATTGAAGATCATCCGCATGTTCAGGGCGTTGCGCCTTTTACGCAGCTGCAGGGAATGCTGACTGCGCAAGGCCAAGTTGCCGGTATTATGGTCACGGGTATTGAACCAAAATATGAAAAAAAGGTTTCAATTATTCAAAACCACATGGTGGAAGGCAGTATTGATAGCCTGAAAAAAGGCGAATTCGGTATTGTGCTGGGCAAGCAAATGACGGATGCCTTGGGTTTGGGGCTAAATGACAGCATTACCTTGGTGCTGCCTGAAGCAACACCTTCACCCGCGGGAGTCGTGCCGCGCTTTAAACGTTTTAAAGTGGTCGGCATTTTCAGCATCGGCGCAGAAGTTGATTCGATGATGGGCTATATTGCGCTGAATGATGCTTCGACTTTGCTTCGTTTGCCGGATGGCGCGCAGGGTGTGCGTATGAAGCTGGATGATATTTTTGCTGCGCCTACAGTGTCGCAGGAAATTGTCAGCAAACTGCCTGCGAACTTCTATGCTTCAGACTGGACATATACGCACGGCAACCTGTTCAGCGCGATACAAATGGAAAAGGCCATGGTGAGCTTGCTGCTGTTTTTAATTGTACTGGTCGCGGCATTTAATATTGTGTCTTCGCTGGTCATGGTGGTGACAGATAAAAAATCTGATATTGCGATTTTGCGTACATTAGGCGCTTCACCTAGTACGATTACCCGTATTTTTATGGTGCAGGGCACGGTTATTGGTGTAATTGGCACGGTATCAGGCGCAATCTTGGGCATTATTGCCGCTTCCGGTATCAGCGGTTTTGTCGGCTGGTTAAATAACGCACTGGGTTTAAATATGTTTGATGCATATTTCATTAACTATTTACCGTCTTATTTAAGATGGCAAGATGTTTTGCTGATTGTAGTTTTATCTTTACTGCTGAGCTTCTTAGCAACGATTTATCCTGCGCTGCGCGCTGCGAAAATTCAGCCTGCGGAGGCACTGCGCTATGAGTAAGATTGTTTTAGATGCACAAAATATCAGCAAGTCATTTACCGATGGCAAAACCTCAGTTGACGTCATCCGAAACCTGTCCTTGCAAGTCAAAGAAGGCGAGTTTATTTCGATTGTCGGCTCCAGCGGTTCAGGCAAAAGTACATTGCTGCATGTTTTGGGCGGTTTGGACCGTCCTACCTCTGGGCAGGTGTTTCTAAATGGAACACGTTTTGACAGCTTGAATGAAGCAGAGCGCGGTTATATCCGTAACGAGCATTTGGGCTTTGTGTATCAGTTTCATCATTTATTGCCAGAGTTTTCTGCGCTGGAAAATGTAGCAATGCCTTTAATGCTCCGTAAGGGCGCGGATTTTAAAAAAGTGCGCAGCGAAGCAGAATATTTGTTAGAGCGTGTTGGTTTATCACACCGCTTAACACATAAGCCAGGGGAGCTTTCTGGCGGTGAGCGCCAGCGTGTCGCTATGGCGCGGGCCTTGGTTGCTCAACCAAAATTGATGATGGCAGATGAACCGACGGGCAACTTAGACCGTAAAACGGCATTGAAAATTTTTGAACTGCTGACTGAGCTGCGTCAAGAATTCAATATGGCCATGCTGATTGTGACGCATGATGAGTTTCTCGCTCAATCGGCCGATGCGGTGCTGCACATGCAGGATGGTGTCTGGGTTGATCAATAAGCGGTAATGCTTGATTAATTTAATGGATTAATCCTGTATGAATTGAAGCCCGCCTCGGCGGGCTTTATGATGCCTGCAATAAAAATACATAAGAATAATCATTATGTGGCTTTGGTTTGGCCTTGGCTGGATATTCGGCATTTCTAGAATGGGACGTGCAGACCCAGATCTTCATATTTCGGCATTATTTACGGTGATCTGTTGGCTTACTGTACTGGCAGTTTCTGCTTTACTGGTTAAGTTGCCATTTTTTCTAAAATTTTGGATAGGTATGGCGGGGCTTTGCCTTGGCGCCGTATTAGGGATGGCTTATGCCAATCAGCAGCTGGAACAGCGGCTAAAACATACGGTTTATGAAACAGGCTCTGCTGAACTGATTGTATATATTTCTAAAATGGGCCAGCTGAATGAAAATTCCATTCAGCAGCGCATGGATGTACTGAGTGCTGACCGCCAGCGGCGGCAATATTTGGCTTATTTGCCAGTAAAAGGCAAGCAGCGCTTTGAAGCGCTTGAACTTGGCAAGTATTACCGTATAGAGGGCAGTTACAGGCCAGCGCATAGTTATGCAGTGCAAGGTGCATTTGATCAGGAAAAGTGGCTGCTGCAGCAAAATATACAATCTGGCTTTAAAGTGAAAAATGCGGTCAGTTTAAGCGCTGAGCAGATTTATGCCATGGGCTACACAGATATATTCAAGCGGCATGCCGCATTTGACCAGCAGTTTTTACTGTGGATTGAGCAGCAGAGGCTGAATTTCCGCGAGTTTATTTTACATCAGCCCCTGCGCCATAAGGGGCTATTGCTGGCCTTGCTGACGGGAGATAAAAGTCTGTTGGATGATACGGTTACTGAGCAGTTTCAGCGCTATGGCATGAGTCATTTATTAGCGATTTCTGGCCCGCATGTGGTGATATTTGCAGTCTTATTTTGTTTTAGTCTAAAAATGGCCGTAAATCGTTTTTGTCCTCGGCTGTACTTGCGTATTCCTCGTCATTATTTGCTGTTATTTCCTTTCCTTGGGTGTGTTTTTTTATATTGCGCCTTTGTTGGATTTGAAATTCCTGCAATGCGTACGCTGCTGATGTGTGTCATTGCAAGCTTAATGATACTGCTGCGCTTAAAGCTGCAAGTATTTAAACTGCTGCTTATCAGTGCTTCTTTACTTTTACTGATCGATCCTTTCAGTATTTTATCTGCAGCATTTTGGCTGTCTTATGGCGCATGTTTTATTTTGCTGCGAATTTATCAAACCATGGCTGAACATCAGCAGCGAATGAATGCTGAAGCAGAAGCGTTGACACGTTTTAAATTGACTGTACGGATATTGATAGAGTCACAATGGAAAATATTCATTGCCCTAATCCCTTTAACGCTGCTGTTTTTTCAGCAGTTTGCATGGATTGCGCCTTTTAGCAATATTTTGGCTATACCTTGGCTGGGACTGGTCATTGTGCCTTTAGATGTCGTGGCCGCACTCAGCTATTATCTGTCTGCTGATTTATCATCGATGCTCTTTTTGCTGAATGACTGGTGTCTGGCTGTTATGTTAGGCCTGATGAATCTCTGTGATCAGCTTCTAAACCCTCAGCTGCAGCCGCTGGCTTTAAACGGCTGGATGATTTTCTTAATTGGATTCTGTTTAGCTATTTTATTTTTACCAAATGGACTTTTGCCTAAATCGTTAGCAGGTCTGGGATTTATAGTGCTGCTGGTCAAATCTTGGCTGCCGTATCCATTTGAACTGCAAATCTTGGATGTTGGACAAGGGCAGGCGGTATTTATTCGTGATGGAACGAAGACCATGATGGTGGATATGGGCGGTAATTATGATGAGCAGAAATTCAGTGTAGGCAAACAGATCGTATTGCCTTTTTTGCATTCAAATGCTGTATCCCAATTAGACCGTCTGGTGCTGACGCATTTAGATCAAGACCATAGCGGCGGTTATTTTTCTATACAGCAGCAGCTGCCAGTCAAAATATTAAATGCAAGTGAGTCTGTACAGCCGCCGATACCTGCTCAGTTTGAGTATTGCCTGCAAGGGCAGCGCTGGCAATTGGGGCAAGCAAGTATTGACGTTTTATCGCCTAAAAATGTTCAGGCAGTCAGAGCGGGTGCAAACCGTAATGAAAACTCATGTGTTCTCTACGTGACATTGGCCAAGGCTGCGCCGTATCAGAGTTTTTTGCTAATGGGGGATGCGGGCTGGAAGACGGAATATCAGCTGCTTCAAGATTATCCAGATTTACATGCTGATGTGCTGGTACTGGGACATCATGGCAGCCGTCATAGTTCATCTTATGAATTTTTGCAGGCTATACAGCCAAAATTGGCCATAGCGTCTGCTGGGAAATTCAACAGATATGGGCATCCCAGTCTTTTGACAAAGACTCGCCTTAAAGCATTGCAAATACCCATGCTGAATACTGCAGAACAAGGCAGTATTCGATTTTTGATGCAGCAAGGCCATGTTGAAATAAAAAATTATCGGACGCAGCGCCGCTGGCTGCAGCGGCAATGATGCTGAAATATAAAGTTGTTTTTGGCTTTATGTGGCTGATTCAGACTGTTGAGCTGTTTTGCGTACAGTTTGAATCATGTGTATGGCTTCATCCACAGGTCTGTTGTAGATATCCTCCAATGCAGGATTGGCTTTGAATCGTTTATAGCTCCAGTGATAATGTTCTGGATATTTGTGGATTAGATCTTCTAGTTTTTCAAAAATAACTCTCGAGCCATCATTGGCTGTCCCTTCGTAAATACGCGCATTGACAGGTTCGATATACATATCAAAGCCATTATTTTCATTACGCATGGCATAAACAAATAAGGCTGCAGATTTGGTTTTTTGAATTAATTTTGCACTCAGGTTGCTGGTTGCAAGCGGAATACCAAAATATTCAATCATTTCGCCGCCAGTATTGGGGGTGTGATCTGGCAAAATAACAGTAGTACCGCCTTGCTTAAGCGCCTTAAAAATTTGACGTACACCAGATTCATCGGTAGGAACGAGATTCGCTTGTTCACGGCTGCGGGCTTGACGCACAAACTCATCAGCTGCGGGGTCTTTTACAGGCTTATACATAATGGTCATTTGCGTATATTTGGCAAACCAGCAATTCATGATTTCCCAAGTGCCGAAATGCGGCACAATCAGCACGAGACCTTTTTGAGCAGCCATAGCATCGTGAAAATATTGCTCGCCATATACCTGATGAATGCGGGATAAATTTTTCTCATTATTTGAACCCCAAATGCAGAAAAACTCAAAATAAGCCATCAGTTCATTGCGTACAGCTTGAGCCATAATGCGTTTACGTTCTTGATCGCTAAGCTCAGGCAAAGCAATTTGCATATTCAGACTGAAAGTGCTGGCAGTTTTAGAGATTTTAAATAAATTGACCAGAGCGGCTAGGCCGCGCGCAATAAAACGAGAGAGCTGAATCGGCTGACGGCTGATGAATTTCAATAAATTGGCTGCTGCATTCTGCTGGCTTTGTTGAGTCATTGTTTTTGGTCAGTACAAAGTTGAAAAAAAAGATCAATTAATTATAGGTGAAAAAATGTCAATTAGACAGTTTCACCCTTTTACATGTATATAATGTACGACATTATAACTCTTTATTGGATTTTTTATGTCCGATTGGCCGCCAAAACCTGAAAATGAAATTCAGAAATCATCATATACAAATAATACCCAGCAGCCGACAGGCAATGAGTGGAAAATTTTAGAAAAAGCAGTTTTAGCCTCTGTTGAAGAACAGCGCCGCGCACGCCGCTGGGGTATTTTCTTTAAATTTTTAACTTTTGCTTATGTGCTGTTTGTACTGGTTGCATTGGGAAAAAGCTGCAGTACTTCGACTTCGACTGCGGATGTTTCAGCATCGGGCAGTCATCTTGCGGTTGTTGATATTATCGGTACGATTGCAGCCGATAAACAGAGTGTAAACAGCAATGATACAATCCGTTCGCTGAAAAAAGCATATGAAAATAAGCAAAGCAAAGCAGTCGTGCTGAACATTAACTCGCCGGGCGGTTCACCTGTGCAGTCGGATGAGATTTGGCAAGAAATTCAGTATCTGAAACAGCAGCATAAAGATAAGAAGCTATATGCTGTGATTGGCGATACAGGTGCTTCAGGCGCATATTATATTGCTTCAGCAGCTGATGAAATTATTGTCAATCCATCAAGCTTAGTGGGTTCAATCGGTGTAATTATGCCGAACTATGGTGTAAATGGCTTGATGCAAAAATTGGGCGTTGAAGACCGCACGATGACTTCAGGTGAAAATAAGGCTTTGCTTTCAATGACACAGCCTGTTGATCCAGCGCAAAAAGCGCATGTGCAAGGTGTCTTGGATAATGTCCATGACCACTTCATTAATGCTGTAAAACAAGGCCGCGGTAAAAAACTGAAATCGAATGATCCAGCAATATTCTCAGGTTTGTTCTGGACAGGCGAGCAAGCGGTTAAATTAGGTATTGCTGACCGTACAGGCAGTATTCAGAGTTTGAAACGTGAGCTTCAAACCGATAAAACTGTGAATTACACCATTGAATATAGCCCATTTGATTCGGTCTTAGGCCGTATGGGAAGTTCAATTGGACAGGGTTTTGCCGCGGCATTCAGCCAGCAAGTTCAATCTGAACATCATGCTAAATTGCAATGAAGCCGTTGATTCACTTTGCGCACGCCAATGGCGTGCCATCAAAAGTTTATTTGAAATTTTTTGAGGCATTAAAGGATGATTTTGACATCATTTATGTGCCTCTGCTTGGCTCAGACAGGCGTTATCCCATTGATAATCATTGGAACAGTTTAACTCAGCAGCTTATCGACAGTATTGTGCAGCAGGCGCAGGGGCGGCCAGTGATTGGCTTAGGGCATTCTTTAGGTGCATTGCTGACCTTTAAAGCTGCTCAACAGCGTCCTGAATTGTTTTCTCAAGTCATTATGATGGACCCGCCTTTTGTGACGGGAAATGCTTCTTTGATGCTGCATATTGTGAAAACGCTCAGGCTGAAAATGCTGGATAAGCTTTCACCTGCAGGTTTATCCAAGCACCGCCGTGATCATTGGGAGTCGCGGGAGCAAGCCGCGGCATCATTGAGATCAAAAAGCTTTTATAAAGATTTTGATCCAGAATGCTTTCAGCATTATATCGACTATGCGCTGACTGAAGACCCTGTCCGCGGCGGCGTAGAGCTGACCATTTCAAAGTATGATGAAGTTGCGCTGTTTAATACCAATCCGTCTTGGTATTGGCTGCCGCAGCCAAAAACTAAAGTGCCGGCGCTGCTGATCGTGCCGAAGGGCAGTCCATTTTTACAATACAAATTTCCGTAGCAAGTCGGCAAAAAATTTAATGTGCCTATGCATATGGCTGAAGGCGGGCATATGTTTCCATTGGAGCATCCGCTGGAAGTGGCTGCGCTCATTAAGCGGTTGGCGCTAAGCACCGCAGTTCAATAAAACAGACAAATAAAAAACGCAGCCTAGGCTGCGTTTTTTATTTCAATAGGGTTCAGAACTTGCAGAACTGAATAGCTTCAAGCATAGGCTTGCCGCGGTACAGAACGCCACGCTGAGTATGCTGAATCGTGCCGTTACAGATCCATTCAGCAACCTGAGGATAAATGAGATGTTCTAATACATGCACACGGTTTGCTAAGCTGTCAGCTGTGTCGTGCAAATTCACTTTCAGAACGGCTTGTGCAAGCGCTTGACCTGCATCCAGTTCAGCAGTGACATAATGCACTGTACAGCCATGCATTACATCACCGGTATTTAATACGCGCTGATGAGTATGCATGCCTTTATAATTTGGCAGTAAAGAAGGGTGAATGTTAATCATTTTTCCCTCCCATGCCTGTACAAACTTAGCGCTTAAAATACGCATAAAGCCTGCAAGAATGACCAAATCAACACCCCAGTCCAGCAGCTGCTGATGCATGACATCATCAAAAGCTTCACGGTTTGGATATTGTTTGTGCTCAATCACTGCAGTGGCAATGCCCGATTTTTGAGCCCGTTCTAAAGCATAAGCTTCAGGCTTGTTCGAAATCACTCCAACAATAGCCCCTGATAGATTGGCATCAATCAGGGCTTGAAGGTTGCTTCCGCTGCCTGAAACAAGAACAGCAATTTTGATCATGAGCAGCTTAAGCGAAAATCACACGGATTTTTTCGTCAGCGCCTTCAACAGATTCAGCATTGTCTGCAATTTGGCCCATAACCCATGCTTTTTCACCAAGTTCAGTTAAAAGAGCAACAGTTTTTTCAGCTTCAGCTGCATCGACAACAATTACCATGCCTACGCCGCAGTTAAATGTGCGGTACATTTCAAATTGTTCAACGCCGCCTTCTTTTTGAAGAAGCTTGAATAACTCAGGCCATTCCCAAGAAGATTCGTTCACAATTGCTTGAGCGCCATTTGGCAGTACGCGAGGCAGGTTGCCCGGTAAGCCGCCGCCAGTGATGTGAGCCATAGCGTGTACATCAACTTGCTTCAGCAATTCAAGAATTGGTTTGACATAAATGCGCGTCGGTTCCATTGCTGTGTCAGCAAGAGGACGGCCATCTACGATTTGAGTCAAGTCAACGTTTTTCACGTCTAAAATTTTACGAAGCAATGAGTAGCCATTTGAGTGTGCACCCGAAGACGCTACACCAATTAAAACATCACCTGCTTTAACTTTAGTGCCGTCAATGATTTTGCTTTGCTCAACGACACCTACGCAGAAGCCTGCAAGGTCGTAATCATCACCTTCATACATGCCTGGCATTTCAGCAGTTTCACCGCCAACCAATGCACAGCCGGCAAGTTCACAGCCAGCGCCAATGCCAGTCACTACATTTGCAGCAACATCGACATTTAAGTGGCCTGTTGCATAGTAGTCAAGGAAGAATAATGGTTCTGCGCCGCATACAAGAAGATCGTTTACACACATTGCAACCAAGTCTTGGCCGATTGTGTCATGGCGATTTAAATTCAATGCTAAACGTAATTTTGTACCAACACCGTCTGTGCCAGATACGAGAACAGGTTCTTCATAACCTTTAGGAATTTTACAAAGGGCGCCAAAGCCGCCAAGTCCGCCCATTACTTCAGGACGTGCAGTACGCTTAGCGACTGATTTGATTCGATCGACTAACGCGTCGCCCGCTTCAATGTCGACACCTGCATCTTTATAGCTTAAACCAGTGTTTGGGGTAGAGGTTGAGTTGCTCATAATGAAGTCTCCGCATTCGCGGGAGCGATTATACCTGAATATACGAAACTCTTATGTTATTTATGCGCTAAAATGCTATCTTTATTAAAATATTTCTCTTTTATAATGATTACACTGACATAAAGGTGAGCTTCTATGGGTGACCGCACCTTGCGCCGCATTTTTATCCTCGCGGGTATTGCACTAATTCTTTGGATATTATTCTTATTAAAACCTGTAGTGCTCCCATTTATGGGCGCTTTTTTAATCGCATATTTATTCAGCCCGCTGGTGAACCGTTTACATCGCATGGGCTTGCCGCGCTGGATGTCAATCAGTGCTGTATTCGTCGGTATTGGTGTAGTCATGACGCTGGCTGCATGGTATTTGGTACCCTTAATCTGGGAACAGTTAATGTATGCCAAAAACAATATTCCTGCGAATATTCATTGGATTAACTATACCTTCTTGCCGTGGCTGTCAGATACCTTCAATTTAGTTCCAATGGAAATAGACACAGAACAAATGTCTGCGGCCATTATGGAATATATACAAACGAATTACAGTGCGGACAGTATTCAAGCGATGCTGCTGAAAGTTGCGCAGTCAGGGCTGAACTTTATACAGATCGGCGGCACAATTGTTCTGATTCCTGTTATTGCCTTTTACTTCCTGCTGGATTGGAACCGCATGCTGGACCGTATGCGCCGTCTTATTCCGCGTAAGCATGAAAAAAGCACCATGATTATTGTAAGCGAATGCCACAGTGTGCTTGGCGCTTTTGTGAAGGGGCAGTTTTTAGTGATGTTTTTGCTGGGGGTGGTCTATGCAGTAGGCCTGCAGCTCATTGGTTTAGAGGTTGGCCTGATTATCGGTATGATTGCAGGGCTTGCAAGCATTATTCCTTATTTAGGTTTTGCAGTTGGTATTATTGCAGCGGTTATTGCAACTCTCTTCCAATTTGGCATGGACTGGATGCAGCTGTTTTTGGTGCTCGTTGTATTCATGATTGGTCAGGCAATAGAAGGTTATATCCTGCAGCCATTCCTGTTAGGAGATAAAATTGGTTTATCGCCTGTAGCGGTGGTATTTGCTGTCCTTGCAGGAGCTCAGCTTGCGGGATTCTTGGGAATGCTGATTGCTTTGCCAGTCGCTGCTGTTATTGTCGTGTTATTGCGCCATGCGCGTGAATGCTATGAGAAGAGCGCCATATATACCGATACACCCGCAGTGCATTTGGCAGGGGCTGGCTCAATCAACATAGAAACAGAGCAGGCAAATATTGATATTGAATTAAAAGAAGACACACCAAAAGCACTGCAAGAGACTGAAAATTCGAGTAAGATCGAATCATCAGAGCATAAAGACAGATAAGGCCTGCATAAAAAGATGCGTCAATTGCAATTAGATATAGAACCTCAACTCGATGCCCGAATCAGTGATTTTTCAGGGCCGGGCTGGGGGCATGTAATTGATGCTGTTCGCCAGCTGCATGCAGGACTGATGAACCGTTTTTATGTCTATGGCGGCGCAGGTTCGGGCAAAAGTCATTTGCTGTCAGCAATCTGCGACTCCTATCTGGAAATTGGCAAATCAGCCATTCAAGTTTCTTTGCTGGAGTTGCTTGATGCGCCTACAGAAGCAATTACGTCCTTAGATCAATATGACTTAGTCGCATTAGATGATATTGAAGCCATTAGCGGCGTACCGCATTGGCAGCGGGCAGTCTTTCATCTCATTAATTATAATAATGAAGGCGGCGGTCAGCTGGTGTTTTCCTCCCGTTTTGCGCCTATAGAACTGAAACTTGAGCTGCCGGATTTGCAGTCGAGACTGACTCAGGCGGTGAGTGTTAAAGTACCTAACGGCAGTTTATTTGCAGACCGTCAGGCATTGGTCAGTTCTGTATTAGGCCGCAGAGGAATACATATTGATGAACAGGTTATTGATTATTTACTGCTTCAAGGCCCGCATCAAACCTCTGTGCTGCTGCAGACATTGGAGCAGCTTATTCAGCTTCTGAAAGGCGAAAAAACCAAAATCAGTAATGCCAATTTGCGTCAAATTTATGCGCTGATAGACGAGTATCGATAACAGATAAAAAATCTTGAGTAATTACTCTAGCTGTGACAAAGTACACAAAAATAGTTCGAAGCTGCAAGGAATGTGCAGCCGGAAAATAAAAAGATATAAAAAATTAAGGAGAATACAATGCTCAAACGGAGCATCGTCGCGGGATTACTGTGTTTCGCAGGGCACGCTTACAGTGCTGAAATCTTAGTTACTACGACTGAAGATAAAGATGCAGATGACAAGGAGTGTTCACTGCGTGAAGCTATTCAATATATTAATTCGGGTATGCCGGAGGCTGGATATCATGGCTGTGGCGGAAAAGACGCAAGCGCCATTATTCTGCTTAAAAACAAGGCCGTATATAAGCTGAATAGCCGCCTTGATATTAAAGCAGCCATGACGATTAGAACGATCTATGAATCAACGGAGGTTGATTCAACGACACCAGGTCTAAATAATGCATTGCTGCAAATGGCTGCTAAAGACCAAATTTTGCACATAGATAATAATGACAAAGCCTTAATCGCGGTAAATCTGCAAGAGGTCTCCTTGCAAGGCTGCGGTGAGTCTGTTTGCGCCGCGCAAGGCGGTCTGATTTATAATAATGAAACACTGAAATTGCAAAGTATGTCATTGAAGGATGGTCAAGCTGATTTTGGCGGCGCCATTTATAATGTCGGGTTTTCAAGTGAAGGTGTAAGCTCCGCCAGTACGGTGCAAATTTATAACAGTCTGTTCGAAAATAATAAAGCCGGACAGGGTGCAGCAATATATACGCAAGCGCCTAGTTTAAATATCACCTCATCCGTATTTAAAGGCAATACAGGACCAATCGCGATTTATACACAAAATGCGCTGGCGGATGCAGACAAGCTGGTTTTTCCGTATAAAACTCATGCCATTGTAAGCAGTACTTTCTTTAAGAACAGCGGATTTGCAGCAAATCTGAAAGATGGTATGGGTTTCAATAACCTAAGCATCATCAAAAATGGCGGCGGCGTAGTGCTGGATGTATTAACTGGGCAGGGCTTTGTTGCCAATAGTATTATTTTAGGCAATGGGCAGCAAAACTGCAGTACTGCCGCTGCAGGAGACAAAAGTGTTTTATTTAATAATGCTTTAACTGCAGAATGCAGCAATGCGGCAGCGGCGAATAACAATACCGTTTGGACTGATTCACATTTTATTGCCGGGCCGGATGAAGGGCTGTGTAAAAATTTGGTTGAAGATCAAAACTCATTGCTATGTCCATATGCGGTTCCTAAAAACTCATTTTTGGGGTATTTACGTCCGCGTTCTTTATTAAGCTATACAGATATTTTTGCTGGGCCGATTTTAAATAAGGGTCAATCTGAAGCAAATGGCAATACAAATTTTGTGGCATGTGAAGGTGCTGATCAGCGCGGAAAATTGCGGGATGCAGATAATTTGTGGTGTGACCGTGGCGCAATTGAAATTGTTGTTCCAGATACCATTCCGCTTAATGGTCAAGATATTAAGCAGGGTCAAATTGCTCAGTTTAATATTCTTGAATCCTTGGGTGACAGTGACTTAATTCCAAAAGAACAATGCAATAACATTGTGGGTGCTCACCCTAAAGGAGAAGCATGGCAAGATGGCTGTTTGCTAATTAAACAAACTGAGACAGATTCTAAGGGTAAAACAGTACTGAACTTGAATGGTGATTTGGAATATACCCCAAATGGCGCATGGCATGGAGCAGATATATTTGAAATTCAGGTTGTTACGTCGTCTAAAAGATTTAATACAGTGAATAAATATATATCAGTTAAAGTACGTATTCATCAAAAGCCAGACAACACAGTTGAAAGTAAGACGGTAAAAACTTCAGGCGGTGCTTTGGGCTTTTTGAGCGTTGCAGGACTGTTGGGTTTAATTGGATTGCGCCGTTTGAAAAAGTAAGTAGGGAATATCTATGAAAAATTATAAAAAAGGATTGCTCGGTGTAATGGTGCTGACTGCAATGTCTTTAATGGCCGCTGAAGAAAGGACTATTGTGGTAAACACTTTTGCTGATGAAAATGGTGAAAACAGCAATAATTGTTCTTTGCGCGAAGCACTAGTTGCAGCAAAAAAGAATGCAGCTTATGGCGGCTGCAGCCAAGGCAACACGAATATTACGCAACAAGATATTATTCAGTTAGATGCGGGCACTTATGTGCTCAAACATGGTGAGCTGCAGCCAGATTCATTTGTGCAGATTCGTGGTAAGAGCCGGGATAACTATGATAAAAAGCACGTATTATCAGGCTACTACCCAGCTTATGAAGATATTAAAACAACCATTGATGCAGGCAGTCAGTCGCGATTATTTAATACGTCTGCCACATTTGCAGCTTTAACTTTAACAGATCTAGCTTTAAAAAATGGTCAAGCGGATTACGGCGGGGCTATCTTGGCGGGCGGTGATTTAACGCTGAACCGCGCCGCTATTTTAAATTCTGCCGCAACTGAAGCGGGAGGAGCAATTTTTAATGCAACTCAGAGCGGTGAAAAATCATTAACGATAGCAGGCTCTTTATTGCAAGCCAACCAGTCTAAAAAAGGCAGTGTGCTCGCGATGGACTGTATTGCCAATTTCAGCAGCAGTAAGCCAAATATTTCTATTACACAAAGCAGTATGATCAAAAATGGCAATAGCAGCTCTGTGAGTGTCTTAGATTTTTGCGGTACAGCATCGGCTAAAATTTCAACCAGTACCCTTGCGCAGAATATTGCAAGCAGTGCGAATGGCGCTTTAATAAAAATGGTTTCCGAAGGCAATCAGCTGGTGGGAGCGAGTTCATCTTTGTTATTAATGAACAATACCATTGTCGAAAATGATGTATATACAGCTTTAAATTATGACAATAATGGCGCGAAATATCTGGCATATAATGTCTTGGCATATAATGGCCGCAATATTGCTAATGCAAAATCATGCCGTTATAAAAATAATGAAACACCGCCAGACAGCATCATCATCGATGCATATGTCAACGCCTTAGAGTTGGGTACAGAAAAATGTGATTTACCTAAGGCTGCTTTAGATCAGGCCGTAGACATCAAAAAAAATCTAGATGTCAGCTCAATTGCGATGAGCAATATTTTAAGCAATTTAATGCCATCTTCTGAATATAATGTGTTTTTACCGCTGTACTATCCTAAGCCATATGCAAAGGGCAATGATTTAATTAATTTCAGTGAATTAGGTTGCGGTAAGTCCGATGGTTCCGAGTTTATTCTTGATCAGCGGGGTTTAGAGCGTGTGGTGGATGGAACATTAATACTGAATCCTGATCAGCGTAATTTATGTGAAATTGGCTCTGTTGAAATGATGAATTTGACTGCAGCTGATGTCGATGAGTTGAAAAATATTTCGCTCATTAATTTAGTGGATGGCTATCAAGCAAAATTAGATCAGCTGAAAAAGGATGTCGTTAACCCAGATTTAAGTAAATTTAAGATTGCTAACCAAGCAGATGTGGATCAGCTGGAACTTTATCTGACCAGTTTGAAAAAGAATTTGAAATACCGCGGTATTTACTTTGACCCATTTAAGCTTGCATTAGAAGCCGAAAAGGCTGCAGACAGTGCTGGAAATAGAACATTAAAAATTTTAAATACAGATAATTATAATGTCAGTGTTAAAACATTAGGCTTAGGCACAGATATTACAGTCAATTCAGGTGTGCCAACAGTTGTAAACCTGGATCCTGACTCTGATTTGGTTTGTCAGTGGAATGCTGATTTAAAAGAAATCATTATTTATCGTACAGGCGCAAATACGACTGTATCTGGTGTTCAAGGGTATTGTGCTTATACTTTGACTGAAAAAGCGGATCCTGCTAATCCATCAGCTGTGCTGGCTTCATCCTCTGGTATTTTAAAAACTGAAATTCAGAATTTGCCGCCTGTTGCTGTGGCAGACATCTATGAGATTAACTCCAGCAATAATCTCAGCGTACGTGTGAATCCGCTGGAAAATGATCATGACCGCGGGGATGGTCCAGATGAATTAGTACCTGCTGGAAAACATATTTGGCACCAAAATGCAGAAGGTAAAAATATTCCAATTAAATTTGGAACAATGCCGGCAGGTATTACTTGGAAAGCCGAGTTAAGCGGCCCATGCCCAAATGCTTTTGCGCGTGAAACTTGTTATGGCGGTACGATTGAGTTCACAGTTAAAAATAACCTAAGTCAATTCGACTACAAAATTCCATATATTGTCTTTGACTCTGATGAACAGCAATCAAATGAGACAATCATTACGCTTAAAAATACGGCTAAAAATACCAATACGTCATCAAGCGGCGGCGGCTCAATAGGTGTATTTGGCCTCATTGGCCTGTTTGGTTTGGCAATGATGCGCCGTATGCGTAAAAGCTAAGAGCGAAATGATCAAGAGCCCAGACGAATATTGGGCTTTTTAAATTTTAGTAAGTTTGGCTATAAAATATATTTTTTGGCCACTCAATGAACAAATAAAAAGCCTCATACAAGAGGCTTTTTATTTGTTCAGAACTTAATGAACGCTTCCTGCTTCATTGGTTAAATATTTTGTGATGTATTCTTCTCGGATAGATGCACGTTCATCTGGCGCTGCTTTTTGCAAACGGTGAGCAAGATCTCTGCGTTCTTGTGTGCTCATTTTTTGCCATGTTTCACGCATCCGCTGTTTTTCTGCATCTGGCAGCTGATTAAACCAATCCATACGCTGCTGTAAACTCACGCTCTGTTCACTTGGAATTTCTTTCAGTGATTGATAGCGTTTGATCAAAGCAATTTGTTCAGCATCTGATAATGAATCCCAAGTATCGCTGACTTGAGTATTTGCATCTTTGGAAAAAATCCAAAAGCGTTCAAAGCCTGCAAAACTGGTTTGCAGAAAACTGAATGCGCAGAATGCGAGAGCTAATCTTTTAGCTGCCATGCGGAACCTTGTCCTCGCCTAAGACCATCAGCATTTCTAGATCTTCCACCATTTGCGGTGAAAGTTTAGGTGCTGAAACAACTTGTGTATCGGGTTTTTCATTCATTGTTGCTGCATTTGGCAGTACAACAAAGCCAGCAATGGCTGCTGCTAAAGCGAAGCCTGACATTTTCAGCATGCCGTAACGTGTGCTTTCTCGCTGCTGGATACGATCCAAAACGTTATTCATGACTTTGGCTTTATGCTGATGTGACTGAGCAAGTCCATCCAATTTTTGGTTCACTTGCTTGATAAAATCATCGTGTTTCATTTGGATGACCCTCCCAAGTTGGGATTCAAATGTGATAACGCGGCTCTTAGGCCCTGTATAGCGCGGTGGTAATGCGTTTTTACACTGCCTTCAGTGCAATTCATAATTTGTGCAGTGGTTTGCGTATCAAACCCTTCCCAAGCGCGCAGCGTAAATGCCTGCTGCTGGCGCACTGGAAGCTGCGCAATTGCATCTTGAATTTCATCTGCAGTAACCGCTTGAGATAAAAACTCAAAAGGATTAGGTGTCGATTCATCTACGACATCCTGTACTTCAAATTCGTCATCGTCTAAAGAGACTTTTCTGAAAAAAGAAAATGGTTGAGCGCGGCGCGCTTCTTTACGGCGCCAATCTTGTAATTTGTTATTTAAAATGGTGTAAAAGAGCGGGTACCACTCTTCGGTGGATTTATCTGCATAAGATTTGTGTAAGGAAATAAAAGCTTCCTGAACCAAATCCATTGCAATGCCTTGCTGATTATGGGTTGCGCTTTCCATCATCACCAGCGCGCGTCCAGTCACTTCATGCATGAAGTTTTTGAGGCGAGACTCTGCCGTGCTCTTAAGAACACTCGAATCCGCTGGTTTTGACTGTTTTGGCGCTAAATCCATAGAGATGGAAAATCCTGTCATTGGATACCCACCATTATTTTCAAGTTCATATTACTATAACGTTGAAAATAATGGTTTGGTTGACATCATTACTTGTTATTTTTCTAGTGTAATCTATTTTTTGAAATGAGCTAGACCGTTTAAAATAAAATAACGATTTATACGCGCTGGCGTACCATTTCAAAGAAACAGACTGAACCTGCAATCGCGACATTCAATGATTCTTGACCGCCTGGCTGCGGGATTGTCACAGCTTCAGCATGTGCTAACGCGTAGTCACTTACGCCTTGGCCTTCATTGCCTAAAATCCATACACAGGCTTTACGCAAGTCTTTACTGTAAAGGCTGGCAGAGCGGTGTGAGCTGGTCACATAAACTGGAATTTCAAAGCGTTCTAAAATACTTTCTAGTTCAATGTTCTCAAAAGTATGCAGGCTGAAATGCGCGCCCATACCTGCACGTAAGACGCGCGGAGACCACAAAGATGCTGAGCCTTTGGTACAGACAATTTGATCAATGCCTGCTGCAGCTGCTGAACGTAACAATGTGCCGACATTGCCCGGATCTTGAACATTTTCTAAAATTAATGTGTCTTGATCAAACTGCAGCGCTTGGCTTGAACTAGGCAAATCAATGATCGCTAAGCATGCAAGCGTTGTTCCTAAGGTGCTGAGATCTTTATAAAGCGATTCACTGATAACAAAAACAGCGCCTGTATATTTTGCCAAAATACTTTCAAAATCTGGATGCTCAAGCGCGCGTTCAGTAGTGAAAATCGAATTGATTTTTTTACTTTCATGCAGCCAAGCGAGACAGAGGTGAGTACCTTCAAGCACGGTTTGACCTTGCTTTTTACGGTAAGTGTTTTGCTCAATCAAACCCCGTAAATGTTTAATTTTGGGATTGTCTTTTGATTCAAGAAAAATTGTTGCCATGGGAGATTAAATCCACAGCGGTTAATCATCTAACCGCTGTATTAAAAAATAAATTAGTTATGGTAGCCAGTAACAAGATCAACTTCATTTTTTGAACCGATGATTACAGGAACACGCTGATGAAGTTCAGTTGGCTGAATGTCTAGAATACGCAAACGGCCCGTTGTAGATGCGCCGCCAGCTTGCTCAATCAGCATGCTCATTGGGTTTGCTTCATACATTAAACGTAGGCGGCCTGCTTTTTTAGGGTCTTTTAAGTCGTATGGGTACATAAAAATACCGCTGCGGCAAAGAATACGGTGAATGTCGCCTACCATGCATGCTACCCAGCGCATGTTGAAGTCTTTTTCACGCGGGCCTGTTTTACCTGCAAGAAGTTCATCAATATAACGTTTAACTGGTTCTTCCCAGTGGCGCTGGTTAGAGGCATTAATCGCATATTCTTTTGTTTCAGCTGCGACTTGAACGCTGTCAGTGGTCAACAGGAACTGTTTAGATTCTGGGTCAAAAGTAAAGAAGATTGTGCCAGCGCCCACCGTAAGCGCCATCATTGTAGAAGGGCCATACAGCACATAGCCTGCTGCTGCTTGGTTTACGCCAGCTTGCATGAAGTCATCAGCTTGAGTAACTGCATTTTTAGCAGGCAAGATGGAAAAAATTGTACCTACGCACATATTAATGTCGATGTTGCTTGAGCCGTCTAGCGGGTCAAACAGTACAAGGTATTCACCATTTTCTTGACCAGCAGTGAACTCATCCAGTTCTTCAGACGCTAAACCGCCGACATGCGGATTGACTTGAAGCGCATTAATTAAGTAGTCATTAGAAATCACATCTAATTTTTTTTGCTCTTCACCTTGCACATTTTCATGCTGTGCGCTGCCCAATACGCCAGCCAAAGCGCCTTTTTGCAGTAATTGGTCAATATCCATAGAGGTATTTGCAATTGTTTCAATAACTTGAGCTAGGGCAGGAGTTAAATTTCCGCTTTGTTGTTGTAAAAATTGGGAAAGGTTTAGATAAGACATCAGTGGAATGCTCCAAAATAAATACGGTCAAAATTGATCGGAATAGAATATGGCTATATTTTAGATGAGAATGGATGAAAAGAACAATTAAACTCGATTATTTGCCGTGATTTTGCGCTTGCAAGTCCTGAATAACATGCTATGTTGGATACAGGATATTTATTACAACTGCAAAGGAGCACAACAATGACGACACAAAAATTTGATGCGACTCCAACACCGACAGAAGGCATTAATTTAGATGAAATTTCGGCGGACAAGATGAAAGAAGCTTGGAGCAGCTATGAATCTAAACCTGAATATAAGAAGTTTAATAAGCATGATTTGATTGAATCTATGCAAAGTGCTGATCAGATAGCAGAAACTTCTGAATGATGAAAAAACAGCATTAAAAAAGCACTCGATTGAGTGCTTTTTTAATGTGTGTCGCTCAATTAAGCATCTGCAGCATTATTTTAAAAGCGGCGGAACAGCTTCATAGTTGATTTCTACGCGGCGGTTTTCTTTCCATGCATTTTCATCATGGCCTGCATTGATTGGCATTTCTTTGCCGTAGCTTACAGCTTCAAGCTGATTAGCGCTTACACCGCTTGTTACAAGGAAGCTTTCTACTGCTTTCGCACGGCGTTCACCGAGCGCCATGTTGTATTCACGTGTACCGCGTTCATCAGTATGGCCTGTCAGCGCAACACGCGAGTTTGCATTTGCAACTAAAAATTGCGCATGCGCTTGCAATGTTTGGAGGTCTTCATTGCTTAGCTCTGTGCTGTCATAGTCAAAATGTACAACACGTTTAGCTAAAAAAGCTTTATTGGCTTCTGTTACGCCTTTAGAAGAAGCGCCTGCAAGGTTTTGTGCATTTAAGGCGGCATCTTCGCTTAAGCCGTGAGTATTTACTGTTGTTGCGCCAGTCGGATTTTGGCCTGCTTCAGATACGGTTGCAGGTTTACGGTTTGCGCAGCCCGTCATCACAACTGCTGCAGCTAATACTGGAAGTACAAAAAGTTTAATCGTTTGCATTTTTAATTCCATGATGTTGAATTTAAATTAAAATTATTTCGGAGCCCAAGCTGGTTCACGAACTTCGCCTTGCTCGCTTGGCAAATTCATGCGGAAGCGTCCGTCTAAAGACATAATAGACAATAAGCCGCGGCTGCCTTCACGTGTTGCGTAGACCACCATTTGTCCATTTGGTGAGAAGCTTGGTGATTCGTCTAAACTTGTTGGCGTCAAAATATTGGTTACACCTGAGTCAATATTTTGGACCGCAACTTTATAGTTGCTGCCGCTAGGGCGGTGTACCAGTGCTAATTTTTTACCGTCAGCGCTGAGTGTGCCGCGTGCATTAAATGCGCCGCGGAAAGTTAAGCGTTTGCTTGAGCCATCTGCAAAGCTATAGCGGTAAATTTGCGGAGAGCCGCCGCGGTCAGATGTAAAAATAAAAGATTTGCCGTCAGGTGAGTAGCGGGCTTCGGTATCAATTGCGCTGTCATTGGTCATGCGCTGCAATTGGCGTGTGTTTAAATCCATTTGATAGATTTCAGGATTGCCATGCAGAGATGCCGTGAACAGCATGCTGCTGCCGTCAGGCGAGAAGCTTGGTGCGCCATTTAAACCGCGGAAACTGGCAACTTTCTCGCGGCTGCCGCTCGCTAGGTCCTGAATGTAAATTGCAGGACGTTTGGTTTCAAATGATACATAAGCAATTTTTTTAGCATCTGGTGTCCATGCTGGAGACAAAATTGGATCACGTGAAGTTAAAATGGTACGCGGCTGTTCGCCGTCTGTATCTGCAATTTGCAGTGTATAGCGCTGTTCAGGTGTTGCCGGGTTACGTAAAACGTAAGCAATACGGCCGCTGAAGTCGCCTTTAATTCCTGTTAAAGCTTCATAAATTGCATCACTGATCATGTGAGCGGCTTGGCGTGTCCGGGAGGCTGGAACACTGAGCAATTCATTCAGCAAATATTGTTTTTTTGCGACATCATATAACTGATATTGAATTTCAAATGAGCCGTCAGCTGCAGTTTTAATATTGCCCGTTACCACATACGGCACACCCGCTGCTTGCCATGCTTCAGCATTTGGCGAATTCAAAGCAGCTGTGGCCGGAAGGTTTTTGGACGCGCTGGTAAACTTGCCTGAACGGTTTAAGTCATTTTCAACAATCGGGTAAATGCTTTGATCATTGCTGAATGGAATAATGGCAATCTTTGGCGCTTCTTCAGGCGCTTTGGTAATTTCCAAGTGCAGCTGAGCATGGGATTGAGTGATTAAAATAGGGCTGAGTGCAGTTAATACGGCTAAGCAGAGCAGATGTTTTCGCGTCATTTCCATCATTCGCTGAATACTCTAAAACAATAAATTTTTGTTGGTGTGAATCTGTCACATAATGGCATGTTTCTGAAATATTGAAAGCACAACATTATGATTAATCTGTTATTCGTCTGTGAATTCATGTCTCAATATTCACATTTTATGATGACTCTTTCTTTAAAAATACAAAAAATCGTTTAAAGCATGATCTATTTGGTTTGAAAAGAAATATAAATGGCTTGAGGCTGATGTTTACTGCTGGGATTTTCAGGCAGCTCAAAAGAGCGCAAAAACTATAAATGACTTTTTAATACTGTCTTTAAAATGCTGGATTGGGTATGCCGTGAATGACTATGGCTTGAATTGAACCTGACGGTGTCAGGATGATTCTTGCTTGGGTTTTTTGACCTGTTGAATTTGGCAGAACTTGCCATTTTTTGAGAATGGTTTGCTGTATTATTGTTTTTGTATCTGATGCAATTTTTTTAGTTTCAGATTTTTGCCGCAGCTATTGTTTCAGGTTAACTCAGAGCCGCGGTTTGATTATCTGTTTGGCTGGTAAATGTGAGCGATAAACCAGATATTACAGGAAATAAAAGGAAAAATTTAAATAGGCGCGTGATGAAGGGTTAGTTCTATAAAAAACCCCTTTGAAGAGTCAAAGGGATTGATATTAATTTGAGGATCTGAATGTTGAAGTCATGCTCATGGCTTCACGGCGTGCATCTGGATCAGATGGCATTGGATACGGAGCAGCGGCATGAACTGCAGCTTCAATACTGGCTTTCATGTCTGGGTCGCTAGACGTAACCACTACAGAGCGTACTGCGCCGCTTTCTGTGAGGTTAATTCGTGCAGTAGCCGTTTTACCGATTGAACCTGAAGGCGTATCCCAAGCACGGCGGATTTTATTTTCAAAATCACGCTTTGCTGTTGAGGCAATTTTCTTCGCTTCAGCTTTTTTCTGGGCAGCTTCCTCTGCCGCTTTACGGGCAGAAGAGGCTTTGGCTTCTTCGGCCGCGCGTTCACGTGCATCGGCATCTGCTTTAGCATCCGCGGCAGCTTTGGCTTTAGCATCCGCGGCAGCTTTGGCTTTAGCATCCGCGGCAGCTTTGGCTTTAGCATCAGCAGCGGCTTTGGCTTTAGCATCAGCAGCGGCTTTGGCTTTAGCATCCGCGGCAGCTTTGGCTTTAGCATCAGCAGCGGCTTTGGCTTTAGCATCAGCAGCAGCTTTGGCTTTTGCATCCGCAGCAGCTTTTAATTTAGCATTTTCAGCTTGGCGCTGCGTTTCAATATCTGCTTTACGTTTTGCATCGGCAGCAGCTTTAGCTTGTGCAGTTTTTTCAGCTTGCGCTTTTTGTTGTGCTGCCTGCTGTGCTTTTTGTTGCGCTGCTTCTTGAGCTGCACGCTTTTGTTCTATACGTTTTGCATCTTCTGCTGCTTTACGTTCCGCGGCTTCAGCTTGCTGGGCTGCTTTTTGCGCATCTAACTTTTGTGTGTTAGGGGCAGCGGCAGGAGCGGGCGGTATAGGGGCAGCTGTCGGCAAAACAGGAGCTGGTTCAACTGCCGGCTCTGCTGTTTGTGTAATTTCTTTTGCTGCATTTTCATGCGCTGTTTCAGTGAAGTCGGTTTCTTCACGTGTAACTGGCTTTAAGTCTTCAGGTTTGATGAGGACTGTTTTAATTTGTTTTGGCGGTTCCGGCGGTTTGCTCATGCCAAGATATAGCAAGCCCACAACCGCAACAATATGCACACCTAAGGTGAAGGCAATTGCGACAGTATTTTGTTTAAATGGCGGCTTTTTAAAATCTTTCATAAGTTACTTTAAAGGCTCGGTCAACAAACCAACTTGAGTTAAACCAGCATCTTGCAAATTAGACATCAGTGCAATCACGTCACCGTACGGACGGTTGCTGTGGCCTCGAATGACAACTTGCAGCTGTTTATTTTCGGCCTCAGCCTGTATTTGAGCTTCGGTTAAAATTTGTTTTAGCTGAGATAACTCTAAAGGTTCCGCTTTATGCTGTTTATATTCTAAAAAGTATTGTCCATTTTGATCTAAGGTCACCATTGCAGGCGCATCTTTAGATTCAATAGGGTTGCCGTTAGCCTGAGGCAAATCTACTTTGATGCCGCTGGTGATCATGGGTGCTGTGACCATGAAAATAACCAGCAATACCAGCATGACATCAATATAGGGAACGACATTCATCTCGCTTTTCAGCGGTTTTTTAATACGCTCGAAGCGTCCAGAACGCTGAATGGCCATTAGTCATTTTCCTGAGCTGTACCGATAGATTGGCGCTGAAGCAGCGCAATCATTTCTTCTGCGAATAATGCGCGGTCAGAATATACGGCTTCACCTTTGGCAGTAAAATGGTTAAAAGCCAATACAGCTGGAATCGCTGCAAATAGGCCAATTGCCGTTGCAATAAGCGCTTCGGCAATACCAGGGGCAACAGTCGCTAATGTCACTTGGTCAACATCTGCAAGGCCAATAAAGGCATTCATAATGCCCCAGACTGTACCGAATAAACCGACATAAGGCGCAACAGAGCCGATGCTGGCTAAAGCGCCAAGGCCTTGTTCTAAACCGCTTTGGTCACGGCTTAGGCCAACACGTAAAATTCGTTCGGTGCTTTCAATACTTTGGGCTGTTGCGGCTTGACGTTTCTTTAACTTAAAAAATTCGCCTAAGCCTTGATAGAAAATATCTTCAAGGCCTACACGTTTTGAGTTTAGCTGAGCATTGTTGTACAGGGTGTTTAATTCAGCGCCTGACCAAAAGATTTTTTGAAAATGTTCATCTTCGGCTTGGGCTTTTTTGTAGCTTAGATGCAGTTTGGCAATCAAGTACCAGCTGTATAATGATGCTAAGAGGAGAGCAAGCATGACCAGCTGGACTACAGGGCTCGCCTGTAAAATAAGATCAGAGACATGCAAAGTAGATTCTAGTTGTGTTGCCATAGTTACATTAAGCCAATTAATTTTTTTAATCTTGTTCCAATTCTTTTAGAATCAGTTCACGAATTTCTTCAGGAAGGCGGCAAGGCCTCATTTCTGCACTGATACATGCCAATTCGACCTCACCTGACGCAAGCATGATTTCACCACGATAAATATTTTGTTGCAATACAAATGACGTAGCTTTACATGAAACTACACGTGCAGTTACCGTAATGAGGTCATCCATTAGGATTGGACGTGAATATTTTACATTTATTTTGTGTACGACAAAATTATAATCTTTCTGGTGCCAGTAATGGCTGATGCCAGATGCGCGAAGCCATTCGGTACGGGCGCGCTCCATGAAGCGGATATGATTGGCGTGGTAAACAATACCGCCTGCATCTGTATCTTCAATATAAACACGAATGTTGAATTCGAAGTGATTCGCCATGAGAGTATCCCGTTTTTTCAATCTATTTTCTTAAATATTGCTTTCATTCAGCAAGCTTTATATGCCGTTCAAATTGACGTGTTTATTGCTGAAGGTCAAGCGCTGTAACGCGGGGCAGTTTAGCACTCTGAATAATCCGTCCAATGGCACAAGGTTTCAAATCTAAACTGTAATTTTTGCTGTGGGGGAAAGCTGTGCTTTTATGTTTGGATAAAAATAGATCTTCAGGATGCTTTGTATCGTTGTATTGTGCCGCGCTATTTAGATGAGCTTTAGCTTAACTGCAGAACATAAATAAAAATTTCTTTAAAATTAGATGGATGAATAATTTAAAAAGCAGAAGAAGTAAGAGTGCAGTAAATATTGAACAATAAATGCGATGAAGCAAAAGTTTAAGCTGTGCGACCATACCCTGTATTTTATTTTTAGATTGGGAAAATGGTCACAGTGCTATAATTGTCATCATTAAAATTAAATCTTCTTTGGTCTATGCCTGTACGCATTGCAATGGGTAGTTGCGGTTTCCGCCTTGAATAGATAGATTTTTGTTATGCTGATTTACCGCAAGAGTGTATTCATTGTCGGGCTGTTCTAAGGTTGTCCAATTGAATTGTTTAATTGGATAGAGCACAAGATTTCCGCGGGTATTCGGCTGTGTATTGCCGCGCCAGCATTTGTTTTTAGCGCAAACGGAAACTTGCGTGTCATGTTTAATGGAAATGAGAAAGCTGTCTGCGGGTGTATGGGCAGCTGTACAATTTCCTTGCTGACATGCCACTTCTGCAATGCTGTTGGCGCACTTCCATGCCCCATTTGCCCAAAGCCCCGTTGAAAACATTGCCGTGGCAGCAATAAATATAATTTTTTTCATGACCGTTATCCCTGATAAATATCTTAAGTTAGCGGTGTTATGACTGTACTGAAAACATTGGGAACAGTCATAACACCGGTGTTGCTTCTTTTGATCTGGCTTGGATTACAACTTATTTTTTATTTTTATATTGATGATTTTAATGATCTGTTTATTTAACGCTTTACAGTATTAATGTTAAGTTCATCACATTTATAAACTTAAACAAACAAAGTGCTAAACACAACAAGCCAGTATGAATATTTTGTAAAATTAATTGTATAAACGGTAATGAAATGTAAATTGAATCACGTTTTTAAGTGGCTGTTTTTGTGATTTTTAGGAAGTTTTATTGAATAATGATAAATAAAAACGGGAGGGAAATTATTGCGGTCCCGCAAATTTATGCTCAGCGATATAATTCTTTAAAGTTTAAATAGTGATGATTTTCTGATGCCAAGATTATTAGCGCTCTGATGTGTCAAGATACATAAGTTCTGACTGTTTTTTGATAGTTAACCCGCTTTGGCGTTTATTATTTGGGGGGCAGAATGTTTTATAGCCCTATTTTTTTTATACTATTTATAAGTGCGCTTTACGCAAGCGGGCTGTTGCTTTTGATAGATTGAAATCAGCCCAAAGCCTTTGTTTTTTTATACACTGCTGTTTATTGTGATGGTGAATGGGCGCTATGTATCTTAAATAAACGAGACTTCAACTGAAGGATAGCAGTTGAAGTCTCGTTTTGGGCTGTACAAAAGCGTTTAACTATTTAGGTTCTGGCGGTGTCATGCCAAATTGCAAGTATGCCATATTGGTTGCAATACGGCCGCGTGCGGTACGCATGACATAGCCTTGCTGGATAAGATAGGGCTCAATCACATCTTCTAATGTGCCTGAATCTTCTGCCATGGCAGCAGCTAAAGCTTCTACACCTGCAGGACCGCCATCAAAGCGTTCCAGCAGCATGGATAAGTAGCGGCGGTCCAAAGTGTCTAAGCCGTCTTTATCAACATTCAGCATATCCAGTGCACGCTGAGCCATATCTTGGGTGACTTCACCTGTGCCTTTCACTTGAGCATAGTCGCGAACGCGGCGTAATAAGCGGTTTGCAATACGCGGTGTGCCGCGAGCGCGGCGGGCAATTTCCTGTGCGCCTGCAGCTGTAATCGGCACATCCATTAAATTTGCAGATCGGGTGACAATATGTGTGAGATCTTCAACTGAATAAAACTCTAAACGCTGCACAATACCAAAACGGTCACGAAGCGGAGAGGTGAGCAAGCCTGCGCGTGTTGTTGCCGCAACTAAAGTAAATGGCGGTAAATCCAGTTTGATTGAGCGGGCAGCAGGGCCTTCACCAATCATAATATCCAGCTGGTAGTCTTCCATTGCAGGATACAAAATTTCTTCAATGACTGGAGAAAGACGATGGATCTCATCAATAAATAAAACGTCGCCTTCTTCAAGATTGGTCAGCATGGCTGCTAAATCGCCAGCGCGTTCCAAGACAGGGCCTGAAGTGGACTTTAGATTGCCGCCCATTTCACGGGCAATAATATTGGCAAGTGTTGTTTTACCTAAACCCGGCGGGCCAAAGATAAGGGTATGATCCAGCGCTTCTTCACGGCCGCGGGCAGCGCCAATAAAGATTTCCATTTGTTCACGAACCACAGGCTGACCGATATAGTCATCGAGTGAGGTTGGGCGGATGGCGCGGTCGATATGATCTTCGGGTTTTTCGGAACCACCGATGAGACGGTCTTGCATAAGTTTGACTTCAATTAATACGATTTGCTAAAAAACATGCAGCATGCTGCTAAGCATAACAGTGTCTTTTCAATAATATTTTTACTCAGGGAATAACCTGCGGTTCGCCTTACCTTACGAAATATATTTCTCATTCGGCAAAAGTAAGCAAAACCATTGTCATTCGCAAAACTCGTCGAATGATGATGCGAATCAACTATATCGTAGAAACATTATCATGCCTATGCTTCCTGCCTCGAACAGTTGCGAATGACGTTTACGCGTATCACAAGCTAGTTGTAATTGGTCTTTATCGTCTTATTTATTCATCGACTTAAGTGCAGCGCGAATAATATCGCTGGCTTCAGTGAAATCACCTTTAGCCGCATTTACCAGTTTTTGGGCTTCAGCAGGTTTGTAGCCCAAAGACTGTAAAGCCGCTTCAGCCTCAGCCACAGCTGAGTTGCCTGTAAATTGAATTTGCGGGCTTGTAGAGTTGCTTGGAACAGATACAGCTGACATTGCTTTAAAGCGATCACGCAGTTCAATCATTAGACGTTCAGCTGTTTTTGCGCCAACGCCCGGGACTTTGACCAGTGTTTTAACATCACCATTTTCAACAGTATGAATGAGCATTTCGACACTGAGTGTAGATAAAATACCCAAAGCCATTTTTGGACCTACCCCATTGACTTTAATCAGGGTGCGGAAAATGGTTTTTTCTTGCGGGTTGATAAAGCCGTATAGCAGCTGTGCATCTTCACGTACAGCCAAGTGTGTCCATAAAGTGACTTTTTGTCCTTTTTGCAATTGGCAAAATGTTGAAAGCGGGGTGTCTATTTCATAGCCCACGCCATTTACATTTAAAAGAACTGTTGGCGCTTCTAATGCAAGCACCTCACCAATTAGACATCCGATCATTAAATTTATTCACTTCTATGTAGTTGGAAAGCATAGTAATCGGCATGATGCATAATTACAAAATACCGATGCTGTTCAGTTGATTTTATGCGGCGTATTTATGCATATGCTGCAGTATTTACCAAAAATCCAAGGCAAAGACTATAAGAGGCCTGTTTTATTGCCTTGCAGTTCTTGCGACAAGTTATATGCCTGATGATCTGAAAATTTGGAAATAATATCCAGCACCATCATGATGTTTTCATAATGATCATGGCTAAACTGCGTGCCAGAGCGCTGTAAAATGGACATCAGGCGCTGTTCTTTAAAACTTAGTGTTTTATGCGGCGTAGTGAGCGGAATAAAGGCATCTAATATATTTTGCAGACTTTGATGGGCAATAATTTCGAGTCCAGCTTTTTGCGGGTGCTCAAAAATTTTATCCCGCGCTAAGTTCTTTGCGCGGTTAATGCCTTCGCCAACATCCTTTGGGCAATAGTCCAGCAGGCTGCCTTGCAGCTGTCCAGATAGAATTTCAACATGATGCTTGGCAAAAGCAGTCGTGACTTCATCGACTAGCCGTTTCATGACACGGCCGCGCAAAGCTGCAATTTTTTGCTGCCAAGTGGTATTCATTGAAAGTTCAGCAGGGATGCCATAGTCGCCAATCAGATTTAGAAAGATTGGTTCAACTTCTTCATAGCTGAGCATATTCAGAATAATGCCATCTTCTAAATCAATCAGGGCGTAGCACATATCATCGGCTGCTTCGAGTAAATAAGTCAGCGGATGGCGGCAATAATGAAAGTCACCGAGCTGAATGAGGCCAAGCTGTTCTGCAATTTGCTGCAGAATTTCTTTTTCAGATTGATAGCAGCCAAACTTTGCGCGTTTGCTGGCAGGAGTATCACCTTGAGATGCAATGGTTTTCGAAAGCCATGGATACTTTAAGTAAGCCCCTAACGTTGCGTAAGTTAGGCGCATGCCGCCGTCATTGGGATGGTAGTCAATTTTGGTCAGCAGGCGCAGACCTTGCGCATTGCCTTCAAATTGGCGTAAGTCGGCTTCCTGCTCTGGGCTGAGGTCCTGCAGGAAGTCGGTATGCGAAGCATCATCGAACCATTCGCGGATCGCATATTCGCCTGCATGTCCAAAAGGCGGGTTGCCAATATCATGCGCAAGGCAAGCCGCTTGAATAATGGCGCCGACATCGGCTGGAGAAATCCATACAGGAAGCTGAGCTTTAATTTTTTCTGCCGCCAGCATGCCAAGAGAGCGGCCAATGCAGGAAACTTCAAGTGAATGCGTTAAGCGGGTATGAATGCCGTCATGCTGCGTCAGCGGATGAACTTGGGTTTTTCGGTTCAGCTGGCGAAAACTTTGCGAGAAAATAATACGGTCATAATCTTTGTGGAATGGGCTTCGAGCCTGTTCTGAACTTTGCTTTTTACTGCCAATACGAACTGTCGAAAGCAGCTCTAACCAACGCATTTGTTCCATTTATCATTATTCAGTGGTGATCTGAATGCATCATGCCAAATTTCTTGAAAATGTACCAGTGCAGGGCGACATAAGTTGTCTTGTTAAATGGATGATGTTTGTTTTAATTTTCAAGCCGCTTTAATAAATATACTGATGCATTGGGCGTTTGAATCTATATTTTAAAATGCAATAAGAATAGCGCTGGTCGAACCTCAGAAATATAACCTTAAAAATTATTGAAATGAGAAAAGTTATTTTCTAGTAATTTATCAATTAGGCGCTGCCGCCTTACTGATTGTTTTAGGAACATGATAGATAAATCATCATTATTTGATCATTTGGAGAGGATGGATTCTTTCTGTCATTTTAAGTTTTTTTTTACTTTATGCGCTGTATGTGAACTCCTATTGTCTGCAACGCAAATAGAGCCTTTTGACAAAGGCAGTCATTCATTTAATATTAGGTGTACAATGTATAAGCATAATTGTGCATATACGCTGAAAAAAGGGGAATGATTTTTACTGCAGCAAATAGTCAAACTTATTTATTCATAACATAACTGAATTGTTACGAATCATGATTAAAACTGAAAGTCAAAGAAAATCGAGCATCTAAAACAAAGATTTCAGCTTTTTTAAAGCCTGATATGACTAGCTCAAAATCCGCTTTCACAGTAGAATATGCGCTCTCTTCAAGTCACATTGCGGCTTGGTTCAAAAGACCAGCCCGTGGAGCCAAAATCAGCATGTTTATCGTGGCCGGTGCACCAGCACACTCTTCTTTTAAGAAAACGCAACTATTAACACGTCTATCTTCGATTAGTTCTGTTCAAGAAATTGAAAGTCAATTGGTCTATCTATTTGACCAAGCGCTCAACGAGCAACAACAGCAATCTGCTTTACAGCTTTTAAACGATGGCGCATCGTTTGAAGTTCGTCAGGCTGCAAGTGATGAAGTTCAAATTTTAGTGACACCGCGCGTAGGTACAATTTCACCGTGGTCGTCTAAGGCAACAGATATTTTTGCCAACTGCAATACGCCTGTACACCGCCTTGAACGCGGTGTTTTGTTTACTTTAAAAGGTATTTCAGACGTATCTGATGCAGTAAAACAAGTGCTGCATGACCGTATGACGGAAAGTGTTTTCAGTCAGATTGATGACGCTGCTGCATTATTCTCAGAAACAGAACCAAAGCCGCTAAATGCAATTGACATTTTAGGTCAGGGTAAAGATGCTTTAGTAAAAGCGAACTCTGAGTTTGGTTTTGCTTTATCTGATGAAGAAATTGATTATTTAGTTGCTGCGTTTAACAAGCTTGGCCGTAATCCGCATGACATCGAACTGATGATGTTTGCTCAAGCAAACTCTGAGCACTGCCGTCATAAAATCTTTGGTTCTGAATGGACAATTGATGGTGAAGTTCAGCCATTGTCATTGTTCCAAATGATTAAAAACACCTATAAAGAATCTCCAGATGACGTTTTGTCTGCATATAAAGACAACGCATCAGTAATCGTAGGCTTTGACACTCAACGTTTCTATCCGAAAAAAGACGAAGAAACAGGTCAGCACGTTTACAAATATAAGAGCCAAGCTGCTCACATCTTAATGAAGGTGGAAACGCATAACCATCCGACAGCAATTGCTCCATTTGCGGGTGCTGCGACAGGTTCAGGCGGTGAAATCCGTGATGAAGGCGCAACAGGCCGTGGCGGTAAGCCAAAAGCAGGTTTAACAGGTTTCACTGTTTCTAACTTGAACATTCCGGGCTTTGAACAGCCTTGGGAAGAAAACTACGGCAAGCCGTCTCGTATGGCATCTCCGCTTCAAATTATGATTGAAGGCCCATTGGGTGGCGCTGCGTTTAACAACGAATTCGGTCGCCCTGCTTTAAATGGTTACTTCCGTACATTTGAACAAAATGTAAATGGTGATGTAAAAGGCTTCCATAAGCCAATTATGATTGCCGGCGGTTACGGTAACATCCGTCCTGACCACGTTGAAAAAGATGCAATCCAACCGGGTGATCTTTTAATCGTACTTGGCGGTCCTGCAATGCTGATCGGTCTAGGCGGTGGAGCAGCGTCTTCTGTAGACAGCGGTAAGTTAGGTGAAAACCTAGACTTCGCATCTGTACAGCGTGAAAACCCAGAAATGGAACGCCGTTGCCAAGAAGTGATTGATGCCTGCTGGCGCATGGAAGACCATAACCCAATCGTGTCTGTACATGACGTGGGTGCGGGCGGTATCTCAAATGCAATGCCTGAACTTGTGAACGATCACGAGTTAGGCGCAATTCTTGATCTTCGTAAAATTCCATCATTGGAAAAAGGCATGTCTCCAATGGAGATCTGGTCGAACGAAGCACAAGAGCGTTATGTATTGGCAATCCGTCCAAGCTCATTAGAATTATTTGAATCACTATGTGCACGTGAACGTTGCCCATTCGCCGTACTTGGTGAAGCAACTGAAGCGCGTCAATTGACAGTGAACGATCCATTGTTTGAAAACAAAGCTGTGGATATGCCAATGCAAGTAATGCTTGGCGGTACACCGCGCATGAGCCGTTCATATGAAACAATTGAACGTAAAGGCGATGACTTCACTGCTGAAACAGTAACAGATTTGAAAGATGCGATTTACCGCGTTCTTAAAAACCCAACTGTTGCATCTAAGTCGTTCTTAATCACCATTGGTGACCGTTCGATTACAGGCATGGTTGCACGCGATCAGTTTGTAGGTAAGTGGCAAGTTCCTGTAGCGGACGCTGCAGTAACTACGACGAGCCTTGTAGGCTATACAGGTGAAGCGATGGCAATGGGTGAACGTCCACCAGTTGCGTTGTTGAATCCTGCTGCTTCTGCACGTTTATCTGTAGCAGAATCGATTTCAAACATCATGTCTGCAAAAATCGACCAGATCAGCGACATTAAATTGTCTGCAAACTGGATGGCTGCTGCAGGTCAACAAGGTGAAGACCAAGCGCTATTCGAAGGTGTTAAAGCCATCGGTATGGAAATGTGTCCTGCACTAGGTATCGCAATTCCAGTGGGTAAAGACTCATTGTCTATGCGTACAACGTGGAATGACGAAGGCGAAGATAAATCTGTAACTTCTCCAATGTCAGGCGTAATCACTGCATTTGCACCTGTGACTGATGTTCGCAAAACACTTACACCTGAACTTAAAAATATCGAGTCTGTACTGGTACGTATCGATCTTTCTAAAGGTCAATTCCGTCTTGGCGGTTCGATCCTTGCTCAGGTTTATAAAGCAATCGGTTCTGTAACACCAGACGTAGACAGTTTCGATGACTTCAAAGCATTCTTTGCATTGGTTCAAGATTGGAACAACCGTGGTCTAATCAAGGCTTACCATGACATCGGTGATGGTGGTCTATTGGCAACTGTTGCAGAAATGATGTTTGCTTCACGTCTAGGTGCAGCACTTGAAGATCAATCTACTGCAAGCTTGTTTGCAGAAGAAATTGGTGCAGTGCTACAAATCAGCAAAGCGGATTGGGCTGCATTAGAAGCTGAAGTTGCAGCGTCTAGCCTTAAAGATGCGATTGCAGTTGTAGGTACTGTAAATGATACAGATACTTTAACTGTAAATGGTTTGAGCTTAGAACGTGCTGAATTACAGCAAGCATGGACAGAAGTGTCACATCAAATCCAACGTCTGCGTGACAACGTAGAAACTGCGGATCAAGAATATGCGTTAATCGCTGATAAATCACATGCAGGTTTAATTGCAAAACCAACATTTGATTTGAACGAGCCAATCGAAGCACCGTACATCAATGAACGCCGTCCAAACATGGTGATTCTGCGTGAACAAGGTGTAAACGGCCATGTAGAAATGGCTGCTGCATTCGATAAAGTCGGCTTCAACACTGTAGACGTACACATGAGCGACTTGCTTGCTGGCCGTATCAGTCTTGATGACTTTGAAGGTCTAGTTGCGTGTGGCGGTTTCTCTTACGGTGACGTATTGGGCGCAGGCGGCGGTTGGGCTAAATCTGTATTGTTCAATCCAAAACTTCGTGACCAATTTGAGAAATTCTTCAACCGTGATGAAACTTTCTCTCTAGGTATCTGTAACGGCTGTCAAATGCTGTCTCAGCTTGCACCATTAATTCCGGGTGCAGAAGCTTGGCCTCGTTTCCACCGCAATACTTCAGAGATGTTTGAAGCGCGTGCTGTCAACGTACGCGTTGAAAAATCAAATTCTGTATTGTTAGAAGGTATGGAAGGTTCGATTCTTCCTATCGCTGTTGCACATGGTGAAGGCCGTGTAGTTGCTAGCGCGGAAAACATTGCAGCATTGAATGCAGGCGATCAAGTGATCTTGCGTTATGTAGATAGCCAAGGCAACCCAACGCAGCATTACCCAATGAACCCGAATGGTTCGCCAGAAGCGATTTCAGGTGTAACGTCTAAAGACGGCCGTGCAACGATTATGATGCCGCACCCTGAACGTAACTTCCGTGCGATTCAGCATTCTTGGAAACCTGAAGATTGGGATCAAGATGGTGCATGGTTACGTATGTTCCGTAATGCACGTAAATTTATTGGTTAATTGATTTAATCAACAAATTGAAAAAGCCCCGCAAGGGGCTTTTTTTTATGGCGAAGAGATACTTATCTTTCAGCGTTTTAAATGGCTTGGCTTTTCGTTTAAGATGGATTGCTAAAATAAAAAATAGATCGCTTATGAATCTACAAAAATTAGTAAAAATTCCCCTTATTGTTATTCCGAGTATTATTTTTCTGAATGGCTGTGAAGCGTATATGTGGCGACAGAATGTTGTACAGCTCCATGAAGTGGAAAAAAGAAGCGGACGACTTCAGCTGAATACTGATAGTAATTTAAAGGGTACGGATGCAGATCTGAATGGTGTCCGTGATGATATTGATCTTTATATCGCTCAAAATTTTAAGCAGATACAGCAGCAAAGGGCAGTCGCTCAATATGCGATGCAATTACAAAAGAGCCTATTAGTAGATAAACAGAACCTAGCGCAGGTTAAACATATTTCATTTGAGAAATCACGTGCAATAGGGTGCATCTATGAACGTTTTCAAGTAGATGAATTGCCTAAAGCAATGACGGTTGTTAAAGATATTAGTGCAATTACCATGAATACCAAAATACGTTTTAAAGCGCATTTAGCATTTAGTCAGGCTTTGGATGGAACCGTAATGACATTGGCTAACAATAATTTTTGTAGTAAATAATATTGTAAAATAATGTCTTAATTTTACCTTATGGAAAAATATTAAAACATTGGTTAAGATGCCTCATTATTATGCCACCTATTTGGTGGTTTTTTGTGTCTGCAACTTTTGCAGTCTCCCATGCTGAACTTGGTTTAGATTTTGCTTTTATATTTGTGGAAACATGCTAGTGTGTAATTTATGCGCAATAACTATGCAAAAACTACGCAAAATAAAAGAAAGATGGATAACTAAACGAGTTCAGTATCAACACTCATGATGAGGTGATGACATGATTAAAACAGTAGATTATTCGGCAGTTGATAAGTCTGCACTGCGTAAAAAGGGCTGGAAGCTTTTTGGTGCAGTCGTGTGTTTGCAGTTGGTGTTTTTAGTTTTGGGTTATGCGTTGCAGATGTAATATTTGAAATATAGAAACCGCCGTGAGGCGGTTTTTTTATGTGTTATTTGTTGAAAAAGTAGTTCAGAGTTATATAAATGAAAATAATAGATGGAAGAATATAACGTGGTTGAGATATTTGGTTTTTAATAAATGTTGTGGAGTCATTAATTAATTTAGATTGCTTTGAAGTGCTAACTATTTCTTGAGTATTTAATTCAAAAACATCTAGAAGTTCAAATTCATCTAGCAGCCTATTAGATAATT
>NZ_RAXV01000080.1 GCF_003611465.1 Acinetobacter tianfuensis
AATCATTAAGGCTTGTTTAAAAGCATCGGCTTTTTCTTGACTGCCTTTTTCGATTTGGCCAAGGAAGTTTTTCAGGTTGTCTAGGACTTCAAGCGGGTCGGTTTGTTGATTTTTCGCCACTTCACTTAAGGCATTGCTGCTGTTTAAGTTGGCTTCGATTTGTGCTTTTGCGGGTTGTGCATCAAGGTGCATGGCTGCCGCTTGTTGCTGCGGGTGTGTGCTGACAAGTAGCCCTTGTCCTGCCCGTACTGCACCCCATTGGTCCGTTCTCAGTTCAAAGCCTTCGCCTCGGCCTTCACTTTCTGCAGTTTCTTTGGGATGACTGAGGCTCCCTAGGTTGAGCTGAGTTGCGCCATGGGTGCTTTGTAATTGTGTTGAGATTTGCCCAGTCGTGTCATCAAAACGCAGTTGCCCAAAGCCTTCGCCTTGGACTTCCTTACTTTTTATTCCAGCCAGCTTTTTGGTGTCCGGCAGTTTACCTTTACTATCAAATTGGGTTGGACTGCGCTGTGCTTCATGTATGCGCCCAAGCACAAATGGCCGGTCGATATTGCCGTCAAAGAAATCGATGACCACGATTTCGCCGATACGCGGCAAGAAGCGTGCGCCATAGCCTTCACCTGCCCATGGAGTCAGTACATCTACCCATGCAGAGTCCGTGTCATTGTCATTACTGCCTGCACCGCCATCATGGCTGTGGTCATCTCCTCGAGTAAATAAGAAACGGACTTTGATACGTCCCCATTCATCGACATGTATTTCTTCACCGCTTGGCCCAACAACTTTGGCGCGCTGCGGATGGGTACTTGGACGATGTTTGAGCGGGTTATATGCAGGAACAGTCGCAATATTTCGGCGCTGCAATGTGAGCTGATTGGCCAGACGCTCGGCCTGTTCATGGATGGGTTTAATGTTCCACTGGCTTTGTTCAATCAGTTGATTGACTTGTTCGGTGAGATCTTTAGGTAAGTTATTTTGGTTATAGAATTTCTTTTCAGTGATCAGGAATTGTTTGTCTGCACCGCTGTGCTGATCGATTTCTGGATGTTCGTTCAGTTCAAACCAGTAGCCCACTTGGGTATCACGTACGGTCGATTGTGCATTGAATTTTTTCGATTGCAGCTCGTGATAGCGCGTTAGGTTTTGATTCAGTTTTTCAATTTGGCTATTAGATGCCGCAGTGGCTTGGTCTTCAGCATTGAGGTCTTGCATCCACGCAGGGCTGACATGCCATGCTTGCTCCAAACTTAAACTGGCATTGTCTTGGTGTTGGCTATGCTGATGTTTGCTTTGAACTGAACCTGCACCTTCTTCTTGGCTGAGGCCATCGGCTTGCCAGCGCTGTACATGTACTGCAGTCGGCTGCATGCTGCGTTCGCCGATCAAGCTAGTGATACTGTCTTGTTTTTCCGTGGCACTGGAGCGATGAAAACGTATGCTGCGGCGGCTGAGTGCTTGATATTGGCTATTGTCATCAATCAGGCGAAGTTTTTGTTTTTCAATTGGCGCTGAGGAATGCCGTACTTTCAGCTGTGCTTCATCAATGAGCCAGTTAATGCCTTCACTGCGCCAAAGACGCGTTAAAAAGTCATAATCACTTTCATTTGACTGCATGATGAACGGTCGTACATCATAGTTTTGGCTTAAACCGCTTAGATCAAGCATTAGACTGGCAGCAAAGAGCGGGCTTTTGCTTTGCCATTCTTTAAAGAGAGTTTCACTGACATCACGAACCGATTTGTTCATAAACACACGGCTGTTGCGGCGTTTATGCCACAGTGAAGTTGCATCTTCTAGAGTGAGTTTATACAGCGTGAGTGAACCGTCACTCTGGCCTTGAGTGGCTTCGGTGATGATACCTGTCGTACGGAAGAGTTCACCCTGATCGGTGACTTGATCAACAGCGACTTGT
>NZ_RAXV01000081.1 GCF_003611465.1 Acinetobacter tianfuensis
TCTAAGATTTTTCTCAATAGTGATTTTCAAAGGAATGTTTTTTATTAGATTGATGCTCAAAATGGGATTTCATAATAAGCAGTTCCGAGATTCGACTTAATGGGGTTTTCAGTCGGGTGAAATTATTAGATTTTCAAAAATAATAATTAGCGAGTGTCTACGAGCGACACAATGAAAGTTCGCTTATTCCCCCCTTGAAAAACCGCTTTTAAAAATACTGGCTGCTCGATAATTTTTACTATCGAGGGCTTTTGCTTTTGAAAAAACACGAGCGAAGCGAGTTCATAGTCGCTTTTGCTTTTTTCTGCTTTTGGTTCTCAATGATCATTTGAAAAAAAACAGCCCCTCAACCGAGCTTTAGCGAGGTTAAAACGTCCGAGCTTTAGCGAGGGCATAGGGCTGTTTTTCGTGAAAAAACCGCTTTTCTTTTTTTCTTTTTTTCTTTTTTTCTTTTTTTAGGGGGTCTGAAAGCCTTGCTGTGTAAGGCTTTCACGGGGTCAAATAGGAGAAAATAACGGTCAAATAGGAGAAAATAACGGTCAAATAGGAGAAAATAACGGTCAAATAGGAATATTTTGACATAAAAAAGAGTATTTTATTTAGCTCCTAGTTGTGTAATACTTGCTCAAAATCCAACTAGGTTTTGTCATGAAAGAAACCAACCAAATTGTCAAAAAATCAAATGATCTAATCACAGCAAAATATCGACTAACGATCATTCAGCAATACGTTTTGCACAACGTTATTTCCCAAATCCACATTGAAGATACAGACTTTAAAAAATACGAGGTGAATGTTCGTAGCATTGCCGAAAATCACGGTATCGACACTAAAAATGCGTATCGCTACATCAAAAAATCAGCCCTAGAGTTAAATAAACAACCAATCATCATTGGGGATGAGATCGAGGGCATAGCCCTGAATTGGTTTTCATCGGTACGCTACAACAGCAATCGAGGGACATTACTTGTCGATTTTCACCCCGACTTAAAGCCCTATCTGCTTCAACTGCAAGGCTACTTCACGCAATATGAAAATAAGAATATTCAGCGATTTAAGTGCGTTCATTCCCTGCGTTTTTATGAGTTTCTCAAGCAAAAACAGAACCTAGGGAAAGGCAAGGAGTTCTACGTTGAACTGACACTTGCGGAGATCCGTTCAATGTTTTGTTTTTCAGATAGTGAATACAAAGCGAATAAGGATTTAAGGGTCTATGTGATTGAACCAGCACTCAAAGAAATCCACGAACAAACCGATTTAAGCATCACAGATACTCAATTTTTGAAGAAAGGACGCTCGATCAATTCGGTTTACATCACAGCCAAACCCAAAACAGCATCAAAAACGGCAAAAAACAGCGATTCTGGCGTTTCTAAGCAAAAAACCGTAGAAATCCCTACCAACATCGTAAAACAGCCTGAAAACGCAAATGTGAGCGATTTACAGCACAGGGCGAGCAAGATTACAGGATTAATCATGTCTAATCGGTTATCAGATCGGTTTAAACAGGGTGATGAGTCAATTATGCAGATGATGGCTCGTATCCAAAATGAGATCACAACCGATGCAATAGCCGACCAATGGGAGAATAAATTGGAGGAATTTGGCGTAGTTTTTTAATGATTTCTCAAAAATAGTAAAATTCTATTGTCATCGAGCAATATTAAAAAATTGTCATTAAGTAATATTCATTTTTTTGGATTGTCACTGAACAATATTAATTTTTACTGAACGCCTTTAAATTAAAGGGTTTTGTGCCAAAGGCACTTTAAAAACGGCAAAGCCGTTATTTTTGGACTGAATCACCTAAAATTGTCATCGTGCAATTTTGGGGTTCCTAGGTGACGGAATTTGAGTATTGTAGATTCTTAAAAGGAT
>NZ_RAXV01000082.1 GCF_003611465.1 Acinetobacter tianfuensis
ATTGAGGCGAAGACTCAAGATCAAAAACAATAGAGGTCAATTGACCCTCAGAATTGTACGTAACACCATCAGCACCAAGCCAAGAGAAAGAAACTTGTTTGCCTAGAAGCTCTAAAAGATTAGTATTTGAAACAGCCATGATGATCTCCTTATTAGATCGTTGTGGTTAGCTCAATAGGTGAGGTGCGAACTCATCTATTGGGCGATTAAAATTATAAAGAACCTTGCTCAACAATTTTGAGCATATAACGTTTAAGTTCAGAACTTGCAGAAGACTGATTCTCCTTACAAATCCTACTAAATTCTTTCTTTAAAGCACTGTTAACCCTAAAAGTTAGAACATCATCCAGATCATGAGCATTCTTTTTGATCTCATTCAATCTATGTTTCTGAGCAATGTTGTTAGACATAGCATGAAGGTTATCTAAAGGATCATATTGCATAATAAAAACCAATACTTTGTATGAACTAATAATACACTAAGTTAAATCATTGTAAATACATAAAAATATACAAAATTATTAAGATATTGTTTATTAAAGATATTTATTTTCATCAAAAGAAAATAAATATAAAGTTAAAAATGATAAAAATTGATTAAGTTGTTGTTTTAAATAAGAAATCAGAGAACTTTCCGCAGTCAGGCACACTATTAGACAGTAGTGTGCCCTATCTAAAACAAAGAAATTTTCAACTCGAAAAATCTGTGTTGCGAGCCCTCACACCAGCATTTTTCTCGTTTCAAATTATTTAACGTAGTGATCTTTAATTATCATTATGGTGAGAGTTGGAGAAGATCAGGGAATACTCACCCTAGAGCCTTGTCATGTCCGTTCATGGAACGGCAGACAATGCTCTAGGAGTATTACCCGAACGAGTCAAAGCATCACTACGGAGCCGAGCCATCGTTTCACAGGAGCGCATCACAGCGTAATGCTGCGCTTGTTTTGGTTAGGGCTTACGTCACCCCCTGAACACGTCCAAAACCGCCTATAAACGCCTTTAAATGATCATCGCAAGGGTTTAACCCAATATACTCACGATCAGCGTTTTATGACTACTCATGCCGTTGTCTGCTTTGTTCAGATACCCCAGTAACAGACTTAATCAATTTTGCGCTGGCGTCACTGCACCTTCCACCCACAAAAAGGACGGAAATCGACTACTTGAGCATATTAAAAACGAAAGAGGGATTTATTTTAAATATAGAGCCGTTATAATAATTAAACAGCACGATAGTTTATCTTGAATCTTATGTCGGTCGCCAAACCACATAACTTTCGTTATTAACTGTTTCAGCAATTAATAACCGTGCATCGAATATAAAACTAAACCCGATCATATTCAATATGGTCGGGTTTTTATTTTTACGCGACGGCATAGCCTAAAATTTACCGACCTGGAGGAAAAGGAAGCTTGTAATCAGGGAAAGAAGGTTCTTTATTTTTATTCTGGAGTCGTCACTCGTAGACACTCGTTCGGCAAAGTGTACTCACTACACAATTTCCAATTGTTGTTCGGGGAGCAATTACCGTTGAGCTTTGCTCAATGGCTAAGTGCGCCCTTTGGGGTCTAAGGGGTCGAACCCCTTACAATTGCTTTTGCTTCGATCGCTTTCGGGCAATGGCCCGTAGCGCCGAAGCAAAAGCAGGAACTAAAGATTATAACAGTAATGTTTAGTTTAAAAAAAACCCTTGAAACGCTTAAGAATCAAGGGTTAAAGGGGAAAAAGGTTTATAAAATTTTAAAATCTGTTATTTCATCAAAACTAAAATAATCACCATCATCAATAGTGA
>NZ_RAXV01000083.1 GCF_003611465.1 Acinetobacter tianfuensis
TTATAGAGATCAAACCCTGTTGACAAGCGCTTTCGCAAGCATAAATGCTGTTTTATGCCAGAAATTAAGCAGTTAAATCATTTTTTTATTTTTTTGATGAATAATTATGCAATTCCAATGCGCAAACGTCTATAAAACCGATATTGCCGCAACTGCCCCAGCCCAACCGTTATTGGCCATACTTAGTTTAGATCAATTATTTTAAAAGTTCACCCCAGTCCTATAAAACCTACAATAAAAAGCAAAAAACCGAATAAAAAAATAGAAAGCCAATTACGATAAATTCGGATACTTAGCTTATCATCCCACCGCTAGCCTTTGCTGCTTGTTTGATTTTCTTAAAATACTGCTCTTTAGAAACCTGAGTCATCTTAAATAGATTCCCCGTATAAATTGGCAGTAAAATTCCTCCAATCATGATAACAAGCCCCGCTTCTGACATAAATGAAAGCTGCATCAGCATTACTCCACAACCTCAAACGACGCTATTAATTTTTCAGCATCTTGATAAATTTCTTGCCAATGAGGCAGTAACTCGCTATGAAAAAAGATCTTGATATAACTGGTATTCAACCCATAATTTGGTTGATGTGTATTAAATTCACATTTTGTTGATCCACTTTTAAAATAAAGACACATGATGGTTAGGCTTATCCCTTTACCTTTAATTTCCTGCCAGTACACTTTTTTTGTAGCATTGTCACCACTTTCAACTTCTATTTCATAGAGTCCCAAATCTGAGTTAAATGTTTTTTCATCTATCCATACTTCACTCACCTCTTTTCCACTCGAAAAAATTCCTTTTCTTAAGTACTTTTTTTAAAAAATCAAACTCATTAAAGAAGTCTTTATTGCCCCACTCCTTTTTCCAAACTGAGCGTTGGGTTAATGCTATTGTGATATCATTTTTACTTTCAGAATCTAATCTAAAGCCTTCTCTAGACGGTGTCATATCAGGCCATTTCACTTTCAAATCAATACTTTGAATTTAATCATCACAACCTTTGTCATCATGCTGTTGTCTATAGTTTTTTCCCCAATAATTGACATCTTGATAAGTCACTCTTGCAAAAAGCAGATAATTTTTATCAATCAGCATATGCTGATCACCAAATTTTCCACAGGCATATAAATTCTTTTTCACCTTTTCAGGGTCATGCATACTGTCATAACCATAGATCAGTGCAGAGACCACAAAAATAATGAGTAAAAATGCAAATACTGCTGTCCATTTTCTTGCTTTTAGCAGTCTTTCATCAAAGCTAGATTGAGTCATTTACTTATTCTTTTCATGGATATACTTGTATTTATAAAACAAGATTAAAGTTTAAGCAAAAGACGTTTTTTGTTGTTATAAAATTTATTAACTTTTCTG
>NZ_RAXV01000084.1 GCF_003611465.1 Acinetobacter tianfuensis
TGAACCGTACCGGGTTTGTCGGAGACATTTTTATTTAAGTTAGGCCACGTGACCTAACGGGTTAATCTTATCATAGTACATTGCTTCAAACTCAAAAGGCGATACATAACCCAATGCGCTGTGTACACGCTTTTTGTTGAACCAATCTACCCAATTTAATGTCGCAAGTTGTACATCCGCTAAACCTTGCCAGTCTGCTTTTAAATATTCAATCACCTCTGTTTTGTATAACCCATTCACTGTTTCAGCCAAAGCGTTATCGTATGAATCACCGGTCGTACCGACTGATGCTCGTAAATTTGCTGCTTCTAAACGATTGGTATAGCGAATTGAAAGATATTGAACACCTCTATCTGAATGATGAATCACATTCTTAGGCATACCTCGGTCATGCAATGCTTGCTCTAGTGCATCGAGCACCATGTCTGTATTCATACGTGTTGATACTTTCCATCCAACAATCGCTCGTGAGAACACATCAATAATAAAGGCGGTATAGACCCAGCCTGAATGAGTTTGAATATACGTGAAGTCACCGACCCATAGTTGGTTTGGATAATCAGCAGTAAAATTACGTTTCACTAAATCATCCGCTCTTTTTTGATCATCTCGGCTACGGGTGGTGTATTTATTCTTCCCACGCCAAACACCCTGTATACCTAGCTTCTTCATCAAGCGAACCACTGTACAGCGTGCAATAACATAACCTTCACGTTTCAGTTGTTGCCAAACTTTACGTACACCATATCGACCTGAACTTTCTTTCCAAATTCGTTTAATTTGTTCAGCATGATGCAAATCATGTAGATCTCGCTTTGCTCGATGTTCTGGGTTTTCAGCAATATCTAGTGTTCGATAATAGGTAGAAGCTGAGATCGGTAAAATCCTACAAATCGCCTCAACACCATATAACGCCTTATTGTTATGGATGAAATCCACCATTATTTGTGTGGGCGGTCGAGCTCCGCCTGGGCGAAAAAAGCGGCTGCTTTACGCAGAATTTCATTGGCACGCTTTAATTCTTTGATTTCACGTTCCATTTGCTTCATTTTTTCTTGATCAGAGATCTGTTGTACTTTGATAGGATTTTGCTCATCTAAATGCTTTTGATGCCAAGCACGAAGTGTTTCAGGAGTACAACCAATCTTAGGCGCAATAGCTGTGATCGCAGCCCAATTAGATGGATAGTCTTTTTCAGATTCAATCAATAATTGAACCGCTCTTTCTCTGATTTCAGGGGTATATTTTAATTTGGTCATCGGAACATTCTCTCAGAATACTGAGTCTCCGACAAACCCGGTACGGTTCA
>NZ_RAXV01000085.1 GCF_003611465.1 Acinetobacter tianfuensis
ACACATGCGCTACGCAGATCCCAATCAAGACGGTTCAAAAGTCCACTTCAAACCGCAATACGAAAACTTCATTGGAGGCAAATGGGTTGCTCCAACGAAGGGTGAATACTTTGAAAATACCTCCCCAGTAGACGGTAAAGCGTTTACTAAAGTTCCGCGCTCATCTGCAGAAGATATTGAACTGGCGCTGGATGCAGCGCATGCAGCTAAAGCCTCGTGGAATAATACATCGCCAACCGTACGTTCAAATCTGCTGTTAAAAATTGCAGACCGCTTAGAAGAGAATTTAGAGCTGCTGGCTGTCGCTGAAACATGGGATAACGGCAAACCAATCCGTGAAACACTGGCTGCCGATATTCCTTTGACCATCGACCATTTCCGTTATTTTGCCAGCTGTATCCGCGCGCAAGAAGGCGGCATTTCAGAAATTGACGGTGACACCATTGCCTACCATTTCCATGAACCGCTAGGTGTCGTGGGCCAAATCATTCCTTGGAACTTCCCAATTTTAATGGCGGCTTGGAAACTGGCGCCAGCTTTAGCAGCAGGCAACTGCATCGTGCTTAAGCCTGCAGAGCAAACCCCTGTCAGCATTTTAGTTCTCGCTGAACTGATTCAAGACATCTTGCCGCCCGGCGTGCTGAATATTGTCAACGGTTATGGTGTAGAGGTCGGCCGTCCTTTAGCAACCAATCCGCGCATTGCAAAAATTGCCTTTACTGGTTCAACTGCAGTGGGTCAAATGATCATGCAGTATGCCACCGAAAATATTATCCCAGTAACACTGGAACTCGGCGGCAAGTCACCGAACATTTTCTTTGAAGATGTCATGGATCATGATGATGACTATTTAGATAAAGCCCTAGAAGGCTTTACGATGTTTGCGCTCAACCAAGGTGAAATCTGTACCTGCCCATCACGCGCATTAGTGCATGAAAGCATTGCAGATAAGTTCTTAGAAAAAGCCATTGAACGTGTTAAACGCATTAAAACCGGCCATCCGCTGGATACCGACACCATGATTGGCGCACAGGCATCTCAAGAGCAGCAGGATAAAATTTTGGGCTGTATCGCAACGGGCCGTGCTGAAGGCGCGCAAGTGCTGACTGGCGGCGGCGAACGCCAAGAAGTCGGTGCGGGTTTCTATATTGAACCGACCATTTTCAAAGGCGATAACAGCATGAAAACCTTCCAAGAAGAAATTTTTGGGCCTGTGCTTGCTGTGACCACATTTAAAGACTTTGATGATGCGATTAAAATTGCCAATGA
>NZ_RAXV01000086.1 GCF_003611465.1 Acinetobacter tianfuensis
TGGACTGCCACCACTCTTCTAGACAAATATCGTCTATTCTTTTTGCATAGGAGAGAACATTATGAGTGGACAACGATACACCCCTGAATTTAAAGATGAAGCTGTTAAATTGATTACTGAACGTGGATATTCTGTCACTGATGTCGCAGAACGTTTAGGCGTATCACAACACAGCATTTATAAATGGCTAAAGGCAGTGCAACCTTTACGCAACAGCCCTGATGAACATGAACTGCTCGAGGCAAAGAAAGAAATCCTTCGCCTTAAAAGTCAGCTTAAACAGACTGAAGAGGAACGGGACATCTTAAAAAAGGCCGCAAGGTACTTTGCAAGCCTGCCCGAGTAAAGTATCAGTTTATCCTGGAATACAGCCATCAGTTTAAGATCAAAACGATGTGCAGGGTTCTTAAGATCGCTCGTGCTGGTTACTATGCTTGGTTGCATGAACCCGAATCAGGCAGGACTATTGAAGATAAGCGGTTATTGCAGCTCATCCGCTCTTCTTATGATGCCAGTTATGGCATCTACGGTTATCGTCGCGTCACGCTAGATCTTAAAGAGCTAGGTGAAAGCTGTGGGCCTAATCGTGTGCTGAAGATCATGAAGAACAATGGCATTTCTGCTATTCGAGGATATAAGAAGCATAAAAGCTATGGTCGTGGTCGTCCTCAGATTGTGCCACCTAACCATTTAAATCGAGAATTTGTTGTAAACACACCTGATACCTCGTGGGTAACTGATATTACCTACATACGCACCTGGCAAGGCTGGTTATATCTGGCTGTGGTTCTCGATTTATATTCAAGGAAAGTCATCGGTTGGTCAATGAAACCTACGCTTGCCAAGGATATCGTTTTGGATGCACTTTTAATGGCGGTATGGCGACGCAGACCCAATGAACCTGTGCTCATACATTCAGACCAAGGCTCACAATATAGTAGCGGAGACTGGCAGAAATTCTGTCAGAAGCATAATTTAATTCCGAGTATGAGTCGTCGTGGAAACTGTTGGGACAATGCTGTTGCAGAATCCTTTTTTAGTAGCTTAAAGAAGGAAAGAATTAAAAAGAGGATCTATAAAACACGAGAAATAGCGCGTGCAGATGTGTTTGATTATATCGAGATGTTTTACAATCGAATCAGGCGTCATTCGCATCTCGACGGAATGAGCCCAGAAGCATTCGAGGCAGCTTCAAAATGAGGCTATCTTATGTCTAGGAGAGTGGTGGCAGTCCA
>NZ_RAXV01000087.1 GCF_003611465.1 Acinetobacter tianfuensis
ACATGCGCCAGCAACAACGCCGAACAAATTTAAAGGCTGGTTGAGAAATTTCAAAGTTTACGATTTAACTTAAGCAATCAAAAAAAAATAGCACCGAAAGGTGCTTTTTTATTGCCAAAAATTAGGGGAAAATAAATGGAACCAGTGTCCACAAGCGGGTTTGCCGCGTTTTTAAAATTCTATGGTGCTGCAGTCGCGGTGACTTTAGCCATCTGCTTGGTTGCAACGGTTGTCATCATGATGCGTTTGCCGCGCTCACCACAGGAGTGGGCAGTTGGCTTGATTTGCACGGTTGTATCTAGCCTCACTGGCGGTGCATTCATTATTGTAAAATGGGGCCTACATGAGTGGGTAACTGATATATGGGGAATGATTGCCTTGGGCGGTTTCTTTTTCGTATGTGGTTTACCTGGTTGGGCAGTTGTACGGTGGACTTTTAATTTTATTAACAAGCAGGAGGGTAAAACAATTATTGAGGTGGTGAAAGAATTGAAAAATGCAAAAGATGATTTGAGAAAATAATTGTTAGTTATTGATAAATAAGTCACAATTATTTCTTGTATAGTTGTTTTGTTGTCACTATAATCCGCACAATTAGATTAAATTGTGAGCCTTTTCCATGCATACAATTTTGTGGGATGAAGAAAGTGTTTTTCCCGAGAAGATTCAATCTTTTAAGAAGTTCTTAAAAAAATATCTTATTGCTAATGAATGTGCAGAATTACTAGAGCACAACCCTTTTCATTATGATCCTGAGCAGGATGAGTTTTTAAACTCTGATATTCAAGAGTATTATCACCTATGGTCTATTGCATAGCGTGACACAATAAATCTGTTTACACCGCCATTTCGGCGGTTTTTTTATGTCCAAAGGAAATTGAAATGAAGTTGATTGATAATTGGAAACAGGCTTGGAAACTCAAGTCAGTACAAGTAGGCGCAGTAAGCGCCTTTTTTTATGCCTTGATTTTATTCGCGGATCAGTTCGTGGGTATCTGGAATCTCATTCCACAAGATGTAAAAAACATGGTGCCTGAGCAATGGAAAGATATTGTCGGCTGCTTCGTGGGTGTGGCCATAGTGCTTGCACGTTTGAAAAAGCAGCCCGAACTGCATGCTGATATTCAGCCATTTGTAACCATTACAGCAGGGCATAGCAATTCAGATCCAGGGGCTGTAAACGGCAAATACAAAGAGGCTGAGTTAGTGCGACAATTCCGAAATGCTGTAGCA
>NZ_RAXV01000088.1 GCF_003611465.1 Acinetobacter tianfuensis
CCCTAAAAATAAAAGGATCTAAAAGTAGAATTTTCTCTTAAGATACAAGCAGGAGATTCTGCATGAAAACATCTAAATTTACTGACAGCCAGATCATGTCCATCTTAAAGCAAGCGGAGTCTGGCACACCTGTTGCTGCCCTTTGTCGTGAACATGGTATGAGTAATGCAACCTTCTATAAATGGCGTGCTAAATATGGCGGCATGGATACATCTTTGATGGCACGGCTGAAAGAGTTGGAAACAGAAAATACCAGACTGAAAAAAATGTATGCTGAAGAGCGATTAAAAGCAGAAATTATTCAGGAAGCAATGTCAAAAAAGTGGTGAAGCCATCTTGCCGACGTCAGATGGCTCAGCAAGCCGTTGCCCAGCATGCAGTGAGTATCCGTTTAGCTTGCTCTGCATTTGGTATTAGTGAAACCTGCTACCGTTATCAGGCTAAACTTAGCGATGACAATGTATTAATTGCTGAACAGCTCATTGAACTCACTGAGGAAAATTCCGATTGGGGATTTGGTCTGTGCTTCTCATATTTACGACATGTTGAGAATCACTGCTGGAATCACAAGCGGGTTTACCGCATTTACTGTGAGTTGGCACTGAATCTGCGTATTAAACCGAGAAGAAGACTAAAACGGCATGCGCCTGAACCATTGAAAGAACCAATCCGAGAAAATCAAGTTTGGTCATTAGATTTTATGCATGATCAACTTTCCGATGGGCGCAAGTTTCGATTATTGAATGTGATTGATGATTACCGCCGAGAAGGCCTAGCCATAGAAGCAGGATTCTCATTGCCTACAATCAGGGTTATTCGTACGTTGAATCAATTGCTAGAGTGGAGAGAAAAACCATTAGTGATCCGATGCCTTGCGCAGCAGTGCTGCTCAGGCCCCGAATTTATCAGTCACGAATTTGTGCGCTGGGCGACTAAGCACGGTATTCGTATTGAATATATTCAACCGGGTAAGCCACAGCAGAATGCCTATATTGAACGATATAATCGAACTATACGATATAGTTGGCTGAGCAAACATTTATTTGATACTTTGGATGAAGTACAAGATTATGCAACAAATTGGCTGTGGCATTACAATCATGAAAGACCACACCAAGCCAACAAAGGAAGGCCACCTCTAATGGCTGCTTAACCTCTACTTTTAAATTCGGTTATTTATGGGAGGATTACC
>NZ_RAXV01000089.1 GCF_003611465.1 Acinetobacter tianfuensis
TGTACTAGCTCAAACCCGATCTGACAGTTACCCATTTTTTAGTGTGCCTGTCAGGTTAAATCTGGGCTAAATTTTTCTCAGCCCAAATTCGTTTTCCATCAAGTAATGTTTCTAGCGGTGTGCGACCGCAGCACATTTTTCCCTGATGAGTTCGTTCAGTATTATAGAATTTCAGCCAAACGTCTAGATCAGCTTGTAATTCCTCTAATGTGCTATACAGCTTCTTCCTAAAGGTAATTTGATAAAATTCCTGCAAGATCGTCTTATGGAAACGCTCGCAGATCCCATTAGTTTGCGGGGAAGCAGCTTTTGTTTTGGTGTGGTCAATATCATTGATGGCTAAATACAGCTCATAATCATGTTGTTCCACTTTGCCACAATATTCAGTGCCTCTGTCTGTCAGAATACGCAGCATAGGTAGATCCTGTGATTGATAAAACGGGAGTACGCGATCATTTAATAAATCTGCTGCTGTAATCGGTGTTTTCGTTGTATAAAGCTTGCAATGCACAACTTTGCTGTAGGTATCGATGAACGTTTGTTGATAAATTCGACCAACACCTTTGAGATTGCCAACGTAAAATGTATCTTGCGCTCCAAGATACCCTGGATGGTGTGTTTCTATTTCACCACAAGCAACATCATCTTCAAGTTTACGCTCAAGCGCAGCAATCTGATGATCATTTAACTCAATGGCTTCTAAGGCTTTCAGTCGCTTTTTAAAGTTTTCTAAATCGTGGCGAAGCCAAATAGATCGAACTCCACTACCTGAAATGAATACACCATTTTTACGTAATTCATTACTGGTACGGTGTTGACCATAAGCGGGGAATTGGATTGCGAAATCAATAACAGCTTGTTCTGTAGTATCATCCACGCGGTTTTTTAGATTCGGTACTCGTCGGGATTTATTGATGAGTGAATCGACATCACCTGACTGAACTAACTCTTGATAGCGATAGAAAGTATCTCGAGAAACACCCATCACCTTACAAGCTTTAGACACATTCTGAAGTGCTTCAGCCAAATTGAGTAAACCTACTTTGTGTTTGATGATTTGATTGTTAGTATGCAACATAAGAAAGTTACCTTTGTTTGATTAAGATTTCGACACCTTTATCAAAACGGGTAACTTTCTCTTTTTCAAGATCAATGTCTGATCAGATCTGAACTAATACA
>NZ_RAXV01000009.1 GCF_003611465.1 Acinetobacter tianfuensis
GGGGAATTTTTCCAATGGCCGCTTCGCGCGCTGTAATGCCGTGGTGAAAATCAGTCATGATGGCTCCATAAAACTTTTGATGCCATCATGTATTGTGTAGGGGGGGGGATTCTATGAGCAAAATCCTGTTTAACGCTTAATTGGGATTTTAGAAAAAACCAATAACCCTTAAATAAGCATCTACAGGCTCCTCAACACCACCGCTCCAGCGTCTGGTCAAAATTTGAACCTGTGATTCGGTTGTACCATCATAACCAACGGGCATACACTGTAAATACCATTCACTCGCTTCATCCCCCCAAGGAACGGTTGCGATTACAGGTATTAGATAAGCTTCCGCACTAATGCGTTTAACAAGATTAATAGGTAAGTTTTTGAGTAAGTGAAAAAATTGAACATCTGCATGTTCAGACAGATTAAAACCTTGTACTACCGGTTTATTCTTAAATAAAGTTATATCAATAATAGCTATGCGTGTAGAGTGATTATAGGTGATTGTATAATCTACACCTGTCATTGTTTCTAATTTAGATTTTTTTAATTCAAGATAACCGTTAATAGAGAGATTCTCAGAAATTTCTCCACCTTGTTTATTCAGTTTTTTTTCTAATTGTTGATTTACCCATGCTTGAGTGGCGGTGTTGATATTTTCATCCACGGTTAAGTTAATGTTATTCGCTGGAGTACCTTTAATATCAATTATTAATGTTAATTGACCGCCCGCACCATCCTCTAAGACTGGTTTATATCCGCCATGGTAATTGCCAATATAAACCAATTGCCCAGTTTCATCAGTGAGACCGATTTCATGAATATTGAAACCGCCAACTGACGTTCCCAAAGTTGCTGTAACTCGAATAAAATCATCAATGATTTGGATATCTTGAATCGGGACACTGGCTTTTTGATTCACCAATGTTGTGCGATCAATTCCCATAATAGGATCGTAGGGTACATTATTGGCATCACCAATCACAAGGTTTTGCAGTTGAATTGGGGATTGATCATGTGCCTGAGCAATCTGGGTTGATCCATAATCCGTCAATGTTAAATAATATTTTGCAGCCATGAGATTTCCTAAATAGTTTCTATATGGACAGTTTCACCAGAGATGCAAGCAGCTCCGATAAAAAAACTTCCTTCAGATTGAATTCGTGCTGATATTGAATAATTGTCCCGTGCAGATTTAGTTGCATCAATTGCGGTTTGCACCTGCAGCAGCTGTTCAATTGAAAGCAGATGCTGTGTGCTGATCATGACGACAAATGTAAAGGGCTGCTGCGGTGGCTGTAACTCATGCCATGCCTTCAGCTGGAAATTGTCGACTACAGTGCTGAGCAGGCTGCTGATTGATGAGCGTGTTCCCCGCTGAGCATTGAAAGACTCACTTTCACGGATGGCATTGCGTTTTTCTGGCTCACTCCATTCGGGTTGCCAATATTCAACCCGGTGCTGCCATGCCAGCCAAGGCAAATGAGTAACAGGACAACGGTCAATACGATGTAAATCGACAAAAGGCACTGGAAGGCTGGAAATCTTTTCACCAAGCTGCTCTATGTTTTTTTCAAGTTTGGTTGCGTTGGGAGGAAGCAGACTAGACATCGCGGAACTCTACAATACTGATGGTGATGCCAGTGCATTTTGAATAGCGATTTTTCGGCAGGATAATATCCGCTGGCGGGCTATTGAGAATGACATTCTGCACGCCGCCCTGGTGCAGCGCCCGAAATAATCCGCTGCGGGTCACGTCATAGCCCAATGAAGAAATTTTTTCGATATATTTGCTGGCATCAGCTTCGGCAGCTGCTTTGACTACTGCAGAGTCAGGGCCGGGGAATAGCACTAATGTCGCATTCAATACCCATTCTGCTGGCGTTGCTGCTTTGACATGCACATAGTCGGTCAGCGGCCGGCGCGTTTCAGAGTCTAAAGCCTGATCAACACTATTAAGTAAGTCTTGCGGAGCAATTTCATCAATATGGCTTTGCACCCAAATATTGACATGGCCTTCTTCGGGATTTTCGACAGCAATATCCTTGACATGGCCATGCGCGCTTAAGCCCCAGAATTGATACGCGCCGGCAGAACCCGCCGCCATGCTTTCAGGCTGCAGATGCACGCGGCGGCGCAGATCCTCATCGGATTCCATGACCGCAGGAACAGGCGGGTTTGCATTCGGCTGGGCCGGAATAATGGTTTTGCGGTATACACTGCGGTTTGCGGCCAAATGATCTAAGTCGGCTTTCTCAGCATAAGCAAGCATCAGGGCTTTTGCCTTGGCGTTGATTTGGCCAGTTTTAATCAGGAAGCGGTAGGCAAAGGTCTGCAGCAGTTTGACCAGCGGTTCACTTTCAAACTGAAGGGCCTCTTCAAGTTCAGGGTCTCTTGAAATGAGATCCTGCTTGCACGCTGAAAGTTCCGCTTCAAAGTCCAATGTTTCCAGCACATCAGGAAAAGGCAGTGATGACAGATCCACTCGGTTTGCAATGCTCATGCTGCTGCTCCAATCGTATAGTTTTGCTTAAAAGACTTTTCTTGGCTGTATTGCAAATAAGTGCCGATCAATGTGATATCCCATGCATTTGCGTTGCCGGTGCTGCTGACCTGAACCTGCTGGATCTTGATGCGCGGTTCAAAACGGATGATGGCTGTTGCGGAGGCGTTCATAATTTTCAGCCTGGTAATATCGTTGCCGGGCTGGTCAATGAGCGCCAGCACTAAAGAGCCGTACTTTCTACGGCATAAACGTGTGCCGATTAATGTGCTCAGCAGGTCATGCAATGACTGCTTCAAGTGCTCCGGCAGTCCATTATCTGAAATGCTGCGCCCTGTGTGGCGCGACATGCCTTTAATCATTTGTGTCTCCAGTCGGCAGGGGGGCGGCCGTTTGTCCTGGTCCATTCATGACATTTGGGTGAAGGTGTTTTACAAGGCTGATTTCTTTTGCTGTGACATCTTCATCGGATGAAATGGTTTCTTCAGCATGCACGGTGCCTTTGAAAATAGTTTCAGGGACATCAAATGTGCATTTTTTCAACTTGAATAAGGCTTCGCCGGACAGAATATTGACGCTGAAGGCATGCTCGCCCAGCTGCACAAAAACTTCATTCGGATCGGTGCTAGGCGGTGGAAATGCTTCTGAAAAAATGCTGACTTGAGGAATTGCGCTGGTAAGCTCACCGCCTTGCGCTGCAACTGAAAATTGTTCTCCCAGCGATGGGCACCGCCAGATTGTGACGGCACCTGCAGCCATCGCTGGGATGGGAATCCAATCCGTTTCATTTTCATCAATTTGAAGGCGCATTTTCCATGCTGAAGCATCCACAGCAATGACAGTGCCGATGCTGGCCAGATTTTGAAATTGTCTTAAAATTTGATTATTCATGCTCATATAAACGTAAATTGCCCATGAATGAAATCATGGGCAATTTAGTTCTAAAGTACGAGGAGCGGTATCCTGTTTAACGCTTAATCAGGAATTTCAAAATTAGTGATAATGATCTCTTTTCCATTATTTTCACTTTCAGATTTTGCATTGAGAGACCAGCGGATCTGCCTGGTCGTAAAATAAAAATCTGCAAAAATTTCTCTGACCTCAGGTACATCATTCAGGCTCAAAATAAACTTGCCCTTAATGTCTTTGAGCAAATCACGCAATTTTAAGAAATCATCACGGCTAAAAATGTCTTTGCCATAATACTTTTCACAATTGTAATATGGCGGATCTAAATAAAATAAAGTTTCGGGGCGATCCATTCTTTGAATTAAAACGTCATAGTTCCGGTTTTCAATATTCACTTTCTGCAGGCGCTGATGAATTTTTGATAAAACTGTTTTTAAATCATCTCCCAATTTTAAATGTGGTTGACGTTCCACATGCGAGAAATAGTTTGGTTCTGCAATTTTTGCTCCGAAGCATGTGCGAAGCAAATAGTAGAAGCGCGCTGCGCGTTGAATATCTGTTAAAGATTTGCTGCATTCAGCTTTCAAACGCTCAAATTCATCGCGGCTCAATAGTTGTGTTTCAAATTCTTTTTCCAAGGCATCAGGATGATATTTGAAGACACGGTATAAATTGATTAAATCTCCGTTTACATCATTAATTGTTTCAAGTATTGAAGGGGATTTTTTAAAAAGCACCCATCCTGCACCGCCGAACACTTCACAGTAATGCTTATGTTCCGGCATCATCTCGATGATAGTTCTGGCCAGTTGTGACTTACCGCCCAGCCAGCCCGAAAATGAGCGGCCTGAAGCGTTGTAGCTTGGTTTTGAAAGTTCTTGGTTTGGGTTAGTTGTCGGGGACATAAGTCATCTCCGTTGGTAGCTCTAGGCTATCTAACCTGACGCTCTAGGCGTTCCAATGATTGACCACTCGGCAGCGAGGGCATTTTATTTCAATTTTTACTGTAATTTTTTCAATGCGGCACAGTAACTTTCCGCATTTGCATCTAAGCTCGATCATATTAATAGGAACTTTTGTACTTCTGATTGAATCCAATTTTCATCATCTTTACTGAAACCCACCAACTCTCGAATCGGATATTGAGTGGGTTTTGCATATCGATTAGGCTTAATATTTTTACCCTCTTGGTGAACTCTTGCCACAACGGCTGTACGCCCGCCAAAACCAACAGCAGCATGATCAGATGAATATTCTGTTTTAAGTTGCTTTCCAATATTTTGAAACAGCGCACCTTGACGTTTAATCCGACCGATCTGATTGCGCTTGCGTGGAATAAATCGATAGCCATCAGGATCACGCTGCTGCTTGATTCGATCACGATGCCGAACTCTTAAACCTTGAACCAGTCTACGCATTAACTCTCGTCGTTGTCCTGGTTCTAAACGCAGGGCAATTTGGTCAAGCCAATGGTTTAAGCCAACGATCGCATCCACTTATTCAGTTCCTACTGGGACAAATTTATCATGGGCATCACTCCAGACCATCTCAGGGCAAATATGGTACCCATTTTCACCCGAAACAATTTTGTCTCGTTGTGGGAAGTCAATTTCAAGGTCAAAGGTATTGGTATCAATAATTTCACTGCTAAACGAAATTTGAATGTCCTTTTTGGCCGCATCCAAATGCAGATATTTAGACTGGAGCCAATGACGCACTAACATCAGGACTTGAACTGGATCACCGCGATAATCCAATAATAAAATCCGTACTGTATATTCCAAATAGCCTTGAGCTTGGTTGCCATTTACGATGAGTAAATGGCATTTGTCTTGGCTCATTTCAGGCAATTTTTCTGCAAGAAATGATTTCAATGGGATGAGGGCTTTCATACCTTAATTATCCAAGGCCGCATAATTGAGCTGATCAGCGGTGCGATTTGTCCAGCCTTTGCCATAGCGTTGCCAAGTGCTCAAACTGGTGTAGTGCTTGAGTTTTGCAGCATTGAATTTCATCAAAACATCATTCAGGTCTACTTTTTTAATGGCTTTAATGGTCATCGGACCAATGATCCCATCTTCGGCCACATTGACCGCTTTTTGCAGTTTACGCTTGGCCGTTCCCATGCCTGCATTCACTGCAAAGTCCCAAACCTGAAACACAATTGCAGAATGAAGGTCATCGGCATTAATCCGATCCCACCAATCACGCTTATAAATGGCTTTGGCCTGATCTAGGGTTAAGTTTCGGATATCTAGATCAGGATAAGTCATGGCTGAAATGCCGTACTTAGTCCCTTTACATTGGCCTTTACCAACCACACCCGTTGTCCAGTTACCGCGATCTTTGGGATCTTCAGTAAAATTACCTTCATGGCCAATCAAGCGATCGAATGCTGTTTCAAAAGTAAGACTCATATTTTGAGATCCTTATTTGAACAGTGCTGAAAAAGCAGCTTTCACTTCAGCGATAATTTCACTGACAGTTTTGCCTTTCCACAACTGTAAAGATTGATACCAAATGCCGATCATCAACATGCCAAATACAGCAAAAATCAGCATGACAAAGCCTTGCGACATCAGCGAGTAAGAGGTGAGTTGGTAATATTCAATAAACGCAGAGCCACCATACAAACTAATGGCCACACTGATGGTGAATTTTAAAATCACGCCTACGGTGATCTTAATTCGACCTTCTGTATCGATGTCCCCACTTAAAATCAGTGCCAAAATTGCACCTAAAATGGCAGCAGCAATTTTTAATAACCACGGTAATCCTTTAATTGAAATCGGATCATTCATTGACTTCCCCTTCGGGGCTGTTATGCGCTCTAACATAACTTAATCCCATAATTTAAGTGTTTGGGTGGTAGATGTTGTTATCGCTTCAGGCAAAACCACAGCTTGGTGCTCAACTAAAATGACGCTTTCAAGTGCGGGATTTAATTCAATCAAGTCTGCTAAAACCTGAACCGGGTTATTCGGAAAATAACGGGCAGCAATCGAATCAAGCGTGTCCCCTTGGACGGCAGAAACGGTAGTCATACCAGTTTGACCCGATTGCGTTTTTTATTGGTTAAGTCTGCGATCGTGTGGTTGACCACTCGCCGCAATGACTGCATTTTTGCTTGCTGGTTTTCACCGCGTGATTGACCTGTCGTTGTGGTATCAAAATCCAAATTATCTTCGCAAATCAGTGCTGCAGCCTCATAGCAAACAGCACGTTTGTATTTGCGGATCTGCGCTTCAGTCTGAATTCTTAGCAACAGGACTTGATCGTTGATCGTGTCCATTGCCAGTGTGATTTTTTCAGTAAGCAGATCCTGACCTTTGGACTTGTCTAAACGAACCGTTCCGAGCAAGTCTTTGATGCTGACGTTTGGACGGTCAGCTTCAGGGTTCTGCACCACCTGTTCAGAAACGGGTTCATTTAGCAGCATGATCCTTACTCCGCAGGCGTAGAGTCGGTGGACGCAGGATCAGACTCAGCAGCTGCCGAAACAGTTGTTGAATCTGCCTGCGAGCCGACAGTGGCGTCGGGAGACGACTCGGTTGATTGCTTGTTCAACAGTTTTTCTAGTGCTGTAACTTCTTTTTTACAGCCGACTTTACTGTTGAGTCGCAACGCATTTTTATAAGCGTTTAAGGCTTCTACTGGTTGAGCCTCGTTGAGAGCATCACCTAATGAACGGAAAATTTTGGCGCGAACTTGATCGACCATCTGTTCTCCGACGCCAAGATCAATGATTCGCTGAATCACTTCCGCATTTTCAATGGCGAGGTCAATATCGTCATTAAAATCATTGGCACATTGCTCAGTAATAAATTCTGCAATTCCACGGCTATGACCTTCAGGCATGACCATATCATTTAACAAAGCATACTCAGCAATACGGACGGCTAATTCATATTGACCCGCATCGACTGCCCAAATCATTAAGTTCACCAGTGAGGTATTTTGAGCCGAAGGTGAAATAGCGAGGCAGCCGTCAATATAGCCGTAATATTCAGGTAACCATTGCTTTTTCAGCTCGATTTTATCCTGCACCGATTTGTTGTCTTTCAACTGATTCAAATGATTGAATAAGCGAAGCTCAATATTTGCAGTAGGTGATTCAGGTAATGTTACATTTACTGATTGATCGCCTTCAGGTGAACCAGGATCATAGCCCATGACCACTCGCTTTTTTAGCAAACGTGGATCAGCGCTGAGTGCCATTTTTGCGGACTTTTGTGCTAATTTTCGTTCACGGTCTTGACGCATAGAATTTGACATTAGGCGATTACCTCAATGTTTTCGATGAGGACGCATTTCGTGTAGTCTTCGACCACAAAGTCTTCATTCACAGACTGGAAGTCAACCGCGCGATCCCATTCCGGCTGCTCGACGATAGAACGGTTCAAAGTGCCTGACTGCAGATAGATCGAAAGGTTATCCGGCGTGGTGATGAGGATCGTTTTTGCTGGGAACTTCGGCACATGTAGAGCCTGTAAAGTGCCGAGCTGTTTATTGGCATAAATGGTTCGCGCAGCCAGCTGTTCTGTCGGATCTTGAATGGCGTTCAGCAACGGCAGGTATTTATCGCTCAGAATGCCGCGTCCGCAGATTGCGATCAGGCCGCTGTCGCGATGCTGCTCAGCAATATATTCTTCAACTGCAAATTCCACTAAGCCATCGACTGTTTTGAATTCTTGCCCGGCGCCAATTTTAGTGACCATTTTGCCTGTGCCGTCATCGGTACCTTCATAATGCTGCTCAGGCGCATTGTCGCGGATCTTCTGCAGCCAGCCTTTTTTGACATCCTGCAGCAGCGGATTGGCAGCGCGGTCAGAAGTCGGCGCACGGTATAAGCCGTTAAAGCCAATGCAGAGTTTGTCCAATGCAATTGCTTTAATTACCATTGCCTGTAACTTCGATTTAAAGTCTGGGTGATGCTTCCATGCATTTAACAATGACCAGTAATAAGCTACGTCATAGTTTGTTTGGGTACAGTCATACTCATCCAGTAAATCTAAACTTCCGACTGGAACAGGGGTACGCGCTTTTACACGTGTGTCTGTGGTACCTGCGACCGTTGTCCCCACTTGTAAACCGATTTTTTCGCCTTTGGCATTATCAACAGAAAAAACATTGATCAGCTTTAAGAAGTCTGCCGACTCTTGATAAGCCGCAATAATTTTTTGTTCGGGAACGGGTTGAACCGCAAAGGTATGACGTGCATCTTCAACATTATTGGCACGTGCAATGTCTGCGATATAAGAGGAAAGCTTTGTCCGTGCAACTGGACTGAGAACGACTGCCATAATTGGTTATTTCCTAAATGATTGAATTAGTATGAAACTTGGTCGGTATCACCACCGCTTGCAGCTGGAGGCAGATTCACAGGGGTGGTTGAGAGCTGATTAATCTGCGTTTGCAAACCTTGAATCGACTGAAGAATTGGGGCTAATGCTTGGCTGAATTGGTCATTTGCACCAGGCACAGGCTGCTCGACTGGAGCAACTGGGTCAGCAGCTTGCTGGACGGGCGCTGCTGCAGGTGGAGCCGACAGTGTGCTGAATTTTTCATTCAAGTCTTTAATGCCGTTTAAAGCGGTCACTAAACCTTGAGTCACTACCGCTTGAAAGTCGTCAGGCTGAGCTGGTTTCGGCTGGCTTGGGGTAAGTAAGGTTTTGAGCTGCTCTAAAAAGCCTTTTTGGTCATTTGGAACTGAATTATCTTGATCAGTTGGAGCTGTCAGGGACATAAAAATCTCCGCGTTGGGTTGAGTGCGTAAAGCAAATTGATTAGCTGAAAATTTAATGGGTTCTGTACCAAGCGAAGCGGGGGTATCCGTCAAACCAAGGCCGACTTGATAGGCAATGCCTGTCCCCGCAAAATTGCGATAGAATTCAATCGATGGATAAATTTTCTGACCTTTTTTATTCATGGCCACAAAGTTCGGCAGGGCTGAAAGGGTGTTATAGAGCACCCATTTTCCATCCTCTTGTACGGCTTCAACTTTGACGATGTCGCCATAGGCATTGAAGGGCGGTTCAGGTGACCATCCTGAGAAATGCTCAAGGTTGATTCGAGCGCCATATTTTTCCAGACTGTAACTTGCACCCATCTGCTGAATTTCTTGTCCAGTGAGTTCTCGCCCGTCGACTGTTTGACCTTCCCGAGCTACACGAAAGCGTTTTTCTACACGTCCTTCACCTGCAAGTCCCATATAAATTTCCACCTATGTTTCTGATAGATGCAGTCTGCTTGCGTGGAAAAAATACAGCAATGCAGTGAATCCTGTTTAGGGCTTAATCAGGATTTTTCAAATTGAGACTGGGCATGGCTTCAGTCAGCATGACTGGCATGAATACAAGCTCACCAATTACATTCGACTTAATGAACCCAAGGCAGCATGGCCGAATCCTGTTTGCTATGGGGATGTCTGTATCTGAAATTTCAAAGCACCTTGATGAGAATCGCTCGACCGTTGAAAGCTGGAAACAGCGTGACGGTTGGGAAAAGGCAGATTTATTCGATGACATAACTTTGGCTTTAAAAGTGCGTTATATGTCTTTGACTTTCATGGATGGCAAGAGCAATGCGAATTACAAAGAAATGGATTTTATTGGGAGTCAGTTTGAACGTTGGGCGAGAATAGAGCGCTATCGTGAGGGAGGTAATCAAGCTGATCTCAATCCAAAACTAGAAAACCGCAACGATAAACCGAAAAAACGAAAACTTAAAAATCAGCTTACCGAAGATGATCTCAAGCTGCTCGAGCAAGCCTTTGAAGATTTCTTATTTCTTTACCAACAAGAGTGGATGCAGGCGATTGAGGAAAGTGACATCTTCATTTTGCTTAAATCTCGTCAGATTGGCGCAACCCATATTATTGCGCTATGGGCTTTGATTGACTTGCTCAAAACAGGCAAAAATAAAATTTTCATGTCGGCATCCAAGGCGCAGGCCTACCAGTTCATTGAATACATCAAAGCCTTTGTACTTGAAGTTTGTGGGATTGAATTGACTGGTGATCCAATCGTGATCAATGGTCCAGTTAAGCAAGCAACGGTTTACTATTTGGGAACCAATGCACTAACCGCCCAAGGCCGTCATGGTGATGTAATCATGGATGAATTTTTTTGGATTCGTAAATTTTTACAGTTCAAGAAAGTGGCCAGCGCGATGGCATCGCAGAAAATGTATAAAGAAATTTATATGTCCACGCCATCCAGTATTTTGCATGAAGCCTTTAAGTTTTGGATAGGGACAGACAGCGGCAGGAAGCTGCCGGTTGAAATCGATGTCAGTAAAGCTGCGCTGAAAATGCCTGTCAAATGTGCGGACGGCAAGACTCGTCAGATTGTGACATTGGCCGATGCCGAAGCCAAAGGCTGTGACCTGTTTGACCGCGAAAAACTGCTTAATCAATATGGCGATGATGAGTATTCAAATCTCTATGATTGTGAGTTCATTGATGATTCAGGCTCATATTTTCCTCTCAAAATCATCACGCCGAACATGGTGGATTCATGGCAGGTATGGAAGGACTTTAAACCGAATGAGACTCCGCATTATCAAGGAGAAGTTTGGCTAGGTTATGATCCATCTTTTACCGGGGACAATGCAGCGCTGGCGGTGATTGCGCCGCCACGTACTCCGCTTGAACCTTATCGAATCCTAGAGGTGAAACAGTTCAAAGGCCTAAGTGCTCAAGAACAAGCACTGTATATCAAAAAAGTTTGTGGGCGTTATAACGTCACGTTTATCGGTATTGATAACACAGGTAATGGTATTGCCGTGGCCGAGCACGTGGCTAAGTTTTTCCCTGCACTAACCCGCCTGAACTATAACCCCGAACTCAAGATCCGCATGGGACTTCGAGCGAAAGAGCTGTTTCAAAAAAGACGCTTACATTTTGATGCTGGTCTCACCACGGTGGCCAAAGCATTCCTTTCAGTCAAAAAAGCATTAACAAGCGGCGGTGGCAACAAAACATTGATCACAAGCCGGTCAGCAGAAAACGGTCATGGTGATATGGCTTGGGCAATCATGAATGGATTAGAGAACGCTCCAATTGTCGACACTATTGATCCATCACAACAAGGCGTACAACGTAGCCGAATTCGAGTATTCAAATCATGAACTTAAAAAGTTTAGTCCCTAAAGCTTTACAGCGATTCAGCTCACCTGCAGCTGCTCCAATTGAAGCCCCAAGTAAAAAATCCATCGTCTGCAGCAACTTTGGCCAGCCTGAACCGGTTCTTGATGGCCATACCTTGTTTGAGTATGGCTATTGCCCGAAATGGCAGGAGTGGTATGAATTACCCTATGACATGTTGTCCACCGCTAAATTGTTCAGAGCCACAAGTCATCACACAAGTGCCTTGATTGTGAAGCGTAATATCCTGACCAGTGATTTCATACCTCATCCATGGTTGAGCCGGCATGACTTCAATGCCTTGGCACTTAACCTTTTAACCTTTGCAAATTGCTATGCGAACATTAAAAGAAATCGCTTTGGTGGGATTATCGGACTCGGATCTCGTCCTGCCTTAAACATGCGGAGAGGTTTGGACTTATCCAGTTATTACCAAATGGACTATGATCAAACCCACAATCATGTATTTCAGTCCCAGGACATGATTCATGTATTTGAATCAGATATTGGGCAAGAGGTGTATGGAGTACCTAACTATTTAAGTAGTATCAATGCAATTATGTTGAATGAGTCGGCAACGCTATTCCGCCGGCGATATTATAAAAATGGTGCTCATGCTGGTTTTATTCTGCACATTACTGATGCATTACAGACGCAAGGTGATGTTGATGACGTGGAAGATGCACTCGAAAACTCTAAAGGTGCAGGCAACTTCAAAAACCTGTTGCTCTATACTCCAGGGGGGAAAGAAAAAGGGGTGAATGTCATCCCACTGGCTGAGGTTGCGGCTAAAGATGAATTTTATAATATTAAAATTGCCAGTCGAGATGACCAGTTAGCCGGGCATCGTATCCCGCCTCAATTGATTGGTGTGGTACCGCAAAATGCTGGTGGCTTTGGTGATGTTGAGAAGGCAGCAAAAGTCTTTTACTACAATGAAATTATTTATTATCAAAACTTATTGAAACAGATCAACGAAAGACTGGGCTATGAAGTGATTAAGTTCAAACAGTATGAGCTTTTATCTACAAACGTGGCGTGAATAGTCACCACTATTTTACTAAATTTTGCACACAAATAGTGTGGTAATAATGTTTTAATTCAATCGTTTAAATCTAAGCTGGCTATCAATAGTCAGCTTTTTTTATGCCTTAGATTCGATTGCTTTATACCCTCAGTATCAGAAGGCTACGAGAATATTTTTAGATTCATTGAACTTCAACTTTTCCAAACGCAGCAGCCAAGAATCTCCCCTTTGCCCCATGACCAAACGCAATCTCCTCTCCCGCCTGCGCAGTTCCTAAATGTCGCGTTTTAGATGCAACAGTATAGAAACCCTAACCCTTGTGGTTTAAAGGGCCTAGAGGTGATTCCAGAGCGATTCAGTGACGCAATTTGATGCGCATAGATGCAGATTAAGTTTATACAAGGAAAATATCATAATTTGACTATAGGTAGATTTGAGGCTACTCAGGTTACCTATATGTTTTTAATAGTTTAACTATATGATTATTAATATTATTTTTAGTAGCCTTCACGAAGTTACTAAAGGTTACTTTTTAAAATCTTAAAAAATATAATTATAAAAAACAATATCTTATTGAATTCGTTAAGTAACCTGTAAGCTAAGCTACAAGTAACTTAAAGTAGCTTAAAAGTAACTTTTAAAAAATCATAAATTCTTCAATGATTATATATAGTTAAGTATATAAAAATATTTTAGTAACCTGAGTAACCCAAAAATAAACTGATTAGAAAATTAAAAATTAAAGTAAATAAAAAGTGCTCTTATATAGCAGTGGCAGGGAATATGCTGATGCATTTTTTCTGATATAGGTTTCCACAAAAATCCACAAATATTCATTTAGATTATGAAAATTAAGCTTATTTTGGTTCCGACCCTCGGGACCAAAATTCTAGAAAACCCCAAGCTTATTAAGACTTGGGGTTTTTTATTGTCTGAATATATTGTTGGTTCAGAATTTAATCTAAAAATAAATACTTCACTTTTGTTGAATCTAGTGATAAATCATAGCAATAGCTAAATTAAAAATAATTTGTGAATACTAAATGGAAATAGATTGGAAGCTTGCTGCACCTCTCGCTGGTATCATAATAGCGATTATTACTTTATTTCTAAAAAGACATGAAATAACGAGTCTTAAGCATAAAAAAAATTACGGATAGATTGACTTCAAGTATTCAGTATTTCGACAAGTATTATGAGCGTGGGCAAACAAATCAGCTTGTTCTGGATAGAGTTGCGCAAGATCTTGCGAAAAGCCCGAATGTAGACCATAACTTGGTTAATAAACTTATAGAGCTTCATCAGAATTATTTAATTAATTTTGATCGAATGATTTTTTTATTTGATGAAGGTATCCAATATATTTCTTATAAGAAAGGAGAAGTTATGGATTTGTCGAAAGACTTATTTATTAAACCTTTTTTATATCTTAGCCCAACTCCTAGGCGCTATGTGCTTATGACAGGATATTTTATTTTTGCCTTTTTGGGAGGGATGCTCTTTCTTGTTGTAATTAATTCTACTGGTATTCAAGTTGTCATTAACCTTGCCTTTATTGTTATTTCTTTAGTTTTTATTGCATTAGCGCTCTTATGCTTGGTGTTGGAGGATAGGCTGAAAAATGCATCTGATTTTATTAAAGAATTAAAGAAAGCTGATAAAAAATATATGGAAATAGAAAGACCTAGAACTATAATTTTGTTGAGTGGGAATAATAAAAAGCTCTGAAATTATTGGTTTTTCATAAAAAAACCAGCGCCGAAGCGCTGGTTTTTTTACATCCCGGACTTGCGTCAGTTCGGTATCACTTAAGCAGTTTCAAGCGCTGCGTTAAGTGTTGCGCTTGGACGCATAACAGCATTTACTTTTGCTGTATCAATTGCGTAGTAACCGCCGATATCAACAGATTTGCCTTGAACTTCTGCAAGTTCAGCAACAATCTTGTCTTCGTTTTCAGCAAGCGCTTTCGCAAGAGGCGCAAACTTCGCTTTAAGCTCAGCATTTTCGTCTTGAGCAGCAAGTGCTTCAGCCCAGAATTTAGCTAGGTAGAAGTGGCTGCCGCGGTTGTCCAGCTCACCTGTACGGCGTGATGGAGACTTGTCGTTGTCAAGAAGTTGACCAGTTGCTTGGTCAAGTGTCTTAGCAAGAAGTTTCGCTTGAGCATTGTCTTCTTTAATGCCTAGTTCTTCTAGAGAAACTGCTAATGCAAGGAATTCACCTAGTGAGTCCCAGCGCAAGTGGTTTTCTTCTACAAGCTGCTGTACGTGTTTAGGAGCTGAACCGCCAGCACCAGTTTCGTACATGCCGCCGCCCGCCATTAACGGAACGATAGAAAGCATTTTAGCAGAAGTGCCAAGCTCCATAATTGGGAACAAGTCTGTGAGGTAGTCACGAAGGATGTTGCCTGTTACAGAAATTGTATCTAGGCCGCGGGCAACACGCTCAAGTGTGTAACGCATTGCACGGACTTGAGACATGATTTGAATGTCTAAGCCAGCTGTGTCGTGATCTTTCAAGTACTTTTGTACTTTTTTGATCACTTCGTTTTCGTGCGGGCGGTACGGGTCTAACCAGAAGATTGCCGGCATGCCAGAGTTGCGTGCACGTGTTACAGCAAGTTTTACCCAGTCTTGGATTGGAGCGTCTTTCACCTGACACATGCGCCAGATATCGCCTTCTTCCACGTTCTGTGACATTAAAACTTCACCAGTTTCGATGTCAGTGATGTTTGCAACACCAGCAGCAGACACTTCAAAAGTTTTGTCGTGTGAGCCGTATTCTTCAGCTTTTTGAGCCATTAGGCCTACGTTTGGCACTGTACCCATAGTACGCGGGTCAAAGTTGCCATTCCACTTACAGAAATTCAGCATTTCTTGGTAGATACGTGCGAATGTAGATTCAGGCATCACTGCTTTACAGTCATAAGGTTTGCCGTCAGCACCCCACATTTTGCCGCCGCCGCGAATCATTGCAGGCATAGAAGCATCTACAATTACGTCGTTAGGAGAGTGGAAGTTAGTGATGCCTTTTGCTGAGTCAACCATTGCAAGTGCAGGACGGTGTTCTTGGCAAGCGTGAAGATCTTCGATGATTTCTTCGCGTAAAGACGTTGGAAGCGCCGCGATCTTTTCATAAAGACCTGCCATGCCGTTGTTTACGTTAATGCCTAACTCGTCAAATAGTTTGCCGTGTTTCTCGAAAGCATCTTTGTAGTAAATTTTCACACAGTGACCGAATACAATCGGGTGTGAAACTTTCATCATTGTCGCTTTAACGTGTAAAGAGAACAAAATACCTGCTTCACGGCAATCTTCTAATTCTTTTTCATAAAAGTCGCAAAGCGCTTTCTTGCTCATAAACATTGAGTCAATAATTTCGCCGTCTTGAAGCGCAACTTTGTCTTTAAGAACGATTGTTTCACCGTTAGCAGTGATCAACTCCATTTTTACATTGCGAGCACGGTCAAGTGTCATTGATTTTTCGCCATGGTAGAAGTCGCCTTCGTCCATGTGAGAAACGTGAGTTTGTGACCATTGTTTCCATTCACCCATAGAGTGCGGGTGTTTTTTCGCATAGTTTTTAACAGCAGCAGGCGCACGGCGGTCAGAGTTGCCTTCGCGCAGCACTGGGTTTACCGCAGAACCTAAGCATTTGCCGAAGCGAGCTTTAAGCGCTTTTTCTTCGTCAGTTGTTGGGTTTTCAGGGTAGTCAGGAATTGCATAGCCTTTAGATTGAAGCTCTTTGATACAAGCAGTCAGCTGAGCTACAGAAGCACTAATATTCGGCAGTTTAATGATATTAGTATCTGGATCTTGTGTTAGACGGCCAAGTTCTGCAAGGTTATCAGTAACTTTTTGTTCGTCTGTTAAGTACTCAGAAAATTCTGCAAGCACACGTGCAGCGACAGAGATATCGCTCTTAACGATCTCGATGCCCGCTGGCTTGGTAAAGGTCTCAATGATCGGCAGTAGTGAGTAAGTCGCCAGCAGAGGCGCCTCATCGGTCAGTGTGTAAATGATTTTTGACTTGCCACCAGCCATATATAGCCCCTTGCGTAGATAATGTTTTCTAGAGCCGAGCTTGTGGCTCAGCCCCTAAGAACCGATTTGCTTAAATAAAACAGTGAAAGTATCGGTGTTCACGGCTTTTCAGTCAACGGGATATCCTGTGATGATGCCATTTCGCTGAAAAATGATACAATATTTATGAGCGCTATAGATGTGTAAATTTTTATTGAATTTGAAAAATGCCGTAATTTGTTGAATTTTGAAAGTTGTTTTGTTGCGGTATTTACATTTATCTTATTGAATTTCATTTGTATTTTTTGTTTTTTAATCAATTAATATAAAACGGCTATTAAGTTATAAGAAAAAATAGATACCCGTCTTATGCCGCGTTGGTTTTTTTAACTGCATCTGAGCCGCATTGCATTTTGTCGGAAAATTGTAAAATTATATGTGCTAGGTATTTCGCTATTTTATGAAGAAACCGAAAAAAGCGGGTGTTTTTTTGCATTGTTCTACAATTTTTTGTGCTTTATTGATGTGCTTGAAATAGCCCGTTTTACCTCCTCTGTTTGGGTCGAAACAAAGCCTTACAATTATGAAAATATCGTCTTAATTATTTTGAGTTGAGAAGTGAGTGAAGGTAAAAGTGAATGTGATTTTAAATATGTGATGAAGATAACAATTGTGCTGTGCTTTATGTAAGTATTCTGTAAATGAGGTGCTGCCGGAAATGTGATAGATCAAGCCTTTAGCTGTTTGTTTAAGGGTTATTTTTCAATAATAATATTTGAAATGTTTCGTTAAATTTTTACATATTTATTCAAAAACTTAATTAAACCAAATGGTAAAATAATAATTATGGTTCTGCTGCGGTTTTTATTCTTTGTTTTTGTTTTGAAGATTGCTTGAATTGTTTGTTTATTTTTGTTAGTAAAGTAAAATAGTCGGGTTTCCTTCAGTCATTTTTGAGCAGGTTGTCTATGGTGGTTAAACTCTTAGATATAGGTGCGCAGACCGAGCAGTTGGCTGCATGCAGGCTCTCATTGCTGATGGGAGTCTATACAGATGATAATAAGATTGCAGACTTCTTAAAGTTTGCACGCGGCATTCTGCAAATGGACAGCGCTATTTTAGCATTTAAAGATGAGCCGTATATTTGGTATAGCTCAGATCGCGAATTTAAAGCATTTATGGCGGCGGCTGATGAGCGCTTGCAGGAATTTTTCCAGCATACAGACCGCTTAGATGTGTCACATCCGCTATTTCCGCAGCTTTCGGCTTATGCGCACAGCTTAGGTGTGGAGCATAAGCGCATGGTGGCATTTGATTTAAAGGATGATCAGGACAGTATTGGTCAGGTTTTTCTATTTGATGATCGGGAAGACGGCTATACCGAAAAGCAGCTGAGCATTGTGGAGGAGTTTGTACAAAGCTTGGTGAGCGTATTGCGCCTTCGGATTGAAAATGCTGAATTGAAAGAGATGTTTGAGCAGCAATCTGCTTTAAATTATAGCAAGACTAAGTTCTTCCAAATTATCGCGCATGATCTGCGTGCGCCGTTTCATGGTTTATTGGGTTTTTCAGAAGTGCTGTCTCAAGAGCGAGATACGCTGGATGAATCAAGCATTCAAAATATTTCAGAATATTTATTTGACACTGCGCAATCGACGTATAACTTGCTGGAAAATTTATTGAACTGGGCAATGGCGGAAGGCGGCCGTTTTGTTTATCACCCGATAAATTTTGATTTGAATCAGGCTTCGACCATTGTCTGCAGTGTGCTGAACAGCTTGGCGGTGAACAAAAATATTGAATTGGAAAATGCTGTGCCTGCGCATTTGAAGGTAAATGCAGATATTAATATGATCACTTCAGTGATTCAGAACTTGGTTTCTAATGCGCTGAAATTTACACCGACAGACGGTACTGGCAAAGTGATTATTCGTGCCGAGGAGCGTGATGAATATATCCGTCTGACCGTGCAGGATACGGGTTTAGGCATGACGAAAATGCAAATGGACAATGTCTTTGAGCAAAAGCTGGCCATCAGTATGAAAGGTACAGCCGGAGAGAAAGGCACTGGTCTAGGGCTGGTATTGTGCAAGCGTTTTGTAGAAATGAACCACGGTGAAATTTATGTGATGTCGCGTGAGGGGGAGGGAACTGCTTTTACGGTAGATTTGCCTAAAGCCACCAGTTTAAATCATGCATTGAGTACAGACAGTTCTGGTAAGGCAAAACCTGAAGAAAAGTCACAGGTTGGCGGATAAAAACCGAATCTTTTATTCCCATGGCGTATCTTCTGCTGATATAACTAGATGCATTGAAGGTTTAGGGTGCTGTGTAGGATGAATGCGGAACAATTGCAAAAAACATTGGTTGCCAGCCAATATGCTGAACAAGTCTTGGGCAATCATACCGAACTGATTCAGCAAGATTATGCAATTGATCAATTTCTCAGTCCGCTCAGTACGGTCCAAATACACAATTATATTTCTGATGCTTTAGACGGTATTGCCGATGAAAGCGCTTGGATGCGCGCGATGCGCATACTGCGCGCCCGTCTAATGTTCCGCTGGATTTGGCAAGATGCCAATCGGCTGACTAATGTCGTCACACTTACCCGTGAACTTTCTGATTTTGCTGATGCCGCGATTTGCGCAGCCAAAGCATTTGCTTATGAGCCTTTAAAAGCCAAACATGGTGAGCCGATGGGCTATAACGGCAAGCTGCAGGACCTGATTGTGATTGCGATGGGCAAGTTAGGTGCGCAGGAGCTGAACTTATCCAGTGATATTGATCTGATATTTGCCTTTGATGAGCAGGGTGAAACCAATGGCCGTAAATGTATCGAGGTACAGCAGTTCTGTATTTTATGGGGCCAAAAACTTATTTATTTACTGGATCACATTAGTGCCGATGGCTTTGTTTTTCGTGTAGATATGCGCCTGCGTCCTTGGGGGGATGGTTCGGCTTTGGCAATTAGCCACGTCGCTTTGGAAAAATATCTCAGTCAGCATGGCCGTGAGTGGGAACGTTATGCGTGGATTAAAGCGCGTATTGTCACTGGCGGTAAAGATGGTGATGACTTGCTGGAAATGACCCGCCCGTTTGTGTTTCGTAAATATGTGGACTACACCGCCTTTGAAGCCATGCGTGAAATGAAAGGCATGATTGAACGGGAAGTGCAGCGCCGTAATATTGAAGATGATATTAAGCTTGGGGCCGGCGGCATTCGTGAAGTTGAATTTATTGTTCAGGTCTTTCAGCTGATTTATGGCGGCTCTAAGCTGGAACTGCAAGACCGTCAGTGTTTAGTCAGCCTGCAGCATTTAGGTGAATTTGGCCTGCTGGATACAACGGCTGTTGCTGAGCTTGAGGATGCGTATTTATTTCTACGCCGTATTGAACATGCTATTCAGGCATTGAACGATCAGCAGACGCAGTCTTTGCCGATTGAGCCTGATTTGCGCCGCCGTATGCTGGAAACGCTGGGATTTGCCGATTGGGATGCATTTTTAGCTGTGCTGAATGAAAAGCGCGCTAAAGTGATTTATCAGTTTTTGCATCTGATTAAAGAAAAAGAGGTGAATCATTTAGAAGAGGGGTTTAGCCAGCTGGAACAGCGTTTAAGTGAAGTGCTGGATGACAATACTAAAAATTTAGTACATGAATTTTGGCATGGGCATGCATTAAAAAAATTGCCAGCGAAAGCTGTACAGCGTTTAAAAGCATTTTGGCCGCATTTGGTCGAAGCTGTGATCCAGTCAGATAATCCGCAAATTGCTTTGCAGCGGCTGATGCCGCTGGTTGAATCAGTCATGCGCCGTACCGTGTATTTGGTGATGCTGATTGAAAGCAAAGGCGCGCTGCAGCGTTTAGTTAAAATGGCCACCGTCAGCCCTTGGATTTGTGAGGAATTAACACATTATCCTGTGCTGCTGGATGAATTTTTGTCCATGGATTTTGAACTGCCAAAGCGTAAAGATCTAGAGGATTCACTGCGCCAGCAATTGCTCCGTATTGAAATAGATCAAGTTGAAGATCAGATGCGTGTACTGCGCCTGTTTAAAAAATCCAATGTTTTGGCCGTTGCGGCCAGTGATGTTTTAGCAGAAAGTCCGCTGATGAAGGTTTCTGATGCTTTAACGGATATTGCTGAGGTTTCGGTCAATGCCGCATTGCATTTGGCTTATCAGATAGTAGCGAAAAAGCATGGCTATCCATTAGATGCTGATGGACAGCGCTGTGCGCTGGATTATATGTCCTTTGCGGTCATTGGCTATGGCAAAGTCGGCGGCATTGAGCTGGGCTATGGTTCAGATTTAGATCTGGTGTTTATTCATTATATGGATGAGCAGGCAGATACGGATGGCACTAAGCCAATCAGCGGTTTTGAATTTGCTATGCGTGTCGGGCAGAAGTTTGTTTCGTTAATGACTACGCAAACTTTGGATGGACGTATTTATGAAGTGGATACGCGTTTACGCCCTTCTGGTGAAGCGGGCCTGCTGGTTACCAGCTTAAAAGCATTTGAGCAGTATCAGCTGAAAAGCGCATGGCTGTGGGAGCATCAGGCTTTAGTGCGGGCGCGTCCAATTGCAGGTGAAATGCAATTACAGAAAAAATTTGAGCAATTACGCTGTGATATTTTGACTCAGCCGCGTGATGAGGCGCATGTGCGCGCCGAAGTGCTGAAAATGCGTGAAAAAATGAAAGATCATCTTGGATCATCAAAAGAGCAGAAAAAAGATGGAATTTTTCATTTAAAACAGGATGCAGGTGGTATCGTCGACATAGAATTTATGGCACAGTATGCGGTACTCGCATGGAGTGGAGCGAATCCGGATCTCGCTCACTACTCCGATAATGTACGAATCCTTGAGGATGCCGCAAAGACAAGTTGCTTATCCAGTGACGACGCGACAGCATTGATTCAAGCTTATCTCAGCGAACGTGCCGAAAGCCACCGTCTAGCCCTTGCAAATCAATCCATGCAAGTCAGCGCTAGCGATTGGCGTGATATCCGAGAGGTCGTTTGCAAGTTATGGCAAAGATTAATTGATCCAGCTGCTCAGGCGGTTGGGTAGAAAATGACTGTGTATAAAAATTTGGAGTTTAGGTCATGAATTTGGCTGATCGTGATGGTTTTATTTGGCAAGATGGACAATTAGTTGATTGGCGTGAGGCGAAAACTCACGTCCTAACACACACATTACACTACAGTATGGGTGTGTTTGAAGGTGTCCGTGCTTATGAAACTCCGAATGGTACTGCAATTTTCCGTTTAAAAGAGCACACAAAGCGTCTATTAAACTCTGCCAAAATTTACCAAATGAAAGTTCCGTTTGATCAAGCAGCGCTTGAGCAAGCTCAAATTGATGTGGTTCGTGAAAACAAATTAGCATCTTGCTATTTGCGTCCAATCATTTTTATCGGTTCGGAAAAACTAGGTATTGCTGCAACTGACAACACAATTCACGCTGTTGTAGCTGCATGGAGCTGGGGCGCTTACCTTGGGGAAGAAGCGATGGCGAAAGGCATCCGCGTGAAAACTTCATCATTTACACATCATCATCCAAACGTGACGATGTGTAAAGCAAAAGCATCTGGCAACTATACGTTATCTATTCTTGCTCACCAAGAAGTGGCGCATTCAGGTTATGACGAAGCAATGCTGCTTGATCCGCAAGGCTATGTTTGCCAGGGTTCAGGTGAAAACGTATTCCTTGTGCGTGATGGCGTGATTCATACACCAGATATCGCTGGCGGCGCTTTGGACGGTATTACGCGTCAAACTATTATTACCATTGCTAAAGACCTTGGTTATGACGTGATTGAACGCCGTATTACACGTGATGAGTTCTATATCGCAGACGAAGCATTCTTCACTGGTACTGCTGCTGAAGTAACGCCAATCCGTGAATATGATGACCGTCAAATTGGTGAAGGTGTTCGCGGTCCAATCACAACACAAATCCAAAAAGCATACTTCGATGCAGTTCAGGGTAAAGACCCTAAATATGCACACTGGTTAACTTACGTAAAATAAGTCAATCGGTTAAGATGAAAAGGCGGAACATTAGTTTCGCTTTTTTTATTGGCTGATTTACAGGATTTTGAATGCATATCGTCTATGTGAGTGATGGAAAAGCAGGGCACCGTTCGCAAGCTGTAGGCTTATTCAAAGCACTGCAAAGACAAGCCAATGAAGACGTCAGTTTTGAAGAAATTGCAATCGATCAGCTGCCAGTATTCAGTCTATTGGGGCATTGGGGTAAACAGCAGCTGTCTGTGTTAAGCAAAGCACCTGATTATATTATTGGGGTGGGCAGTCATACTCAGCTGCGCGTTTTGCTTTTAGGCAAAGTGTTTCCAAAGGCGAAAACTGTGATTTTAATGAAGCCGAATTTTCCATTTGGCTGGTTTGATTATGCTGTCATTCCTGAGCATGACGGCGTGCCCGAAAATGGCAATGTCGTTTTAACGCAAGGGGCGCTGAATCCAATTGTCAATGAACAGCGTCATGTGCAAAACCGTATTCTGATTGCTTTGGGCGGTTCATCGAAACGCCATCAGTGGAATGCTGAAAAAGTATTAAATGCAATTCAAAATATCGTAACTCATAATGCACAAGCTGAGATTATTTTAACGACTTCACGCCGTACACCAGCCGAGTTTTTGGCTGAATTGGAACGGCAGGATTATGCGTCTAAATTGCAAATTTTTCCTGTAGCGGAAACGCCACAAGGCTGGATTTTTGAAGAAATGCAAAAAGCTGAGGCTGTTTGGGTGACTGAAGATAGCGTATCGATGATTTATGAGGCGCTAACTGCTGGGTGTAAAGTTGGTGTGATTCCGATGGATCGATTAAAAGCGGATCGAATTGTGAAATCTGTAGATACCTTGTTGGATAAAAACATTGTTTCTGCACGGTTTAATCTTAAAGAGCTCACTGAGGCTGTTGCTTTTGAAGAAGCTTCGATCGTCGCGCAGAAGCTTTTAGCACAGGACAATAACGAGAAATAGTTCATATACAGAATTTCAATGGCTTAGCGCAGAAAAGCAATCACTAAGCTGCTGTTGTCAAAACCGCTTTATGCTATGCTTTTAAACTGAATATTAGAATATGCCGAATAGGCAGATAGCAGCTTGTTTTTGAGTGATTTATGAAAATCTTACATATCGCGAATTTTGGATTTAATAAACAGGGTGCACATTTTTATTGCACTGACCGTAAAATTTCCGCTGGTTTAATTGAAAACGGACACTTTGTTTATGATTTCAGTTTCCGCGATATGGCGCGTATGGGCACGATTTTTAAAACGAAAAAACTCGGTGCGAATTGGGCCAATAAAGAAATTTTAAAGATCGTGAATAATATTGAACCCGATCTCGTATTGGTGGGTCACAGTGACTTGATGAGTCCGACTGTGCTGCGCGATATCAAACAGCAATTTCCTCAAACCAAAATTGCTTTTTGGTATGTCGATCCCTTGTACTTAGAGCAGAAGTTAGGTTTTGTTCGTGAGTTTTCGCCGTATTTGGATGCCATTTTCTGTACTACAGGTGGCGAATACCTAAAAAAATTAAAGCAACCGCATTTAAAAACTGCTTATATGCCGAACGTCGGTCATCGCAATGTTGAAGTATTAAAACAATTTGAATCTACGCGCATTGATAAAGAATTTATCTTCTGTGGCGTGGTGTATAAAGAACCAGTCCGTGAGAAATTCTTAAAAGATTTGGCAGATACCTTAACTCAAAACAGTATTCAATATCAGTATTATGGCTGTTTTGAGCAACCGGGCGTATATGGCAAAGGCTATTATAAAGTGCTGTCAGAATCGCGTATGGGTCTCAATTATTCACGTAAAAATGACGTGACCTTATACAGTTCAGACCGAATTGTGCAGCTCACAGGCAATGGCTTATTGACCTTTAGCCCGCGTATTCCAGGCTTCGATCAGCTCTATACAGAGCAAGAAGTGGTTTATTTTGATGACCAACATGATTTGGCGGCAAAAATTAAGCACTATGCAGGACATCCTGATGAAGCGAAGAAAATTGCACAAGCGGGCTGGAATAAAACCCGCAGTAGTTTTAATGCAAAACGTATTACCCAGTTTATGATTGAAGTTACTTTTGATCAGCCATTGTCTGAAGCTTATGAATGGTCACACGAGGTATATGCTTAATGTGGATTCTTTATGTGTTGGCGGGCTTAGTGCTACTGGCCACCGTACTCTATGTCTTGGGTAACTACACTTTTTGGTTGCCACCATTACGTACTGCACATATTCCGCGTGTGGTGATGCTACATCAAGTCACGCCAAATGCAGAGGCTTCGGGCATGAATATGCCTCCTGCTAAGTTCGAGCAGTTGCTACAGTATTTAGTGAGTAAGAATGCCAAATTCTGCTTTGTCTCTGAAATTGATCAGTATGAAGGACAAAAAGATGTGTTTGCACTGTCCTTTGATGATGGCTTTTTAGATAACTACGAATATGCCTATCCGTTACTAAAAAAATATAAGGCCAAAGCGACAATTTATTTGGCTACACAAATTGAAGGCATTGAAAAGTTAAGCCCTGAGCAGATCCGAGAAATGGCAGATTCAGGCGTGATTGAATTTGGCGCACATACACAGCACCATGTAAATTTGCTGAAATTGTCAGATGAACAGGCATTTGCAGAAATGCAAGCGTCGAAACAAGATGTGGAAGCAATTGTTGGCAAATGTCCAAGCTTTGCTTATCCATTTGGCCGTTTTAATGAAAAGCATCAGCAAATGGCCAAAGAAATCGGCTTTAAAAATGCGGTGTCTACACGTAAAAAAGTGGAACACATCAGCACGGCGAACCAATTTAATATTCCGCGCGTAAGTACACATGGCGCAATGAATGCCTTACAAATGCGTATTGCCTTAGCGAAAGGACGTTATAAATTATGATTCCATGCAGTGTTTATATCGTAACTTTAAACTGCGGTCCTTGGCTGCAGGACACCTTGCAGAGCGTGCAAGATTTTTCAGAAGTGATTATTTTAGACTCTGGCAGTACGGATGATACCTATGCGATTGCGCAGTCTTTTGCCAATACGCGTATTTCACATCAGGATTGGCAGGGTTATGCTGCGCAAAAAAGCTTGGCTTTGGCGCAGTGCAAAAATGACTGGGTGCTAAATTTAGATGGTGATGAAGTTCTATCGAAAGAATTAAAAGCCGAAATTGAACAGACCATTCAAGCCAATCAAATTGATGCACTGATTACCCCGATTAATGATGTGTTTTTAGGCGTGCCAAACAGCAAGCATACGAAAAAGCATGCCAAAGTACGTTTTTTCCGTAAAAACAAAGGCCAATATGACCTTGAAAATAAAGTCCACGAAAATGTAATTGTGGATGGTCAAAGTGTGAAAGCTGAAGGCGATATTTATCACTACGGCGAATCGAGTATTTTTGTCAAAGTAGAAAAAAATAATCAATACTCAAATTTAAAAGCAGCGGAAAAATTCCAAAAGGGCAAAAAGCCGAGTTTGTTAAAATTAAGTTTGGTCATGCCGGTAACTTTCTTAAAGTCTTACTTTATCCGCCGCAGCTGCTTGAATGGCTGGCGCGGTTTCGTAAACAGCATGATTAATGCTTTTTATGCCTTTTTAAAAGAGGCAAAGCTTTTTGAGCAGCATCAAAATGCAGCCAAGAAAAAACAGGATCAGCCGTGAAAATTGTACAAGTTCTAGCAACCAGTGGCGGTATAGGCGGTTTGGAGCAGCATAGCTTCAACTTAGTCAATGAAATGTCGCTGCAGCATGAAGTGCATATTTTGGCGCATCCATGCTATGCCGAAAAATTCAATGAAAATGTTCATTTTCATCCGGTGAATTTTGCTCGCAGTCGCTGGAATGTGTTTCTGCTTTGGCAGTTAAAAAGTCTGATTAATCAAATTCAGCCCGATGTCGTGCATGCACAAGCAGGGAAAGCATCTGAGTTAATTACTAAAATCCGTGGCTGCCTTAAGCCAGTCAAGTTTGTTACGACAGTTCATGGCACCAAAAAAAATAAAGCCATTTATGCTGCTGGGGATGCGGTCATTGCAGTCAGCCAAGCGCTTACACAAGGTATCCCCGCGCATAAAGCGCATATTGTGTATAACGGTGTATATCCACAGCCTGCGCTATCAGAACAACAGAAAGACCAGCTAAAAGCCGATATTTATGCAGTGCATCCAGTCATGGACAGATCAAAAAAGCTGGTGATGTGCATTGGACGCTTGGAGCCAGTTAAAAATATCAGTTTGTTGATTGAGGCAATGCAGGGGATCGATGCTAACTTATGGATTGTGGGTGATGGTTCTTTACGGACGTCTTTAGAGGCGCAAGTTCAGCAGCAGAATATGCAGTCTCAAGTTGCCTTTCTTGGCTTTCGTACAGATGCACGTGACTTAATCCAGCTGGCGGATACTGTGGTGTTGTCCTCAGACCGAGAGGGTTTTCCATTGGTGATGGTGGAAGCACTACAAGCGGATAAAACGATGGCATCGACCAAAGTGAATGGTGTGATTGAGTGGTTGCCATCGCCATATTTGGCGGAAATTGGTCATGCGGAGCAACTGAAAGCCTCGATTCAGCAGGCACTGTCAGATAGAGCAGATCAGGATTTCTTACCATTATTTGCTAAGGCAAAAGCAACATTAACGGTTGAAGCCATGACACAGCAAACCCTGCAAATTTACAAGGATTTGCTGCGCTCAGCATAAGTATTTATTTTTTAGCTGTTAAGCGAATAGCATCGAGTACCACAAAGTCGCCTTCAGCATTGATGGTATGACAGCCATCATCTTGCGGATTCCAATCTGGCAAAACCACTTCTAAGAGCGATTCTTTGTAAGTGGTTGGGCTGAGTTCGACAATATGCTTGAGCTCAATGTTGCCGCCGTAACGTTTTAGTGAATCTTGGCTTGGGCGCACCAGTTTGCCATCATAGATAAATGGTTTTCCAGCCATGCGGAATTGCTGATGACCCTTACATACAGGGTTTTGTGGATGCTCTTGCCAGTTTGGATTTAAAAGATCTTCAGTCATAAAAAGATCTAAACGATCACCAAATTTTTTGCAATTTCGACGGGTTGAGGTAAATAAATACCACATGCCATTATGTAAAAACGGCGTTGTATCTACAGCCTCTATACTTTCTAACAAATTGCTATGCTTTTCCCATTTTAAAGGGAAGTCGGTGCATTTCCAAAGTTCAATGGTTTTATTGGCACTGGTTTCTGGAATCATAAACCATTCATTTTCAATCTGAAAAATACATGGATAAGACAGGTGGTAGTCCAGTTTTAGAATGGTTTGTGGCTCGGTATAGGTGCCATCTTTAAATATTTCCAGAACTGATAAAAAACCGACAGGATGGATATCGTCGACTTCTTCAAAGAAAATGAAATGTCGATCATTATCTTGCGCATAAAAACAATCAGCAAATGTAAATTTGCGCGGTGAATGAATTTCAAAAAGTGTTTTAAGCTGTTCTTGATGTTTTAATGGTTGTTGCAACCAGCCAAAACGCATGTACCAATGAGAATCAAATTTTCTAGCATGTTGCTTTTGTTGAAATTTATACCATTTCTTTAAAATTGTGCGCATCATAAAGCTGTGTAAAGACATAATACTATTTATCTAATTCTACATTAGGTATGATATTCATTCAGTAAAATATTGGTGTTTAGCTCGGCTTTTACATCAGTAGTATCGTGTTATTTTAAATTTTATGAGTGCTTATAGCTTTATTTTTATCTGACTATGGGCGGATAGCTTAGTGTTAAGATCTAAGTCTGTATGGAAAATAATTGAGCTGTAATACAATTTTGGGAAGATAGATGAAGATTCTTCATACGTTACATTGGATTCAGTTTGCGGGCACGGAAAAAGTCTGTGTGGATTTGTGTAATGAGATGGTGAAAGAACATCAGGTCTGTCTTTTGAGTCATGAAAAGATTAAGCCTTATATTGATGATGCGATAGAGCTCATAGAATTTGATTTTCAAAAGAACCGTCATAATCCTTTATTTTTATATCAAACAGCTAAGTTATTAGAAAAAATTTCGCCTGATATAATTCATTGTCACAATACAAAGGAAATTGAGATTATGAAATATGCTCAATTTTTTTTGAAAAAAAAGATACCGATCATAGCGACAAAGCACACCTTGCAATATAAGAAAAAATATAATCTTGCTGATCTGTGTGTAGCGATTTTAGAAGATACGCAGCAACTTTTAAAACAAGAATCAATTATTATTAAAAATGGTATGGCTTATAAAGAGCCAAGCAAAATTGAGCGTCCTGAGAAATTTTATATTGCGCTTACAGGCCGCTTAGATAAGATGAAAGGCTTTGATATTGCAATTGAAGCACTTTCTTCTGTGGATTTTGATTTTGAATGTCATATCTTTGGCGAAGGGGAAGAAAAGAATAATTTACAACAGCTGATTCAAGAACGAAATTTGGAAGAAAAAGTATTTTTAAAAGGTTTTAGCCGCCAAATTAATAATGTTTTGTACAGTTGTGATTTGCATATTATTCCATCACGTTTTGAACCGTATGGTCTTGTCGCAATTGATGCAATTTATTATGCACCATTGATGATTTCATCTCATACAGGGATTTGTGAACAAATTTTGCCGGAGTCTTTGAAATTTGACAGTACTGCAGAAGCTTTGCGCTCTAAAATTACTGAAGTTTATAAGAATTATGATGAGTTTGTAGTTGAGTTTGCAAATATTAAGTCTACTAAAGACAGATTTAGCATTCAAAAAATGGCAGAGAGCTACTTAGAGGCATATCAAACTCTCATTTAATTCTTGTTTGTTTTTATATTGTCTACACATGGCTGATTTGAAAATTTTTAAGTCAGTCCTGTGAGGCATTTATTTGTATTATAGTGTATTTCTTACTAAAAAATATTTCTAATTTCATAAGATTAAATTAAGTTAATTGTATTATTTTTGTATAAAATAGCTTCGCACAGCTTTGGTAGCTGAATTAACCAAAACTTATTATGAGAATGAAAAGTTGAAAATCGTCCATATATTATATTTTACTGAGTTTGCCGGTACAGAAAAAGTCTGTGTGGATTTGTGTAATGCAATGAGTCAGAATAATGAAGTCTTTTTACTGGCCAATACTTACGACTTTCAAGGGAATAAAATTACAGATTATATTGAAGATACTGTGAATGTTGTTGATATTGAAACGGATCGAAATCGTCATAATATTTTCTATTTATATAAAATTGCCAAAATATTAAAAAAAATCAATCCTGATGTGATTCATTGTCATAATACAAAGATGCTCGAAATTATGAAATATTGTCAGATATTTCTCTCTAAAAAAATTCCTTTGGTATTTACGAAGCATAATTGGTTTGTTAAGAAGCGTATGAAATATGCGGATATCTGCGTGGGTATTTCACCAGAAACACTGAAACTTTGTAATGCGAAAAAAAATATTCTGATAGAAAATGGTATTAAGTTTCAACAGCCTACAAAAATTCTAAAGAATGATACTTTTAATATTGTTGGCGTGGGAAGACTAGAAGAACATAAAAATTGGCAGTTGGCGATTACGGCTTTGAGTCAGATCGATTTTGATTACCGCTTATATATTTTGGGTCAGGGGGTTTATGAGCAAGAACTTAAAGACTTAATTGAGAAATTAAATGTAGCAGATAAAGTTAAATTAGTTGGCTTTGTGAATAATCCTTGGGATTATATTTGTAGCTCAGATTTGCAAATTTTACCTTCAAGATTAGAGGGCTTTTCATTAGCACTCATTGAAGGCATTTATTATGGCAAAATGGTCTTTGCATTAGATACGGCGAATCATCGTGAAGTATTAGGTGATGATTTTATTATTGAAGATGATGCAGAAAAGCTGGCTCAAACATTGAATCAGGTCTATTTGAACTATGATGAATTCAATGAAAAGTTTTCAAAAGTGAAAGCTGAATCAGCCCGTTTTGATATTAATAACGTTGCGCAAAAATATATTGATGCATATAAAAGTTTATCGGATCAAAAAGTACAAGCCGCTTAACAGTTCATTATTTTAGCTAAATAGCCCCTTTGGCTCATCGCAGAAGGGGCTGATATACAGAGTGTTGCATTCAAGGTTGATCCAATAAGACATGCTTACAAAGCTTATGTGAGTGATCTGGTCTTATCTTAGAGGATACATAAGCTAAAATAGTGATTATTCTTTATCCGCGTTACCTTTCAGCACCATATAAATAAGCGCAGCAAAAATAGCAAATGCTCCTGCCAGACTGCTGGCGCAGAAAATCACAATACGGTTATAAGTCGTTAGATTAAACAGCTGATTATCTACGATATAGCGCATAAACACCCACTGTACGATTGAAAATACAATAAGAACAATTGCACGACGGCGAACTTCAGGACGCATAGCCATAAGGAGATACACAGCAACAATCTAAGAGAATGCTATTATGCCACTGTTGAAAATTGATCTCAATTGTATAAGGCTAATCCATGTTTTACTGGCGCAAAAGGGGGCATGGTATTGAGCAAAAATCTGCTATTTGTGATACATGTTGATATTGCCTAAGCAGTTGCTAAAACGCTTATACGACCAAATGTACTGTTCTGGCGCTTGATTGATGATCGTTTGCATTACAAGGTTCAAGCTGTCGACTGAACGTTGTAAATCATGAGAAAGAATGTCATCAGGCAGTTTTTGACAGTGAATATCAAAACTTTTCAGGTCAGAATTTCGAATGCAGCTTAAACCGATAACATTGCATTGTGTTTTGGCCGCCAGTTTAGAAACCAGCGTGATCGATAAAGTTTTTTGCCCAAAAAATCAGCGTAAATGCCGCCAGATGGCTTGGGTAAATGGTCAGGCAGAATAACAGTTAGGCCGCCTTGTTTCAAATGTTTAAAAATGGCGCGTATTCCAGTTTCATCAGTGGGCACTAATGTGGCATTACATTTTTCTCGCGCTTCCAGCAAATAGCGATTTATACCTTTATTTTTATTCGGTTTATACATAATCATCGGTTCTGTATATACGTTCAGCCATGCGTTGAGCAACTCCCAGCAGCCAAAGTGCGGAACGACGACAATAACCCCTTTTTTATTTGCGAGCGCTTCGGTTAAAACTGCTTCACCTTGTATGTTTTTTACTAAACTCAAGCTGTATTTTGGCGGCATGCCCCAGCACTTAATAAATTCAATATAAGTCAGGCATTGGCTCTGCACACTTTGTTTGATTAACTGCTTCTGTAATGCTGGAGAAAGTTCGGGATAGGCAAGCTGAATATTGATTGCGGTAATGCGTGTGATGGACAAATTGAAATGGTAAAGAATAAATGCAATGGTCAAGGCAAGGGCTTGCAGCAGCCACAGCGGCAGGTGAGATATTATTTTAAAAATTAAGTACATCAGGTAAATGGTCTCAAAATATTATTGTGGTTTAAACGTAAATTTTGCTAAGAGACCGGACGAGTTTCGTTAAATAATGAAAATGATCAGAAGCTATTAAAACAAAATAGAGTAACACCTGAAGTGGACAGATTAATGCTTTCATGATCAGGCACTGCATCATAGCGCAGCGCTGCAGGTTTGCGATTAGCAAAGTAAATTAAAAATGAACTTTTATGCTGACGGGTGAAATGTGGAATTGACGGCAATAAAAAACCCTGCACTGAGCAGGGTTTTTTGAACCTTAAAATCTAAATCTTAAAAGGTAAGATTATTTAGATTCTTCAGCTTTTGGTTTTTCACGCAAGCGGATACCTAAGTCACGCAGCTGATTGGTTTCAACTGGCGCAGGCGCTTGAGTTAAAGGGCATTCAGCAGTCTTCGTTTTCGGGAATGCAATCACGTCACGGATAGATGATGAACCTGTCATCAACATCACTAGACGGTCAAGACCGAATGCTAAACCGCCGTGAGGAGGCGCACCGAATTTTAATGCGTTCAGCAAGAAACTGAATTTCTCTTCCGCTTCTTCTTCACCAATGCCAAGCGCTTCAAAGATCGCTTTTTGCATTTCTAGGTTGAAAATACGAAGTGAGCCGCCGCCGATTTCAGTACCGTTCAATACCATGTCATAAGCAACAGAAAGCGCTTCGCCCGGATTGTTCTTCACTTCTTCAACCGTTGATTTTGGCAGCGTGAATGGGTGGTGAACAGATGTCCATTTGCCGTCATCAGTTTCTTCAAACATTGGGAAATCAACAACCCAAAGCGGCGCCCACTCGCAAGTTGCAAGTTTCATGTCGTGGCCGACTTTAATACGTAAAGCGCCCATTGCATCATTTACAACTTTTGCTTTGTCCGCACCAAAGAACACGATGTCGCCATTTTCAGCGCCAACACGTTTTAATAGATCAAGTACGATTGGCTCGATGAATTTAACGATTGGAGACTGAAGGCCTTCGATGCCTTTTTCAAGCTCGTTCACTTTGATGTAAGCCAAGCCTTTCGCGCCATAGATGCCTACAAATTTGGTGTATTCATCAATTTGGCTACGCGGAAGTGAGCCAGCGCCCGGTACGCGAAGCGCAACAATACGGCCTTTAGGATCTTTAGCAGGGCCTGCGAATACTTTGAACTCAACGTCTTGCATCATGTCTGCAACGTCAACCAATTTCAAAGGAATACGCATATCTGGCTTGTCAGATGCATAGTCGCGCATTGCGTCTGCATAAGTCATGCGAGGGAATTTATCGAATTCAACGTTTAGAAGTTCTTTGAACATCTTCACAGTTAAACGTTCCATTAAATCCATGATGTCATCGTCACTCATGAACGATGTTTCAACGTCGATTTGTGTGAATTCAGGCTGACGGTCAGCACGTAAGTCTTCATCACGGAAACATTTCGCAATTTGGTAGTAACGGTCAATACCGCCAACCATCAACAGCTGTTTGAATAGCTGCGGAGATTGCGGAAGCGCGTAGAAGCTGCCGTTTGAAACACGGCTAGGCACTAAATAGTCACGTGCGCCTTCAGGAGTCGCGCGGGTCAAAATAGGCGTTTCAACGTCTAAGAAGCCATTGTCTTCGAAATAGTTACGAATCAGGTTAGTCAATTTAGAACGGAAACGTAAACGCTCTAACATTTCAGGACGGCGGATGTCCAAGAAACGGTATTTCAAACGTACTTCTTCTGAAATATTGGTGTTTTCATCATTCAATGGGAATGGAGGGGTTTCAGAAGAAGCAAGAACTTCAATTTCTTTACCTAGAACTTCGATTTGACCGCTTGTGATGTTCGCGTTTTCAGTACCTTCGTAACGGCGGCGTACACGGCCTGTAATTTTTAATACGAATTCTGAGCGAGATTTATCTGCAGTTGCAAATGCTTCTGGAGTATCTGGGTCAATAACCACTTGAACAAGACCGTCACGGTCACGCATGTCAAGGAAGATGACACCGCCATGGTCACGGCGGCGGTGTACCCAGCCGCATAATGTTACGGTTTGGTCAATTTGAGCTTCGGTTAAAGAACCGCAGTAATGAGTTCGCATCATAGCGTTAGAAATCCAACTATATGGTTTAAGTTCAGCGAATACGTAAACAGCGCACCGCTTTTATACAAAGGGGGGATTATGCCTCTTTTTGGGCATTTTGTCACAGGGACTTAGGCTTAAACGCTAAAAATTAGCTGCGGGCAATATTTTAGCGTCAGCTTATTCCGCGGCTGCTGTGAAAAAATTTGTCGCGGCATTTAGGATGACGAAAATAAGGCTGCCGAGTGTGAAGATGGCTAAAAATGCACGGAAAAAATAATTAATTGATTTGCCGATATAAGCATAGAGGTCGTGGACATAGGCATCTGAATAGGCACTGTCTGCAAAATATAAATAGCTGGCTATACCGGCAGTCAAGGACAGCAGCGACAGGCCATATACATAGATTTGGGTCTTTTTATTGACTGGGTCTGTGCTGCGGTAGCGCAGATGATGGCGGTAGATCATCCACGCTAAAATCGGCAGCGCAAAGATGGATAGTCCGATTTGTAAAACTCGATGCAAAGGATAGCTGCTGCCAAATAGCGCTACAGGCAGGCTTAAGGTCTCTTTGAAGGCGAAAGTCCGAAAGTCGACATGGGTTAGGCCATCCCAAAGGATGTGTGTGGATGTGCCGATAATAATGGCAATGATGAGGCTTAGAATAAAACCACAGCATTGATTGAGGCCGTGTAGATTGAGAGGTTTATGTAGACCAAAAAAAGCAAACAGCATCGGTCGGTAAAATGCATACCACAGCAAGCAAAACATTAAGCCCAAGAGAAGATTAGGCACAATGAGCCCCGACCATTGATGTGATCCATCATAATTGGCATTGGTAAATAAGCGAAATAAATCCGGTACCATACAGCCAATGGCTAAGGCGGCAATGGGCAAACGACCACCGCTTAATTTAGAGAGGGGCGGTGCTAAGACAGCATGCGAAATGGTAAAGGGCATAATTTAAAATATAATTATTTAAAATAAATCAAAAGACTAATGCGTCAAAGTATAGCTGAGAGCTCAGCTTAGAAATGTTTTTTATTGAAAAAATATTGAAATGTTATAATATAACAAAACAAAGCCATCTACCTGAGCTGCCAGCATGCTATTCAAGAAGAAATTAATCAGCGTATCTATTTTTGCCTCTATGGCACCGTTTGCATTTGCAGATGAGGTTTTAACCCAATCTAAGCAGGGGGCCGTACAACAACTCGATACCATTCATGTACAAGCCCATCCCCTAGAACAATCAGCTGCCGATTTTGCAGTTGCTGATCATATTGTTAGTCAGAAAAAATTAGCTGAACGTGGTACAACCATTGGTGATGCTTTGGCTGATGAACTTGGTGTGTATTCAAACCAATACGGTTCAGGCTCTAGCCGTCCAGTGATTCGCGGGCAAGATGGGCCGCGAGTAAAAGTGCTGCAGCACGCTTCTGAAACTGCCGATGTTTCTGTACTTTCACCAGACCATGCGGTAACGGTTGATCCGATTTTAGCAAAGCAAGTTGAAATCATTCGAGGCCCGTCAACACTGCTTTATAGCGCAGGTACAGTCGGCGGATTGGTGAATGTCACAGATCAGAAAATTCCAACGCAAATGCCTGATAAAGGCTACGAAGGTCAAGTTGGCCTCCGCTACAATTCAGGCAGTGATGAGAAACTGGCAAGCGCTGGTGTGACGGCTGCACTGGGCGATCAATTTGCCATTCGTGTGGAAGGCACAAAGCGTAAAGCGAATAATTATATTGCGCCAGATTATGTACATGAACATAGCCATGAGCATGATTTAGGAAATGGGCAGCATGAAAAGCATACGGAATATGTCAAAGAGCGCCGTGTAGATAATACCTTTGCCGAAGGTCAAACGGTGAATATCGGCGGATCATGGATTCATGATCGAGGTTTTGCAGGGCTGTCTTATAGCCGCCGTGAAGATCAGTATGGCTTGCCGGGTCATAGCCATGAATATGAAAATTGTCATCCGCATGGCAATACATTGGATTGTCACGCGCATGGGGCGGGCGGCCATACACATGATCATGATGAAGAAGAGCATGGCGGGCCATGGGTCGACTTAAAATCTGAGCGTTATGATTTACGTACAGAATTGTTTGAACCATTTGCAGGATTTCAAAAGCTCCGTGCGCATGCCAGCTATACAGACTATAAACATGATGAGCTGGAAGAAAATGAAGTACTGACTACATTTAAAAGCCAAGGCTACGATGCGCGTTTAGAGCTGTTGCATAATCCAATTGCAGATTGGGAAGGGGGGATTGGCGCGCAGTACAACCGCCAAAAGTTAGATATTTCAGGTGAAGAGTCTTTAATGAATCCAAGCACGACTGAAAAGTGGAGTCTATTTGGTCTAGAGCATAAGCAATTTGGCAATTTTCACGTGGAACTGGGCTTGCGTGCTGATCAGCAAAAGATTGATATCGATTCAACTCAAAAAGATTATGATGACTATGCAATTTCTTATTCAGGCGCTGTGAACTGGGAGTTTGCGCCAGACTATAAGCTTTCATTTGTTGCATCGCATCAGGAGCGTTTGCCTCTAGCACAAGAGCTGTATGCCAATGGCAAGCACTTTGCGACCAATACTTATGAGCGCGGCAATGAAAACTTAGATGCGGAAAAGTCGAATAATGTAGAGCTTGGCCTGCATTATGAAGCAGATCAACTGGATTATCATGTGCATGTGTATCATAACTGGTATGACAGCTACATTTATGCAGCGACAACAGATAGCCATGATAATTTCCGTTTAGTGGACTATACCCAAGACAAAGCGAAGTTTTATGGGGTAGAGGCTGAAACAGGCTATGCGGTTACTGATCAATACAAAGTCAGTGTGTTTGGTGATTATGTACGAGGCAAAATTGATGGAGCAAATGCGCCGCGTGTGCCGTCTGGCCGTTTAGGTGCAAAAGTAGAAGCTGACTTTACAGATGGCTGGTCTGGTTTAGCTGAATATTATCATGTGTTTAAGCAAGATAAATTTGCTGCGCATGAGCAGGAAACGCAAGGCTATAACATGGTCAATGTTGGCTTGGCTTATGCAGGCCAGTATGCAAAAGACAATGATTACCGTGTGTATTTTAAAGCCAATAATTTGTTAGATGATCAAGTGTATTCACATGCTTCATTCCTTTCAAATATTCCGCAAGTTGGCCGAAACTTCACTGTAGGCTTAGAGTTCGGTTTCTAAGTTTGCACATGAGTTTAAGCGGATAACACAGAAATCCTCTTGAAAATTCAACGGATAAAACCTAGTCTGAGCACATTGGACTAGGTTTTTTATTATGCGTATTTTTGAGCGGATTCACCGAAAGCTGAATTGGTCGCGCCGTCGATATATTGGCATGGTTGTTGGGATGCTGGCACTGGGCTATCTGTCATCTGCGGTCTACCATGTGTATAAACCCTTGCCGGAAGGCCTGAATTATACGGGCAAGCTGCGCCATGCGCAGGTACAGTTTTTGGCAGATCAGACTTATGTCGATGCTGCAGGCAAGCAGCAGATTGATCAGCAAATTTTCAAACAAATGCTCAGTTTGATTGAGCAGGCAAAGACGACAATCGTGCTGGATATGTTTCTGTTTAATGCAGAAAGGGGCAACTCAAAAACAGCGCATTTAGCGCTGACGCAGCAGTTGACAGATGCATTAATCAATAAGCAGAGCACGACACCCAATTTAGAAATCAAATTTATTACAGATCCGATCAATTCGGTCTATGGAGGTTTGCAGCCCGCTCAGTACCGCAGCCTGCGTCAGGCGGGGATTGATGTGATTGAAACAGACTTGAATTCACTGCGCGCTTCAAATCCAGCATGGTCGGGGCTGTGGTATCTCTGCTGTCAGGGTTTGGGCAATAATGCTGAAAAGGGCTGGCTGCCGAATCCTTTTGGCAGTGACAAAATTACACTCCGCAGTTATTTCAATTTACTGAATTTTAAGGCCAATCATCGTAAAACACTGGTTGTAGACACCGATGAAGGCTGGAAAGCTTTAGTGACTTCAATGAATCCGCATGACGGCAGTTCGCATCATTCAAATGTTGCTCTGACCGTGCAGGGAAAAACGGCACTTGATATCCTGCAGACGGAACAGACGGTTGGCATGCTGTCTAAGGCAAATATGCCAGCTGTTATTGCAGGTGAATTTGAAGATGCTAAAAACTTGCCGCAGGTTCAGGTACTGACGGAAGGCGCAATATATCAGGCTGTTTTAGATTCGATTCAAAGCAGTCAGAAAGCCGGTATAGAGATTGACCTTGCCATGTTCTATTTATCTGAGCGCAAAATTATTCAGGAACTGATTGCAGCGCATGAACGCGGTGTTAAAGTCCGTGTGCTGCTCGACCCGAACAAGGATGCATTTGGCCGGACTAAAAATGGTATTCCGAACCGTCCAGTCGCGGCTGAACTGCATAAGGCTGGCATAGAGGTGCGCTGGTGCAATACGCAGGGTGAGCAATGTCACAGTAAGATGCTGATCAAACGCAGCATGTACAATACTGAGATCATTCTAGGTTCTGCAAATTTTACAGCCCGTAACTTAAAAAATTATAATTTAGAAACCAATTTACGTGTGATTGGCGGGCGTGATGCACAAGTATTTAAGGATGCAGAGCAGAACTTTAATACTGCTTGGTCTAACTTGAATGGCCGTCAAATCAGCGTGGATTACAGCAAATATGCAGATGAGTCTAAACTGAAATATGCGCTGTACCGTTTTATGGAATGGTCGGGTTTGTCGACGTTTTGATTTTTGAATCCCTCCTAACCTCCCTTTGAAAAAGGGAGGAAGTCCCTCTTTTTAAAAAGAGGGATTTAGGGAGATTAATTTTTCTATTTAGACTCAGGATTTGGCGGTACTAAAGTATCCAAATCTTTATCCGTCATTTGATCCAATTCATGCAAATCGGTTTTAATTTTCCATTTTTCAGCATCTTCTACAGGCTGAGGCAGGCGTGCTTCCAGCCAGTCACAAACTGCATCTGGCGGAAAGTCAGCATGATTGCACTGAATCACCCATGCTAAAAACTGTTTTGCTTCACCATTCATATAAGGCGGCGGAGAGACAGGTAAAAACTGGGTCGGCAAACGTTCATTTTTAGAAATATAGTTCAGCACATGGCCCAGCTCCTGCACGGTTTGCCATGCCAGCGGGTGATCAAGATTAATTTGAAATTTAAACCACCATGCTGTTTTGCCATCGGTGCCATAAGAATCAATAAAATTTTCTTGAACACTCGGAACTTTACAGAAGAATTGATGAAGTCGGTCAAAACTTAAATCAGCCACAACGTCAAACTCAATGAACTAAAAATCGAATAATAACATAATCCTGTTTTAAATTTTGTTTGGCAGGCGTGGCCGCTATGTTTGACCGGGCTGATAAAAGTTTGCAGCATGACAGCACTTGTACATTTTTTCTCCTAAAATGCGCTTTATAATAAGGCTATAGATCTGAAAAGGGGGCTGATATGAAAGCAATTGTGTTTACAGCAGTATTGATGCTTGCAGGAGTATCTGTTCCTGTTTTTGCTGAGAGCGGCAGTGCAAATTACCGCGGTGCAGATACGTCTAGGCATCATCGTCCACTGCCTCCGAATGGCAGTTATCAGCCGTACCGTCAGCCAGTATTTTCCAATCCTTCACTGCAGCATTTAGATCCAGCGCCTTCACGGCCGCCGGTAAGACCGTATCCGCCAGTGCATTCGCACCCGCCGCATCCGCCTGTACGGCCATATCCGCCGCAAAATGGCGTCCATATTTATTATAGGGCGCCAAGTACGGTGACTTACAGTTCCAACAGCTATGGCTGGGTCAACGGTGAACCGTCAAACAGCAGTATTTCCAGTTCAACCCATGTTGTGATCAGCGACTGGCGGCGTTTAGGATTGCCAGATCCGCCAGAGGGCATGTATTGGATTTTTGAAAACGGCCGTTATGTCTTGGTGCCGAACCGATAATTCTATGTTGCTTTATTTATGTTGAAATGACTGGTTATAGTGATAGGAACATTTGTCATTAAATCTCCCCCCAAACCCCTCTTTATGAAAGAGGGGCGCTAAAAGATTAAGCAAGCTCATCATCTTGCGGACGAGGGGTTTTACCTTCTGGCAGCGGTTTTTCTGAGTGTTTATCGCGAATGACTGACGGAAAGGTCCAAGACGCATAGCGCACTACCAAAATAGCAAAGGCAAGAATTAAAATAGAGCCTGTAATAATGACCAAATCCATGCTGGCTTTGTGTGTGTGCTGAATATCTGCAATCAGTAAGCGGGTCAGTGCTGTAATTGCGATATAAATTAAAAAGCGGACAGGCATGTGATTGGTTTTAAAATAAATGCCGACCATTGCTCCCAGTTCTAAGTAAATAAATAGCAAAAGAATATCGTCGATGGTGGCAAATTTTTTCACCGTCAATATTTCATAGACGGTATGTCCTGCAGACCACATGACCATACAGCCGATCACGAAAAGGGCGATGTAGTGAAAAGCTTCAACTGCAAAATTGCCTAATTGATCGAGGAGGGCTTCAAGTTTTTCTACCTTAGGGTTGCGCTCAGACATGGGAGGCCTCCTTTTTTAGATTGCGATATATTTCATTAAATAACAAGCAAGTTTCATGCACATGAATGGGAAAAATTACATTTATTTCGATATAAAAATTCAGGCTTCTGGTGCTAAGGTAGTTTTGCCTAAAGTTACTTGAGCATAAAAAATGTATTTGCCGACGCATTTTCAGCAGGAAGATTTAATTGAGCTATTTGACTGTATTGAAGCAAATCCTTTCGCCAGTGTGATGGTTGTATGTGAAGGGGAAATTGAAGCTAATCATATTCCTTTGGAATTAGATCGCTCAGTTGGTGAAAAGGGAATGCTTCGAGGGCATATTGCCAAAGCGAATCCGTTGTTTAATTTATTAGAAAGAGAACAATCTGCGTATGTGATTTTTCATGCAGATCAAGCCTATATTTCTCCAAACTGGTATGCAGGAAAGCAAGAGCATCATCGTACAGTACCAACGTGGAATTACCGCGTGGTGCATGTTAAAGGCATGATGCGTAAAGTGGATGATGAAAAGTATTTGCGTGGAATTTTGGCGCGGCTCACACGTACTCATGAAGCGACTCAAGCTGTGCCATGGAAAATGGGCGATGCACCGAATGATTTTATTGCTGAACAGTTAGAGAAAATTGTGGCGATTGAAATTGAAATAGATTCAATCATGGGGAAGTTTAAAGTCAGTCAAAACCGCAGTGCTGCAGATGCTGAAAGAGTAGCAAATGCTTTGGAAAATTCGAATGCTGAAATGGCGGCGTCGGTGCGAAATTATCATGCAGAGAAGAAATAAAAAAAGCCCGAATATTCGGGCTTTTTTTATTTTAAGTCGCTTTCGACTTAAGCTTGATTGGTAAAGTAATCTTCAGAGAAGTTCATGATGATTTCAGAACCTGCTTTTACTTTTTGAATGCGGACAGCCAGTTCAGGCAAAACGCGTTGAACGAAATACAGCGCCAGTGACAGTTTGTTTTGGTAGAACTCGCCGTCTTTGTCTTTGGCTGCATTGGCAATGCGGGCAAACATATAAGAGAAGCTTAATAGGCCGACCGCATGCAGATAATCAACCGCTGCAGAATTCGAGAACTCTACATTTTCGCCTGCTGCTTCAAGTACATATTGCGTTACAGACTCAACTTCTGCTGCCGCATCTAGAGTTGCATCTTTAATGAAGTTCAGGTCAGCGCTTAGGTCATTTGTGAAATCACGGATTTCTTGGATGTATTCAGCAATGAATGCGCCGCCGCATTTAATGGTTTTACGGCCAATTAAATCTTGAGACTGAACGCCATTGGTGCCTTCGTAAATTTGGGCAATACGTAAGTCGCGGATGCATTGCTCCATACCCCATTCACGGATAAAGCCGTGACCGCCAAATACCATTTGGGCATCAAGTGTTGCTTGGAAGGCTGTATCTGTTAGGTATGCCTTAGCAATTGGTGTTAAAAGCGCAACACGGTCATTGGCTGTTTTCACAGCTTCTGCATCGGTTGAGAATTTAGTGATGTCGAGCTGCTGGCCAACATAGACTGCAAATGCACGAGAGGCTTCATTATTTGCACGGGCATTTAACAGCATGCGGCGCACATCACCGTGAACTAAAATGCTGTCCGCAGGTTTAGCAGGGGATTGAACGCCAGAAGCGCTGCGGCCTTGTAAACGGTCTGTCGCATACTGCGCAGCATTTTGGTAAGCAAACTCAGAAGCGCCAAGGCCTTGAATACCCATCGACAGACGTTCGTAGTTCATCATCACGAACATGGCTGCTAGGCCTTCGTTTTCTTTACCAACGAGGTAACCTTTTGCACCGTCAAAGTTCATGACGCATGTTGCAGATGCTTTAATACCCATCTTGTGTTCAATAGAACCTGGGCCTGCCGCATTGCGCTCACCTAAAGAGCCGTCCGCATTGACAATGAACTTCGGTACGATAAACAGTGAAATACCGCGTGAACCAGCAGGCGCATCTGGTGTTTTTGCTAAAACTAAGTGAATGATGTTTTCAGAAAGATCATGGTCACCGCCGGTAATGAAAATTTTCGTACCAGTGATGTTGTAGGTACCGTCTTCATTGCGCTCAGCTTTAGTTTTAATAATGCCTAAGTCTGTACCTGCATGAGGTTCAGTTAGACACATGGTGCCTGACCATTCGCCTGTGTACATTTTTGGCAAATACGTTTCTTTTTGCTCTTGAGAAGCGTAGCTGTTCAACGCCATGCCTGCGCCTACAGAAAGCAGCGGGTAGAGCATGAAAGATGGGTTTGTAGAAAACAGCATTTCATCTGCAAGTACAGTCAGCATTTTCGGCATGCCTTGGCCGCCCCATTCTTCATCCGCCGCTAAGCCAATCCAGCCGCCTTCAGCATATTGTTTGAATGCATCTTTGAAGCCCGCAGGTGTTGTTACGCTGCCATTGCTATATGTTGCGCCTTCTTCATCACCTGTACGGTTAAGCGGATGTGTTACGTTTTGTGCAAACTTTGCCATTTCTTCAAGAATCGCTTCAGCAGTTGCTGCATCAACGTGGGCAAGATTTTCATTGTTTTGCCAGAATTGTTCTGCTTTAAAAACATCATTTAAGATGAATTTCATATCTGCGAGAGGCGCATTGTAAATTGGCATGTTCGTTCACCTGTTTATTGTTTGAATCTGAGAGCTGAGGGCAACTTTTATTGACACACATTGTGCAGAAGATTGACCAAAGTAAAACTATGGGACTATTTATAAAGAAAAAGGACTGCCAATGCTATGACCGTCCTTTCTCTATTTCTGTACTCAAGAGTACAATTTTTTGAATATGCTGCAGATATTCAAATTAGAATGCGAAGTGTTCAGCATCTAAAGTCATCAGCGGATCAACACCGCCTGCAATTACGTCTACATGTGAACGGACACGCGGCAGAATTTTCTTGAAGTAGAAACGCGCAGTCGTTACTTTCGCATTGTAGAAGTCTACTTCTGTTGTGCCTGAAGCAAGCGCTTCTTGAGCGACAAGCGCCATACGAGCCCATAGGTATGCAAGTGTTACATAGCCAGAGAAGTATAGGTAGTCAACCGCAGCTGCGCCTACTTCATCTGGGTTTTGCATCGCTTTCATGCCGATTTGCATTGTCAAATCGCCCCATTCTTTGTTCAGCGCTGCTAGAGGCGCAATAAACTCAGCCATAGCGGTATTGTCTTTATTCGCTTCGGCAAATTTGTGAATGATTTTGGTGAAGTCTTTCAACATTGCGCCTTGCGTACCCAACACTTTACGGCCTAGCAAGTCGATAGACTGAATTTCAGTTGTACCTTCATATAAGCAAGAGATACGTGTATCACGTACAATTTGCTCCATACCGTGCTCTGAAATAAAGCCGTGGCCGCCAAATACTTGAACGCCGTGTTTTGCAGATTCTGAACCCGTTTCAGTTAAGAATGCTTTTGCAATTGGTGTAAGCAAAGACAGGATGTTGTCAGAGAATTTACGTTCTTCTTCAGTTGCGCCTTTTTCAACAACGTCAGCGTGCTGAGCCAGTAAGTAAACCAATGCGCGGCCGCCTTCTGCATATGCTTTTTGCGTTAGCAGCATGTTGCGTACAGCAGGATGCACAATAATTGGATCAGCATCTTTTTCTGGCGCTTTAGGGCCAGTTAAAGAGCGCATTGCCAGACGGTCTTTTGCATATGCAAGCGCGCCTTGGAATGAACCTTCAGAAGCAGACAAACCTTGTACAGCAGTACCGATACGCGCTGTGTTCATGAATGTAAACATGCAGTTTAGGCCGCGGTTTTCAGGGCCGATCAGGAAGCCTTTTGCGTTGTCAAAGTTGATGACGCAAGTTGCGTTGCCATGGATACCCATTTTGTGTTCGATTGAACCGCAGCGTACAGCATTGCGTTCGCCTGCAGTGCCGTCAGCATTGAGGTTGAACTTAGGAACAATGAATAACGAAATGCCTTTGGTGCCTTTAGGCGCGCCAGGAAGACGTGCAAGAACGATATGAATAATATTCTCTGCCATGTCATGTTCGCCGGCAGAGATAAAGATTTTCTCGCCAGAGATTGCATAGCTGCCGTCAGCTTGAGGTTCAGCTTTAGAACGGATAATACCGAGGTCAGAACCTGCATGAGACTCTGTTAAGCACATTGTGCCTGTCCATTCGCCTGAAACAAGTTTTGGCAGGTAAGCGTCTTTTTGTTCTTGAGAACCGTGGTGCTCTAAAGTACGCACTGCGCCATGAGAAAGGCCAGGGTACATGCCCCATGACCAGTTTGCAGTACCGACCATTTCAGAAATTGTGATGCCTAAAGAGTTAGGCAAGCCTTGACCGCCGAACTCTTCATCTGCAGAAAGAGAAGGGAAGCCTAGTTCGATATATTTTTGATACGCTTCTTTAAAACCAGTAGGCGTTGTGACAACACCGTCGTTCCAAGTACAGCCTTCACGGTCGCCAACTTGGTTTAAAGGAGAAAGTTCATTTTCACAAAAATCAGCAGCAGCTTCCAGGTACTGATCGACCAATTCACGGCTTACGGTTTCAGAGAATGCAGGCAAGCTTGCATAGTGACCTTCTGCGTTTAAAAGTTCATGCAGAACGAATTGCATATCACGTAAGGGCGCTTTGTATTGTGGCATATCGTTTTTCCTCAATACTGGTTTCAACCAGCGTTATAATCCAGATAACATTGTTAATCGCATCGTCATTGATACGTTTTTGAATGGCTTAATCGTGCAACATCTTATTCTAAGGTACAAGCATTTCGAGGTGATTTCTTGGTGACTGTAAAGTCAAAAATTTTTTTCTTGAAATAGCTAAGTACATAGAGTGTAAACAGTTTTGGCGCTTTTCACATGACACATATGGTCAAAAACGTAAAAACTTATGTCGGTGTTTTGAAACGATTGCAAGGCAGTTCAATATGTTAGCTGAAAATGCATCTGCAGAGCAGGTTTAGAGTACAAATGTGCAGGCAGCAAAAAAGCGCTCATAGAGCGCTTTAGGAGCAGGTGCGGCTTATGCTTTTGCAGGTGCTGCCGGTTTAAAGCGGACTTCGCATTTACCGTCAATGGTGCGTTCGCCAGCTTTAATCTGTACAGCTGAGCCGTTGGCTTTGCCTTGGCAGGCTTGAGCAATGGCTTGCTGCTGAGCTTGGCGCTGTGCAAGGCGCTGATCAAACTGTTTGACCATTTCCGCGCGCTGTGCATCGGTCAGTACTTCGCCGCGCTGCATATGGCCGCGCATTTCGCCTTGCATTGGACGGTGCTCGCCGCGCATTGGTTTATGTTCCGCATGCGCTTTTTGCATTTCCTGTTTCATGGCTTTGCGGTCAGCTTTAAAGCTCATGGTGCATGTGCCGCTGATTGTCTGCTCACCTGTTTTTAACTGTACTGCTGTTCCTGCAGCTTTGCCGTCACAGGCTTTTTTTACATCAGCCAAGAATTGGCGCTGTTCAGCACGTTTGGCTTGGAATGCTTCTTGCTGTTCTGGCGTGAGTTTGCGGGCTTGTTCCGAATGATGTTCTTTCATCATCCGGCTGTGTTTATTGTCTTGAGGCGCATTGGTCGATTGGCAGGCTGTTAAAGCCCCCATGCTGAGTACGCTTGCACTGATCAATGCCATTTTAGTCATCATTTTCATTGTGTTTACCCCATAGCAGCTGCATTTCATTATTTAGGATAAGATTAAATAATAAAGATGAAGAAACAATGGAGAGTTTTTTAAAGCAGTGTTCGCTACAATAATGAAATAGAAGAAAAATTGAGACGCTGCTTTTGAATATCCGCCGTGTGCCTATTGCCTTACGTTTATTTTTGACTGTACTGCTGACGACCTTAGTCATCACAACGGTCAGCTTAGGCGTGCTTCACTGGACCATGCAGCGCAACTTTACTCAATATGTTGCGGATGTAGAAATGCAAAAGCTGGATGGCTTAATGGGCAATTTGGCTGATGTCTATGATGTTTATCATGACTGGGGCAATGCGATTCAGGCGCAAATTCTGCAAATCGAAGGCGACGCTGGCCCTGATGATTATGACCGGCTGTCGCGCTGGTGGCTGCGCCGTCAATATGATATTGCTTTGCAGCAGCGCTATTTTAAAGAGCACTCGTTGGTGACGGCAGGCGCGGCAATGAATGCCTCGAATGAAATGCTGAACGATGAAAAAGCGCAAGATTTGAAATTTATTGAACAGAATTTACCTACAGCGTTTCAGCCTTTTGAAGGTTTGAAGTTTCCGCTCAGTGCTAATCAAAATATTTTCCGTCCTTCTGACCCTAAGGATAAGAACAAAGCGCATGCCCCTGTGCTGCAGCACAATCAGACTGGAAAAAAACACTTTATTTCGATGCCTGACCGTTTAGGACTGAGCTCGCGCCTTTCTTTGTATGATGCGAAGAAGCAGTTTATTGTCGGTGAGCCATCGGATACGCAAATATCTTACCGTCCAATTATTGCGGACAATAAAATCGTGGGCTATTTGGGCTTAAAACCCGTTTTGGAAGAGGATGATGCTGTCAGTATCAACTTTTTCAGCAATCAAAAGCGTTATTTGTTTTTGGTTTACATGTTAACTATTATCAGCAGTTTAATTGCAGCTTTGCTGATGGCGACTTATTTTAAAAAACCGATTCAGCGTTTGCTGCATGGTACGCGTGAATTGACCAAGGGAAATTATCAGTATCAGGTCAAAGTGAACCGTAATGATGAGCTGGGTGATTTATCTAATGAGCTGAATCAGCTGGCTGTGATTTTGGATCAGCATGAAACTTCACGCCGTCAGTGGGTGGCCGATACTTCACATGAATTGAAAACACCGCTTGCTGTACTGCAAGCGCAAATTGAAGCGATGCAGGATGGTATTCGCAAGCCGACACCTGAGCATTTTGCATCTATGCTGAATCAGGTCAGCAGCCTGAAAAAACTGACGCAGGATTTGGCCGATTTGGCGCAAGCAGAAGCCATGCAGCTGAAATGCTATTTGGCGGATGTAGACCCTTGGCGGGTGATTGAACAGGAAATATTTAACTTCAAACCCAAATTTGAGCAAGCAGGCTTGACTGTCGATGCTGATGGTGAGGGCGCTGAATTACAATTGGATATAGACCGTTTTAAACAAATTATGGTGAACTTGCTGGGCAACAGCATACGTTATACTGAAGCTGGCGGTCAGGTGCAGATTCATACTGAGCAAAATGCACAGGAATGGACGGTGTATGTTGATGACAGCCCATTTGGTTTGACCGATGAACAGCTGGAAAATTTAGGCCAGCGTTTCTACCGTGTGGATGACTCGCGTACGCGCAGTACTGGCGGTACAGGATTAGGCTTAGCGCTTTCTGGAAAAATTGCACAAGCCATGGGCGGTCAGTTGAGCTTTGCGCATTCGCCTTTGGGCGGTTTGCGCTGCAAGCTGACATTTCCCAAAAACATTTAATTTGAAAGGAAAGATGCATTCATGAAACATATCATGCTGGTAGAAGATGAGGTTGAACTTGCACAGCTGGTGCGTGACTATTTGGAAGCTGCTGGTTTAGAGGTCAGCATGTTTCATGATGGTCAGGACGCTTATGACAGTTTTATGCAGCGTAAGCCGAGCCTGATGATTTTAGACTTGATGGTACCGCGTATGGATGGATTAACCATCTGCCGTAAAGTGCGTGAGCAGTCGGATATTCCAATTATTATGGTGACTGCGCGTACAGAAGAAATTGACCGCGTATTGGGCTTAAATATGGGCGCAGATGACTATGTCTGCAAACCGTTTAGCCCGAAAGAGCTGGTTGCGCGTGTACAGGCTGTTTTACGCCGCTTAGAGCGTAAGGCTGAACCTGAAAGCAACGATTTATTCCGTATGGATAAAGGTCAGCAGCGGATTTGGTATCAGCAAAAGTCCTTGAATTTAACGCCGACAGAGTTCCGTTTGCTTGAGCTTTTTTTAGAGCATGTGGGACAGGTTTATTCACGTGCGCAGCTGCTGGATCACATTAATCCTGACAGCTTTGATGTGGCAGACCGTGTGATTGACAGCCATATTAAGAATTTGCGCCGTAAAATTTCTGAAGCAGCTGAAACAGGTAACCGTCATGAGTGGATACAGGCGGTGTATGGTGTAGGCTACCGTTTTGAATATCCTGAAGATTGATTTTATTTAAAGTCATGGTGAAAAGCGGATGAGTGTAAAACATATCCGCTTTTTTTAGATCAAAGGCTGCTGCAGGAGCACAGCATGAAAATAAAGATTAGAGACGAAGCGCTGGATGACATTCCAGTCATTGAAGCGCTCACAAAGGCTGCTTTTTTAAATGCAGAACACTCAAGCCATACAGAGCACTTTATTGTGAATCAGCTGAGAAATGCACAGCAATTGACAATATCGCTGGTTGCGGAAGATACAGATACGCACAGTCTAGCTGGACATGTCGCTGTGTCGCCAGTAAACATTTCTGATGGCGCGCAAGGGTGGTATGGCTTAGGGCCAATTTCGGTCTTGCCTGAGCTGCAAGGCTTAGGCATAGGCACACAGCTGATGCAGGCTGCATTAGCACGGCTTAAAGACATTGGCGCGAATGGATGTGTCTTGCTGGGTGATCCGAACTACTACGCCCGCTTTGGCTTTGAGCCTTCAGCACAGCTGATTTTGCCTGATGTGCCGCCTGAATATTTTCAAGCAATTTCCTTTGTAAAGCGTATGCCGGAAGGTGTCGTGACTTATCATGCTGCCTTTCATGCAGAGAATTAGTGCAAATCTAAGTGATGGAGCATATTGAGATTGAAATTTGCTTTGTTATCTTGAATGCTCAAAGAAAATTTTGAAGTCTGCCTGTTTAATATTAATGACTGACTTAACAGTAAATTGATAATGCTTGACGGCAGGCTTTTGACTATTTTCAGCTGCGCTTTTAATGAATGATCTAGGTTCAATGCCGCGAAACTATTACAATTCGCCATGTTATACATGATGAGAGTTTGTTTTGAACAGTGAAACGCCCAAACTGCAGCGCCGTTTAAAGAACCGCCATATCCAATTAATTGCTATGGGCGGAGCAATTGGGACGGGTTTATTCTTAGGCTCAGCGCATATTATTGAGTCAGCAGGGCCTTCAATTATTTTGGGTTATCTGATTGGCGGCATGATTGCTTTTCTGATTATGCGCCAATTGGGTGAGATGATTGTACAAGAGCCAGTAACAGGGTCATTCAGCCATTTTGCTTTTAAATACTGGGGCAAATTCGCAGGCTTTCTCACGGGCTGGAACTATTGGATTCTCTACATTTTAGTGGTGATGACCGAGCTGACCGCGATTGGCAAATATGTCAATTACTGGTGGCCGCATGTGCCTGCATGGGTGTCGGTTCTTGTGTTTTTTGCAGTGATCACGCTGGCCAATTTAGCCAATGTTAAACTGTATGCAGAGTCTGAATTTTGGCTGTCGATGATTAAAGTCGTGGCAATTGTTGCCATGATTATTTTCGGTGTTTATTTACTGATGACGGCAGAGGCCGGTTCCACCGCTTCGATCAGCAATTTATGGACGCATGGCGGCTTTTTTCCGCATGGTTTTGAAGGCTTATTTTATATGCTGGCCTTTATGATGTTTGCTTTCGGCGGCATTGAACTGATCAGCATGGCAGCAGCAGAAACGGAAGATCCTGATCAAAACATTCCTAAAGCCGTCAATCAAACCGTGATTCGTGTATTCCTGTTCTATATCTGTTCATTGGCGGTGCTGCTGTCTTTAGTGCCGTGGAATCAGCTGAAACTTGGCGGTTTGGAGCATAGTCCTTTTGTAATGATTTTTAATCAGATGGGCATTGCTTGGGCGGCGCATTTATTAAACTTTATTATTTTGACGGCGTCAGTATCGGTCTGTAACAGCGGTATGTATGCCAATAGCCGTATGCTGCTGGGCCTAGCGGAACAGGGCAATGCGCCAAAAGCATTTAAGCAGGTGAATAAACAGGGTACACCGATTGCGGCCGTTTTATGTTCAGCCTTGCTGATTTTTGGCTGTGTGCTGCTGAATTATTTCTTGCCTGAAAAAGCTTTGAGCTATTTGATTTATATTGTGGTCAGTGCTGCGGTATTGAACTGGATTTTGATTAGTTTGATTCATTTGAAGTTTAGAAAAGCGATGCAGCAGCAGAGCATTCAAACTAAGTTTCCGGCTTTATTTGCGCCGTTTACCAACTACTTCGTCTTAGTATTCATGCTGATGATTTTGTACATCATGTGGATGCAGGGTTTTATGCTGTCGGTGCTGATGCAGCCTGTGTGGATATTGCTGTTGTTTGTGCTGTTTAAAGTGATGCAGGCGAGGAAGGCTTAAAATAAAAAGGTTTAGGGATGAGCCTTTTCAAATACAGAATTCACGCTTTAATACGGTGAATGAACGATGCTGATACATAGCAATTCATGATGTGTGAAGTTTAAGTATTCCATTGTTTTTAAAAAACTGAATGACGCGCAAGTAAAAAACAGAGCGTTGTACATTGTGAAAGCGAATGACCAAAATACTCAATGAAATAGCGCGAAGCTCAGGAAAAACCTGAGCTTCGCGCTTGTTGTTAAATCATCTTTATACGCTGAAAACAGCTGATTTAGACTTATTTAACAGCTGCTGTGAGCATAACTTCGACTAGAACCTGAGGACGCGCTAAGTCTGCTTGTAATGCAGCGCGTGCAGGAGCAGCGCCTTCTGGCAGCCACGCTTCCCAGCATTCATTGAATGCAGCAAAGTCTTCAGCAATATTTTTAATCCAAATTTGAGCAGTTAAAATCTGACCTTTGTCACTGCCAGCCTGTTCTAACAAAGCATCAATTTTTGCTAAAACTTCTAAAGTCTGCTGTTTAGCATCTGCGTCTAAAGTTGTTGGCACTTGGCCAGAAACATACACTAAACCGTTATGTACAACACAGCCAGCTAAACGTGCATTTGCGCCAATACGTTGAATATCGTTACTCATTTTATTTCTCCAAAGATAAACCATCTAAAGCAATTGGGGATTTTGCTTGGCTAATTAATTGACTGATAACCATTGCGCTGCCTGCTGCAAGGGTAAAGCCTAAGCTGCCTTGGCCGATGTTTGACCATAAATTTGCGTACTTCGTGCGGCCTAAAATAGGCGGGCCTTTTGGCGTAGAAGGGCGTAAGCCGCTCCATTCTTGAGCTGTATCGACACCGGCTAAATCAGGGAAGGTTTTACGAACCGTTTCTTTCAAGGCATCCATACGGTTTTTGCGGATATCCACATGCTGATAGCCAATATCGACCATGGCAGCAATGCGAAGCTGATTACCTAATTTTGCATATACGATTTTATTCGCATAATCCGTCACGCTCATGTTCGGAACAATATTATTTTGTTGCGGGAACGGTAAAGTTAGGCTATAGCCTTTTAACGGATATACAGGTACGGAAATACCTGCCATATCTAAAATAGCGGTACTGCCATTGCCGGCAGCGACAACAAAATCATCGGCCTCGATACGCCCGTGATTGGTTTCAATTGCTTGAATACGGTTACTTTCAGTAATGAAGTCAGTCACCTTATGTGTGTAAAGGCAGCTGAAGTCAGCACTTTTTTCTAATTCTTTATACAGTGCCAGACAGAATTTATAGCAGTCTGCTGTTTCATCATCCGGGGTATAAATTGAACCGACTAATTCTGAGGCAATACCGCTTAATGATGGTTCAAGCGCAATGGTTTCATCACGATTCAATGCTTTTTGGACTTGAGGGTCGATTCCGGATGCAGCCTTTTTAAAAGCATATTCATCACGGTGAATGATCATTTTGCCTGATTTTACCCAGCAAAAATCATCAAGCTGATCACGCCATTTTGACATAATGCTTTGACTATAAAGCGATAAACGTAAAATGTGGTTGCCGTTTGTGATATTGGTTTTACGGTTGCACGCCATTAAAAACTGCAGCAGCCAAGACCATTGGAAAGGTGAGGCATTCAATTTAAAGTTTAATGGAGAATGTGCTTTTCCAAGCCATTGAAGTGCTTGAAATGGAACGCCTGCATCAGCTAAAGGCGCAACATATCGGTAACTTAACTGTCCGCCGTTTGCAAAACTGGTTTGGCATCCGACCTGATCATTTGCTTCAATGATCGTGACTTTATGGCCGGCTTGAATAAGTGCGTAAGCTGTACTTAAACCAATTACTCCACCGCCAATAACGGCTACATGCTTTTTCATTGTTCCATGCTATTTATCCAAAAAACAAGGTTATTAAAAAAGAAGCAAACCGCTTTAACAAATGAGTTTTTAAATACTGGTCATAACTTTTAGTTAATTGATGGGGTAATAAGCCCAATTTCTGATTTGATCAGCTCAATAAAGTCTTCGGTCGCTTTGGTTGTACTCACATTGGCATTTCTTAAAATGTAAATCGTGGTGTACAGGCGCGGTTTCATTTGATGAATCATTTCTTTCGGCAGTGAATAAGCTGCGGTGTAGATATCGGTAATGCTGCAGCCGATGCCTTGGCGTACCAGTTCGCCAGCCATGTAATAGGTTTGCACGTTGATAATGCTTTTATTAAATGTCCGATATTTTTTTACCACTTGCATGAGTGAGTCAGAATCTGGCTGAATCCATCGGTTCTCATCAATTAAATGAATATCCTGATCTGCACGGACAAATTGAGAGTCAATATAGACCAGCGGTATTTCTAAAATTGGTGTGGCAATAATGCCGTGCTGCGTGTGCGGATGAAATGTAACTGCAATATCAATTTCGCGCTGCAGCAGTTTTTGTTCCAGCGCTTGGGTGTGGTCTGTGCCGATATTTACAAATACACCAGGATATTTCTTTAAAAATTGGGCAGTCAACTTTGGTATTAGACTCAAACCTAGACTGGGCAAACATCCGAGGGTTATTTGACCTTTGGTATTCTTTGCCAGATTGTGTGTCAGTTTATTCAGCTCATTAATTTTGTCATAAATTGGCTTAATTTCCTCATACAGAATATAGGCCTCTTTAGTAGGCTGCAACTTGCCTTTTACACGCTTAAATAGTGCAAAACCAAGACGTTGCTCTGCATGTTTAAGCAGTTTACTGGCCGCTGGCTGTGATATGCATAACGACGCGGCTGCTTCTGTTAATGACCCAAAAAGCATCACTGAATAGAACATTTCAAGGTGTCTAAGATTCATAAAAGTTCACATAACCAATAGTTATAGGCAATCTATTAGAATTCATTACTTAATGTCAATAAAGCCTTGTACATTGGCTGAAATTTTGAGGGTAACTGAGCAGGGAATAATACTCATGCAATTGGATCAGTCATCAACTGACACGGCTGTATAAGCATTAGTTCAGCAGGGTGCGAAAATACACGTTAATTCGGATCGTTCGATGTGCTGTTTTTGCTGCATGGGCTTTCTGTCAAAATGAATGATGAACAGCAGTATTGGAACATGAAGAGTTGGATGAACCGCCAGTTCTGAATGGAATAAATGCTGGGTCAATAAATCTAATAGATTTTCTATAAAGCTTGATAGCAGTGGGCTTCAGCTTATAAAAACTCTAGTAAATTTAAAGGGAAAGAAATGATCGTAAGCACGAACCTTACATTATTTATGGCTTGCCTTGCTTTAGCAATCGGCATGTTTACAGTCAAGCATACGAAGTTTTTACGTAATAACCATATTCCAGAAGCCGTTGTAGGCGGGTTTATCGTGGCAATTGCATTGTTCGTCATTCATAAAATGACCAATTATACGTTTAAATTTGATACGTCATTGCAGAATCTGCTGATGATTGCTTTTTTCTCATCTATTGGCTTGAACTCCGATTTTTCTAAATTGGCAAAAGGCGGGAAGCCTTTGCTTATTCTTATTTTTATTGTGACCTTGCTGATTCTTACGCAAAACCTTGTGGGTGTCGGTGTTGCAATGCTGCTGCAAGAAAATCCATTTATTGGCCTTATTGCAGGTTCAATTACACTTTCAGGCGGGCATGGCAATGCAGGGGCGTGGGGGCCGCTTTTAGAGCAAAAGTATGGCGTAGCGGGTGCATTAGAACTTGCAATGGCTTGTGCAACGATGGGATTGGTGATTGGCGGTTTAATGGGAGGGCCGATTGCGCGTCATCTCATTAAAAAAGTAAAAACACCGCAATTGACTGCATCGGAAACGCATTCAGCGGCAGAATCTTTGGCCGCTCCAAATGCTGAAAAACAAATTAACATAAAGAATGTGATTGAAACCGTATTCATGCTGATCAGCTGCATTGTGGTTGGCAGCTATATCAGTGATATTTCTAAAGATACGGCATTCTATTTGCCCACGTTTGTCTGGTGTCTATTTGCTGGTATTCTCCTGAGAAACATATTGAATTATGTTTTCAAGAAAAGTATTTCTGAGCCTACGATTGACGTGCTGGGCAGCACAGCGCTTTCGATTTATCTGGCAATTGCGCTGATGTCGCTTAATTTTGGTCAGCTGGCAAGTATGGCTGGCCCAGTGCTGATTATTATTATCGTACAGGCTGTTGTGATGGCTTTGTTTGCTTGTTTTATTACGTTTAATCTGATGGGCAAAGATTATGATGCTGTGGTTGTCAGTGCAGGACATTGCGGTTTTGGCATGGGTGCAACACCTACAGCAATTGCCAATATGCAAACAGTGACTAAAACCTTTGGACCATCACACAAGGCTTTTTTAATTGTACCTATGGTGGGCGGTTTTATTATTGATATTTCAAACAGCATTATCATTAAATCTTTTTTAAGCATCATTGAGAAAATGGCATAAAGCTTTCCTCCCCAAAGGCTTTAGCAGTCTGTTTGAACTCAATATAAACTTAGATTAGCATTTGAAGTGCAACACCCTGTTGTTGCGATAATACCCGACTCGGACTTTTAAAGCCGAGTCTTTTTCTTGGCCGATGATTCAAGCGTTGAGTGATTTCTGAAATATATTCATCCGTATAGTCACTTAAATCACTGCCTTTTCTAATATATTGCCTGATTAAACCATTGGTATTTTCATTTGTACCACGTTGCTAAGCGCTATAAGGATCTGCGAAATACCAGTCTATTTCTAATTCTTGAGCTGATCTTTGATCGGCTCAAGAAGGCTGATGGTTGTTTGACAAATTGTCTCTGCCTGGCGTGAGCTGCACTTTTTCAGTCATAAATAGCCTGTCTTCCTATCTACAATAGAGACCAATGATTGCTGATGCTTCTTAGCAACAATCGTATCTATTTTCAAATCACCAAACGAGTCTGCTGCTTAATCTCAACAGCTCCTAACTTTTTAAAATTGGCCTAAATGACTTTAAGGGATTAAAGCCATTTAGGCAGACTTTGACATTTTATGGATTGAAGGCTTCTTTAAACATTGGAATTAAAAGTTTATTTCCATACTCGCTGAGATGATCGCCATCACGATAAATAGGGCGTCCTTTATATTCAGAAATACATTCATTTCCTTTACATAAGAGTAATGCAGGGTCTAAGACTTTGGCCTGACACTGTGTAGCACTTTCATGAATGATTGTGCGAATCTCTCCTGATCTTTCTAAATACGCATTGTGTGAAATAAATATTTTTTCATTGCGGTTGTAAAATACATTCTTAATGATTCTTTGCGGTAAATTGAAACCAACTTCAGGAGTGGGTTGAACAACATATACAGGATTTGTCTTAGAAATTTGACACAGATGATGTGTCAAATTGTGTTTAAACGAAGCGAATAATTCACGTTGAGACGTATTTTTCTCAGCTCCAAAGTAAACGGCAGGCATAGATTCGAGTGGATTTACACGGTCTGCATCATTTTCTCCAATTAAGTAGCTTGGATATCTAGCAACTAAAACAATCGGAATATTTTCATATTTTTTGGATGCAATTAGGTTTAAGCGCTGTTGGTTAATTTCAGGACAATGGCTTTTTTTGTCGTAAAAATTCATATTCGGAATGAATGGGCAGGCAGAACTAGCAAAGGCAATAATTCCGTCTGACTTCAAATTAAAAACAGAAGAAAGAGAGGTAATTAAAGAGTTCGCATGACTATCCCCAATAATCAATGCTTTAATTTTAGAAGGGTTACCGATCACGCATTCGTATAATTCGGGTTTGTCACAATCATAAGGGTTATCGTTTTTTATTTCTGCATTCGCAATTTTAGCTGCTTCTGGAAGCCGTGAATCTACACCATCATTAGATTTGAGGAAATGACCAAAGCCTAATAGGAATAAAGTGAGATAAACCGCTTTCACTTTATAAATTTCTTTCCAAGATGAATAGCGCGGGAAATTAATTTTTTCAATACCGTGATAACTTAAGAAACCACATAAAATTGATAGCGGGATTCCATATATCCACCAATTTTCGAGGCTGAAATAGAAACCTAAAACAACCAAGGGCCAATGCCAAACATAGATTGAGTAAGACCATTTACCAATGTGGCTAAAAACAGGATTGTTAATGAAAATATTCTGTTGGTACTGACTTACAATAATTAAATAAGCACCAAGGACAGGAATGAGGGCCATATAACCTGGCCAAAGCGTATCTTTAGAGATAAAGATATATGATGCTAGAATTAGAATGAGTCCTAAGCATTGTATCATGAGCTGTGATTTTTTGGTTTTTAATGACCAAGGGTAAAGGAATGCTAAACCGCCCAGCAGCATTTCCCATGCGCGGCTTGTCAGTAAAAAATAAGCAGTTTTACTGTCTTTATAGGTCGCATAAATACAATAAATAAAGCTGGTAAAGAGCAGTCCAAGTACTACGCGTTTTAAATTATGAAGGCTTAAATATTTTTTAAGCATCAAAATAAGGAGTGGGAAAACAATATAAAATTGCCATTCAACGGACAAAGACCAAGTATGTAATAACCATTTAGTATGCTCAGCAGTATCAAAATAGCCACCGCCTTTTGAAAAATGCACATTGGTCATAAAGAAAGAGCTTTTTTCGACTTGTCGTCCTAAATCTTTATAATCAACAGGTGCTAAATAGAACCACCCAAAGATGAGTACAACAATAATCATCGCCGCAAGTACTGGAATAATACGGTTTGCACGTGCTGTATAAAATTTAAATAGATTAAATGTGTTTTTTTCAATGCCATTAAAAATAATGGCAGTCATCAAGAAACCAGAGATAACAAAGAAAACATCGACACCAGCGAAGCCACCTGTCAGCCATTGCGGGTTAAAGTGAAATATTACAACGGCCAATACAGCTATGGCTCGTAATCCATTGATATCATGTCTAAATTGCATAAATAAAATAGCTAATCATTTAATTTGAGGGTGATTCTAACTTAAATGTTGAATGATCGATTGAAATTTCAATATTTTTTGAAACGTGTTAAAAATATTAAAATTATTTTGATTGGTTTGGTATTGTTTTATTGCTTGTAAGTTATTGTTTTTTATGTTGATATGTGGTGGGGTCGCTCTGGCGGAGTGTGTTCATATTAGACGGAGCAATCCGATTTTGTATTGTTAATTTCTTTGAAGCTTTGACACCACCAATTCATAAGAATTCAGCACCAAATCCTGCAGCAGATCTTCTTCCAATGCTTCATCTGCAAATATAGAAATCCAGTGCTGTTTATTCATGTGCCAGCCTGTGCGGATATACGGATAAATGTCTCTAAGCATGGCGCCATTGTCTGGCAGGCCCTTTAGATTGATCACAGCTTTGCCTTCCAAATGAAAACTCAACATAAAGACTTTATCCATGACTTTAAATACATCACAGCCATCACCAAAAGGCTGACTGATGGAGGCTTCGGGCAGAGCTAAAGCGCTCTTCGCTGCAGCAGCATGTAATGAAATCATAGAAATTGAGCCAAAAAATAACGAATAAATTTAAAGCCTAAGGATGAATGTGAATCGCAGTATGATTATTCACCAGTTGCCAAATTTCATCCATATCAATATTACGGACTGCGATACAGCCCCAAGTCCAGTCTTTCTGAGGAAAATAAGTTCTCAGCTGAGGAATTATTTTCATCTGCAGGCTGGTGGCAGAACCATGAATCATAATGTCGCCGCCGGCGGAAACGTCCAGTTGCTGAGCTTTTTGCTGATCGGCCATGTTGGGATAGGAAATATGCAGCGATTTATAAAATGCGCTTTTGGGATTGCGCCAGTCAATCACATAAGAACCTTCAGGCGTTTTTCCATCACCTTCTTGGACTTTATGTCCGAGCGGTGCAAATCCAAGACGAATGGGGTAGCGGCGGATAATTTGATCTTGATGCTTTAACTCTAAGTAGCGCTGACCTTTATATACCTGAATACTGTCAATGGGCGTGTTGGTGCGAATCTGCTGAATGTGAGCAGTATTTAATGCTGCAGGAAAAGTGAGCGCATTGGATGACGTGGGCAGAAATTTTTCGAATTTTTGATAGAGAATAAAAGCCGCAAGTATGCAAAGCACAATTGAGCTGCTGAGAATTGCAATTTTTTTCTTAATATTTGGATTTTGAGGCTGAGATGCATTCACTATGCTTCAATTTCTGAATTGTGGATAATGTCTAAATTATCCACAATTTTATCCTGCTGTGTATAATTTTAAGAAGAACAGCTGACCATGACTTCGGGAACATCGCTAGGCAGCGGCTCTAAATCAGCAGCATTTTCGAGCTCAGGCTGTTTGATAAATGGCTGGCTGAGCAATGCAAATAAACGCTCAACTTCAGAAAAATCATTACGCTCCGCCAGTTCAATTGCTTTTTGCGTCATGTGATTGCGCAAAATATATTGCGGGTTGATCAAAGCCATTTGTGCATCCAGTTCGGCAGCATCTTGCAGCTCACGGATATTTTCATACATCGCGAAGAAGCTTTCAAATGCGCGGCGGTCTAGGCAGTCATCTTTAATCTGTTCATATTGCTTTTCTTGCAGGCGGATAAAGCTTTGTGTGTAGTCGAGCTGTTCGGTCTGCAAAATACGTAAAAATGCCATTGCGCAGTCAAAACTGTCTTTATGGAAACTTGGCAAGCCCATTTTTTGACTTAGTCCGAGTTTATAATGCTCTAAGAAAGTCGGTTCAAAATGCTCGAGGCATTGAGCTAAATCCTCCTTCCATTGTTCTTTGTTATAACTGGCAGGGCAGAGCGGCACCAGATTATTCAGCCATTGCCATAAGTTCCAATGCCCAATACTCGGCTGCTGCTGATAAGTATAGCGTCCTTGATAGTCGGAGTGATTGTTGACCCAATTTGGGCGGAAACGCTCTAAAAATCCATAAGGGCCAAAATCTAGGGTTGAGCCAGTAATGTTGAGATTGTCGGTATTCATTACGCCATGTGCGAAACCGACCAATTGCCATTGAGCAATCATTACTGCGGTGCGCTGCACAACTTGCGCAGCAAAAGCTAAAACAGGCTGTTCTGCATCTAAGCATTCAGGATAGTGCCATTCAATGCATTTTTGAGTGAATTCAGGCAGCAAATCGCCTTGATATTGATTGATCCATTCGAAATGTCCGAGCCGGATATGACAGTCTGATGTGCGCAGAAGCATTGCGCCCAGTTCTAATTTTTCACGCTGTACGCCTTGCTCAGAGCTGGTGAAACCCACGGCATTGCTGGATGCAATGCCTAAGCTGTTCAGCGCATGACCTGCTAAATACTCTCGAATGGTCGAGCGCAGCACTGCACGTCCATCTCCCATGCGTGAGTAAGGCGTAGAGCCAGCACCTTTAAGATGCAGGTCGATGGTTTGCCCATTTTTATCTACAATCTGCGCAATCAGTAAACCGCGTCCATCGCCCAATTGACCCGCCCATTGTCCAAATTGATGGCCTGCATAGACCATGGCCAAAGGTTCAAAGGCGGCAAAGGTTTTTTGACCGCTGCAGATTTCAACCCAGTGCTGTATGTCTTCTTCAGACCATTGCAGCTGCTGCGCCAACGCCGCATTAAAATGTCCTGCCTTTGCTCCCTTAAGCGGGCTTGGCTGCTGATGGTGATAGAGGCGGGAAGGAAGCGTGTTATAGCGCGGGTTAAACTGCATAGTCGTCTTTAAAAATGAATCTTTGCAGAAACTATAGCAAAGAGTGCAGGGTGATGTCAGAGATTCCTGTATCTGTACGGCTATTTGCTGCAACAGAAAATTGCGGCAAAAATAAAGCCCCGAGCGGGGCTTTATAAGTCAGCAGCGTTTTAGTCTGTGACGGTTTTCTTTTTAATGTTGCGCATCAGTGTTGTTAAGGTTGCACGGTGATATGACAGGCGCTGTTCAACCAATTGGAATTCAACTTTAAGCTTGTCATCCATTTGATGGATTTTTTCAGCAACAGCAGTTTTCTTTGCTTGAATTTCTTGTTCTTTCAGTTTAGCCCAGTCATTCAGCGTTTGCGAAAATGCATCGTATTCCTGTGAAATACGCTGCTTTGCAGCTGCAATGTCATCTGTCATATTTAGGCCATAAACAGCCAGATCTTGTTCTGCATATTTGAATTTCATCGCAAGTTCAGCTTTTTTAATATTAAAGCTTGGAATACGGCGTAAATTTTTTGCAAGACCGAGTTTAGAGCATGTCCAAATTAACCATTTGGTTGGATCATACTGCCACCATTTCACGCCGTTACGGTAGTCGTATTGGAAAATATGGTGATAGTTGTGATAACCCTCACCCCAAGTGGCAATTGCAAGGATGAAGTTGTCACGCGCGGTATTTTCGTCTGTATAAGGACGAGAGCCCCACATGTGGCAAAGCGAGTTAATGAAGAAGGTGACGTGATGGCTCAGGATTAAACGGACAAGACCGCCTAAAAGCAATACGCCCCACATATCGCCTACCGCCCAGCCGATTGGCAATAAAATCCCGGCATGTACTGCAATGACTAGAGGCACATAGTATTTGTCTTGGAACATGACTAATTTATTGTTTAATAAATCGGGCGCATTTTTGTAGTTGGCGCCGCCAGACTTATAGTCACGAAGCATCCAGCCAATATGCGCAAACCAAAAACCGCGGTTAATCGAGTACGGGTCATGATCAATATCATCCACATGGCGATGATGCGTACGGTGGCCTGAAGCCCAAAACAGAATACTGTTTTGTACAGCAAATGTGCCCATGATCATTAAGACAATTTGCATGGGTAAAGTTGCTTCATAAGCGCGGTGCGCCCATAAGCGGTGATAGCCCGCCGTGATCCCCAAGCTGCTGAAGCCAAGCAGCACAAACATGCTGATCCAGGCTGCTAAGCTAAAATCATGGCGGTATGCATATAACGGGATTGCAATGATTGCCACGATAGGCAAGAACACCAGCGCAAAAACGGCAATCCAGTTGATTGGTGCTTTGGGTAGGGGAGCGGTCATCGCCAGCTTAACTCCTAGAACCTTGGGAGGTATATCAGAATACAAAAACCATAAATAGATTATGGATTAATAGAACTGCATATTAGCATGAGCTTTCTCATGCTCACAGCATTATTGCACAACTGTATTGTGCAAAACAGTAACAGAATAAAACTGTGATTTAATTTATTTCCAATCCATTGCTGCTGCTGGCTTAGATGCGGTTTTATATTGCCTTGAAATGTACGGAACACCTAGTAAAATTAATGGATATGCGGTCATTTTTTCCACAGTATTTTAGTCGGATTTTTAATGACTTCAGTTTATATGCTGAGACATAGCATTATGTTTTACAAGGTTATTTAGTCCAGCTGTAAATGCTGCATCATCAGTTTTGGAAAGTCTGTAATCAGGCCGTCTATGCCTAAGCTTTGCAGGTGTTTGGCGCGTTCAATATCATTCACTGTCCACACACTTATTTTAAGGCCTGCTTGCTGTGTTTTCCGCAAAATTTCATCGGTTGCGAGCTGATTCATCCAGCCGATCTGGCAGCAGCCTAAAACCAGCGCCTGTTCTATCGCTAAAGTGCCAATATCTTCTTCAATCAGCAAGCCGCGTTTAAATACCGAATTCTGCTGCTGCAGGGCCTGATGGATTTTTAAGTCAAAGCTGGTGATTACCGCAGTTTGTTCAAAGGTCTGCAGCTGCTTTTGCAGCTCGGTAATTAAGGTATTGGCTTGTTCAGCGGTTTCGACAGCTTTGACTTCAATTTCTAAGTGATTGAAGTCCTGCATGATCTTTAGGCTTTGCATTAAGCTTGGTGTGATTTGTTTTTCCCAGTCCATCCAAATATGCGCTTGGTTGTATGGAGTGAGCTGGGTGCTGTCTAGCTCATATAATGGCTTATCCATGCCAGTTGTGCGCAGAAAATTGTCATCATGCATGACCACAAGTTCGCCGTCTTTAAGCTGGCGGACATCAAATTCAACGCCGCGTATGCCAAGATCATGGATGTATTGGAAGCCTGCAAGGGTGTTTTCTGGGGCTTCGCCACGTGCGCCGCGGTGTCCGATGATTATCATGCTGATTTTTCTGTTATGTGTTTGTAGTTGATTTTAACGCTAAAGAAATGAGAGTCAAAAGCAGTTGCATGAATATAGGATGAGCAAAAGCCTCATTGGTCGTATTGGGTATAATTTGTGCTAAAAAAATTAGCTGGCAATTGGATGATGCCTTTACAGCATTGAAATTCTGTGAAAAGTTAAATTGATTTGTGAGGCAGATCCTTTACTTTTGAAAGATCAAAAGTAACAAAAATCTATTGTTGGGTAAAGGTTCGTCCCTGAAACCTTTACCCAACGGCGGCATCCTTGCCGCCTGTCGCGAATTAGACATTGTATAAGACGCATTTTTAAAGGCAGATCAAACGGTTTAGAATGATCTGAATTTAAATCGTGTCGTTAATATTCTTTTGCCAAAGCACTTCAGAACCGCCTTCGGCGCGCTGTAATGTACGTGATGCCACAAACAGCCAATCTGAAAGACGGTTTAACAGCTGCAATGACGGCGCTTGAATGTTTTGGTCACGGTTATGCACTGCCATCAGACGGCGTTCTGCACGGCGGCACACGCTGCGCGCTTGATGGGCAAAGCTGCACACCAACGTTCCAGATGGCAAAATAAAGTCTTTCAGCATCGGCAGTGTTTCATTCATGCGGTCAATGTCATTTTCCAAAAACTCAATAGAAACAGGCTGTACCAAGTTGAAGTTTGGAATGCAGACTTCACCGCCCAGATCGAACAGCCAGTGTTGGATGAGGCTAAGTGATTTGTCCCAAGCGGCTTTGTCTGCAATGCTGCTGACTGCAATTTGAGAGCGCAGGAGACCAATGCTTGAATTGAGTTCATCGACATCTCCTAAGGCTTCAATGCGTAAATCATCCTTTGCTACACGTGATCCGTCACCTAAACCTGTTGTACCAGAGTCGCCTGTGCGGGTGTAAATTTTACTTAAACGGTGGCCCATTTTAATTGTCCATTTTTGATAAAAAGTTGAATAAAGTGATGTGCATTAATATTTAACAGTGATGCCGATAGAGGCTAAACGCCCGCCATTCATATAATACAAACCTGAACCATACGATGAGGTTTTGTATTCGACATCACCGATATTTTGTAAATTGGTAAAGACTTTTAGGTTGGGGTTAATATTCCAAAATGCGCTCATATCAAGGGTGGCATATCCGGGATTGCGTGCCTGATAATCCACAGCATCTGATTTGGCATTTAAGGTTGCATTCATGCCATAAAGGTCATTGCTCCAACCGGCAGCCAAGCTTAAGTTCTGACGTGGTCGGCGCTGTAAATCTTGTTTTTTCTCATCATCTTGCGCTTTTACATAATGATAGCTGAGTTTGCTTGACCATCCGCCATTTTGCCATTGCAGATAGGTTTCCACACCTTGATACACCGCTGTATTCAGGTTTTCTAAGGTGTAATTAGGGCCATTCACAATCAGATGGTCCACTTTGGTGTGGTACAGAGACAGGCCGCTACTTAGCCCATAATTAAGTTTCTGATCGACACCAATTTCATAAGAAGTGCTTTCCTCAGGCTTTAAGTTCGGATTGCCTGACCAGCTGTTATAGCGTTCATCTAAGGTTGGTGATTTAAATGCGGTACCGATATTGGCATAGACGCTGGTGAGCGGCAGAGCTTGCAGACGAATTGCAGCTTGGCCAATGGTATGGCTGCCATATTTTGCATCGTCTTCTAGGCGAATTCCGAGCTGTGTATTAAGACCATCTTGATGATATTGATGCTGTAAGTAATAACCCGTGCTGCGGTTATCATCTTGATAGGCCGTGCCATATGACACGATGTCACCGCTGATTTTACGGTGCGTAATCCCGCTTAAAAGCGTTTGCTTTGGCGTCAGCTCAAATTTGGAATAAATTTCCGCTTCTTGGGTTTTATTGTGGGTGAAGTCGGTGGTAGTGACCTGATCTAGCTCATCTTTAAATTGAGAAAGTCGAGCGTGCAGTTCTAAAGCAGGTAACAGACGCACTTCACCACGGAGGTTGATCATTTCATTGTTAAAGTCTTGCGCGACATTGCTGTAGTTCAGGCAGTTATAGTCTTTATCTTCATTACTGCAGCTGACATAAAAGCTGCGGCCTTCGTTAGAGCTATAGTCTAATGCATAAGCATGATTTTCTTGTTTAGAGCCAGCTTTCGCACTCCAGCCTTTTTGGTCATAGCTGGCTGTGCTCAGTTCATCTAAATCAAAAACTTTAGTGGCATCTGATTCTAAGCGTTGCCCTCGAATCTGTGCGTAATAGCCATTTTTTGTGGCATCTGCGCCAATAATACTTTTATAGGTTTTGTGTTCACCGACTTCCGTACTGGCAAAGGCTGTATTTTTCGTTGGTGTCTTGGAAATAATTTGTACCACACCGCCAATCGCATCTGAGCCATACAATACAGAAGCAGGGCCTTTGAGCACTTCAATTTGCTGAATATCAGTGGTATCTAAAAACTGTAATGGCGCCATGCCTGATGTTGCAGAGTTTAAACGCACGCCATCGCGCAGCACGAGGGTATGGTCAGACTCTGTACCGCGTACAAAAATGGACGCCACTTGTCCTAAGCCGCCGTTTTGCACCATATTGATGGACGCATCGTTACGCAGCAAATCGCTCATTTGTGAAATAGGCGATTGCTCCACCGCCGCAGGCTCAATAATGGATATACGCGCAGGGATATTTTCTAATTTTTCTGCTGAGCGGGTTGCCGTCACGACAATGGTGTCCATTTTAGGCTGTGCAATGGAATCTGCTGCAACAGACATTTGGGAGCTAAAAATACAAAGGGCAGATAGGCCAGCTGCAAGCGCAGTCGGCTGAAAAGGAAAAGGCATACAAAACTCCATACATTTACCCCACGTAAATGATTGGGTGACAGAACACAGTATGCAGGTATCGGACTGGCAAGGCATTGCTTGCGCACCGTTGCGGGGGCAGTGTTGTTGAAACTTCCCATGCGAACTGTTGTGAAGGGTTTAAGTATAGTGAACTCCTTTTATTCGAACAATCTTCTCGATCTGAGATTTGCATTACAGAATATTCAGCTTGACTTGCTGTGGCGCAGAAATTACTCTGCCTGCGCTTCAGGTGCTTCCTTAATTGAGAAGTGAAACTGGGAAGTCAGTCCGAACGGCTTATTGCTGTTTTAATCTGACACTGCCCCCGCAACGGTGAATCGTTCATGCTGAACGTAAGTCCGGAGACCGGCCTGATGCACACCTATACATAATGCGGCGGGCGTTATAGCGGGATTGCATGTCTGCGCCTTTTCTATAGGCCTAAGCCAATTGCTTACCCTGATCCGCCTCGCGTTATCCACTTTTATTGCGCACGGGCGGTGCGTTCGGGGAATACAGCATGCATTCTTTCTCTAAGGCTCTTATCGGGTCGCTTTTTATTTTATCTCCACTATCTGCTGCTATGGCAGAGGACCAAATTCATCAGTTTCCAGTCATTACCAATACCGTTGCCAATATTGTTGAGCAAGACTCACAAAAAACCTTAGCCGCGGTCACTGTAATTGACCGTGCAGAAATTGAACGTAAGCAATTTAACTCATTACAAGACTTATTGCGTACTGTGCCGGGCGTAACGTACAGCAATACTGGCGGTTTAGGTAAAGTTACGAGTGTTTCAATTCGCGGTACAGGCAACCGTCATGCATTGGTCTTGGTGGATGGTCAAAAGGTCGGTTCAGCAACGCTTGGTGAAACGGCTTTTGAACACTTCCCAATTGATCAGATTGAGCGTGTCGAAGTGCTGCGTGGTCCGCGTTCCAGCTTGTATGGTTCAGAAGCGATTGGCGGTGTAATTCAAATCTTTACACGTAAAGGCACGCAAAATGGCATAAAACCATTTGCATCTTTTAGCTATGGTTCGCATGAAACATATCAAAGCAATGCTGGTCTAAATATTAAGCACGATAATACATGGGCAACCTTGAGTTTAGCGGGCACCAAAACCCAAGGCATTGATGCAACAAATATTGCTGAGCCTTACGACCTTGATAAAGATGGCTACGAAAATAAGTCAGCATCTTTACGTATGGGGCATAAATTTAATGATCAATTTGATATTGATGCAAGTGTCTTAGTGGTTGATGGTGAAAATGAATATGATAATAGAGACTTACCTTGGGCTGCAGATGTAAAAAATGTACATAGCAAAATAGAGCAGAATATTTACAGCATCGGTGCGACCTACAAGCCATTTGACCTATGGACTACAGGATTAAAGTTAGGCCGATCTGAAGATAAACTCGATAGCCGTGATGGTTATCCATCAGTTATTAATACTCAGCGTGACAGCTTATCATGGCTGAATACACTGTACTTGAATAAACAAAATACATTGATGCTTGGCTTTGATTATCAAAATGATGAGGTTTCAGGCACGCAAGCGTATGCAGTTAAAGAGCGTGATAACAAAGCTTACTTTGCACAATATCTAGGTTCATTTGGCAACATCGATGTGCAAGGTGCAGTCCGTCAGGATGATAATGAGCAGTTTGGTAATCATACGACTGGAAGCGCAACTTTAGGATATCGCTTCAATGATGCCATACAAACTTATGTCAGTTATGGCACTGCATTTAAAGCCCCGACATTCAATGATTTGTATTGGCCAGGAAGTGAAAACCCGACCTTAGTGCCAGAAGAGTCTGAAAACTATGAAATTGGTTTTAAAGGCGTGATCAGCAATGTTCAATGGGAACTCAATGGTTTCTATAATGAAATTGAAAATATGATCGCATGGGCGCCAAATGCATCTGGGAACTATGTTCCAAGCAATATCGATAAAGCAAAAATTAAAGGTGCTGAAGTATCGTTCAATCAGCAATTAAATGATTTTGTTTGGAATATCAATTATACCTACCAAGAGCCTGAAAATGAGACAGCAGGGGCTCATGGCAAGCAGCTGGTCTTAAAACCAAAGCAAATCTTTAATGCATCAGCTGATTATACGATGGATAAGTGGACTGTCGGTGCTTCAGTTCATGCAGAAGATAAGCGTTATACCAATGCTGCAAATACTGAAGAGTTGGGCTCATTTGCTACAGTAGATACGCGAGTTACTTATCAAGCAACGCCTGAATTCAGTGTTCAAGCCAAGCTTGCTAATATGTTTGATAAAGAATATTCGACTAACTACAGCAATAGCACGTTATATAACCAAGATGGTCGGACCGCTTGGGTGACATTACGTTATGCAATGAAATAATTGGTTCAATTATTCAAAAAGCCCTGATCATTCAGGGCTTTTTACTTTTGCGCAGTATTCATGCTGAAAATGCACGCAAGTCTAGAAAATTGCATTACAATGATTCGCCTTCATATTCATAGATAGGCTATGAATAGGGCGGAGTCAGAGCCAAAACAACATGCGAACCCGTGCCAAAATCTGCGGAATTACACGTATTCAAGATATTCAGTCTGTCGTCCAAGCAGGCGCAGATGCGATTGGATTTGTATTCTTTGCGCCCAGCCCGCGCAGCGTAACGGCAGTGCAGGCTGCTGAGCTGATTCAGCATGTGCCGCCTTATGTACAGACCGTGGGTTTATTTGTGAATGCATCGGCTGCGGATGTACAGGATATTTTAAAAATTTCACCTGTAGACATACTGCAGTTTCATGGCGATGAAAATCCTGAACAATGTCAAACGATTGCGCAAATTGTTGGACGCCGCTGGTATAAAGCCATTCAGGTTGAACCTGAACTGGATGTGATTGCAGAAATTCAAAACTATCAGGCAGCAGGCGCAAGTGCCGTACTTTTAGATGCTTGGCATCCCGAGCTAAAAGGCGGTACAGGGCACAGTTTTGATTGGGCTCAATTTCCCAAACTGGATATTCCTTTAATTTTGGCAGGCGGCTTAAAACCTGAAAATATTGAAGATGCGATTCGCACCACAGGCGCTTATGCAGTCGATGTCAGCGGCGGGGTAGAATCAAGCAAAGGTATCAAAGACCAACAACTCATAGAACGCTTTATGCAAGGAGTCCATCGTGGATCAGCAAAATAAGATTGACTATACCCAATTCCCTGACGCACAAGGGCATTTCGGTATTCATGGCGGGCGTTTTGTGTCAGAAACTCTAATGGCAGCACTTGAGGACTTAGAAAAACTCTATTTCCGCATGAAAGATGATGCCCAGTTTTTGGCAGAATTCGACCGTGACTTGGCGTATTACGTCGGTCGTCCAAGTCCTTTATATTATGCTGAGCGATGGTCGAAAGAGTTGGGCGGTGCGCAAATTTACTTAAAACGTGAAGACCTGAACCATACAGGTTCACATAAAGTGAATAACACCATTGGTCAGGCTTTGCTGGCTAAGCTGTCAGGTAAAAAACGTATTATTGCGGAAACAGGCGCGGGTCAGCACGGTGTAGCAACGGCGACGATTGCAGCGCGTTTAGGCCTTGAATGCGTGGTATTTATGGGTGCTGAAGACGTTAAACGTCAAGCCATGAATGTCTACCGTATGCGCTTATTGGGCGCAACCGTTGTGCCGGTAGAAAGCGGTTCAAAAACATTGAAAGATGCCATGAACGAAGCGATGCGTGACTGGGTCACCAATGTCGATTCAACTTATTACGTGATTGGTACAGTGGCGGGTCCGCATCCTTATCCGCAATTGGTTCGTGATTTCCAATCCATCATTGGCCGTGAAGCGCGTAAACAAATTCAGGAACAAGCAGGTCGCCTTCCTGATGCATTGGTTGCATGTGTGGGCGGCGGTTCAAATGCGATGGGCTTGTTCTATCCGTTCTTGAATGATGAAGATGTGAAAATGTACGGTGTTGAAGCTGCAGGCTACGGCATTGAAACAGGCAAGCACTCTGCACCATTAAACGCAGGTCATGTCGGTGTACTTCACGGCAACCGTACTTACTTGATGTCGGATGACCAAGGTCAAATTATTGAAACACATTCAATTTCTGCAGGTTTGGACTACCCGGGTGTTGGCCCTGAGCACAGCTTCCTCAAAGACATGCACCGCGTAAACTATGTGCCGATCAATGACACTGAAGCATTGCAAGGTTTCCGTGACTTAACCCAAATCGAAGGCATTATCCCTGCACTGGAAAGCTCACATGCCATGGCTTATGTGACGAAACTTGCTCCGACGATGGACAAAGACCAAATCATTATTGCGACGGTTTCAGGCCGCGGCGATAAAGACTTAATGACCGTTGCCCGCATTGATGGCGTGGAAATGGTTGAGATGTAAAACCTCCCTCAGCCCCTTTTTATCAAATTCAATGAGGGGATAAGTCCTCCTTTGTTAAAGGAGGGTTGGGAGGATTTAAAAAATCGCGCAGAATAACTTCTGCGCGATTTTTTATGGCTGAAGATTTTATTGAGGCAAAGTTCTACAAAACCTATGCAGAAAATAAGTGTGAAATACATCACGATATTGGAGAGATTTAACGGTTTAACAAAGACTCAATAATAATGACATTTACACACTTGGTTCGTGCTGAATCTTTTCCTCAAAAAATCAGTTGGAATGCACGAGATACTTTTGCAGTACTTATCATTCCTTTAATTCTGCTGAATAGCTTTGTCTTAGAACAATTGTTCGGTGCGCCGGTTCAAGTTGCCTTAGGCGATTCGATTTTTCGAGGCATTTTATTTATTGCTGTATGTTGGCTCTATAAGACGATGCTGTATACGCACTGGCAAAAGTATAAACAGGCCTTTTGGCGCTCAAGTCTGTTGGTGATTGTCGGTGCGGTTGTATTGCAAGTGGTGATTTCATTTACACGCAGTCTGTTGCCAGTTGGCGAGAGCATTGAAAAAGAATCGACTATTGATCCCAATACGATTGCCTTTTTCAGCTTGCTGATCATCAGCCTTGGGCCATTATTTACCGCTTTGCTCGAAGATATTATCTTCCGTTACACCTTGCTGCAAAAGCTGTTTGTACAGCCTTGGCTATGGCGAGCAGTCTTAGTGGTGTTGAACGCGATCTTATTTGGCCTAATTCATTATCATAATTTTGACGGCGATCTGATTGCCGCCATCAGTTTTATGGCGGCAGGTCTATTTTTAAACCTTGTATATTTATGGACGCGCAATATTTGGCATGTGTTACTCATTCATTTTGTGAATAATGCGGTACTATCGCTAGGCGGCGTGATTTTATTGAAATTGCTGCAGTCCTATACGGGGAACTGATGCTGGAATATAGGAGAGAAGGTGTCAAATTTATATATGGTCATGCTTGGCGGGCGGCATGCCAAAGCCAATACCGAAGTGCATGATGTTGTTTTTGCTGCTGGCGAAAGCTTGGAAGACTGTTATCCGCAGCTGCGGGAAGCATGGTTTGGTGAGCAGAATGGCCTGCATATAGATGCATGGATGAAAGTGACAGCAGCCTATACTGCACAGGACGCGTACCAAGTCATTTTGTCGCAAGAGCCTAGGACATCTGCTTTAAAATTGTGGCTGATTAATCTTGGCGGTTATGATGTGCGCGAATTTGGTGAATTGCACCGTTATGTGCTGGTGGCTGCAGCCGCTGAAAATCAGGCTAAACAGCTGGGCAAAGCGCATTTTGCCAGTCATTGGCAAAAACAGCATACCGACCGTGTGCTGGATGTAGATGACTGCATTGCTGTTGATCAAATTGCAGGGCATTTTATTCAGCTTAGACAAGGTCCAGCTGAAACTGAGCAATGGGAAAATTGTTACATTCGAATTGATGTATAAATGCATATTTAAGTTTTATAAGGAAATCACCCGGCATTATTTTTGTGTTTTTCTGGCAGTTATTGGCTAAATGGTCTGTTCATCTGCCAATTATTGCGCATAATAGGAGCAGAAATTTTGGGAACAATTATGCAAAGGATTGGCATAAATGGATTTAATTGAGCCGAATGGTCAAGTAAATTATGGGCGTTTCAGCAAATTGCCGCATAATATTGATATTAACCGCTACATCTATAGAACGCCATATGGCAAGACTTTAGAGGGCTGGCGTAAGCATTTAAAATATAAAAAATTTAAATTCTGCAGTATTCAGCATCAGCATTATACCATTGGGCTGGCCATTGCCGATATTGGCTGGGCTGGGCATGGTTTTGTTTATGTATATGATCATTTGACCAAAGATGTGATGGATTGGAATGCAATTAATATTCTGTCTGCGCAAACTCAGGTTGATGAGCAGCCCTTATTTAATCAAAGCCATTTCACTAAAGCCAGTATGCAGCTGGAAATTCAGCATGCCAATGGTGTGCGCTATATCCGTTTAAGTAAGCATGGTGAATTGCAATTAAGCGCCCGAATTTTTTGCGCAGGCACAGATCCTTTAAGCATGTGTTCGCCAACAGGCATTAATGGCTGGACTTATACCCAAAAGCTGACCACCTTGACGTGTGAAGGTTTCTTTAAAAATAAGCAAGGTGAAACCATTCAATTTAATGAGCGAACCTTCGCTTCATTGGATGATACATGCGGTTTCTTAAGGCCTGAAACGGCTTGGTTCTGGCTGTCCTGCAACTTTTGGGACAATCATCAAAACCGCATTGGCCTAAATTTAGCATCTGGCGTGAATGAAAGTTTTGGCAATGAAAACTGTATTTGGGTAAATGGGGTTCTGCACCCGATGAGTGATGTGCTGTTTGAGCAGCAGGATGATAATATTTGGCATATCCGATCTTTAGATGAAAGTTTGGATTTGAATGTGCATACTGGCTGGCGCCGTTATGAAAATTTAAATTTGCGTTTGGTCGGCAGTCAGTTCAGTCAATGGCAGGCGGCAGTCAGCGGCAGTATCCGTTTAAAAAATCAGGAAGTTCTTTTGTTAAATGAATATGGGCTGCTGGAACGGCATTATGCCAAGTGGTAGCAGCTGCTGAGCTTAAAAAGCCGTATCCCGTGATACGGCTTTTTTGTTAGATAGATGATTTATTTAGCAGCTTGCCAGAAAACTTCTGCAGCTTGAATTGGGTCTTGGGTATCTTCAAAAGTTTTCAGCCAAATATTGTAGTTATCGACCACTGGGTGCTGGCTAGGGTGGAAATCGCTTTTAAACCAGTCGCGGTACTGCTTGCTCATACGGGTCAGTGTTCCTTTTCTGCCAAAGAACCACGGCAGGCCTTTTACATTTAATTTTAGGCGTTCAGTGAGGTTGAATCCGTCATGTTTTAGCATGACATTGGCACGGTATAAGGTGAAGCCGGTCATTAGCGCGCTGGTCCAAACCAAAGTAAATTTCTTTAAATTTTCATCCACCTTTGCGACATTTTTCATGACATCAAATGCGACATCACGGTGTTCCATTTCTTCAATCGCATGCCAAATAAACAGTGCGCGTACATAAGGGTGCGCTGCCTGCAAAACCTCTTTACGCGAACAGAAGGTTTCAGCCATCAGCGCTGTTAAATGTTCCGCCGCTGCGGTCATGGCAATATTGTATTCAGCTGAGCGTTTGCTGAGTTCAAATTTAAAAATCTTATTTAAGCGCTGAATAAAGGCATCAACTGGCATGCCTTGCTGCTTCATCAGCTGATTCATTTTGTCATGCGCCATGCCGTGCTGCGCCTCTTGACGGATAAAATCAGCAACACGCTGCTGCAAATCAGGATCTTCAATTTTGTCGCGGAATAAGCGTACAGATTCAATAAAATAGCGTTCACCATCTGGGAAGGTTAGGCTGAGCGCATCAAACATACGGGTCAGAAAAGGGTCACCGCCAAACCAGAAGCGCGGAATTTCTTCCAGTTTAAAATTCAGCTGGGTACGGACAACTGGTGTCACAGAGGCATATTTAACATGGGCATTCATTGTTTTTTACTTTAATTGCCGAGGATGATTGCAGTATGTCGGAGAAATTTACGGATGTTTTGACAGTTATTGCCAAGTTTTATACATTAAATGCCAAAGTGAAAATTAAGCATGTCAAAATTGCAATATTAAAAACGGCTGCATAAGGTGGATGGAATGCATGAATTGCACATACCGAATGGATATTTTCAGCTCTGGCAGATGTATGTGGCAGAGCGGGGGCTCAATGTGCAGCAGCTGGATTTTTTAGCGCCGTATCGGCAGCAGCTGCAGCAGCTTTTGCAGCTGCCCATTGACTCACAGTCTCCTGCCAGTTTTTTTGTCAGCATTATGGAGCTGACCCGCCAGCATTTAGATTGCCCTCAGCTGGTTTTTGAAATGGCTAAGTTTATCCGTGCAGAGCATTTTGGCGTGGTGGGCTATATGGCGACCCGCAGCAACAGTGTAGCGGAGGCCTTGCAGTATATTGTGCGTTTTAGCCGTTTAGTCATTGACGGTGCAGAAGCGCAGCCTTTACAGATACAGCAGTTTGACCGTGTAATTGCGCTGACATGGCCGCGGGTGAGTGATAAATATATGCTGCTGAATGAGCTGACCTCGGCCTGTATGGCGCATTTGGCAAAACAGATTTTTCCAGCATCGCTGCAGCTGCTGCATATTCAATTTGCCCATGCGCCGCAAATTGCTAAATTTCACTATGAAAAATTTTTTGGCTGCCAAGTGAGCTTCAGTCATGATCGATATGCCTTCGAGTTCAGTTCTGAAAGTTTGGATTTAAAATCAGAATTGGCCGATCCTTCACTGATGCAGCTGCTGTTGAAACAGGCGGAAGAAGCAATTGCATCTAAACCGCAGGCGGAAAATGTGCAGCTGCAGCTTCATATGCGTGTCGCGGAATATTTGCGTATGCATGCGCAGCCGCCGAAAATTGAGCAGTTGGCAGATGAGCTGTATATGTCAGTCCGGACGTTACAGCGCCAGCTGAGTGAACGGCAGAGCTCGTTTAAAAAAGTGCTGGAAGAAGAACGCATGAAGCGCTGTGAACAGCTGCTGCAGCAAAAAATAACGTTGACTGAAATTGCAGAGCAGCTGGGATATTCAGATCAATCTGCTTTAGCCCGCGCTTATAAAGCCAGTACGGGGCAGACCTTGCTTCAGCGCAGGAAAGCATTGAAAGTCGAATAAACAGAGAAAATAAAAGCGGTCATTTGACCGCTTGAATCAGGCTACTAGGCTTCAAGCAGCGGCAGATTTCAGTTTTGGAAAGCGGAAAATGATTGCCAATACAGCAATGACAGTCAGTACCCAGCAATAATAAATCGCGCCGATCAGTTCAACAGGCGACATTTTTGCAATCGAACAGGCCAGCAGCAATTGCGCGCCATAGGGAATCAGGCCTTGCACCGCACAGGAGAAAATATCCATCAAGGCTGCGGCACGTTTGGGATCTACGCCATATTCTTTGGCTACTTCACGGGCCATATCACCCGATAAAATAATGGCTACAGTGTTGTTGGCCACAAAAAGGTTAGAAAACACCACCAAGAGGCTGATACCGAGTTCGCCTGCGCGCTGCTGGCCAATTTTAAATAAGCGGGTCAAGCTGTAAATCCGCTGAATGAGCCATTCCAAACCGCCTTCGCGCTGCATAATGGCAGATAAGCCGCCCAAAAACATCGACAGCAGCGCGACTTCAAACATACCGACAAAGCCATCAAAAATTGAATTGCTGAATGTCAGCATGCTGAATTCAGGCTGAATAATGAAGCCCATTAAACCTGACAGCACAATGCCAATACTGAGGATGGCCAAAACATGCAGGCGGCTGAATGCTAAAACGAAAACCGCCGCATATGGCAAAATCAGCCATGCATTAAAGTTTGTAAATGCAACCGTTTGAGAACCGCTGCTGATCATCATATAAATTATCAGGCTGAGGATGGATGCAGGGACTGCAATCCAGACATTGACGCGGAATTTGTCACGCAGCTGTACATTTTGACTGCTTGTTGCGGCAATCGTTGTGTCTGAAATCATCGACAGATTATCACCGAACATTGCGCCGCCGACGACTGCGCCAATAGCATAGACGGCGTTAATGTCTGTGGCTTGAGTAAAGCCAAAGGCAATCGGCGCGCAGGCGGCAATTGTACCCATGGATGTCCCCATGGCTGTTGCGATAAATGCTGAAATGATAAACAGCATGGGCAGGACAAATTCAGGCGGAATGACCGACAGGCCAAGCTGAACAGTTGCATCCACACTGCCAATGGCGCTGCTGACGCTGGCAAAAGCGCCTGCAAGCATAAATACCATGAACATTAAGATCAGGTTAGGGTGGCTTGCGCCTTTCAGGAAAGTATCAATACCGTCATTCAGTTTTCCGCGGTACAGCAGCACGGCCAGCATGATGGCAGGAATGGCCGCCACAGGCGCTTTCATTTGGTAAAAAGCAAACGCTGTTCCAATGACAGTATGGTAAATGCCGCTGCCTAAAAATATGGCTAAAAAAACAATAATAGGAAGCAGTGCAATCGCGCGCGCTTGAACTTTTCCATGAAAATGGGAGGTCATAGGAGATAAAAAAATTAAGAATAGCGCTAGTATAAAGCAGGTTTTGCTATTTCAGAAAACTTTAATGTAAAAGCTAACTCTGTTATTTATATCGGTTTTTATTGATAAAATTAAGTTTCTATTAATTCATAGGATTTATTTATTTCCTGAAATTAGGCATCTTTGATCATTGTGAAAAAAAACGAAATATCCGTAAATGTTGCTTTCGGGCTTTTCTGGATAAATGCGTAGAGCGGAAATACGCGCGCAAACGCTCATACCCTGTTCAATGGGGGAAAAATAGCGTTACAATGCGGTGTCTTGTATTTCTGCAAAGCCAATACAGTTTTGAACCATTCAAGGAAAGTAAACCTTATGTCACGTTTAGCAGCACGATTCGGAGCGCTGAAATCTCAGCAGCGCAAAGCTTTGGTTTCTTATGTCATGGCTGGTGATCCTCACCCGCAAGTGACAGTACCTTTGCTGCATCAAATGGTTGAGGCTGGGGTGGACGTAATTGAATTGGGACTTCCATTTTCTGACCCAATGGCCGATGGCCCTGTGATTGCGCTAGCAGCTGAACGCGCTTTGGCAGGCGGCACAAATACTCTGGACGCGCTGAACATGGTGAAAGAGTTCCGTCAAAATGATACAGAAACACCTGTGGTTTTGATGGGCTATTTAAACCCTGTAGAAGTGATTGGCTATGAAAAGTTTGTGGCATATGCCAGAGACTGCGGTGTAGACGGTGTGCTTTTGGTGGACTTGCCGCCAGAAGAAGCAAAAGATTTAGATGCAGTATTGAAAAAATACGGCATGGATCAAATCTTCTTGCTTGCGCCGACTTCAACGGATGAACGTATTCAGCATGTTGTAAAACAAGCCAGCGGTTTTGTTTACTATGTGTCATTGAAAGGGGTGACGGGCGCGGCGACTTTAGATGTTTCAGAAGCTGCCAGCCGTATTCAGAAAATCAAAGCTGCCACTGATGTACCAGTGGGTGTAGGCTTCGGCATCAGTGATGCTGCCTCTGCGAAAGCCATGGGTGCAGTTGCAGATGCTGTAATTGTCGGCAGTGCTTTTGTGAAGCAGTTTGCCAGCCTAGCGCCAGAACAAGCCGTAACAGCAACGGTGAATAAAGTGAAGGAGCTTCGAGCAGCGCTCGATGAGTTAGTATGAGTCAAGACGTCAAAGCAGGGAAAACGCTGAGTCCGGCAACTCCGTGGACAGAGCGCGCAGTGCCAAGCATTCATGTACCGGATGAACAGCAGACATTAAAAGCGACTTTTACTGAGCCAACGATAGAATGCCCTGAGTGCCACGCTTTAGTGACACGTACAGCAATGTCTTTCAATGCTTATGTTTGCCCGCAGTGTGATGAACATTTACGCATGAAAGCCCGTGAACGTTTGAACTGGTTCTTTGACCAAGTACAAACTGAATTGGGCCAAGAGTTTACCGCGAAAGATCCATTGGGCTTTGTCGACAGCAAACCTTATCCAGAACGTCTGGCGGAAGCGCAAAAGAACACTGGTGAAACAGAAGCGCTAGTGGTGATGCAAGGCCAGTTAAAAGGTATTTCTTTGATTGCCTGTGCCTTTGAGTTTGATTTCATGGCTGGTTCAATGGGTACAGTAGTCGGTGACCGTTTTGTTCAAGCGGCTGAACGTGCAATTGAAATGAAACAGCCCCTGGTTTGTTTTGCAGCTTCAGGCGGCGCGCGTATGCAGGAAGGCATGCTGTCTTTAATGCAAATGGCGCGTACTTCTGCTGCGATTCAAAAAATGAAAGATGCAGGACTGCCTTATCTGGTTGTATTGACGCATCCTGTGTATGGCGGTGTCACAGCGTCATTGGCTATGCTGGGCGATGTGCATATTGCAGAACCAAAAGCGATGATCGGCTTCGCCGGCAAGCGTGTGATTGAACAAACTGTGCGTGAAAAATTGGAAGAACCGTTCCAGCGCGCTGAATATTTGCTTGATCATGGTGTAATCGATCAAATTGTTCACCGTCATGCATTACGTGATACTGTATATCGCATTGTCGCGAAACTGATGAACTTGTCTTGAACACAACAGCACCTCTTGCAGTAGATTCTTTAAACACATGGCTCGATTATTGGAGCCATGTTCACGTTACAGGGATTGATTTAGGTCTTGAACGTGTCATTCCTGTCGCTGAAAAACTGGGCGTTACCCGCCCAGATGCGAAGGTATTAACCGTAGCAGGAACCAATGGCAAGGGGTCAACGACGACAACATTAGCCGCCATTTTAAATGCGCAAGGCTATAAGGTCGGTCTTTATCAATCTCCGCATATTTACCGTTTTAATGAACGGGTGAAACTGCAAGGCCAAGAGGTCAGCGATCAGGTGCTGGTCGATGCCTTTGTGGCTGTCGATGAAGCCCGCCGTGCGTGCGATTTATCATTATCTTTTTTTGAAGCGACTACTCTAGCGGCTTTCGTGATTTTTAAAGCGCAGGCATGTGATGTGTGGGTGCTGGAAGTTGGTTTAGGCGGCCGTTTAGATGTCGTCAATGTTGTCAATCCAGATGTAGCGGTCATTACCAATATCGGTTTAGATCATACGGACTGGCTGGGCGATACGATTGAAAAAATTGCTTATGAAAAGGCTGGGATTATCCGTCCTGAAATTCCAGTCATTTTTGGCGGTGAACAAGCGCTGCCAAAGGCCATAGAAGCCAAAGCTGCGGAATGCAACGCGCCGCTGTATGCATTGAACCGTGATTATTTTTATCAGCCTGCTGAAGATGGTCAGTCTTGGATGTTTGCATCTTCAGGCACGACTTTAAAATTGCCGGTTGGCAGTTTGGCATTAGAAAATATTTCGACTGCAGTCGCTGCGGTTTTGTTAAGTGGCTTGCAAGTCCGTCAAGAGGCGATTGCAGCCGGTATTTTACAGGTTAAACTGCAAGGGCGGTTTGAAATCCGTCAAATTGCAGGAAAAACTGTTATTTTTGATGCGGGGCATAACCCGCATGGCGTTGAATTTTTGTTAAAGCAATTGCGAAATTATTTACAATACAATAAACAATACACAGAAGTTGTCGGTGTTTTTTCAATGTTAGCCGATAAAGACATAAAATCTGTCGTCAGCTTATTGAAAGATTCTGTTTTAATGTGGAAAATTGCACCACTAAATGTGGCGCGTGCCGCAGAAATGAATCAATTGCTTGATGCATTGCAAGGTCAGCAGGCAGAACATTTCGATAATGTCAAAACAGCGTTTAAATCAGCTTTAGATGAAACTAAAAATAATCAGCTGATTTTAGTATGCGGATCATTCCATACCTTGGAAGCGGTCTGGGAGTATTTGGAAGAATGTCAATGAACAACAAGCAGCGCTGGATGGGCGGTGCTGTCTTATTAGGCGGCGGCGTTTTGCTGGCTGCGCTGCTGCTGAAAGGCCAAGATGAAATACACCAAAATCGTGTGCAAAGTCCTGAACGGGCCTCTGAAGCAGAGCAAAATAAAGGATCTGGCGCTGCTGGTTTAACTGTCGATGTTGAAACCGAAAAACGTTTGCTGGAAGAGCAAAAGCGCGCACGTGAAAAAGCGGTAGCAGAACAGGAAGCCCGCGCTGCTGATTTCTTAGCGATGCAGCAGCAGGCTGAAGCTGATGCTGCGCGTAAAGCGGCTGAAGAATATGCGGCCTTAAATGCGCGCCGTACAGAACAGCAAAGTTCAGATAATATTCCGCCAGAGCTGATCGAAGATGATCAAGCGAAACAGAAGCGTTTGGCTGAGGAAAAACTGGCTGCGCAAAAAAAGCTAGAGCAGAAGAAACAGCAGCAGTCTGAATCGGCTGCGGCTCAAAAGGCTGCAGACGAAAAACGTAAGGCTGAAGAAAAGCGTAAAGCTGAGGAAAAGCAGAAAGCTGAAGATAAGCGTAAAGCCGAAGAAAAGCAAAAGGCTGAAGATAAGCGTAAAGCTGAAGAAAAGCAAAAGGCTGAAGAAAAACGTAAAGCCGAAGAAAAGCAGCGTGCTGAAGAAAAACGTAAAGCTGAAGAAGCGAAGAAAAAGGCTGAAGCTGAGAAAGCGCGTGAACTTCTTGAAAATGGCGATAAACAATGGATGGTGCAGGTGGCGCTGGCTGCCAATGAAGCCAATGCCGATGCATTAGCCTCAAAGCTGAAAGCTAAAGGTTTTAAAGTCACAAAGAGTCCAACCTCGAAAGGTGTGCGTATTATGGTTGGCCCATCTAAAAACCGTGAAGCTGCCGATGCTGCCCGTAAGAAAATCACCAATGATGCAAGCTTAAATATGAAGTCTGCTTGGGTTATTGAATGGGTGCCTTTGGATAAGCGTTAACTCTTATCTGCCGCAGATCGAAAACTTTATGATGGATCCGCCAGCTGCTGGCGGATCCATTTTATATTTTCAGGGCTAAATAAGGCTTCAATATTTTGCCAAATGGGATGAAAGCCATAACCGCCATGTTTCATTTCATTGAGCGCATTTGCTGTGTCCCAGCCTTCAAAAATAATACGGTACATCGCAATACTTGCGCCAGTACGGTCTGAACCGTGGTAGCAATGGATCAGTACCTTCTGATTTTTCTGGCGTGACAGCTGTAATTGCTTCATTACTTGCAGCAGGTCTTCACGTGAAATCGCCCAAGTATGAACTGGGATATGTACAAGATTAAATTGTTCAGCAGGAAAAACGCCGGCATCGGTATTTCGGCTGCGAAGATTGATAACCGTTTGAATATGGTGTGCTTGCAAATCTTCTAGCAGCTGTGAGTTGGGCTGTTCGCTGCGATAGACCCAATCGCTGATTTTATAAAAATTATGCTGTTTTTCTATCTGCATGCCCCAATTTTTTGGGCGCTGTGTTTCGGTCCAGTCTGGAGAAGTCATACAGCCAGTCATGCTTAATCCGAGTGCGCATATCAGCAGTGTGCTGCGGATCATTTTTTGTACCTCGCAAGTTCAATAGGGTCATGAGCGCAAATTATTTCAATGCTGCTTTCTGTTTGTGCCAAATGCTGAATCTTATTTAGGTTTTTTAAACGCTGCCGATTATCTTCAGCAAAAGTCTGCTCTAATTTTGATAAGGCTCTAAGCGAATGTTTGCCATCCAGTTCTAAGTGTGAGTAATAGGCATCGCCGCAAAAAAATAGCCAGCCTGCACTCTGTTGCATGGCAATGCCGCTATGTCCAGCGCTATGGCCCGGCAGCGGGATCATTAAAATTTCATCTTGGAATAGCTGTAAGCCTTGAGTGCGGTGCAGGTTAAACCAGTTTTCGCCCTGAGCAGGCTCTATAAAATTCCAATAGCGGTGCTGTTTAAATTGTTCTGGTTTATAGCGCGCACGGTTTTTGATATTTTTTAAATTTTGCGCAGCATTATATTCACTGGAAAGAACATGAACTGTTGCATTGGGAAAGTCAGAGATTCCTCCGGCATGATCAAAGTCTAAATGTGAAAGCAAAATATGTTTGACATCACTGGGCTGAAAACCGAGCTGCTGAATTTGCGCAATTGCGCTTAAAGACAAGTCATGCTGTATGCGTGCTATTTTTGCGGTCAGACGGCCTAAGCGCTGCTCTGTATGCAGGTAATCCTGCATGCCTAGACCTGTGTCAACCAGCACCAAGCCCTGATCTGTTTCCAGCAGTAGGCAGTGGCAGATGATATGCGCATGAAAAGTGTTCTGGCCAAAAAGCGGGCCGCAAACTGGGCACAGGGTGCCGCAGTGCAAATGATGAATGTTATAAATCACGGCATTATTTTAGTCATGAGGTTTGCTTAGTTATAACTGATCATTTGGCAATATTCCAAAGCTGTTCAGCGCAATTTTGTAAATCCTGAAATCTGATGGATAAAAAGCCTATCTGAGGATAGGTTTTTAACAGCGCTGTATCGGCTTGCAACAATAGAGATCTGCTGGATTTGGATGCTGTGACTACTCCTAATCTAATTTCTTTTGCGTAAATTTGGCGGAAACATTGCAGTGCATCAAATACTGCGCACTGCGTTTGCCTTGCGCAAAATTAAAAAGGAATCCTTTTAATTTTGTCACTCGAAGCATAGCTTCTCGTCTTGCGCAAGGGCAGAGCAGTGCTCCGTTTGATCTAAAGCTACGCGCTTTGCTTGTCTTGCGCATAACTAAAAGCAGTGCTTTTTATATTTTGCGCTCACAGCCCAGCTGTGAGCCTTGCGTTCGGGCAAGGCAGTGCCTTGCTGATCCTCACTCAGGCTGTGGCGTGAGGCGTAAATAAGGCGTTATAGCGGTATAGCCTTTCGGGAAGCGCTGTTTGATCTCATCTTCATCTTTTAACGACGGTACAATCACCACATCTTCACCGTGCTGCCAGTTTGCAGGCGTTGCCACTTTATGGCTGTCTGTCAGCTGCAGTGAATCGACAACACGCAAAACTTCATTAAAGTTGCGTCCTGTAGACGCTGGATAGGTAATAATCAGACGTACTTTTTTGTTTGGATCAATAATTACCAGGGAGCGTACAGTCAGTGTCTCACTGGCATTTGGGTGAATAAAGTCATAGAGCGTAGACACTTTACGGTCTTGGTCAGCAATAATTGGAAAGTTAACTGTTGTGTTTTGTGTGCTGTTAATGTCCTTAATCCAGCCGTGATGTGACTCGACATCATCTACAGAAAGCGCAATTGCTTTGACATTCCGTTTGGAAAATTCATCTTTCAGCTTTGCCGTAAAGCCGAGCTCTGTGGTGCAGACAGGCGTGTAATCTGCAGGGTGGGAAAACAGGATGCCCCAGCTGTCACCTAAAAATTCATAAAAATTGATTCGGCCTTCGCTGGAATCTTGATTGAAGTCTGGTGCGGTATCGCCTAAACGTAAACTCATGATGCTGCCTCAAAATATTATTGTCGGTATGTACAAACGACTATGAAATAAATTTCTTATCTTGAAAAATAGTGTTTTCATATTTCTTTATGAGTAAATGAGATAAGTAAGCGGGGTTTAAGTATTTTTTTGATGCTTTTAGCAGATAAAACGCAGCCTCAAACCACTATGTGGCATGATTGAAATTTGTTACATTAACTGGCCTTAAGTCCATCGGGCTAGAAAATACTGAGATATATTTTTAAGGGCTTTTTGTGCAAAGCCCTTGTACTTCAAATTTCTAGCACCATAATAACGGCTAAGAAAATTTATTCATTTGACAAGCAAGTTCTAGAGAGTCTATTCATGTTGGCAAGTCTGATCGGAGGCATCTTCGGTACTAAAAATGAGCGCGAACTCAAACGCATGCGAAAAATCGTAGAAAAGATTAATGCGCTCGAGCCGACGATATCTGCACTAAGCGATGCAGACTTATCTGCAAAAACTGAAGAATTCAAACAACGTAATAAAAATGGTGAAAGCCTAGATAAATTAATGCCTGAAGCATTTGCTGTCTGCCGTGAAGCGGCAAAGCGTGTGATGGGCATGCGCCATTATGATGTACAGCTGATTGGCGGTATTACGCTTCACGAAGGTAAAATTGCAGAAATGCGTACCGGTGAAGGTAAAACCCTCATGGGCACGCTGGCTTGTTATTTGAATGCTTTAAGCGGTGAAGGCGTGCATGTCATTACCGTCAATGACTATTTGGCGCAGCGTGATGCTGAGTTAAACCGTCCGCTATTTGAATTCTTAGGTTTAAGCATTGGTATTATCTACTCAATGCAAGACCCAACAGAAAAATCGTATGCATACCGCTCAGATATTACCTATGGGACAAATAACGAATTCGGTTTCGACTATTTGCGTGACAACATGGTGTTCTCTTTAGGAGAGAAGAAGCAGCGCGGCCTGACTTATGCCATTATCGATGAAGTCGACTCCATCTTAATTGACGAAGCGCGTACGCCGCTGATCATTTCTGGTCAAAGTGAAGACTCTTCTCAGCTCTATGCGGCAATTAACAGCATTCCGCCTAAGCTGCATGCGCAGAAAGAAGAAAAAGTCGCAGATGGCGGCCATTTTTGGATTGATGAAAAACAGCGTACCGTTGAAATGACCGAAGTCGGCTATGAAACAGTTGAAAATGAACTGATTCAAATGGGTCTATTGGCTGAAGGCGAAAGCTTATATTCATCAAATAACTTAAACCTTGTTCATCACGTATCTGCTGCGATCCGTGCGCATTATTTGTATCAGCGCAATGTGCAGTACATCATTCATGATGGCGAAGTGATCATTGTCGATGAAAACACTGGCCGTACAATGCCGGGCCGCCGCTGGTCTGAAGGTTTGCACCAAGCGGTAGAAGCGAAAGAAGGCTTAGAAATTCAGCCTGAAAACCAAACTTTGGCAACTACGACGTTCCAGAACTATTTCCGTTTATACAAAAAGCTTTCAGGTATGACAGGTACTGCTGATACTGAAGCGGCGGAAATGAAAGAAATTTACGGTTTAGATGTGGTCTTGATTCCGACTCACCGCCCAATGGTGCGTAAGGATGAAAATGATTTGATCTATTTGAACCGTAACGGTAAATACAACGCAATTATTCAAGAAATTCAGCGTGTGCATGAAGCTGGCGTAGCGCCAATTTTGATTGGTACCGCTACCATTGAAGCTTCTGAAATTTTATCCGACAAGCTGAAAGAAGCGGGTATCCACCACGAGGTGCTGAATGCTAAGCAGCATGAGCGCGAAGCGGATATTATTGCACAGGCAGGTTCTCCGCGTGCTGTAACCATTGCAACCAACATGGCTGGCCGCGGTACAGACATTTTGCTGGGCGGTAACTGGAAAGCGTTGCTGGCTAAAATTGAAAATCCGGCATCAGAAGATGAACAGCGCTTGAAAGCGGAATGGGAAGCAAATCATGAGGCTGTTTTAGCTTCTGGCGGTTTGCATATTATCGGTTCTGAGCGTCATGAATCACGCCGTATCGATAACCAGCTGCGCGGCCGTGCAGGCCGTCAGGGTGACCCTGGTGTTTCACGTTTCTACTTGTCTCTTGAAGATGATTTGATGCGTATCTTTGCCGGTGACCGTGTTGTCGGCATGATGCGTGCGATGGGGCTGAAAGAAGATGAAGCCATTGAGCACAAAATGGTGTCACGCTCAATTGAAAATGCGCAGCGTAAAGTTGAAGCGCGCAACTTTGACATCCGTAAAAACTTGCTGAAGTACGATGATGTAAATAACGAACAGCGTAAAATTATTTATTCTCAGCGCGATGAAGTGCTTGCGGCAAATACACTGCAAGAGTACATCGAAGGCATGATTTCAGATGTGATGAAGGGTGTGATTGGCAGCTATGTGCCGCCTGAGTCTATTCATGATCAATGGGATATTGCTGGTTTAGAGCAAGCGCTGCGTGAAGATTTAGCTGTTGATCTGCCAATTAGCGCATGGCTGGAAGAAGACCGCCGTCTGGACGAAGAAGGTTTGTCTGCGCGTATTACGGATGAAGTGCTGACACGTTACCGTGAACGCCGTGTACAGATGGGCGATGAGTCTGCAGCCATGCTTGAGCGTCATTTTGTACTCAGTTCTCTAGACCGTCATTGGAAAGAACATTTGGCTGCGATGGATTACTTGCGCCAAGGTATTCATTTGCGCGGTTATGCTCAAAAGAACCCAGAGCAAGAATACAAAAAAGAAGCATTTAACTTATTTGTAAATATGCTTGCAGTGATTAAATCAGATGTTGTGACCGATATTTCACGTGTTCATGTGCCGACTGCAGAGGAAATTGCAGAAATGGAAGCGCAGAAACAGGCTCAAGCCGAGGCAATGCAGCTGAATTTGTCGCATGCTGAGTTTGACAGCTTGCTGGAAGAAAACAGTGCGCCTGAAGTTGAAGCGCAATTTACACCGGCAGAAAATGTCATTACTCCGCCAGAGAGCCGCAACTCGCCATGTCCATGCGGTTCAGGCCTGAAATATAAGCAGTGTCACGGCAGAATTTAAGTGATACCTAAACGAATCAGAACCCTGAGGTTCTGATTTTTTTGTTTAATAAATTTGCAGTCAGCCAATAGTATTTGCAGTTCGCGGTATTCGGTGGTATTTAATTGCAAAGAACCTTTGATCTTGCGGAAAAGATAATGAAAAAATTATTACAGCCTTTCATGATTGCTATGTTGGCAATTCCAGCAGCTGCATTTGCCAATCCAGCTCAAACAACAACACCTGAAAAGGTAAAGCAGGCGCTTGGCCCAACAACAGCAGATGCTGTCATTGGCGCAGATGGTAAAGTAACGGTGACCAGTCCGCGCACAGGCATACGTTATACATTTGAGAATCCTAATAAGCCAATCGTGATTCAAACAGCGGCTATTGCAGCTGCAAATGGCGCAAATGCAGACCGCATTGTTGCAGACAATCCAGCATTGTCTACAGCCAGTCAGCAAAAAGCGAAGCAAGCTTTATTAAATGAAGCGGCTCAGCTTGCACGTAACTGATTTTATTCAGAACACTTAAGACCAGCCGCTGAGCTGGTTTTTTGTTATTTGAACTTCATGCCTTGATATAGAAGAAAAGTCTTGCTAATACACGGCTTCTACTCGATTTTTTATGTTTTTTACTCTAAGCTGTATTTTTCTTCAAATCCGAATTGGACGTTTAAAAATGGCAGTTGGTGACGTATCTATGCCGCAAATGCATGCGGTGAAAGGTGTAAAAATTGGTTCAGCAGAAGCATATGTACGTTATCAGAACCGACGTGACCTAGTTGTTTTTGAATTTGCTGAAGGAACTAATGTTGCGGGCGTATTTACCCAAAATGCATTTTGCGCAGCACCTGTGCGTGTTTGCAAAAAGCATTTGGAAATGGGCAATCCACGTTATTTGATTATTAATACTGGTAATGCGAATGCTGGAACAGGCACGCTAGGTATGGATAATGCCAAAGCAACTTGTTTTAAATTGGCAGAGCTGGCTCAGGTGAAGCCTTCTGAAATTCTTCCTTTTTCAACCGGTGTGATTGGTGAGCAGCTTCCAATGAAACGCCTGCTGTCTGGTTTGCAGCCTGCATTAGATTCTCTAAGTGAAAATGCATGGCTTGATGCTGCAACTGGCATTATGACCACAGATACGACGCCTAAAGGCGCATCTGAGCAGTTTATGCTGGATGGCATTACCTACAGCATGACAGGTATTTCTAAGGGTGCAGGCATGATCCGCCCGAATATGGCGACGATGCTTGGCTACGTAGCGACGGATGCGCCTATCAGCCAAGAACTGGTGCAGCAGCTTTTAAGTGAGACTGCAAATGTATCATTTAACCGTATTACGATCGATGGTGATACCTCGACCAATGACTCATGCATTTTTGCAGCTACAGGTCAGGCTGGCGGTGCAGAAATTACATCAAAAGATGATGAGCGTTATGCAGTCGTGGCAGAAGTATTCACGCGCGTGATGAAGCGTTTAGCGCAGCTGATTGTACGTGATGGTGAAGGCGCGACTAAATTTATTACTGTCGCAGTCGAAGGCGGCGCAAATACGCAAGAGTGCTGTGATGTTGCTTACAGCATTGCGCATTCACCGCTGGTAAAAACGGCGTTATTTGCTTCTGATCCGAACTGGGGGCGTATTTTGGCGGCAATTGGCTATGCAGGTGTGCCTGAGCTGGATGTTGAAAATATTCAAGTTTGGCTAGGTGATGTTCAAATTTGTAAGGATGGCGGTGCTGCAGCAGACTATACAGAAGCGGCTGGCGCAGCAGAAATGCAGAAAACAGAGATCACTATCCGTGTTGATTTAGGCCGCGGATCAGAAAAAGATACAGTATATACCTGTGACTTATCTTATGATTATGTCAAGATTAATGCTGATTACCGTTCGTAATTGATTGTTAGATGAAAAGCCTCCGTTGTGAGGCTTTTTTGCAGCTGCAATTTTTTTATTGACTGGTCTAAAAAGTCAAGATAAGCCATTTTAGACCAGTGTTTTGGGTAATGCTCATTTTGTAAAGTGGGCACAAAGGATAGAGAAGACCTAGTTATGAGTAATGCGGATAATTTAATTGCCAATGAAGCTAAATCCATTGTGCAGGCGCATTTAGACCGTTTGGGTGATTTAAAAGAGCATCAGCTTACGGAAGAAGCAAAGCTTGAAAAGTTTGAGCTCATTCGCGTTGAATTGAAAAAGCGCAATGCGGTTCTGGTTGCGCATTATTATTGTGACCCAGAAGTGCAGGAGCTTGCTGAGCTGACTGGGGGCTGTGTCTCTGATTCTTTAGAAATGGCGCGTTTTGGGCGTGATCATGAGGCAACCACCTTAGTTGTGGCCGGCGTTAAATTTATGGGCGAAACTTCAAAAATTCTTTCGCCGGAAAAAACCGTGCTGATGCCGACCTTAGAGGCCACCTGTTCTCTGGATTTGGGCTGTCCTGTGGATGAATTTACCCAGTTTTGTGATGCGCATCCTGACCATACCGTTGTGGTCTATGCCAATACTTCTGCAGCAGTGAAAGCGCGTGCAGACTGGGTCGTGACCTCAAGCTGCGCTGTAGAAATTGTGGAGCACTTAGACAGTCTGGGTGAAAAAATCATTTGGGCGCCAGATCAGCATTTGGGCCGTTATATTCAAAAGAAAACCGGCGCAGATATGCTGCTTTGGGATGGCGCCTGCATCGTGCATGAAGAATTCCGCGCGCGCGGCATTGCTAATATGAAAGCGCTGTATCCAGATGCCGCGGTATTGGTGCATCCAGAGTCGCCTGAATCTGTTGTTGATATTGCAGATGCTGTCGGCAGTACTTCACAATTGATTAAAGCGGCGCAAACTTTGCCTCATGAGCGTTTAATCGTAGCAACAGACCGCGGCATCTTCTACAAAATGCAGCAAGCTGTGCCCAATAAGATATTGGTTGAAGCGCCAACTGCTGGAGAAGGGGCAACTTGCCGTTCTTGCGCGCATTGCCCATGGATGGCAATGAATGAATTGGATGGAATTTTAGAGGTTTTGCAAAAAGGTGATCAAGAAATATTCGTAGATCCTGCCTTGGCAGAGCGCGCTAAATTGCCTTTAGACCGCATGCTTGAATTCAGCGCAAGCTTAAAACGTTAAAATTGCTTGTAAAATAGCTATAATGCTTGATAAATAAGCGGTTGAAGCGTTTTTTTAGATTTTTTTGCAGATAGGTGTTGACGTTATCCAGCGTCACGCCTAGAATGCACACCGTACCGAACGATACATCGAAAGATAAGTTGAACGGTGCAAGCTGAGATGAAGCGGAGCATAGCACAGCCTGGTAGTGCACCTGGTTTGGGACCAGGGGGTCGTAGGTTCGAATCCTACTGCTCCGACCAATTCTTCAAGGCAACATGATGATTTCATCAAGTAACGCGCTTGTAGCTCAGTTGGATAGAGCATCCGCCTTCTAAGCGGATGGTCACAGGTTCGAATCCTGTCAGGCGCGCCATTTAGGTCGCTTGATATTAAGAATCAAATGCTGTTATGGTGGATGTAGCTCAGTTGGTAGAGCCCTGGATTGTGATTCCAGTTGTCGCGGGTTCGAATCCCGTCATTCACCCCAACTCTTAGCAGTTGAAATCGGAGCATAGCACAGCCTGGTAGTGCACCTGGTTTGGGACCAGGGGGTCGTAGGTTCGAATCCTACTGCTCCGACCATCTCCTTAAAGATGGTCGAGATAAAGATGCCGCATTCAGCGGTTTTTTTATGCCTGAAATTTGGCATCTGTAAATAAAAGCCTCTTTAAAAAGAGGCTTTTTTGTTTATATGATTTTAGTGATTATGGGATGATTGTAATATTTACTCTGCGGTTTTTGGCGCGGCCTTCCTCAGTGTCGTTGTTCGCAATGGGCTGATCTGAGCCGCGGCCTAAAATTTGTAAATTCTTAGACTGAAAACCTTGTGCTAAAAATATATTTGCAACGCTTTGAGCGCGTTTTTGAGAGAGCTGGTAGTTATAGCTGGCTTGGCCGACATTATCGCTATGTCCAGTAAATTTCAGTTTATCTAACTCATATTTTTTTAATTGTTTAGAGAGGTTAGTCAGTTTGACTGTTTGCTGGTTTTGGATGCGGTAATCATCAAAGCTGAAAAGCAGACGTTCAGGCAATGCAAGAGTCCATCCTTCATTCTGAAGCTCGAAACCTTCTTTTTTAAGCATGCGGGCCTGTTTGTAGCTGACATTTCCTAGGTTCATACAGCCGCTAAATACTGCTGTGAGAGAAAGTATAAAAATAGAGAGATAGATTTTTCTTAGCATAATGAACCTATAGATAGTTTTGATTGAGAGGAGATATGCCATTTATCTGCACGGTTTTTGGCATCGTGCATGGCTTGATCTGCGTCAGTAATTAAATCTTCAGGGGATTTTGCAAGTTGAGAAAGCGCAACGCCAATGCTGGCATTGAGGTAAATGTGCCTCTGCTCATACATATAGGTTAATGAATAACAATTATGAATTTGCTGACAGAGTGCTTCTATGGTTTGCATATCCATAATATCTGGCACGATGACTGCAAATTCATCACCGCCTAAACGGGAGAAAAAAGCATTTTCCGGTAAAATCTTTTTAACGCAGTAGGCGGAAGCGCGAAGAACAGCATCGCCAGCAAGATAGCCATACTGATCATTAATATTTTTAAATTGATCAATATCAATAAAAAATACAGCGGCGTTTTTAACGGAATTGTCTTCAAAAAGTTTAAATAACGTTTCATAGAAATAATTGCGGTTTGGCAGCTGTGTCATTGGGTCGTGGCGGGATTGATGCTGTAATTTACTATTTTCAAAAACTAAGTTGTTGTTAGATTGCTCAATTTCGCTTAATAAGCCATTGAAGGCTGTGCTTAAAGCTTGCAGTTCTTGAATATCTGAACTTGCTACACGCATGGTGTAATTTTTTTTCATGCTGATGGTTTGTGCTGATTCAACGGTATTGCGAATAGATTGCATGAGGTATTGGTAGACCGAACTGACAGACCAAAACACAGTTGCAAGTAAAATAAGAAATCCAATAAATAAACCGAGTAAAATTTTATGGAAAAAACTGACCAAATCTGAAGAGTTGCCATAAACAACCAGCTGTCCGTAAATAATATTGTCGTGCTTGATCGGGAGTGTGATTGGTTCCCTATAAAATAAAGAGTCTAGCAGATACTGGCTTGACCATTTGCTAATAGGTTCTTGTTCCGTATGCGCCATAACAGTTTGCTGCGGCGAAAAAATATCAATTGAGCGGATGGGGTATTGCTGATTATATTCCTGAATAATTTTGCCCATGGTGTTTTGGTCATTAAATACGACTGCGGGCTGCAGGCGTTCATTAATGGCCTGAGATAAAATATTTAAACTGCTTTTAGCATAGGTATTCATGGTGTAAGTAGAGATGGCAAGCAAAATAGCAGAACACATGCCAAAAGTTAGAATAAATATGGTCAGCTGGGAGCGTGTGAAGAGCTGATGTAATGTAATGGGGTTGTAGAGCTGTTTCATTGATTGGACTCCGCTGTTTTTGCGAGCAGTAATACGCGCGGATCAATATGAATTTTGGATTGGCTTAAGCTCTCCATGTTTACTTTAAAGGCATAGTTCGATCCTTTCTTATATAAACAGAAGGCGCTGCCAATTTCGCAGTTATTGTTATTGGTGCTAATAGAAAGTGCTGGGAATGTTACAGCTGTATTAAGCAGATGCTGTTCTTCTTGATCAGAGAGTGTGCTGAAAAATAAAGCTGTACAATTCGTGTTCTTGATTTGCTGACTTTGAATATTGCTGATTTTGTAAGAAGCATTTGCTGGTAAATGGTTTGTTAACTGCTGAGCAAAGCTCGGATTGTTCACGACACAAATTTCAGGCACGGGATTAGGCCACTTTGCATAACTTAAAATGGCAAAAGATGTGCTGTAAATATTAGATGTAGGGGCAGCATAGATAGTTGGTGAAATAATCGCTGCACACATCCATATTAAAAGTTTTCTGTGTAAATGAAGCATGTGCTCACAAATAACCAAATCAAGAGGGTGTTTGTTTTAATATAAAACAAGAAAACTGAGAAATATGTCTAATAATAGTACATAAAACACCGAATGTGTTTAAAAAATCGACATACGTAAAAATAATTTGAAAAAAGGTA
>NZ_RAXV01000090.1 GCF_003611465.1 Acinetobacter tianfuensis
TTATAAATGGGGGTAGAAAAATCAGTCAGGAGACCATCTTCAGGGCTGGTGAAGTGAGCTGATTTAGGGCTTTCTCCTGTGTTTTTACGGGTATTTGTTTTACCGTTTGGTAAATTCTTCTTGGCTGCTTTTTGTTTTAACTGAGCAATAGCATCATTAAATTCTTGAAGAATATCTTTAGACATAACTCACCCCAAACAACGAGTTAAATGAAATGAAATTACGCTCTTATGCATGATTGAATAGCAGCGTGGGCATTCAACTAAGTCGATCTGGTGAACTGAATTAATCATTTTGAAGAAACCTCACATCTTTTCTTGTGACATTCGAGAAGGCGCTTAGATGTAAATTGATCACCACAAACAGAACATCTATACCAGCGAGTTTTTTTTAAATTCAATGCAACAACCAAATCAAAATTAGAAGCCTTACCCATCTCAGCAATCCCCCATTTCTTCTTTTAATTCAGCATTTGCTTTTTTATAAATATCTGCATGTGCATCTATGTACGAATAGTCATAAGCCATTTCAGAAGCCACCAAAGCCAAATGCTCTAAGCACTGCTCTGTCGAAAAAGCTGGTACAAAGTTTTCTAATGCACATTGGCCATGTTGAGAAATCAGCTCTGCAACACGATTAAATGCTGACTGGGTGAAATCTTGAGGGCTATCGAAGTTATGATTATTCATATTTGTAATTTGTCACAAGTTACATTTAACGAGAAAATAACATGTTAGATGTTACTAAACAATATGTAATACGATATAAATTACAAATCACATAGAGCGCGATTATGTCAACTACAGTAAGACTTAGAGATGAAGAGGAAGAAATGCTTCAAGAGATCACTTTGAATATGATGATTGAAACCAAAATGAGAATTAAAGAATCTGATGTTCTTCATACACTTATAAGAAAACATCTAAAGGATATAAAAACGTCTGATGTAATGAAATACAGAGAAGAAGTACTTAAAAAAGATTAATTATCTATGTCGATCCTGATTACTAGTGACATAAAAAAAGGGAGCCTAATTAGCTCCCTTCTCTTTTGCTCTAACGAATGTCGCATAACGTAACTATTATGTTAAATAGCATATCGGGGATTGCGCCCTAGA
>NZ_RAXV01000091.1 GCF_003611465.1 Acinetobacter tianfuensis
TTTTGCATCTTCAATTGAATGGTATCCAAGTTTAGGAATCCATTCAGTCTTAAGACTTCTAAAGAGTCGTTCTGTTGGAGCGTTATCCCAGCAGTTCCCTTTGCGACTCATACTTTGTTGCATATCATAATGTTTCAACCTCTGTTGAATCAGATGGCTTTTATATTGGCTGCCTTGATCTGAGTGGAAGATCACTCCAGTAGGTTTTCCGCGGCGATACCATGCCTCATCTAATGCTTTTATCACTAAATGTTGATCTGCTTGTGCTGATATAGACCAGCCAATCACTCGACGTGCATATAAATCAAGAACGACTGCAAGGTAAGCCCATGCTTTGCCCGTCCAAATATAGGTAATATCACTGCTCCAAACATTATTCGGCTGAACAGGCTTAAATTGCCGATTTAACGTATTGGGGATAAGAATAATGTCACTCGTATTGCTTTGATACTTGTGCTTCTTACGCTGTTTAGAAACCAGACCTGATTCGCGCATTAACTTACGTACCAAATAACGCCCTACCTGAATACCTTGATTCAACAACATAGATCGAATTCCTCGACTACCAAGAGAACAACGACTCTGTTTAAAGAGACTTTTAATCATCACTTTAAGCTTGGTGCGATCTGGATTCGCCATTTTGCTTGCTGATCGGTAATGGTAGTAACTTGAACGAAGTACGCCAAAGGCACGACAAAGTAATTTAACAGGACTGAGCTTTCTTAATTGATCAATCAACGTATATGTTTGAATTCGTCTGACATTAAGAGAGCTGTAGCCTTTTTTAGGATTATCTTCTCCTGTTCGAGTTCATGAATCCGGGCTTTAAGTTTCTGTATTTCCCTTTGTTCAGCCGTTAAAGCAGGTGTTGTTGGTGCTTGGCCTGTTCGTTCAAGTTGAAGTTGATCCACCCAACGTCTCAGCGCTGTCTGTCCAACATCTAAAGCACGACAGGCCTGCAAAATTGAATAACCTTGGTCAAGTACAAGGCTTGCTGCTTTGAGTTTGAATTCTGGAGTAAATGTACGTCTCGGTTTCATAGAACACCTCTTTGGTGAATACATTATCACCTAAATTGGTGTCCAACTTTATTAAACCATTACA
>NZ_RAXV01000092.1 GCF_003611465.1 Acinetobacter tianfuensis
TAAGCTGTCATTAAAAAGTAAACATGTATTCTTTTCCGAATTGGTTTGATACTCTCTCCACCCATTGCTCTATTTTATCAGCTGTCATGACTTGAAAATCTCGCCAATAATATTTCATCTGCTTCCATACCATCTCGATTCGATTTAACTCAGGGCTATAAGCAGGAATAAAATACAAATTCGTCGAAAAGTTACTTTTAAGTAGCTCTCTGTAATCAGCCATCTTTTTACTTCTATGAATCGAGGCATTATCAACAATAAGAACCAATGGAAGGTTATAAGTCTGTTTTACTTGTTGAGCTATTCCAGTTAAATAGGCATAAAACCAAGTGCTTGTAACTGACTCTTGTAAACAACTTGTCACCAGTTTCCCCGTTGAAAGCAAACACCCCATGACATTAACTCGTTTTAATCTTATTGCATCAACCGCATGAACATCACCTATCTTTGTCCATGCATAGCGGTTATCAGGTGTAGATGAAAACCCTGTTTCATCAACATAACCTAATATAATTTCACCACGTGCCACTTGCTCTCGTAATTTTTCAATCTGCTGTGTTGCTTGTTCAAATGCAATTGGATCTCTTTTTTTTCAAGCTATGACGGGTACGCTTGAAGACCATACCTGAATCACGTAAAAACTTACGAATGGTTTCAACAGACACGGACACTTCGTATTCTTCATGTAGTTTGACTCGGATTTGTTCTGCATTGAGTGGACTTGTATTGACCCAATCTAGGATTTTCGCCTGATAGTCTGAGATCAATGTATTGGGCCGACCTGAGCGATGACCTTCTTTAATCGATTCAAACTCATACAATTCCCAACGTCGGCGTTGTAGCCTTATGGTTTCTGGGATACGTTCTTGTAGAGTGGCAACTTCCGCAACACTTTTACCTTCAGAAAGCCAGAGAATAGTTTGGGCACGTTGTCTTTCACGCCAATGTTTTGCATGCTTGGCCAGAAAAATGAGTCGTTCTCGCTGTTCTAAACTAAGTGGTACAGAAACAATTCGAGGCATGTGTGAACATCTGTTAACTAAAAAAACTTTTTCGCATGATTAGTTATTTTTGTCAACTTA
>NZ_RAXV01000093.1 GCF_003611465.1 Acinetobacter tianfuensis
CATGAGGACTAGAGTTGTGAGTTTTGTGTGGTAACTCAACTGATAACTCTAGTCCTTCTCTTTTTCAAGTCAATTGCTTATCCGAGATTCGGGTTATTATACATTTTTTATCTCCAAATTATTATAGATTAACGTTAAATCATATTCTTTTACCCAGTTGGAATAGATACCATTTCCTTTTCTATCCAAAAAAGCTTCATATAATATTTTTATGAATTCACTTAAATCATCTTCTTCAACTATTTCTGGTTTAACTAACAAAACTGTTATAGTAGTCTTAATATAATCATCGCTTGTTTTAATTTTTTTTTCCAAATCTTCTTTTATTCTTACATTATAAACTATATTATTTATAAAAAAATGAAATACTCTAGTAATCGATTTAGGATTTCTATCAGGATCTGCTCCCGAGTTACTTTGCCACATTTGTCTTAAATATATTTTTTGTTCTTTATCTATAGTCCAATCTCTACTAGGGTGCCAAACTCCTTTATTAACACTATTTTCTATATCATCAAGACCATATTCAATACGATCCTCTTTACTAATTCGTTCATTAATAAAACCCATTTTCACTTCCTCTTAAATTGAGTTATTTGACTCATCATAAATTGATTTTTACAGTTTATTTAAATAAATATATTATGCTGAAATTATTTATTGCTCATCAGTTTTTTTGGCCTGACCTTTTTCACTTCACTAAACAATGAAAAAGTCTGATTCACATAATTCACTACGCCTGAAATCTGTTCCATATACTGCAAAAGCTCAGGTGTTTTCTCGGCTTGAACTAATTTCACTGAACGTGAAGGATCAAAACCATCAAACTGACAATAAAATAAAGGCTCACCACGCTTTAAAATTAAATCTTTAGAAGTATCATGCCATTCAAAAGCCCACATCAACGGACGGGGCCAAATATGAATAGGGAAACGACCACCAAAAATTGTCCCTGGTAATGGATGTTTACGATAATGCCCAAAAGCATCTAACTGCGTGATATACACAACTTCATCAGCAATAAAGCAATAAGGAAGTTTGAGCTGAATAATGTTTTTATTTTATTGCA
>NZ_RAXV01000094.1 GCF_003611465.1 Acinetobacter tianfuensis
TATGCAGCGATCGACTCTGCACCTGAAGAAAAAGCACGCGGTATTACAATTAATACTTCACACGTAGAATACGATTCTCCAACTCGTCACTACGCTCACGTAGACTGCCCGGGCCACGCCGATTATGTTAAAAACATGATCACTGGTGCTGCTCAAATGGACGGCGCGATCCTTGTATGTGCTGCGACTGACGGCCCAATGCCGCAAACTCGTGAACACATCCTTCTTTCTCGCCAAGTAGGTGTTCCATACATCGTTGTATTCTTGAACAAATGCGACCTTGTAGACGACGAAGAGCTTCTTGAGCTAGTTGAAATGGAAGTTCGTGAACTTCTTTCTACTTATGACTTCCCTGGCGATGACACTCCAGTGATCCGCGGTTCAGCTCTTTCTGCACTTAACGGTGAAGCTGGCCAATATGGCGAAGATGCTGTTGTTGCTCTTGTTGATGCGCTTGACTCTTACATTCCAGAGCCAGAACGTGCTATCGATCTTCCATTCCTTATGCCGATTGAAGACGTATTCTCTATCTCAGGCCGCGGTACAGTAGTAACTGGCCGTGTTGAGACTGGTATCGTTAAAGTAGGCGAAGAAGTTGAAATCGTTGGTATCAAAGATACAGTTAAAACAACTGTAACTGGCGTTGAAATGTTCCGTAAACTTCTTGACGAAGGCCGTGCTGGCGAGAACTGTGGTGTTCTTCTGCGCGGTACTAAACGTGAAGATGTTCAACGTGGTCAAGTATTGGCTAAGCCAGGCGCGATCAAGCCGCACACTAAATTCGATGCAGAAGTATACGTACTTTCTAAAGAAGAAGGCGGTCGTCACACTCCATTCCTTAACGGTTACCGTCCACAGTTCTACTTCCGTACAACTGACGTAACTGGCGCTATTCAATTGAAAGAAGGCGTTGAAATGGTTATGCCTGGTGACAACGTAGAAATGTCAGTAGAGCTAATTCACCCAATCGCAATGGACCCAGGTCTACGTTTTGCGATCCGTGAAGGCGGCCGTACAGTTGGTGCTGGTGTAGTTGCTAAAGTAACTGCATAAT
>NZ_RAXV01000095.1 GCF_003611465.1 Acinetobacter tianfuensis
ACGCAAAGGTGCTGATTCAATTAGCATCTGAGGTGAATTTTGTTTGGAATTATGTGAATGATTTAAGCTTTAAACACCTAAAAAGAAAAGGTGAATTTCTATCTGCATTTGATATTGCTCAATACACCAAAGGCACATCTAAAGAGTGTGGTTTGCACAGCCAAACTATTCAGGCTGTCACCGAAGAATTAGTCACACGTAGAAAGCAGTTCAAGAAAGCAAAGCTCAAATGGCGTGTAAGCAACAAGAAATCAGCAAGAAAATCGCTTGGGTGGATACCCTTTAAGAAAGTAGCAATTAAGTATGCTGATGGATATGTTCAATATGGCAAGCACCAATTTAAGCTTTGGGACAGCTATGGTCTAAGCAAATATGCCGTTAAGACAGGCTCATTCGTTGAGGATAGTCGTGGGCGTTGGTATGTGTGCCTTGTTGTTGATTCACTGAAACAAGAAAAACCAACAGCAACTAAAGCTATAGGTATTGATCTAGGTTTGAAAGACGTTGCAACCTGTTCAGATGGTACAGTGATTTCAAACCCTAAATTCTATTGTAAATATGAAAAGAAACTAGGTATTGCTCAACGAGCAAGAAATAAGAAACGTGTCCGTGCATTACACGCCAAGATTGCAAATTGCCGTAAAGACCATTTGCATAAGGCAAGCACCATGCTTGTTAAGGGAAATGCACTCATTATCGTTGGTGATCTCAGTGCTAAAAAGCTTGTAAAAAGTAAAATGGCGAAATCTGTTTTGGATACAGGGTTTTCAGCATTCACAACAATGCTTCGATATAAATGCGAGAACGCAAAAGTATTGTTTGAAGAAGTCAGTGAAAAATTCACAACCCAAATCTGTTCGTGCTGTGGTGAAATCACCACAAGCAGTCCGAAAGGTAGGATAGATTTGCGAATAAGAGAATGGATATGTGAATGTGGCAGTTACAACCTTCGGGATGTAAATGCCGCTAAAAACATTCTTGCGCTTGGGCTTAAGCGTCTAGAAGTAGGAATCCCC
>NZ_RAXV01000096.1 GCF_003611465.1 Acinetobacter tianfuensis
CATTGCCGCCCGCTTGGTGTTTTGCCCAAGCCCAAGCGGCTAAGTAGTTCCATCGCGCGCCGCCAGAAGTTTTTGGATTTGGGGTAATAATGCCGACATTATTTTTGACTAAGTCGCCCCAGTCTTTAATGCCTTTGGGGTTTCCTTTACGTACCAGAAATACGATGGTGGATGTATATGGTGTAGAGTTGTTGGGAAATTTTTTCTGCCAGTCTTTAGGAATCAGATTTGAGTTTTCTGCAATGGCATCAATGTCTGCAGCCAGTGCTAAAGTCACGACATCGGCATCTAAGCCATCAATGACAGAGCGGGCTTGTTTGCCAGAGCCGCCATGAGACTGTTTAAAATTAATTTTTTGTCCTGTACGTGCTTCCCAGTATTTGCCAAAGTCTTTATTGACATCTTCATAGAATTCGCGTGTAGGATCGTAAGAGACATTTAAGAAATCTTTGGCTGCAGCGCCGAATGAAACAGCAGAAATTACGCTGGCCAATAGCCCGAGTTTCAACTTTGCTGAAAACTGCATAACAACCTCAATTTCTAAATGGTTTTAAATTGGATGCAGAATAACGCCATTCTTTATGCATAAAAAATAATAAAAAATGAATTTTATATGAATAAAAAAGATATAGGAGCGATTCATTATTTCTAAAGCAGTAAACGTAAAAAAAGGCTGGTTTTCCCAGCCTTTTTGAGCATGATAATCCACTTGGCTATTAGTTTACGGTATTTGTTTTTACGATCTGGTCGAACACGCCGCCATTATCAAAATGTTTTTTCTGTACTTTTGACCAGCCGCCAAATTCTTTATCAATCGTGACCAGTTTTAGCGGCTTAAATACAGATGTGTATTTGGCTGCAATTGCTGCATTTCTGGGACGATAGTAGTTTTTGGCTGCAATCGTTTGTCCTGCAGGAGAATATAAATAGTTCAAATATGCTTTGGCGAGGTTAAGGTTTCCGTCTTTTTGTGCATTCTTTTCGACAATTGCGACA
>NZ_RAXV01000097.1 GCF_003611465.1 Acinetobacter tianfuensis
GTTTATTTCGTATAAGATATTTATGTTAAATAGATAATGAAGGCTTCTAGCCTGAATCTTGGATATAACTTTAGATAATATTAGTTTTAACTGTTAAATAAAAGTGATTCTGAAAAACACTAATATTAGGATAATATAATGACAATATTTTGTATTGAAAAAAATAATGATTTTCTGAAAATTAGTAGTGATCAAGCAGGAGACATAAACCCAAATGTTACTGAGTTATCTCTTGACTATATAAAAGCATTTTATATGTTTTTTGAAGAACTCTCGCACATAATCACACGGTTTGACTGGGATCATATAGCGGTAGAGTTTTGGTTTGACTGCGGGCAAATATATTTATTTCCAGAAAAAAAACTTGATGAAATGCCGACGGAATATGATCCTTATCCCGCTGAGAGGTTAGACCCTTATCTTGTTTTAAGTCTTACATCATATTTGAAAAAATATGATGCCTTTATAGATCATGATTATGGTAAGTTCTCAGATAGTGAATTTGAAGAATGGCATATCCAAAATTCTACAGAAGTTTTTAATAGTCTTAATATTGCTTTGAGTAATCGTAAACTCTCAAATTTCATTCTAAATTCATTGAATCGAAAAAATATTGTTTTTCGTTACTTTGGTAGCTCTAGAGAAACTGAGTATGGAGAAAAGACTATTCATTCCCACTAAAAAGCTAAAATTTCTAAAATCGGCATGATGCACGTTATACGAAATTTAAAAGATCCATCTAATATTTAATTAAATTATACAATCACTAATAATCATGTACTAAATCTTTCCAAAAAATCCTTACGCATCTTTATAGCCAGATGTCTGACCTTCTGAGAATACTTATTTTTATCCTTAATTAGATTCTCAATCCAATATAAAACATCACTATCAATATGCTCTGGCTTTTTTTGAAGCCAGTTTAAAACTAATTCAGGCCAATAGTTTGATGCGCT
>NZ_RAXV01000098.1 GCF_003611465.1 Acinetobacter tianfuensis
AGAATAGACGATATTTGTCTAGAAGAGTGGTGGCAGTCCAATCATCTAATTTAGAACAATTAGTAAGGCAATATGAGACTGCTCAGACAACTGAAGCACAACAAGAACTTCTACCTGCATTATTAAAAGCCTGGGCTAAAACTGATCCTTCATATTATGAGTATACGGAGGGATTATGGGAGTCAATGGTGAGCTCGAATGGGCAAGGTGTTGGTATTGCCAGTGGAAATAGTGGTCCAACGATTAGTTTTGATCAAATTGATCCAGCAATTCAATCCGCTTTTAATGGTGCTAAATCTAAAATCGGTGTTATTGATTCTTTCATGGGAACGAAGACTGAAAAGCTCTTTTATATTCGCGAAGATGATATTATCAAAACAACACAAGCAATTAATAATATTTATGATGATATTACTTTTTCCATCTACAAAGGCTTATATGGGCAAACTGCAATTTATAAGCAATATGAGAATGCAATTGAGAAAGAATGGATATTAAAAGATAACGGTGATATTGGATATATTCAGAATTTTAAAAATGTAGAGCAATTGTTTGAGACAAAATTTTCATCTGATATTAAGAATACTTTCATTGAGTTGATAGCGTTTACTGATCATATTACTAATGTTTATCAGGATGTTCCTAAGAAAGGATTCGATGGCCTTCAATCACTTATTTTTGAGAATTATGAAAAGTTTGATGAAAGTACATTAATTGAAATCAATGATTTTCTGAGCAAATATCCAACAGCAACCAAATATATAGTTGGGACTAACGATATTGATATCCTTCATGGGGCTTCAAAATCTGAAACATTATTAGGTGGAAAAGGTAACGATACCCTAGT
>NZ_RAXV01000099.1 GCF_003611465.1 Acinetobacter tianfuensis
ACATACTCATGCAGGCTGAACTCTTTACCATTATCTGCGGTAATCGTCTTGAGCTGATCTTTGATCGGCTCAAGAAGGCTGATGGTTGTTTGGCAAATTTCCTCTGCCTTGCGTGAGCTACACTTTTTCAGCCATAAATAACCCGTCTTCCGGTCTACAATCGAGACCAATGATTGCTGATGCTTCTTACCAACAATCGTATCTATTTCCAAATCACCAAAACGACTCCGATGCTCAATCTCAACAGGTCTGTCATGAATGCTTTTACGATTACTCAGCTGACCACGGGTTTCAGGAGAGCCGTATTTTCTCTTTCTTTGATTTCTGAAACGCAGGTTGTGAAAGAGTGTCCCACCCTTGCTTTTATCCTGTTGTATGAAGCGGTAGATTGAATGCAGACTAACTGAAACATGAGAAGCGATTTGCTCGGGACTCCATTGAATATCAAGATAAGAGATGACACGCATCCAAAGCTCATTAGGAATGGTTCTGGGGTTTGAACAATGCCGCCGTCGAGCGACTTTATTAGCATGTTTAGCAAAATAGCCGTTTCTCGCCCGATTGCGTTTGATTTCTCTAGAAATGGTTGAAGGTGAACGATTCAATCTCCAAGCGATATAACGCTTAGAAAAACCCTCACGTAACAATGTATAAATCTGATATCGTTCTTCTTGGGTAAGATGAGTATAGTTCATGATGCAACTTTGACTTTGGTCGGTCGGAAGCAAAATGCTAGCTCATCTTGCTTTCTTCCAATACGTTAATCTCTGTTGCACTTCATTTGAGAATCTAAG